>CAZEJB010000003.1:0-195145 GCA_964512635.1 uncultured Planctomycetales bacterium | reverse complement strand
CGCCAAAGCCCGCCGAACTGCGCCTGCTTGGTATCGAGCTGCGGGACTTTGCCCTCCTGCGACTGGCACAGGTGAGCTTCAGCGACGGGCTGACCATCATCAGTGGTCCTTCGGGTGCCGGCAAGTCGCTTCTGTTCGATGCACTCGCCTTTGCCTTTGGGGGACGGGCGCATCGATCTTTGCTGGCAGTCGGAGCCAGTCAGTGCGAGGTGCGGCTGAGCTTCGAGCTCAGTTCTGCGTTGGCCGCCAGACTCGGCGAACCCTGGCGCAGCGGAATAAACGAGCTGCTGCGCAGCTTCTCGGCCAGCGGTCGCAGCCGGCTGGAACTTAATGGCAGCAGCCTGCGCGTTCAGGAGCTTGCGAACATTGCCGAGCAGCAGGTTGAGTTCACCGGCCAGTTTGAAAGCCGGGTGCTGTTTGACCCCCGCTCACATCAGGCCTTGGTTGACGCCTTTGGGGACGCAGGTCTGCCGGCTCTGCGTCAGCAATATGAGCAGAGCTATGGGGCCCTGTCCGAGGCCCGCCGCAGGCTGTCAGCCGTGCTGGAGTCTGCGGGCCAGGTGGCCCAGGAACTGGACTTCCTGCGTTACCAGGTCGCGGAGCTTGATAAGGCCGCGGTTCGAAGTGGCGAACTGGCTGAGGTTAGCTATAACCTGCGTCTGCAGCGCAGCGCCCAGCAGCTTATCGCTGCGGCCGAGGGCGCGGCACGCTTCCTTGCCGGGGACGAGCAAAGCAGCGGGGCTGACGACCTGGTAGCCAGTGCTGAAAAGGAACTGGCCAGTCTGGAAGCTCTGCTTGGCAGCTCCCAGGAAGGTGAGGAACCTGAGCAGCTGAGGCAGCGTGCCGCCTCGCTGCTCGAAGAGGTCCGTGAGCTGGGCAGCGCCTGTCACCACTTCGCCCAGGCCATTCAACATGAGCCGGCGGAAGAGCAGCGACTCAGCGACCGGCTCGACGAGATCCTGCGGCTGGAGCGCAAATATGGGGTAACGGCTGACGAACTCCAAGGTCTGCTGGAAGCGAAGTTGGAACGCCTGAACCTGCTGGAGGACTCCAACGCTTCGCCGGAGAGCCTGCAGGCAGAGCTTGAAACGAGGCTGGACCAAGCACTTGCACTGGGAAGGGAGCTAAGCTCCGCCCGCCGCGAGGCTGCGGCCCGGCTGTGTGCGCGCAGTGCGGAATATCTATCCCGGCTCGACTTCCACAGCGTGGAACTGCTGGTAGACCAGCAAGAGCTGGACCAGCCGGGGCCCACGGGTATCGACAGCATTGAGCTGCTCGTCTCGCTTAACCCCGGTGAGCCGGCGCGACCACTGGCGCAGGTGGCATCAGGCGGCGAGGCCTCGCGTCTGCTGCTTGGTTTCAAGGCGGCCCTGGCGGGCCGGCTGGGCAGCAGTGTTGTTCTGCTGGACGAGATCGAAGCCGGCGTGGGTGCCGACGCCGCCCGGCGCGTGGCCGAAGTGCTGCGGGAAATGGCGGCCGGGCGCCAGGTGCTGGCAATAACCCACCTGCCGGTTGTCGCCGCGGCCGGCAGCGCGCATCTGAGTGTGCGCAAAGACTCCGCCAGCGGGTCCAGCCTGGTTCGAATAGTGCCTGTCAGCGGCGAAGAGCGGGTTCAGGAGCTTATGAGAATGCTTGGTGGCCAGGGTTCCGCAGAGGAATACGCCCTCGCCAGCCGACTCTTGCAGGACTCAGAAGCCTAAACGAGTCCTTCTGGCATTCGGTCAGGGCCGAAACTCGTACCCCTATTTCTCTTCGCCTCCTGTGCTTCCCTAAACGCAGCGCGCAGTCGCGGCGTCCTGCTGATGGCGCGGGATAGAATTAGAGCGCTCCGAGGAGGCATGGAAAGGAAGGTCAAGCAAATCCGGCGACAACGCTGGGCGCCGCTGCTCGCGTTTTTGCGCAATCTGCTCGTCACCGCGCTGCTGGTGGCTGCCTATATTGGCATCCGCTATGTGTTCAAGCGCTCCGACGAGGAGATTGCCGCGATCAAAGCCCGGCCGGAGAGCGAGGTCTATCTTTCCGTTGACAAGCCCATCGCCATGACCGTCATCAACGACGACGGCGAACTGGCGATGAAGATCGAAGGCAGTTCAGTCACGCTCTCCAAGGATCAGGAGCAGGCCAGCTTCAAGGATGCCAAGGCCGAGTACTTCGAGAATGGCGAAAGCTCGCTGACCTTTGAGGCTGGAACGGTGGAGTACAACACCCGCACAGAGGACTTCACCATCTTCGGCGGCTACAAGGGTGCCGACAGCTTCAAGATCGAAACCCGCGACGGCATGGCTGTCCAGGCACCCCGAGTTGAGTGGCGCCGCTTCAAGGAGGCGGCAACTCCCGCCTCGCGCGAAAAGCGTGCGCCGTCCTTCCGCTTCCCTAATGGTGTTGAGGTGACCAGCCGCGATGGCAACCGCCTTAGTTCTGCCTACATGCAGGCCGACCGCGAGCTGACCTACATGGAGTTTGTCGGCAACGTCCGTGGCGATGTTGCCAGCCTGCAGGACACACAGTTCATCACCGAGCGCGATCTGACGGATGTCAAGGAGCTCAAGCTCGAGGACTTCGAGAAACTGGTGATCAGCGCCGAGCAGGTCATTTACGACAAGAAGAACCAGGTCGTGCTCGCGACCAGCCGCTACTACGACCGCGCCTTCAAGGTCAAGGATTTCGAGGGCCAGATCATCGATATCGGGCAGTACCAGACTACGCCCCAGCAGGTGAAGTTCAGCAAGGAAGATGTGACCGTTGCCACCAACCACCTTGAGGCGCATATTGCCCGCAAGTGGGCTGAGTGCTACGGCAACATCGGCATGGTGATCAAGCCCAGCCCGCCGAAGAAGTTCGGCGAAGACAAGGCTGTCCAGGCCATGCGCAAATACGAGACGCGTATTCAGGCCGGAGATATCGAGTACTTCTGGGGCCGCGACTGCGTGATCAGCCACAGCCGGGCCGCGGTGATCCAGGCGGACCGGCGGGCCGAGGCCGACAAGCTGACCTACTGGGGTGGTTCGATCGAGCCGCAGTATGCCGGCACGGAGTACGCAGAAAAGATGGTGTTGCTCGACGGCAATATTGTGATGGCCCAGGGCAGCGGCGACTGGCTCTTCCAGGAAGGACTGGTGGACATCAAGGACCACGACCAGCAGCGTCTGGTCGGTGCCTACTCGGAAATGTACGCCGACAAGGCCGTGATGTACCTCAACAACAACGATTTCATTGCCTCGGGCACGGTCTGGCTGCGCCAGGACAATCGTGAAATCCAGGCCGGCACCATTGTCTATCAGGATCTGATAAAGCGGCTTACCGCCAAGGAAAACGTCAAGTTCAAGGATAAGGATGGAACGACCCTGGTCGGTTCATCGCTGGTCTATGACAACGAGAATTCCGTAATGAAACTGGAGGGCGGGGCCACTGCCACCATCCGCCTGCCGGCCAAGTATGCCAACGACATCAACCGCGCCGTGGCAGAATCCCGAGAAGAGCCGGTGCCTGCCGAGATCGCTGACCCGGATGTGCCGATCGAGCCGACCCGTGATCCAAACAAGGACCGCCTTGTAGCTGCATCCGTAAGTCCCGAGGATGTTAAGGCTCCGGGCCGCGGCCTTGGCGTACCTCCGATCAACAGTGGCACTCGGCGCGATCCGGGAAGCGCGGATCTGTTTATTCCCGACGATCCGGATGCTGAGAAGGCCGAGGTCAAGCCGCAGGAACTGCTGTTGCACCTCGGCGAAGACGGAGTTGAAATCCCGGAGGACATCACCAGCGACGACCCTGAGAACACCGACGAAGGCAGTGGCGAAGGGGAGGGCGAATAAGCATGGCTATCGTCCGTCGCCGGCGGCCGCATGTACACCAGACCTCGCGCTGGGGCCTGCTGCTGCTGCTCATGCTGCTCTGTCTGGCACCGGCTTATGTGGGACGGGCGCAGGAGGATTCAAGCTCATCTGATGGCGACAGCACTGACGTGGCTGTGCCTGCTGCGAGCGATGCTGAGCCAGCGGATAACGAGACGAATGGCGAGGGTCGTGAATCAGCTTCCAGCGGTCGATCAGAGAAAGCCGGTCCGCGCACAGACGCCAAGTCGCGCCTGCGTCGGGACAGTGAGGGGCGGGTGCTGCGCGCGCAGGCTGACGCCGCCGACAGTGATGCGGTGAACACGGCCGAATCCAAGGCGGCGCCTTCGCTCCTGGAGAAGATAGCCCCGGGAGCGCTCGAAAAGGTCCAGGAATTCTTTGGCGGAAAGAAAAAAGCAGAGGAAGAGGCTGCCGCCGAAGAAGATGCAGCTGGACCGGAGAAGCCTGCAGGACCAGCAAAACCGCCGGCGACGGGACCAGGATTTGTGCCGGACAAACCCGGTGCGCAAGCCGGGCCCGAAGGGGCTGTCGATCCGCGCGGTGCCAAGTCCGGGCGCAGCGGCTTCTCAGAAGAGGAAATGCAGCGGCTGCTTCCGGGGTTTGCCCAGGACCAGCCGGGCAGCATCGGCAGCCAGCCTGACCAGGTGCTGGCTCAGCCTGAATCGCCCGTCACGCCATTTGAAACGCTGTTGGGCGAATCGATGCTGCCGCCGGGTACAGCCGAGGAAGAAATCGGCAAGGACGCCGCCGATCCTTCACGCGGGGTAGGGCAGAACTTCGCCCGCGTAGTGGTGCCCACGGGCACGATCAGCGGCAGCACGGAAACCAAACAGTTCCATATTGAGGGCGGACTGCAGATCTACTACTCCAAGGTGGTGATCTCGGCCGACACCGCAGACATTGATGAGCACAACGAGGTGGCGCATCTCTTTGGCAACGTCAGCATCGACGACCCGCAGTACAAGCTGTCCACCGACGACCTGTTGATCAACTTCAAGGAAAAGCGCTTTCAGGCCAGCGGCTTCGTGCAGTTCAAGAAGAATCCCAAGGCCAACGCCAGTCAGCCCGACATGACCAAGGACAAGAAGGATCGCGTCCGCGACTCCTTCGCCAAGCAGCAGTTCGAGCTCTTCTGCAAGACGCTGTATTACAACTGGGAGACGAAGGAGCTCAGCGCGCTGGAGAGTGTGCGCCTGGTCCACCCCAGCTTTAACGGTACCCTTGACCGGCTGGATTACAACGACAAGACGAAGGTCTATGCCATGAGCGGCACGGTGGTCCTCGAGATCACCAACTATGACTGGGTCTTTGCCAACAAGCTGGTCGAGGGCGACGATGAAAAGAAAGCCCGGGCGCTGACCGACTCGCCGACCAAGATCAATGCCGACCGCGTGCTTTACAGCGAAGAGTCCGGGCTGGCGCAGTTCTACTCCAGTCCCGGTCGTACTGTCGACTTTATCCAAGAGAAGCGCAACATCAAGGGCACCTACATAGAAGTCAACGATAAGACCAAGGACTTCTATGTAGAAGGGGATGACGTTCAGCGCGCTGTCTACAGCCAGCAGGAGGGCAACTGGTTGATCCAGGGCGGGCTGATCAAGGAGGGCCAGGTCTCAGAAGACCTCAAGGCCGCGCTGCTCAAGCCGCTCACGGCTGAGGCCGGTTCGATCACCTACAACTTTGACCGCAAGCGACTTGAAATGCGCGATGGCGTCAAGATCGTCTCAGAGAATCAGACCGTCGAGGCTGGCGAGGTGATACAGGACGAGACCGCCAAGTTTTTCCTGATGCGCCAGAACGTGGTCATCAAGCCGGATGTGGACGGCTATATCTACGCAGCCCAGATTTACATGGACACAGAAAATGACGTGTTCACTTTCGTTGGCCTCGTGAACGGGAGAATCCAAAGCGATGAGCTACCCGACTTGACGCCCAAGTCCGAGGATGAGCTGGACGCCGGCGCCGCCGTGGCAGGTAACCGTGCCAACGGCCCGGCGGCAGGTGTCTTCCAGAACACTGGCGGCGTGACTTTCAGCCCGACCAACCGCAATGCTTCGGCCACCCGCGAAAAGCTTGAGCAGCTTGAGAAGGAAGAGGCCCGGCGTGCTGCGACCCAGCAGGCCGCTGCGGCAAGGGATGCCGAGAAAGTTGCCGATGCTGCTGCGAACGCGGCTGTAGGTGAACGGCTTGACCCGGAGAGCGCGAAGGCCGTGCTGGGCGGTGATGATGACCAGACGGGCCAGGATCGCGCGGCGGCGGGGAAGGCGCTAAAGAAAGCGCCATCCGCGCGCAAGACCCGCCGCGACGCTGAGGAAGAGCGCGAGGCCGAGAAGCGCCGCAACGGCGATACCAATGTGGCCGAGCAGGATTCCTGACCTCCGGGGCCTTAACTGCTACAATCGCCCGGTGAGCTCCTATGCCCAGCTGCTCGCCCGGCTCAGCGCCTTCGCTGGAGTACGGGTGGGTGTTTTCGGCGATCTGATGGTCGACCGCTTTATCTATGGCGATGTCCAGCGCATCAGCCCCGAGGCCCCGGTGCCAGTCGTGCGCATCCGCCGGCGTTCCACCCAGCCCGGCGGCGCGGCCAATGTAGCCTGCAATGTGGTCAGCCTGGGAGGCAAGAGCTCTCTGTTTGGCGCTCTGGGAGCGGACGAGGCGGGCGCTGAAGTCCGTCTGCTTCTGGAGACCATCGACCTTCACGGCGTGGTATCGCCGCCGGGCTATCCCAGCACGGTCAAGACCAGAGTAGTTGCCCGCAGCCAGCATATGCTGCGAATCGACGAAGAAGAGACCGGCCCACTGGCTGCAGAAGCACGGACTGAGCTGATGCAGCGACTGTTTTCCAGTCTCAAGGATCTGCAGGTTCTTGTAGTTAGTGACTACGCCAAAGGGGTGGTGGATCACGCCGAAACCGCGCAGCTCATCAGCAGCGCTGCTGCGGCCGGAGTGCCGGTGATCGTGGATCCGAAGCCTGAGAACGCGGCTGCCTTTGCCGGGGCCAGTGTGGTAAAGCCTAATCTCGATGAAGCCCTGCGCATTGCCGGGGTTTCGGCGGAAAGAGCGCGCGATGAGGACGCAATGCTTGAGGTCTGCCAGCGGGTCAAGGCTGCAACTGGTGCTCAGGAAGTGCTAATCACTGCTGGCTCCAGGGGGCTGTATGTGCTGGCGCGAGAAGGCTATGCGCATGTCCCGGGACATCCTAGGGAAGTCTTCGACGTCGCCGGTGCCGGAGACAGTACGGTCGCCGCGATTGCACTGGCGATTGGTGCCGGTGCGGCTCTGCTTGAAGCAGCCGAGCTTGGCAACCTGGCCGGCAGTCTGGCTGTCGGCAAACTTGGTGTAGCTGCGGTCACGGCTGAAGAGATGCGCCTGGAGATTCAGCAGCTCAGCGCCGGGGAGGGCTCAGCTCATGGCGGCGCTTAGCCCCGAGCTGCAGCAGCAGCTGGAAAGCTGGCGCGGCAGTGGCAAGGTAATCGTTTTTACTAACGGGGTTTTTGACCTGTTGCACCCTGGGCATCTCAGCCAGCTTGAGGCGGCTAGAGCGCAAGGCGATGTGCTGCTCGTCGGCCTGAACAGCGATGCATCAGTTCAGCGCCAGGGCAAAGGGCCGGATCGTCCGATCCTGCGACAGGCTGAACGGCGCCAGATGCTGGAAGCACTGCGCTGTGTTGACGCCGTTGTGATCTTCGACGAGGACACTCCGCTGCAACTCATCGAACTGCTGCAGCCTGACGTGCTGGTCAAGGGCGCTGACTATGCCGGGCGTCAGGTCGTGGGCCGGGAGATTGTAGAAGCCCGTGGGGGCAGGGTGGTTCTAGTGCCACTGCTCGAAGGCTTCTCGACGACAGAGCTATTGCGTCGCATCCGGTCTCTGGACCCTGAATCGGACTGAGATGAGCGGGATCGCTGGCAAACTTGGGCTCTGGTTCGCCCGGCTGCTGATCCCCACGCGCTGCCTGCTCTGCCAGCGCCTCGGTGAAGATGCGCTGTGCCAGGAATGCAGCGCCCTGCTGCAGCCTGTCGGCAACGCCTGCCTGCGTTGCGGCCGCCGGCGACAGACGGCTTATGCCAGCCCGGATTGCGGTGAATGTCACGGGCGCACGCTGGGAGTAGAGCGCGCCCGTAGTCTGCTGGTCTACAACCAGGTGGGTCGCAAACTGCTCGCCGAGTTCAAATACCAGCGCCGTCAGGCGGCGGGCCAGGTTCTGGCCGAGAAGATGCAGCCCTGGCTGGCCCCGGGTGCCATGGCGCTTTATGGCCAGGCGGGACTGAGCATTAATGCGGTAATCCCGGTTCCCATGTATTCCGCTCGCCTGCGCAAACGGCGATTCAATCAGGCGGACTTTCTGGCTCAGCGTGTCGCGCAGCAACTAGGGTGCCCCTGTCGGCCGGAATTGCTGGAGCGTACCCGGGACACAGAGACGCAGGTCGGCAAGAGCCTCAACCAGCGCCAGGAGAATGTCCGCGGCGCCTTCAGCGTGCCGGAGAGCCTTCGCGACCAGGTGCGCGGCGGCTGCTTCATTGTGGTGGATGATGTTATGACCACCGGCTCGACCATGCTGGCCTGCTCACGGGCGTTGCGACGCGCCGGAGCTGCGGCCAGTTATGCTCTGACTGCCTTTTCCACCAGCCGCGGCTTTGAACCGGACGATGATGTCCCAGCCCCGATTGGTCTTTAGCTGGCAGAGCTATAATCTGCCTATGCGTATTGCTGTTGCATTGCTGATCGCGCTGCTCGCGCTGGCCGCCCTTGGTGGCTGCGATTTGATGGCCAAGGGCAAACTGGAAGGCGCCGTGCTTAAGGCGCTTAAGGACGATCCGCGTACCAGCCAGTACACCTACGAAGTCAGTCTGCAGGACAATGGCGTAGTGCTGATTACGGGCGAGATTCTTAAAGAAGAGGACAAGGTCGCGATCAGTGAGGTTGCCAGCGCCGTTCCCGGTGTGAAGACGGTTATGAACAACTGTGCCGTAGCAGAACCAGGTTCGGACATGATGCAGGACACGGTCGTTGACACACCCTACCTCTAGCGCCGGAACATGGCGCTAGTTGATGAAGCTGCTGAGGTCGCCAAAGATTCCGCGGGCAAAGGTGTCCATCATGCGCTGCATCCAGGGTGCCAGGAGGATTAACACCGCGGCAACGGCGAAGATCTTGGGTACGAAGCTCAGGGTCTGTTCCTGCACGCTGGTAACTGCCTGCATGATTCCTACAAGCACTCCAAGCACCAGGGACACCAGCAGCACCGGTGTTGCCAGAGCGAGGGTTGTGGTCACAGCGCGACTGGCTGCATCAAGATAGGCCGATTCCATGCTTCTATTGTAGGACCGGCGGTCAAACTGGCAAGGTCCAGGAGGCTGGTTTCAAAGAGACTTAACAGTACCTGCGGGCGACAGCCAAACTTGTACTTGCAAAAGCCGCTCAAGCCGGGTATAGTATTTCCCCTCGCCGAAGTGGTGGAATGGCAGACACGCTAGGTTCAGGACCTAGTGCTCGCAAGGGCGTGGGGGTTCGAGTCCCCCCTTCGGCACCATTACCTGCATACCGATTCAGAATTCCTACAACAAGACAGGTGCATGCCTCCTGTCAACACTCAATTTTCAACTCGGCAATGTTAAAACTTTCACGGTTTTAGTATTGAAAAAAGCGTGAGATTAACTGTTCGGTTTACTGGATTTTCTGCCCGCGGAGTGTTATTCTGCCGTGTGGACCCGTTGCAGTGGTAGCTGCGGTTCCGGCAAACGGGTGCCCTTCTTCAAAACCTTCAGACTGTAAAGGGGAAAGCAATGAGGTTGTTCACCTGGGGACCGTGGGTCTTGATATTCCTGTTACTGGTCATTGTGGCCGGTAACACGCCAAACGCGCGAGCCGAGGAGGCCGCTGCGGCTTCGAACATAGTTGGCTTTGAGCATTCGCCTCTGAGCCAGATGGAGATGGATCCCTCGCGGATGCACTATATGGCCGCGACGCGCGACGGTTCCGCTATTTATCCGGACTACAAAGAGGCGACGGCAGCTTACAAGTGGATCGACATTCTGGAAGAGGTCACCGCCACGGATGTTGAGAAGGTCACCAAGCTGGCACGTCCCACCATCATCGCCAGGCAGATGATGATTGTCACCAGCGCCATGTACGAGGCCTGGGCCGCGTATGACGAAAAGGCTGTCGGCACGGTCCTGGGTGGCACGCTTCGGCGGCCCGCGGCAGAACGAAATGACGCAAACAAGCAGGAAGCTATCTCCTACGCTGCGCATCATGCGATGCTCTACGTCTTTCCGCAGCCTGAATTGCAGGCCCTGATTAATCAGGAACTTCAGGCGATGGGCTACGACCCCGCCAACGATTCGACAGATACTTCCACACCTGCCGGTATCGGCAATGCCGCGGCTGAAGCTGTGGTTGCGGCGCATCGCAATGACGGCGCGAACCAGGCCGGCGATATGCAGGGCAGCAACGGCAAGCCCTATTCCGACTGGACCGGCTATGTCTGTAAGAACACAGCAGATGAGTGCAAGGATCCAAGTCACTGGATGCCGAAGTGGTTTACACTGCTTGATGGCACCCGCATTGCTCCGGGTGGTTTGACCCCGCAGTGGGGCCATGTCAAGACTGTGGCGCTTAAGAGCGGTGATCAGTTCCGTCCGGGACCTCCTCCCGGACTGGACAGCCCGCAGCTGAAGGCTGAGGTAGACGAAGTTATCCGCTATACCGCGACTATGACCCCGATGCAGAAGGCCATTGTCGAGTTCATGCGTGACGGTCCGCGTTCAACCGGCCAGTCCGGCCATTGGCTGCGTTTTGCCCAGGACCTGTCGCGCCGCGACCATTACAACCTGGATCAGGACGTCAAGCTCTTCTTCGCTGTCGGCGCTGTATGCCACGACACCTTCGTGGCCTGCTGGGAAGCCAAGTATGTCTATGACAGCCCGCGTCCTCAGGCCCTGGTGAAGTACTACTACAAGGGCAAGATGCTCCCCGACTGGCTGGGCTATGGCAAGGGCGTGGGCATGGTTCCCGCTGAAGAGTGGAAGAACTACTCCCCGGACTACTTCGTTTGCCCGCCCTTCCCGTCCTATCCTTCGGGACACAGCACAGTCAGCGCCGGCGCCTCAACAATCCTGAAGCTCTTCTCAGGCAGTGACTGGTTTGGCTTCTGCGCCCCGCGCGTTCCGGGCTCCATCACCCATGAGCCGATGGACGAGCCGGTCCTGCTCGAGCTGCCGACCTTTACCGCTACGGCCGAGATGGCCGGTATCTCACGCGTGATGGGCGGCTTCCACACCCAGTCGGACAACATCGCTGCGCTTGATCTGGGCCGCAAGGTTGCCAACTACTCCTGGCCGATCTATCAGAGCTACTTCGACGGTACCGCCCAGGTTCCTGCGAACTAGTTCCGCAAAAATTGTTCCCGTCAGGCCGCCTGGTTCTCTCTTAAGGGAGCCGGGCGGCCTTTGTCTTACAATCAGGGCTCGTGCAGACCTGATGATGACAGACTCTGGAGGAAACGATGTTGATGCAGCTTGCTCGATGCCTCGCGATATCCATACTGGCGGCTCTTGTACTCGGCATACGGCCGGGCCGCGCCGCAGCGCCGCAGAAACCGATCAACATCGCCACCTTCTCAGTCTGCGCTTTTGACCCGGCAACGGGAGAAGTCGGCGTCGCTGTGCAAAGCCGCTTCTTTGGCGTGGGCGTCGTCGTTCCCTGGTGCAGAGCCGGGGTAGGGGCGGTGGCAAGCCAGGCCTTTGGCAACCCGACTTTCGGTCCAAGGATTCTGGACCTGATGGAGCAGGGCTTCTCAGCAGAAGACGCCCTCAAGCTGACTATCGCCAATGACAAAGATGCCGCCTCACGCCAGATCGGCGTGGTGGCCGCAAACCCGCGCGTATTGGAGCTGCTCGCTCAGGAGGCTGGAGCCGCAGCAGGTCTGGCCATGCCTTCACCGTCTGATCTGGCGCAGAGCTACAGCGGCAGCAAATGCATGGCCTGGGCCGGAGGCCGGACCGGGGTAACTCCGAGCGGCATTGTTTTCGCCTGCCAGGGCAACATCCTCACCGGCCACGATGTCGTTGATGCAATGGCTGCGGCGATGGTCGCGCCGGACAGCGTGCAGGGGCTGGAACTCACCGCGGCGCAGCGGACGGCTGTGAATGATGGCAGGGACCTGGCGGGACTACTGCTTGGTGCACTGCTTGCCGGCCAGTCTAAAGGCGGCGACAGCCGCGGCATGCAAAGCAGCGCGCTGAAGGTTTGCCAGGCCGGTGCAGGTTACGGTGGCTATAGCGATGTGAAGTACGACCTGCGCGTGGACGATGCTGCCGATCCCTTCGAAGAACTTGCACGACTGGTCAATCTGGCCCGTCCCTGGGCACTGAGCAACCAGGCCTATAACCTGCTCAACAACGGCAATATGGCCGGCGCGGTGGAACTGTTCGGTCAGCTGGTGCAACTGCAGCCCGAGGACCCTGGTCATCACTACAACCTGGCCTGCGGGCTGGCGCGCAGCGGCAGGGCAGACGAGGCCATGGCCGAGTTGAAGCTGTGCCTAGGTCTGGATAAAGACGGGACCTACCGCAAGCTCTTGCCGGGAGACACTGATCTGACCAGCCTGCGTGAGCGCGAGGACTTCAAAGCCATGCTGCCCCGGTAGGGTACGCGTGCGCCAGACAGGTGTTCCAACCGACAAAGCAAAAGGGCGGCCGTGGCCGCCCTTCTTTTTTGGTCAAAAAAAAATCCTGGCGTTGTCCTACTTTCCCAAAGAGTTGCCCCTTCAGTATCATCGGCGCTGCGAGGCTTAACTGCCGGGTTCGGGATGGGACCGGGTGTACCCCTCGCGCTATTAACACCAGGACGGTAATTTTAACGCGAGCCCGGATGGGTGTCAAGGGTCTGCAGGAAAATCCAGGTCGTTTTCCGCTGAGCCAGCTGAAAAGCCGCTTTAGGCCGGCTTGTCAGCGCTGCCGTTGGTTTCGGGCTTCTTATCCACGGCGGTCTGGTTCTCGTCTTTCACGGCATCCTTGAACTCGCGGATACCCTGGCCAACGCCGCGCATAAGCTGAGGCACCTTGGTGGCGCCGAAGATGAGCAGCAGGATGCCTGCGATGATCAGCAGTTCCTGCGTGCCAATGCCGACAAAGATTGCGAGTGGCATAGAGATAGTGTAGCACTGCACAGGCGGTAAGACGTCTGCAAAAGGGACTTAGTTCTGATCTGCCTGGCGCTACTTCCAGGTCACCAGAATGGAGTAGGTCAGCTCCTTCTCGCTGTCGGCGGGGATGTTGACCATAAACTCCTTGGTCCAGGCGTCCTTGTCGATCGGGTCGTGGTTGGACGCCGTGACCTTCCACTCACCGTAAACCACCACCGGGACTGTCACTGTGACGGCTTCCTTCTCCTTGCGGTTCTTCAGCTTGACCTTGTAGCTGGCGATGTAGCCGGTACCGATATCCTTGTATTCCGTCTGGGTTACCTCGCCCTTGATGTCGAAGGCGTTGCCGATGAACAGGCGGATGTCTTCCTTGCGCGGCGTGTGCTTGATGTTGTTCTCGCCGATGAACTGCAGCTCGCCCTCGCTGTCGGCCTTCATCACGCGAACTGTGCCGGCCGGCAGCGGCATGCCCAGGCCATGCTCCTCGCCGTTGTTGAACTCAACATTGACCTTCACATCGCCGCCGTTGACGCCGTCAAAGACGAATATCTTCTTGACCGGGAAGTCGTCCGCGCTGAGCAGGCCGATTTGCTTTTGCTGGTTGTTCCTGATCGTGGTCTGATGCTGCAGGTCGTAGAGGTGATACTCAAACAGAGATTCTTCATTGAGAAGGACACCACCCCTGGGTAAGACATTGGCAGCTAATGACCCAAGTTCGTATGTTCCCCTCAGGCGGTCTTTGCTGACCCGGTTAACCTCTCCGGCCACCAGTTTCAGGCTGGCGTCGGTGTAGGTCGTGCCGCTATAGTTGCTCAGCGTGACCCAGCCCTCAAGGCTGCCACGGCTGTCGTCGGCGCTGAGGACCATCACGTAGTCCGCATTCCAGGACAGGCCGCCAGAGAGATAGCTGATCGTGGCCTGGGCAGAGCCTGCGGCTGGTGAGGTCAGCTGCCATGACAGGGTCGGCTTGAGCAGCAGCTCGTCCGCTGAGCCGGCGGGCAACACGATACGCCCCGGAGGATCCAGCAGCACCTGTCCATTGACCTCAAGAATGATCCCGCCCGCGACGGAAAGCAGCGTGCCGGTCAGGTCACGCTTGTTGTAGTCGTCGTGGAGGGTGATCGTCTTGCCAATGAAGCGCTGCAGCAGCTTGTCACGGCTGACCAGGTCGTAGTCGAAGTTCTGCTCCAGCACCTCGACGCCGTCCATCCCTGCGTCGAGGTGGACAGTCTCCGGCTGGAGCTGTCCCGACACGTCCGCCAGCGTCACCGTCTGCACGCCGGCGGTCAGGTTCAGGCTGCGCGACTCGCGAATAAGCGCCAGGTTGTCGTTGTAGACCGTCAGCGAAACGGCTGTGACCGCGCTGGCCTCGCTGGCCTCTGCGGGCGCCGTACACAGTAACGCTGCTGCCAGCGAAGCTGTTGCTGCAACCATACTGAAGAACTTGGTCCGCTGGTGCATCCTTACTTCCAGGTCACCAGGATGGAGTAGGTCAGCTCCTTCTCGGTATCGGCGGGAATGTTGACCATAAACTCCTTGGTCCAGGCGTCCTTGTCGATCGGGTCGTGGTTGGACGCCGTGACCTTCCACTCACCGTAAACCACCACCGGCACTGTCACTGTGACGGCTTCCTTTTCCTTGCGGTTCTTCAGCTTGACCTTGTAGCTGGCGGTATAGCCGTTGCCAAGATCCTTGTATTCCGTCTGGGTTACCTCGCCCTTAATGTCGAAGGCGTTGCCGATGAACAGGCGGATGTCTTCCTTGCGCGGGGTGTGCTTGATGTTGTTCTCGCCGATGAACTGCAGCTCGCCATCGCTGTCGGCCTTCATCACCCGCACTGTGCCGGCCGGCAGCGGCATGCCCAGGCCATGCTCCTCGCCGTTGTTGAATTCGACATTGACCTTCACATCGCCGCCGTTGACGCCGTCGAAGACGAAGATCTTCTTGACCGGGAAGTCGTCCGCGCTGAGCAGGCCGATCTGCTTCTGCTGGTTGTTCTTAATGGTGGTCTGGCGCTGCAGGTCGTAGAGGTGGTACTCGAACAGGCTCTGCTCCTGGAAGCTCTCGTCATATGATGCCTCGGCCATGGGCGCGGCGGCCCCGGCCTTCATCGCGTAGTCCATTTCATCGCGCACGCGATTGACCTCGCCGGCGACAAGCTTCAGGCTGGCGTTTTCATAGGTCGTGCCGCTGTAGTTGCTCAGCGTAACCCAGCCCTCCAGGCTGCCAGCATTGTCCGCAGCATTAAGCACCAGCACATAGTCCGCATTCCATGACAGGCCGCCGGACAGATAGCTAACGGTCGCCTTGGTCTGCATGGCGGCCGGCGTGGCCAGCTGCCAGCTCAGGGTCGGGCGCAGCAACAGCGAATCTGCGGCGCCGGCCGGAAGGATCACTCGGCCTGGAGGATCCAGCAAGACCTTTCCGTCCACCTCAAGAATGATGCCGCTGCTGACAGACAGCAGCTTACCGGTCAGTTCAGTCTTGTTGTAGTCATCACGCAGGGTCACCGTCTTGCCGATGAAGCGCTGCAGCAGCTTGTCGCGGCTGACGAGGTCATAGTCAAAGTTCTGCTCCAGCACGGAGATATCGCCGGTCGCCGAGCTCAGATGGACGGTTTCAGGACGCAACTGGCCTGAAACGTTGTCCAGCGTCACCGTCTGTACGCCCTTGTCCAGGCTCAGGCTCCGCGTTTCGCGGATAAGCGCCAGATCGCTGTTATAGACAGTCAGCGAAACGGCCTCAACTTCGCTGGCAGTACCGGCCAGGGCCGGGCTCGCTGCCAGAGCCAGGGTTGCACCTGCAATCAGGAGACTACGCATCGGGTCCTCCGAAAGTTCGAGTTAAGCGCTTGCGGATCGATCAGAGCTCTGTGTCATCTGCATCCTCGTGCAAGCCCGGGATGTCCATGCTGTTGGCTTCTGTCCTGACTGGTTCCGCCTCCAGTATGTTCTGGCGGATCTGGTCAATCGCGTGGCTGCTGTCGATTTCGTGGCCAAGGTAGGCATTGACACCGGCCAGCACCTCGCGCAGGAACTGCGGCGCCTGGTCCTTATCCATGTCCGCCCAAAGCGCCCCGGGATGGCCCAGGATCTGGGGCAGGTTGCGCTCGGGAATGAAGTAGCGCACCGGCGGCACATGTGTCAGCTGCCAGCGAGTCAGCAGCAGGAAGTTGGCCCGCCGGCGATCAAGCAGCCGGACAGCCAGGGCATAGGGCACATCTTCCTGCTTCATCAACTCTTCAAGCAGGGCATACCAGGCGCGGCCCATGACCTGTAGTTGCTGTGTCACGACCAGCATTCCGCCTACCACTTCATAAACTGCCGGTGGCGGCGCCTCGGCTTCGGGGATGCTGCCGATAGTCTGCTCGGCCAGCTCAGGTGTCAGCTCGGCGCCGTCTGCAATCGCCTCCCACAAAGGCCGCAGCGGATACTCGCCGCGGCTGCGGAATTCCTTGGGTGTCGGGCTGAAATACAGATGACGCTGGTGATAGCTCTCAACAGCGGCGTGCAGCTGCTGATTGCTTTCGGTGGGGTAGGCCCGCTCGATTTCCGGGACCTTGTCGCTGAGCGCGCCGAGCGCCATGATCTGCAGCTCCGTTCTTTCCCAGACGCGGCTCAGGCCGCAGGAGAAGACATCAGTCAAAACGAGGTCCAGACCGGGCTGCAGCAGCTGGGGCGCCAGCAGGAAGGTGTCAGGGTGATGGTCAACAAGAATCAGCCGGGTCTGCGGGTTCTCTTCAAGCTTGCCGAGTGCCCGGAGGGTATGGGCAGGCTTGCGGGAATGCACTGAGCAGTCCAGCATTACTACAGCCTGCATGCCCATTTCCAGTGACAGAGTCTTAGGCACCGCGCGCTTCCAGAGCTTGCCGATATCGCCGGTCCACTCAAATCCCATCGCACCAGCTGCATCGTCAAGGCCAAGACTGCGCAGGTAGCGCAGGGTCAGGGCAATCATCGAGAGGCCATGAACGTCATAATGCGAGATCAGGGCGGCGCTGTCGGGGGCGCAGTCTTTGAGGTAATCTTCGACCGGGATACGGGTTTGACCCTCAAAGGGGTAGGGCAAGGTTGCCGCGGGTCGGCCAGTGCCAGCAGTCGGCCAGCCAAACAGGCGGATGTTCTGAGCTCCATGCCCGCCCACCCAGACCTGCAAAGATGTTGTCTCGGGCCGCGCTGGGTCATAAAGCCCCGCGAGCCACTGGGCCAGGTCAGCCAGCAGATATGAAAGTTGTCCCGGCCAGTCTGGTCCCGCCATGCGGGAAAGGTAATCAGACAGGCTGTCCGCCCCGTGATCCATATAGGAGCGCAAGGTGTAGTAACTCAGCCCCGGGGGATAAACGACCTCGTCTCCGTCCTGCGCCGCGCGGGCCGCTATGACACGTCTTGCCAGATCGGCAAAGATACGTGCAAAAGCGAGGGCGTTCTGGACTTCGGGTGAATGTGTGTCGGTGCTGCGGAGGAATTCATATAGGGCAAATTCGCTCTGTTCACCGCTGTTGGTCACATGCGGATTCTAACACAGCCTTGAGCCCTGCAAGTTTGACCAGCCGCTGCCGATAAGCTCGGTGTGAGTCCTTCCCTCGGAGATCTGCTGCCATACAACCAGCGAATGGTTGGCCGGCCGAGGATTCTTGTAGTTGCCGACAACGGCAAGGACGGTGTCGCGATCCAATCACTGTTGGACATGTACAACTACGAAGTTGTGCATGCCGAGGGTGCGATCGACGCCGTGGCCCAGGCCAATGATCAGCGCGTGGACGTGACCATCATCTGCGCCGAGGGCATAGAGCAGGTTAGCTCGCTTTGCGTGCAGATACGAGCGGCCACTGCCTTCGAGGATGTGCCCGTCGTCTTTGTGCTTCACGAGGAAGTCGACGGCGCGGTTATGATGGAGGCGCAGTACTACGGTGCGCTGGCCTGCCTGAACTTTTCCGCCAGCGAGTATCAGCTGATGGCCCAGGTCTACAACCTCGTGCGCATCAAGTTCCTGCAGGACGAGCTCAAGCAGCGAATGACCGACCTGGAATACATGGCCAGTACTGACCCGCTGACGGGGCTCTATAACCGGCGCTTCTGCTTCAGGCGACTTGAAGAAGAGCTCGCGCGCAGTGCGCGTGCCGACAGCCCGCTGACCCTGGTCTACCTCGACATCGACCACTTCAAGCCCTTCAACGACACCTTCGGCCATGCCGCCGGCGACAAGATACTAAAGGGCGTCTCGTCTGCCATCGGCTCGACACTGCGCCGCAGCGACGTGTTTGGACGCATTGGCGGCGAGGAGTTTCTGATTCTCCTGCCGGCGACGACACAGGAAGTTGGAGAGCTGATCGCCGAGCGTCTGCGCCAGAAGGTCTCGGAGTGCGAGGTGGAGTTCGAGCAGCATCAGCTCCACTGCACTATCTCATGCGGCGTTTACTGCTGCGATTACACCCAGGCACTGAACGTAGACCAGGTTGTGCACTTTGCCGATGTGGCGCTGTATCAGGCAAAGGAAACGGGCCGCAATCGTGTGGTCGTCTACAGCCGCGGGATGCTGGCCAGCTGAACCGCCGCCGACCATAGAGTTCAGGGGCCGTAGCTAACAGGGATAACGCTGGAAGCTGACCCAGTTTCGGCCGCTGCGGCTATTCTCCTCAACATCAGTGAGCTCAATCCGTCCCTTGGTACGATAGACCAGCTCGTCGCCGGGCTTTAGCTGGGTGGTACGCTGCGTCAGCGGCCGGAAGTTTCTGAACACAAAGCCATACTCAATGGCTGTCTGGGCTTCGCCACGACTGACCTTGAACAGCGATGCGATGACCGCATCTGCCCGCAGACTGGCTGCAGTCAGGCGTTCCAACGGCACTGTGGGGAGTTCAGAGGAGGTCAATTCTTCCAGCGCCGGGATCAGCCCCCTGACTGGCGATTTTGGGCAGGCCGCCAGCCAGCAGGAGTCTGTGCCGAGCACAATGTCGCCCAGCTCCCATCCAGCTTGCCCGCCAGCTCGCCAGGCCTGGCGAATAGCCCTGACGCTGTTTAGTCCTTCAGGTAGGTGCCCTCGCGAGCAGCCCCAGACCGTTACTGGTGGTGCGGTGCCAATCCCAGCCCGACGGAACTGGGACGCCGGATGGCCCCCCGCGACTGCGACATCCGCGTGCATAAGCAGATCTGAAAACTGATGTGTATCAAGGAAACCGCTGGCCGCATCGTCCCATTCGGCGCCAGCGCCCCGTTGCAGGATCAGCAGGACTTCCTCGGACGCAAGATTGGACCAGTCAGGCACGCAGGATTCTAACCGCCGCCGTGGCAGGCGTGATTACGCCGGCGTTACCACAACCTCATATTTGACTCGCGCCTTGTAGTTCTTTGCGGCGATGGCGACCTCCTGCATATCTGCGGCGGTCAGATCATAGCTGGCTTCCTTCTCGAGGTCCTGCGCCATCCCGCTCAGATAATCCCGTTCCATGAACAGATACTGGCGCTGGTGCATTATGACCTTTACATGGTGGGCCGGGGCCGAGGATCCAAAGCGCTCCTCGATCTCTGTGCTGTATTCAAGCATCAGGGCGATATAGGCCAGCCTCATGCGCACCCGTCGCAGCTGCTCTTTGGGTGTGATGAAGGGCAGGAAGTACATAGCCAGATCCAGGGGAAAGAATGGACGCGCCTGCGGGAAGATCAATTCAGGCAGATCCTCAGCGAAGGTCTTCTGCCCGAGCTCTGTGATCTCATAGATGGAGCGCTCCGGCCGGCGACCAACCTTTTCAACTGCGGTCTCTTTGACCAGTCCCTGTTCCCGCAGTTTCTTGAGCGCGTAATAAAGTGAACCCGACGAGACATCGATCACGTGGCTCATCACGTTATCGATAATCATCTTTATCTCATATCCGTAGCGCGGCTTCTCATTGAGAAGACCCAGTACTACGAGTTCCTGCATCTTGGTGGCTTTGGGCACGCGTTTCCTCTTGAACCAGGGACTGTTACTTCACTTGCACTTGGAGCATGGGCTTGCCCAAGTGGCTCAACCATTTTAAGATAAATGTAACGCTTAGTCTCAGCTCTGGCTGAAAGAATTCACTTCTTACATTAATTTAACCTATCAGCGAAGGCGCAATAGTTGTACACAAATCAATCTGAATCTGAATAGGAACTTGCAACTAGAGGTCGGCGAGTGTCACGCGGTCTGCGTGATCTCTTGCATTAGCGGCCACCTGACCAACGTCAAAACCGGCCACCATAAGAATGCAGACGATTCCTACCAGGAGTGCCAGCCAGACCATAAGCTGTCGAGTCCCGGTACTCGCTGATACTTGTGCGGACTGTAAAGTATCCCCCGAACCGCCCTGCTCAGCGGTCCAGTTCCTCAAGTTTCCGTGGAAGTACTTGTCAGGCATGTTTCCCCACCGCCTAAGACCACTGCCGGCTGGAAAAGGTTGCGCCGGAAAGTCATTGGCGCTCCGGCTCAGTCTGAGGACACTCTGATTGATACTGCTCATTCCGGGCGTTATGCCCATTTGGCGGCGCGGTTAAACAGCTGATGGCGGCTTTTCCAGAAAGGCTTTTCCCGGGCTGCCGCAGGTATAATCTGGCTGCAGATGCATGAACTACGCGAAAGCCCCTCTCCCCGCGGGGACCAGAGTCCTACTAGCAATCAGCTGCCTCAGACGCCGCTGCGCCGGCGCCGTGAGTTTGAGCAGGATCTGCTGCGCCTGAAACTCTCGACCGCCGAGAGTAAGGTGGAGCTGCTCAGCCAGCTGTCACAAATCGCCGATCTGACTGCCGCCGAACGCCGCCAGCTGCTGCTGTCGGTAGAGCGTTATGTGCTCAACCCGCGCTCGGAAGTCCCGGCAAGGATCACGCCCGTACTCGAGGCCATCCTCCGTCTGACCAGTCGCGAGCACAACTGGAGTTATGCACTGAAACTCTTCCGGATGGCGCTGGAGACCCTGCGAAAGGAAGATGTGGTAAAGCAGCTCCAGGAGCCGCTTGAGATTCTGCTGAAGATGTTCCTGCCAGCCAACAGCCAGGCGCTGTTTTCCCCGGAGCTCTTCCTGAGGGTCTCGCGACGCCTTGAGCACCAAAATGAGGAAGACGCACTGGTGGAACTGGCCACGCTTGGCCTGTTCTTCTATCCCTTCAGTGGCCCTCTGCGCGAGCTGCGGGCTGACTACACCCTGATCAAGGGTGATGCCGGCCGGGCTCGTGGCGATTATGAACGACTTATCGAGCAGTTCCCGGACCAGCACGACTACCTGCTGGACCGGGCCGAGGCCTGTTTCAAGATGGAAGACTATGAGGCAGGTCTCGAGGACATCGAGACATTCCTCGACGAATACCCCGATGACCCGATGGCGCTTAAGAAGCATTCGGAGGCGCTGTTCCAGCTCAACCGTAACATTGAGGCGCTCAAAGTGCTCGACCGTCTGGTCCAGCTTGAGCCGACCAATCCTGAGCTGTACCTGCAGCGGGCCAAAGTAAATGAGAACCTCGACTACTTCGACGAGGCGATCAAGGACGCAGAGAAAGTGCTGGAGCTTCAGCCGGGTAACCCCGAAGCGCGGCAGCTGCGTCACAGTCTGATGCTGCACCGCCAGAGCTATGGCATGGAGGACGACATCTACACGGCCTTCGGCCGTGGTGACGAGGATGCCGTGCTCGGCGACGCCAAGATTCCTGATGTACGCTTCAGCGACATCGGCGGCTTGGATAAAGTAAAGCAGGCGATCCGCGAGACAATCGAGTATCCCCTGAAGTACCCGGAGATCAGCAGCCGCTATGGCAAGCGCGCCGGTGGCGGCATCCTCTTCTTCGGACCTCCGGGCTGCGGCAAGACCATGCTGGCCCGCGCCGCGGCCGGCGAGTGCCAGGTGTCTTTTATCAACGTGAACCTGGCCTCAGTGCTGGACAAGTGGGTTGGCAACTCGGAGAAGGCTGTCAGCATGATCTTTGCCACCGCGCGCAAGCGTGCACCGAGCATTGTCTTCCTGGATGAAGTAGATGCCATCGGCGGTAGTCGCAGCAGTATGCAGAGTGGCTGGGAAAAGAAGTTGATCAGCCAACTATTGATCGAGCTCGATGGCCTGACCAGTGATAACGACAAAGTCATGGTTCTTGGGGCCACCAACGCACCCTGGGACGTTGACTTCGCGCTGCGCCGACCGGGACGGCTTGGCCGGCTGGTGTTTGTGCCGCCGCCGGGCCCCACTGAGCGCGCCGAGATCTTCAAGATCTACCTCAATGCCCGTCCTTTCGTCAGCGAAGACATTGATTGGTCCTGGTTGGCGCAAAACTCGGTGAACTACAGCGCAGACGCGATTCGGCAGGTCGTTGAAAACGCGGCTACCATCCCGTGGCGCAGCGCCATTGAGGGCGGCGAGGAACGTGCCATCAACATGGCGGACCTCAAGTCAGCCCTGGCAAGCACTCCGCCGGATCTGCAGGAGTGGGAAAAGCTGGTGCGCCGCTATAACGAGTTTGACCAGCAGACGCTCAAGCGTCCGGGTATCGGTTTTCGCAAGGCCGGTGAGCCCAGCGCGACCTGATCCGCGGGCGGCCGTCAAAGATAATGACGGGTCTCCGATGACCTGAACAAAAAAAAACAGGGGGCCATGGCCCCCTGTTCGTTATCTGAGCATCTTGCGGCAGCTTTACAGCTTGCCACCGCCAGGGATGACTCGGAGCTTGTCCACCGGGCGACGGACGCTCTCGTGAAGCTCTACGCTGGTGTTGAAGTACTCTTCATCACCACTGGTTTCGGGAGCTGTTCCGGGCTGGGCGGAGGGATCACTGACCGGAGTTGTCGGCGCCGAGCCATCGGTCGGTGCTCCCGCTGCCAGCGTGGCCGCCATCGCCTGGTCGGCCTTCGTCTGGATGTTGACCGGCAGCATGAAGCCGTTGTAGATAACGTACTCCATCTGGTACTTGGCATCAATCTTGTCGTCCGGCTTTTCCTTATTGTCATCTGCCGCTCCAAGCTCTTGCGGCGCTGCCGGATCAAAGGGGCGGGCGAGGGTCACGAGCAGCTCGTTGTTAAGCGGCCATTCGAGGATCTGGTCCAGGATGGAATCCAGATCGTGGTCCTTGACTTCAATAATCGGGCCCATGCCATAGAGGTTGCGGCCCTTGCCATTGACGTCGGACATCGAGATCAGATCGCCGCCACCATGGACAAGGATCATCGTAGAGCCGCTGGGGAAGTCATCAGGAACCTTGATGCTGAACTCGCGGAAAATCGCCTCCGTGCGGAAGGGCTGCAGGCGTACCCGCACACGGATGGTGTCGCCGGGGGCAAAGGTTGGAATGTTCGCCGTCGGTGCGATCATCCCCGGCCCCATGATTACCGGCGGCGGTGTTGTGGTCTGCTGCTGGTTCGGGCTGGGCTGGTTCGGATCCTGCTGCTGCAGGGGCACACCGCCATAGATCTGTGGGAGCTGGCTAGAAATCTGATTGAGAGGAAGCTTGGCCGCCGGCATATCCTGGCCCACGCTTGGCTGAGTGGGCTGCGCCGGTTGGGTCGGAGTAGCTTGCTCTGGCACGATCTGGTGCATATCCGGATTGACCGGGTTCTCGGCAGGCTTGTTTTTGTCCCAGACAATCTCAGCGTCATCGATGGAGGCGTTGATTCGGTTGCGGGTGATCTCAAGAAGCACTTCAACCTTGCTGAGCTTCACATCGCGGTAGATGTTGGTGGTCAGCAGGTTGGTGATCGGCACCAGCTCGTAGGCGCCCTGGCTGACCACATCCATGTCGTCACTGTAATAGTTCACCCGGCGCAGCGGCTCCTTGAGTCCGACACCTTCAATGTGGTAGCTCATCTTCAGTGTGCCGCCGCTCTGGCGGTCCAGCACCTTGCCAGCGGCCTGGCTGAGGGCCATGGCCATCAACATCGGAGTGTAGTCAGGGTGGCGGATAACCGAGACGTTCATCACGCGCTCAGTACCCTTATCCACATCCTTGATCTTAATCTTGAAGGGGATCAGGTCAGGCTGCTGGTTCAGGCTGCCGCCACAGGCCGCGAGACGGTCCTGAGTCAGGGTGCCAAGGGTATCAAGGCGCACACCCTGCTTGAATGCGCGCTCGATGCTGGTAAAGGTCCAGACCACATAGCCTTTACCCATGGGCAGGTTGGTGCTGCCGCTGCCAAGCATCGGGTGGCCGAAGATCAGCACGCGTCCGTCAGCGTCGCTGTAGGTCACAGTGCCAATGGCATTCAGCTCGATGTCGCCCTGCATCAGCGAAACGGCGACAGCATCACCGCCCTTCAGCGCCGGCTCGGAAGTCTTGGGAGCAAACAGCAGTCCGGGTGTCTTGCCGCCGCCAGCCGCCTGGAGTTCGTCCTGAAGCTGCAGCAGGCCGGTATCGCCAGCGGCACCGGCAGGGGCCGGGGCAAAGGTGAAATTCGGCCCCAACAGCTTCTGCAGCTCAGGCTGATACTTGGCCATGATCTGCGGAGAAACACCGCTGTAGAGTATCGGAGTGGTGCAGGGTACGGCGGCATAGCGCTCAATGCCTTCCGCCTTCATGCGGTCATTAAAGGCCAGCGCCTTCGCGGAATCACGCAGATAGCTGATCTTTTCACCGCGCTCATCAATCGGGTTGCCGTCTTCATCGATCGGCGTGCCGCTGTGCTCGGTGCTCGGGAGAACTGAGTTATGGGAGTAATCCGGTTCAGCACCGCTTGGCATGGCGGCCAGCATCTGTCCGATCGGGGTGATGCCGCCGACGTGCGTATCGGTATATGGAATAGCCATACTGACGGCACCGAGCAGCTTGTTACCGATATAAACCGGGCTGCCGGAATAGCCAGCGGCGATTCCCTTGGACTGCTCAACTACGGGACCGCTGAACTTGGCCAGGACCATCGGGCCGCCATCAAAGCCGCCGTCAGGGACCAGTTCAAGGATCTCGACATCAAAGGTCTCAACCTTGGTGCCGCGGATCACCGTGTGACCCACACCTTTCAGACCTGGTTTTAGCTGGTCAAGAGGGAAGGCCTCAACGCCCTTGAGCTCAGCAGCCAGGCTGCAGACGGTCAGAGCCAGCCAAACGGCCAGCGCCATCGCGATGTATTTCACTCTTCGCCTCGCTTCAAGCCTTACCTTACGGTAGACGGTACATCTGCAATCATACAGGCAAAACCGCAGGGAAGTACTTCTTACTCATCGGCCTCAACCGCGATCACGCTAAACACGCCTGCTAAGGCAGCCTAAGTTCCGTGGCTATAGCTTGAGAGGTACTTCTTCTGTTCAGCGGTTAACTTGTCAATGCTCAGTCCCAGGGTGGCAAGTTTAAGCCGGGCGACCCGTTCGTCCTGCTCCCTTGGCACACTGTAGACACCCTTAGCCAGCTTGCGGTGATTAGCAGCCATGTACTGGGCTGAAAGCGCCTGATTGGCGAAGCTCATATCCATTACTGCCGCCGGATGCCCCTCAGCCGCTGCCAGGTTAACCAGCCGGCCTTCGGCCAGCAGGCGCACCTTGCGTCCGCTTGGCATGACGTACTCGACCACGTTCTCACGTGAAGCATTGGCCTTCCTGGCTGCCGCTCCGAGTCCGCCGACGTTAATCTCCACATCAAAGTGTCCACTGTTACAGACGATGGCTCCATCCTTCATCTTCAGCATATGGGAAACATCAACAACATTGATGTTACCTGTCAGGGTGATGAAGAGATCTCCGATCGGGGCGGCCTTGCTCATTGGCATGACCTGGAAGCCGTCCAGAGCAGCCTCAAGGGCTTTGATGGGATCAATCTCGGTGACAACAACGATGGCTCCCATACCCCGGGCACGCATGGCGACGCCGCGCCCGCACCAGCCGTAGCCGGCCACCACGACAGTCCGGCCAGCCAGCAAAAGGTTTGTTGCGCGCAGGATACCGTCGATTGTGCTCTGGCCCGTGCCGTAGCGGTTGTCAAAGAGGTGCTTTGTGTCAGCGTCATTGACTGCAATGATGGGATAGGCGAGTGCACCATCCGCGGCCATGGCGCGCAGGCGGATCACGCCGGTAGTAGTCTCCTCGGTCCCGCCGATGATCCCGGGCAACAGCTCGCGGCGGTCAGTATGCAGCGTGTGGACCAGGTCACAGCCGTCATCCATTGTGATGGTCGGCTTAAAGTCCAGGGTGGCGTTGATCTGTTCGTAATACTTGATGCGGTTGGCACCGTAGGTGGCGAAGGTCGAGATACCGTGGTCACGGACCAGGTGGGCGGCCACGTCATCCTGGGTGCTCAGAGGGTTGCTGCCGCACAGCCGGATATCGGCGCCACCGGCTTTCAGCGCCAGCATCAGGTTGGCAGTCTCTGTGGTGACGTGCAGGCAGGCGGCGATGCGCTGGCCCTTGAGCGGCTTGCTCTTCTTGAACTCTTCGTTCAGCTTAGCCAGCACGGGCATCTCGCTGGCCGCCCATTCAGTGCGGCGTCGGCCCTCATTTGCCAGGTTGATGTCGGCAATGTCGAGGGGTATGGTCAGTCTTTTGGCGCTCATTCTTGAACCTCGTGCCCAATGGGCGGATGCCTAGATATCGGCGCGCCTATCTTATCCCCTGACCGACGCTGAGAAGAAAAAGCTTGGGGAAAGCTGGTACGCCTGCGATTCTCGGGCTCTGAATGTCCATAATCGAGGAAGATAACTCAAAAGTGATACAGAACCAAGCACAACGACAATACTACTTGACATAAATGAGACAGCGTGATATCATCGTCTCGTGAGTCAGTCGAAATATCTGAATATTGCGAGCACAAGCCTCGTCAGGCTGATGGATGAGCGCAACTGGCGCATTCCGGCCCTGCATGGGGCTCTTCTGGCCGATGGCTTTGAACTTAGCCGAGCCACGCTGTACCGTGTGGTGGAGGGCCGCAGCCCGCTGCCGGCGGATCTGGCGCTCTGGGCCATGGCAAAACTCGGGCAGAGCGTTGACGCCCAGCTTGGAATAGAGGCCGCCGATCGTGGCGGCAGGACTTCCGGGGCGGCAGAGTTCGTAGGCGAGCTGGAAGAGGCTATCTACCGCGCTGGCCTGCGGCTGGCTGGACGCCTGCTGGCGCCGGATCTGGCAGATGCTCTGTTGAGCGGCTCAGCGGACGTGAATGAGCCACCTGCAAAGGCGGCGGAAACAGCTGTGCCGGTCGCCCCGCAGGTCGGGCTTCAGGGCACGCGAAGTGCCGACGAAACTAACTACGCAGTCAACGAGGCGCGCCTGCGGCTGCGCAGCCGCTCACGGCAAATCCTGAGCGAGATGGCAGGTGCGTCCCTGGAAGATAGTCAGGGCAGCGTAGAAGCGGTGATCATGGAACGGGCCTCCAGTGGGGCAGGGGGTAAGTAATGGCAGTTGCAAGCCCGCACAAGTTACCCAGCCCTCTTGAGTTTCTTGGCCGGCCCCAGGGCTGGTGGACGCGGCAGACAGCCTATGGAGTTGAGGATGTGCGGCGGCCGGAGCCGCTCAAGGACGCCGCGACTTACGAAGGGCTGGTGTCAGCATTGACGCGGGAAGCCATCGGCTGCTGCAACCGGGATCGCTATGACCAGGTGGCCCAGCTTCAAGAGCTGCTGGAGTGGAGCGAGGCCTTCTGCCAGCAGGAACCGCTGGCCAGCGCCTATGACAAGGGCCTCTGCAGCTTCGCCCTGCTGACTGCCTATGGTGCGCTGTCGCGGCTGCAGCACGAAGAGGTCTATGAGCAGGTAGAACTGGTCCGCAGCCTGCTCAGCGAAGCCGAGCTGCGCCGGGCCCGCCTTGGTGTGGTCAGCGCGGTCGATTGCGAGATGCAGCTGCGCTGCCTGTCGCTGCTGGCCGAGGCCAAGTGGCTGGACAACGTGGCGGCCAGGGATCGCGTCCTTACCCCGCGTCAGATCGTAGCGGAGTATCGCCAGGTAGCAGCCTACGTTCCCGGCTATCTGGCCAGTATCGACTTCCAGCGTGAAGAGCTCCCAGAGGTGCTGCAGGACCACGGCTGGTCAAGCCTGGCGATTCTAAAGGTGGCCCTGCGCTATCTGCCCTCCGAACAGTGGGCAGATGTGCTGGACGAATTCAGGGCTGGGCATGGGCTGAGCCTGGATCCGCGGCAACAGGATAAGACTGAGGAGAATGACCTGGCGGGGCATGAGCTGATCTGGTGGCTGGAGTGGGAGATTGCCAAGCTGGCCTGCCGCCGCAACCCTGATCCCGAGCGGCTTGAGGCGTTCAACGCCAGGCGCATCGAGGTTGCGGAGAGTATGGGCTATGGAGTCAACTTCATCCAGACCTGTGAAAGAACATTCGCGGCGATTTCAGCCATCGGCTGGCGCCAGACCTTGTGGTCACTCGCTGATTAGTTTGGCGCGGCGGCCAATGCATGGGCTGCCAGCGGGGCAAAAGTGCCGGGCGCAGGAAGAAGCGGCCCGTTGGTCTTTTCACCATGCCTGCAGGCGGGGGCTGGGCAGTACCTTGGGGGGAGCGGCGAAATAACTATAATGGCTCGCCTTGGCAAGCCGTGACCCACAGCGCATTGTCATCATGGACTGGTCCATGATTGGCGATCTGGTAATGCTCAGCCCCTGTGTGCGGGCTGTCCGCAGCGCGTGGCCGGGGGCTCATCTGGCGGTCCTGGGGCAGCCCGCCTCGATCTCGTCGTATCGATGGGACCCCGCTGTAAATGAGCTCATACCCTACGACCGTTCCAAGGGCGACTTCAATCTGGCCAGCTTTAGCGCCTCGGTCCAGCAACTGAAGGCCGGCAGCTTCGACCTTGGCTTTATCTTTCACAACAGTTTCGGCTCGGCGCTGATGGCGCTGCTTGGCGGGGTCAAGGAGCGGGTGGGGTACCGCAGCGAGCTGCGCGGGCCGCTGCTGACCCGCAGCTTTGCGCGGCCGGACATGCGTGAGCACCTGATTGAGGAGAAGGCCTTTCTGTTGCAGCGCTATGGGCTGGAGGTCAGGGACTACTCCGAAAAGGTTTACATCGACGAAGACCGGGCCAAGGTCTGGCTTAAGGAGAAGCTCGGGCCGAACTTTGGCCGTTCGCGGCCAATCGTGGCAGTCAGCGTCGGCGCCACGGTGGAGTACAAACGCTGGCCGCTGGAGAGCTTCAACAAGCTGCTGAACATGTTCCCGGTCAACTCGGTGGACTTCGTCTTCCTTGGCAGCCCCGGAGAACGCGAGCAGTACGAAGGCGTTTACAGCTACAACAATACGGTGGTCGATCTGGTGGGTCAGACGACCATTGAAGAGCTGACCTGGGTGCTGGACAAGGCTGACCTGTTCATCGGGCCTGACAGCGGGCCCGTGCATCTGGCCGTCGGCCGCGGCCGGCCGGTCGTGGTCCTCTTTGGCCCGACTGATCCGGCGCGCTGCGGCCCCTTCCAGTATGCCAATTCCGCAGTGGTTCGCTCAGAGAGCATCTGCAGCCGCTGCGACGCGCGCTTTGGCAGCCAGCTGCAGAACCGCTGCTGCCTCCACACCATCCCGGCCCAGCAGGTCTACGACTCTGCAGTGCGACTGCTGGCCGCAACCTGCAGCCGCTGGCGGCCCCTTTAGCAGGCCCCTGTCCAGCCGCAGTTCATCTGCATGAGCCAGGCCCTTGCTCATCTGAGTCCGGTTTAACTCAGAGCCCCGGGACTGCGAATCTAAACAGTCGCTGGATGATTGCCGTCCGCTATAATCGGCGGGCACGGGCAGCCTGTCGCCGCCTGTGGGCTCCTGGAGGGATAGAGATTTCAATGTTACGCTGGGCGCTACCTGCGCTGTCGGCCGTCGTGCTGCTGCTTAACGCTGCAGTCGCGTCCGCGCAGCTCGATTCAAACTCTGCAGAGATCAACCCGGAGGTCCGTGCGGCGCTCGACATGCGCTCGGACCTCGGAGCCATGGCCCCTGAGCTTTATGGCCTCGATATCAGCGGCGTGCCGGTCTCGCTGGACAGCATGCGGGGCAAGTGGGTCTATGTCGACTTCTGGGCTACCTGGTGCGGCCCCTGCATGAAAGAGCTGCCCAACGTCGTCAAGGTCAGCCGGGACATGGAGGAGCGCGACGACTTCAGCGTCATCGGCGTCTCCCTGGATACTGAGCAGACCTACGGCAACCTCAAGAAGACAGTTTCCAAGGCCCGGATCGGCTATCCGATCATCTATGACGCCGACGGCGGAACGGACAATATCGCCAACGCCTGGGGCGTGCAGCTGATCCCCTCGACCTTCCTGATCGACCCGCAGGGCCGCATCGCGGCCCGGGATCTGAGCCCCGGCTCGGTCAAGCAGTTCATCTCGCTCTCGCAGCAGCAGTCGGGTACAAGCCAGCCTGCCGGCGGCAAGAACAGCAAGCCCAGCAAGAATGGCAAGGTCAGCAAGGCCAAGGACAGCAAGGCCGCCGATACCAAGACCAAGGGCGGCAAAGGCAAGGACACCAAGGCTGCTGATGGCAAATCGGCCAAGGCCACTGACGGCAAGGCAGCCAAGACCAGCGCGAAGACCAGCAAGCCGCCGGTGGATCCGGTGCCCTTTGCCCCGCTGAGCATCCGCTCGATGGAGCTGCTGCGCGGCGACTCGCCGTCCACCGGTCGCGGCGACATGCGCGACCTGGAGATCCGCTTCTCGATGCCCAAGGGCAGCCGTCAGATCAGCCGCTACCAGGTCTTTGTCTCGGCCGCTGCTGCTACACAGGACAGTCCGGCAAGCCGCTTCAACTGGCTCTATGACATCGCCGTCAGCCCCAACGAAGGCAACAGCCGTCAGCCCTACAAGGTCAGCATCCGCGAGAGCTCAGGCAAGGGCTACAGCGAAGTAGTCAGCATGGATCCCTCCGTCGCCAGCCCGGGCATGGATGCCGCCACTGCCGTCTCCGGCAAGCTGCTGAACCAGAAGAGCCCCGAGAGTCTGCGCAACCCCAGCGACATCCTCGTCGCTCTGGATGAAGAGCAGCGCGAGTACCAGATCATCGTGCCGGTGCCGGTTTCGACCAGCCAGCTGCGCTATGCCATCGCGGTCTACGACGAGCAGCTCAAGGAGTACATCCGCAACGGCCTGGTCCAGGTCAGCATCGAGTAAGGCCTCCAGCGGCAGTAACCCGCCGTTCAATACAGGCGCGTGCGCTAGGATGCCGTGTGCCAAAGATGCCCCCTGGCTTCGAATTCAGCGACCCCCGCCCACCGCAACGCACGATTACAGCTGACTGGCCCGCGGAGGCCAGGCTGTGGCTGGTGCTGGATGAGGCCGCCGCCGCGCCGCGCACACTGCCTGATGTGACGCGCCAGGCGATCCTTGGTGGGGTTGACGCCGTCCTGTGCCGCCTCAAGACCCAGTCCCCCGACCGCGTCTATACCCTGGCGCGGGAGCTGCGGGAGATCTGCGCCGAGCAGGGCTGTCCCTTTGTGATGAGCCACCATGCCGCCCTGGCGCTGCATCTGGGGGCCGATGGCCTGCAGCTCGGCAGCGGGGATATCAGCCTGCCGGCGGCCCGCCAGATGATCGGCCCTGAAATGAAGCTCGGCCGTTCCTGTCACTCTGTCGCTGAGGCCGCCGAAGCCTTTAGCGCCGGGGCGGACTATGTCTTTCTGGGGCCCATCTTCAGCACCCCCTCCAAGCTGGCCTACGGCCCGCCGCTGGGGCTGGATGTCGTCAGTACTGCTGCAGCCCAGCTGCCGGGGCCCGTCGTCTTCATCGGCGGGATCGGATTCGATAACATCGAGGCACTGCTGGCCGCCGGTGGCGAAAGGGTAGCTGTGATCCGCGCAGTGCAGGCGGCGGACGAGATCGCCGGCAGCTGCTGGTCCCTGCGCAGCCGCATGAAAATGGCCCGGTCCGACTGAGGCGTACCGGGCCAGAAGTGTCGCGGAACTTAGAGGCAGTGGCACTGCCACTAATTGCAGACTGCCTACTTGCGTTTGCGGGTCATGTAGGCGGAGCCAAAGCCGTTGCTCTGCAGCTTCTTGACCAGCGCGTTGGCGCTCTTAAGGTCGTCGGTCTGCATGATCAGCAGGCGGTGTCCGACCTCATCGCTGATCACCGTGCCGGTGAGGCCCAGCGCGGAGAGGCCGGCCTTGGCCTTATCGGCGTCTTCCTTGCTGTGGAAAGAGCCGCCATAGACCACCAGGACTACGTCATCGCCAGCCTTGGGCTTGGCCGCCTTGTCGCCGTTGTCAGCCTTGGCATCCTTCTCGGCCTTCTCGGCTTTCTCAGCCTCGGCGGCTTTCTGGCGCTCGCGCTCCTTCTTCTCTCGCGCAGCCTTTTCCTTGGCGGCTTTATCCTTGGCAGCCTTGTCCTTAGCGGCCTTATCTTTCGCAGCCTTATCTTTGGCGGCCTTGTCTTTCGCAGCCTGATCCTTATCGGCCTGCGAGCCTGCGCCGGCTTCCTGCTCCGGCTTGCGCTGGTACTTGTCCTGGCCGCTGTTGTCGCCGGTCGCGCCGGCGGCGCTCTTCGAGCCGGCATCTCCGGGGCCGCTGCTGCCAGGTGTGGCATCAGCGCCGCCGCCGGGGCTCAGCGCTGTGACCGGGTCCGGGTTCACGCCGCCGGCAGCTTCTTCACCGGGCACGGCCGTCAGCGCCGGATCGGTCAGCTCGGCGCCGCCGTCAAGGGCGCTCGCCGCGGCGTCTGCCGGCGGCGCAGCCGCGCTGGCTTCCAGCCCGACGCTGAGCTGGGGGAAGGAAGCGGCATACTCCAGCTCGCCAAGGCGCGGGACTTTGGTGTCCTGACCGCCGTTGGCCGCCTGCGCCGCATTCGCGGCCCACTGCTGGTCCGGCAGGTTCTCGATCTTGCTTTGCTGTTCCAGCTGCTGCTTCTCGCGGGCCAGGGCCGGATCGTCGGTCCCCGCGCGCAGAGTCGCGAAGTGCTTGACGGCAAAGATGCTGACCGGGATTCCGATGACCGCGAGAACGGCGAGGGTGCAGAGGCCGATAATCAGCCGCCGGACCCCTTGTTCACGCTGACGTTTGCGCAGATAAGACTCTGGATAGTATCCAGACATAGTCAACCCTCGTTCTCAACCCCTGAATTCACCCGCCGGTCAGCGCTCCGGCTGGCGTGGGATTTTACCACGCTTTGACGGGCATTGCAGTAATCGCAGCTCCAGGCTCCAGCGATAAACGCCGTGCTCAGAAGCCGCAGCCGGGCAGGCGCAAGCAAGGCCCTGCCTTGTGCGGGGTCTCGGTCAGGCGTCCATCGGCGACCGGGATGCAGCGCTGGGCGAGGGTAGGCCAACAGCTTACCCTTCCGTCTGCTCAGACTTAGAAAGCTAGGATGCCGCGGCCCGCTTCCGGGCCAGTTCAGGCGCTGGTAGCCTGGATTCATGCTCTGCCGGGGCCTCGGGGCTGCCAGTTTTAACCTTAGATGTCGAAAAAGCACCGGAATCAGCCCTTTGGAATTCGTCAGATGGCGCCCCCTGGCCATTTCCGCGGGCCAGCGAAACCATGTCAGCAGCTGCTGATTCTGGTGATTCCCCGGCAGCGCCGGAGGCGGAGGGTACAGCCTCGCCCAGCAGACGGGCCTGCTCAGCCAGAGCCGCAGCGCTGGCCGCGCTGGCAACGGCGTCATTCGCCAGCTTCAGGCGCAGGCGGCGGCCGCGGGTCTCCTCACGGCGCAGGTTGGCCTCCTCTATCCGCGCGCTGGCGACGGCGTGGCGGGCCTCGATCTCCTGCTCATACAGCTCGGGCTCGCGACTCCACTCCGGCAGTCGCGCCAGAGCGCCGCAGGCCATGCGCAGCAGCTTTGGGTCGCGGGTTGTCTGCGCCTCGGCTAGAAAGGTTGCGGCCTGGGAGCGCGCCAGCCGGGCCAGACAATTGAGGGGCAGGTCGCCAAGCTTAAGCTCGATCTGCATGCGCCCAAGTTGTTCGCTGTAGACCTGGCGGACCAGATCGGCGTCGACCTCGCTCAGGCCGAGGATGGCCAGCACGTCCGAATCCACTCGGCCGGTGAAAAGCATGCCCCAAAGCAGGGCCGAGGCGGCGGGGCCGCCATGCAAGTCGCGCAGATACTCGGCGCGGTTGACGGGCAGGTCAGGCATGACAAGAGCTCTCCGTGTTAAGTAGTCGATGCGTTATACTATACAGTAATGTTACGCTGTTGTCAAGTATATAGTTCTAGATTGCCGTATTATTGCCAATTCAGCCAAATACCGGGCTGCACGGATCGGGCTATGGCAGGATATCGCAGGCCGTTCCGCTCAGGCGGTAGGTCTGAATATGCTGCCTGGTCGCGCTGTCGACCAGCAGCACAATTGACCCGGGACCCTCGCGTCCGCAGAGCAGCAGCAGCCCGCCTCCTTCCAGCTCAAGAAACCGTCGGGGCTCACCGGCAGGGTTAAGGCCAAGGCCCGTAAGCTCAACCGGCCGTTCAGCATGCAACTGTAGATAAAGGAAATCGCGGCTGGCAGCGCTGCAGCGTGCCAGCGCCTGCGCGTCGCCAAGGTCATGGCTGCGTGCCACCAGTGCCGGCATCTCGGCAGCATCTGGCAGCGGTCCCTTATAGGCATGCGGCCCGGGACCAAGCATCGCGCTGAGCAGCATTACAGCGCTTTTATGCGGCACCACCAGCCAAAGATGAAATGGTGCGCCAAGGCCCGTGCAATCAGATTCAAGCGATATGCGATAGCGATACCGGGGATGCAGCGCGGTGCCATGTCTGGCAAGGCCAGCCACCCGAACCGCTATTGCAGGCTCCTTGAAAAAGTAGCTCAAGGAACCCTGGGCAAAGCTGATAGACATAGGTAGCAGCCAGAGCACTAGTAAGGTCAGCCAGCAACCGTGCTGCTTGGTCGGTGGCGGCACGTCGGCAGCAGATTCAGGCGCGGGTGCGCCGGCTGAGGCGCCTGGCTGATCCGACGAATGAGGCATGGAAGATAATAACGTAAGAACGAATGTCGCATAAGGGATATTATGTTGCATAGATTTGGGCTGAGGGGGTGGAATTTTTACAAGGGGTCAATACCGATTATTGGTGCCCCCGGCGGTTAGACGCTTGGTCTTGGTCTCGGTGACGCGGTTCAGCGCGTCCATCGCGAAGGCTCTAAGCTGCGCAACGGGTCATGGCGCTGCTGGGTCAACTTGCCGCTGGTCGTGTTGCGCTCATAGACTAAATTGGTGACCCGCTACGTGCGGAAATCCGATGTGTTGTAGTTCCAGGTCGTCACCAGGCCATTGGGCTGCGTCTCAGTGACCCGTCGATTGTTTTTGTCGTAGGTAAAGTCTGTGTCGTCTGAATTTGAATCGGTGCTCTGCGTCATGTTCCCCAGGTCGACATAGACGTAAGCCTGGGTATAGCCGCCCGGCATGGTCAGCAGGGTCAGGCGGTTGTTTTTGTCATAGACATAGTCCGTGTTTAGATAGTCACTGCCGGAAAGGAGGTGCTGATGGTCCGCTTTCTGCCGATCTGGTCGTAAGTCGTTGTGGAAACTCCGCTGTCAGGGCAGTTGACCTGAGTCACGCGGCCGATAACCCTATAAAAGTAGTGAGCCATTATCCTCATGTTTGAGTGTAGTGTTCGTTACAATAAGCGCCAGCCAGCAAAGAAACGGTGAATAAAAGACAAGGTACTTCGACCCGGGCGAAAACAAGCTGAACACGCTGAGCACCAACTTGACAAGCAAGGCAGTTTGTAGAGTTAGTAAGACTGTCATCACAGTCATTGACAAGCGGCGACGAGAATTCTCGCGTGACCAATTACGTGTATACAGTTGACACTTCCTAAACAAAATTACCAACACGCCTGTGCAAGCCAATGCCAGAGCAATTTCAAGGCAATTCCAAATCGTTATCACTTTGCACCTCCATAGAATCCGGTCCCCAGAGCGGGCCGTTGTGGCGGCATCCCGATCCAGCCCTGCGCAAGCGGGAGGATCTGCGCAGCGCGTTAGCGACGGGCAATTGGCGACAAATCAGAGCTACCGGACGGGGCGCGGCTCGGCCTGCGGATCTGTGCTGCCGGTTTTGCGGGGCAGTGGACATCTGGGGGAATTGTGACTCCGGGATGTGGCCCCGGCCGGCCGGCCGGGGAAAGGTATGCCCGCACTGCCATGCTGGCCCACTAGATGGGCGGCGACTGTGCGCCGCCCCTACAAGAGAAGTTGCGGCCAGGATGGCCGCGCCCTGTGAAGATGCAGACTAAAGTCTGCGCTCCCCAGCAGATGCGGGCAGGATGCCGGCGCGCCGGCAAGAGGCGTGCAGGTGTGCTGCCAGGGGGCGGGATCGGGCCAGATCAGGACGCCGTGGCCAGATCAGGACTCGGTGAGCCAATCAGGACGCACTGGGCCAGCGCAGGACGCGCCAGAGGACCTTGTGGTCGTCGCTGATTCGCGCGCCGAGGCCGGCGAGCATGCCGAGGCTGGCCGTGTTGGTCTCGACCACGTGGCACTGGGCGATGCCGCCGCTGGCGATCCCGGAGCGGCTCAGCTCGTCCCGGGCCAGCATGTGGTCGATCTGGAAGGCGGAAAGGCTGGTGCCATAGCCTTTGCGCCGGTGCTGCTCGGGGGTATAGATCATGCCCATGCTGCCGTTGAGGTGGGTGCAGCTCCAGCTTACCGGCTGGCCGTCGACCTCGCAGACGAAGCTGGGACCGCGGGCCAGGCACTCGCGGACATAGCCGCCTTCAGGGTCATAGCCGACCCCGCTGCGCAGCAGCTCAAAGAGCTCCAGTCCGCGGCCGAGGCGGCAGGAGTGCCGGACATGGCGAACAAGCTGCGGCCTGCCGAGCCAGTAGAGGATGTGCGCGCCGGTGAAGTCCGGCTCAGTCGCGCCGTCGGGCAGCGCAGGAATGAAACCGGCGTCGATGCCCGCGCGGAAGGCTTCGACCGGGCAGGAGTCGAGGAAGAGGTAAGGCCCCCTGCCCTCCCGGTGGGCCCAGGCGGCGGCGAGCGCCGGATCGGGCCAGCCGGCGTCCTGGAGCACTTCGCCGCGCAGCAGATGGCCCAGCAGGCGCGGATAGCCATCGGGACTCAGCGCGCGCAGCATGAAGGCGGAGTCGCTATGCGCCGCCAGGATGCTTGGCGTTTCAGGGTCATCCACCAGCAGGATCGGCGCCTCGCCCTCGGCATTGCGCAGGCGGCAGAAGTTGCGCAGCGTATAGCCTGCCGCCGGGTCGGCGGCGAAGGTCATGAGGACTATATCGATGTTGTGGGTCTGATGCAGCATCAGCAGAAATTCTAGCGGCGGTTCCGACAAAGGCGATCGCGGCAGTTCAGTGTGGTGCTGTGTCGATGAGTCGATATGTCGACTGCCTATCAGGCAAAAGGGCGGGCGGGGACAAGTCCACGCCCCTACAAGATCAGGGCTTGTAGGACTGCAGGCGGTTGAAGGTGATCTCGATGTTGGTGGTTTTGGGGTCGTCGGCCTTGCGCTCGATCACGAAGTTGATGATCTGGTTTTCGTCGGCGAAGTCGACGCCATAGCCGCCGGGGATGGAGATATACATCTGCTGCGCCAGACCCTGGCCAAGCAGAAGGTCGTTATAGAACTCGTAGATCTTCTTGGGCTCGTCGCTCGAGGTGGCATGGACGATCCAGCGGTCCATCGGGGCGCCGTCGCCGCTGGTGGTGGTGTCCTTGAGGGTTTCGGCGATCACCGCGCCGGCGTAGAGCGGGACCATATCCGAGGGATAGTCCGAGGGCAGGCCATGCTCCTCATTACTGCGGGCGGCGGCGGCGGTTTTGGCACTGTGCTGGGCGCGGGTGAAAAGGAAGGTGCCAAGGCCGAGCGCCAGGATCGTGACGAAGATGATGACCGGCAGCAGCTCAGCCAGGCGGGAGCCGCGCACTTCGGGTGCATTGCTGCTGGAGTTGGTTTGAGACTGCCTGGACAAGTTGTTAGCCCTCTGCGCGGCTGAGATTCCCTTCCTGGCTTTGCGTCGACCGGCTGAAGACGCGCGCCAGGGTGAGGAATATTATCTTAAGGTCCGCCGCCAGCCCCATATGGCTGACATATTCATAGTGGCAGCGGATCTTGTCCGGCATGATGTGTTCAACGTAATACTGCTCGGGGTTCTCGACGCTGTCGAGGATGCGGCCCTCGTCCTTGTACTTGACCGAGGCCAGATCGGTCACCCCGGCGGGCACGATGCTGTGGATCGCGTAGTAGTGGTCCTTGAAGGCCTCGACGTAGCCCAGGGTCTGGGGCCGCGGGCCGACAAAGCTCATTTCACCCTTCAGCACGTTGATGTACTGCGGCAGTTCGTCAAGCTTGGTCTTGCGCAGCAGGCGGCCGATCGGGGTGACGCGGCAGTCGTTCTTGCCGGTGATTTTGGCCCCGAGGCGCTCGGCATCAACCACCATGGTGCGGAACTTGATGATCTTGAATACCCGCGGGCCGCGGCGGCCGCCGGTTAGCCGGTCCTGGAGGAAGAAGACCGGGCCGCGGTCGGAGAGCCAGATGACGGCCGAGATCAGCAGCATCAGCGGAGCGAAGAAGGTGAGCTGCAGCAGGGCGTTGACGATGTCGAAGGCGCGCTTGAAGCGCAGGTAGCCATAGGGGACGGAAAGCTGGCGCGGGTCGAGGGCGCTGAGGCTGGTCTGCTCCGCGTGCTCGCCATGAGCGGCAGGCGCGGAAGCGCGCTGAGCATCTCTCTCCCCTGAAACTGCCGTGGACATCGTCTGAAACGCGGTAGCCGGTCTATTTGCCAGCGGTGCCGCCAAATCCGATTATAGCTCAGCACCCCGCTCTAAGGGGTACCAGCTGCATGCCTGCTTGTGGTTACCGGAGGGGGCCACGGCGCGGCGGCAGGGCTAATTGAGACTGGCGCCGCTGTGCAGGGAATGCCCGCGCTGGCACGTCAGGGGTACCGGAGCGAGTTGTCCGGAAAGGGAGTCTGGGGAAAGAGATGTCAACAGGTGTGCTAGAATGAGCTGTTATCAACCAGTTATCCACGCGGTTGAGACTCTGCGGAAAAATGGACTGGCATGTAGGGGGCTACTGCCGATGCGCATCGCGCTGACAGTGATCTGTCTTGGGCTGGGGCTTGTTGCGGCTATGCCGCGCGAGGTCCGGGCTCAGGCTGATGTAGTGAATCTCTCCATTCTTTATACGGGAGATACGCACGGACACCTGGAGAGCTTCGCCGGCGACGGCGAAAAGCCCATGGGCGGCGTGGCCAAGCGCGCCATCTTCTTCCAGGACAAGCGCCGGCACAAGAAGATGACCTGGCTGACCGTCGACAGCGGCGATGCCCTTTCCGGCACGCCCCTTTCCGACGCCTTCCAGGGCTACCTTGACATCGAAGCGATGAACCGCCTGGGCTATGACGCAATGTGCCTCGGCGTCCACGACTTCGATTATGGCGTTGGCGTACTGAAGCAGCGCATGGGTGAGGCCAAGTTCCCGGTGTTGTCGGCGAACATCATCAGCCGCGACACCGGCACCAGCTTTGCCCAGCCCTATGTGATTATCGAGCGCGACGGCGCGCGGCTGGCCATTTTTGGCCTGACGACCGGCGAGATCGCCGACCGGGTTGCCGGCAGGAATTTCGAAGGACTCAGCGTGCAGGACCCGATCGAGGCCGCGCGCTCCCTGGTGCCAGAGCTCCGTGCCAAGGCAGATGTGGTGATCGCACTGACCCACATGGGCGTCAACGAGGACATCCGCCTGGCCTCGAAGGTCCAGGGCATTGATGTGATCGTCGGCGGCATGAGTCACTCCGAGCTGCAGGTGCCGATGAAAGTGGGCCAGACCCTGGTCGTCCACGACGGTTTCTATGGCAAGACGGCGGGTCTGTTGAAGCTGAGCTTCCGCCCGGACACGAATGGCCGTCTGGCGCGGGTCTACTTCGACAGCCAGCTTGAGCCGATGGGCGGCAAGTGGAAGGAGAATTCCGATTATCTGGCCTGGCTGGCCAGCTTCACCCCGGGGCTCAACGAGCGCATGGCGGTGGTGATCGGCTCCAGCACGACGCGAATGGCGGCGGTCAAGGCCAAGAGCTCCGAGACGGACATGGGCAACTTTGTCTGTGACGTGCTGCGAGACTACACCAAGAGCGATGCGGCGATCCTGCCGGCGGCCTTCTTCCGCAGCGGGCTGCCCGATGGCCCGGTGACGCTGGGCGACCTGTTCACCGCCCTGCCCTTCGACCACTACGCGATGCAGATGACGGTGACCGGCGGCGAACTGCAGGAGATCCTGAACGACGCCGCGGACCAGATCGGCCGGCCGGGCTTCCCGCAGGTCAGCGGCCTGAAGATGGCGCTGTTCAACGGCCAGGCCTATTACATCAAGGTCAACAACGACAACCTCGACCCCTTTGCCCGCTACACCGTGGCCACCAGCGACATGCTGGCGGAGGGCGGCAGCGGCTATAACACGATGGGCACCATCAAGGAGCGCAGCTATACCGGCCGCCTGGTGCGCGACATCGTGAAGGAACGGATCAAGAACGGCACACCGATCCAGTCGGGCCTCTACCAGCGCATCACCTTCATGGCCGATGCGCCGGATGACGCAGGCACGCCGGCCGCGGATCGCACCCGCCCCGAGGATGAGACGCCGGCCGATGAGACGATGGCCGATGAAAGCAGCGATGAGAGCTCGGCCCCGGCCGAGGAAGAGATGGCGTCGGATGAGAGCGCCAGCGAGGACGAGTTCATTCCCGACGAGAGCACCAGCGACGAGGCCCCCAGCGATGAGCGCCTCGGCCGCGACGGCCAGCCGATGGAGGATGAGACCGTCACCGACGAGACCGTAACCGACGAATCGGTTGACGAAGCTGTAGATGAGGCCGCCGATGAGATGGTGGACGAGGCCGCTGAAGAAGCCAGCGATGAGATCGACGGCGTCGTCCCGGAGGCCGATGGCCCGGGCAGCGAAGGCGTGGACGAAGACCTGCCGCCGACAGCGGAGGATGAAGAGATGTCCCCCGCCGAGGATGAGGATGCCGGGACATCCAGCGCCGACAGCGGCGATATGTTCATCGGCTCGGCGACGGCGAACAACGGCGACGTGGACTATGAGTTCAGCGTTGAGCGCAAGGGCGGCGAGTATGTCTTCACCCTGCACGTCGTGAACAACGGCGAGAAGGCCGCCAGCATGAGCTACGGCGACGCGGCATTCTTCGACTTCATGGTCTACGACGGCAACAACCTGATCTGGAACTTCAACCACAACCGCTTCTTCATGCAGAAGCCGCGGGTCGAGCCGCTTGGACCGGGCGAGAGCCGCAACTTCAGCGGCAGCTGGAACGGCCGCAGCAACTCGGGCCAGTCCCTGTCGCCGCAGGTTTACCGCTTTGAAGCGCTGCATATGCTGCTGGAGAACCCGCAGCGCGCCAGCTTCGAAGCTGAGCTTTAAGGATGACCTGGGTCGACGAAGGCAGTGTCAGTCAGGCCAGCGCGCTGGTTAACGTGCTGGGCCTGAGCCTGCCGGCACAGATCCTCAAGCCGATGCTGCTGGCTGGAGTGCTGCTGATGCTGATGAGCATCACAGATACCCTGGCCTACTGCGTGCGCACCGCAGGCGTGCTGACCCGGCGGCTGGCGATCAGCCTCTCGCTGTTCAACAGCGTGGTGGTCTTTTCGCGCATGGCGAACATGGTTCAAACCCCGGTGCTTGGCAATTTCTCGGACCAGGTTGACAAGGGCGTGTACACGGCGGCGCAGGTGATGACGGCACTGCGCATCGACCTTTGCTTCGTCGCCGTCGGCGTGCTGATCGGCGCGGCCCTCAGCCCGACTTATATCAGCCTGGTCAAGCGCGGGATCAACGTGCTGGAAGACAAGGGCAGCCTGCCGCGAACTGTCTGGCACGGGATGAAGCGCTTCTGGCGCCTTGCCTACTACATGCGCCCGCCCGTGCCGGTCGGCATCGGCCAGCACTTCAGGGTCGCCGGCCTTCCGCGTAACTCGATTATCTGCAACGTCTTCGTCACCTGCTTCTACAGCATCGGCGTCATGAGCACCGTGCTGGCGGCAAGCTGGGACCACAGTCTGGCCGGTACGGCGACAAACCTGAGCGGCGTGGTCAACGGCATCGCGACGGTGTTGTTCTTCGTGCTGGTCGACCCGCCGGCAGCAATCGTGGTGGATCAGTGCATTGCAGGTAAGCGCCCGGAGAGCGATGCCAAGGCCCTGCATGTGATGCTGGTAGTCACGCGCTTCGCGGGCATCCTGCTGGGCCTGCTGCTGCTGCCGGTCATGTCGAAGTACGTTTTGACCGTGGCGCACTGGGTGAATGCTTTTTTGAGCAGGTAGTGCGGATTGTAGATTGGCGAGGAATCGATTGGCCCGACCGCAGCTCGCCAATGACCAGCAGCTGTTAACTGATAGCCAATTGGCAAGCAGCCAATGCCAGGCTACTGGCCGCTTGGTTGGCCGGAGGGGCCTGGCTTGACCAGGCCCGCGGCGTTACAATCAACTCGATGATGGCATTGCCGGAATGGGTGGAGGTTCCAAGACGCAGGAACCCACGTGCAAAGGGTTACGACTACCGTACACCAGGCATGTATATGATCACCCAGTGTGTGCATAACCGTGTTCCCCTGCTCAGCCGCATCGAAGACTCGAAGCTGGTACTTACAAGGTTAGGCAAGATGCTAGAGCGGCATCTTCTGGAAGCGGCCGGGCGCTTTGATGATACGGAAATCGATTGTTACTGCATTATGCCTGACCATCTGCACTTCATCATTTCTCTTAGTCTCAAGACCGGTAAGCCTGGAACCAGTGTCCCAGACTTCATGCGGGTGTATAAGTCCCTCAGTACTCGCGAGTACTATGAGTTGATGAAGAGCCATCCCAGTCTGCCTGCGACCTTCATGCAGCGCAGTTATGGCGACGAGATCATTGAGGACGAAGAAGAACTGTACGCTTTCAGAAAGTACATACTGGAGAATCCTCAGGCCTATCAGCTCAAGAGAGATGGGTTAATGTGATCCCGGCAACAAGATGGCGCCACCGCCGCGGGCCTGGTCAAGCCAGGCCCCTCCGATCCGTGGAAGGTCCCTGGGTGCAGAATGCACATAGCGGGCGCACTCTGTGCGTCCCTACGCCAGGTCCAGCGCATCGCGTAATTGCCGGGCGCACTCTGTGCGCCCCTACGCCAGGTCCAACTCCTCGCGTCTTTGTCTGGCGCATATCCATACCCACTATAAGACGCGCGGACAGGGCCGCGCTGCTACAAAGAGGTAACGGACTCTGTTCAGCGATCCGGATGACGCAGCTAGTAACATAACCATATGTTCGGGTCAAAGCCATGGCAGGGCGAAGAGGGCGGTGTGGAGCGCTTCCACCCTATCCTCTTGCACAGCCTGCTGGTGGCGGTGCGGCGTTATGAGCCCGCCCTTTACGACCACATCTGCCGCGAGCAGCACCTGGACGCCGAGCGCATCATGGGCCTGTTCAGTGAGGTCGAAGCCCTGGGCAGCGGCCAGCTGGCGGAGATACTGGCGCAGCTCAGGCTGCAGAGCGCCTATCCTGATATCGTCTTTCTCGCCGGCCGCAATGCCTTTGTGCAGTGGGCTGAGCATGCGCGCCTGGGCGGCAAGTTCAGGCTGGGCCGGCTGGATGTGGCCCAGACGCTGAAGAAGAACCTGCCGCCATTTCTTGGACGCGGGGGATACAACCACCTGCAGCGCGGAGAAGTGCATTTCGTAGAGCTGCGCGACAGTGTGTTCGCCCGCGGGTCCAGCCATCACCAGGGCGTCTGCGGCTTCTACAGCGGATTTTTGATGGAGCTGGGGCAGTTCTGCGGCCCGGCGCAGTGGGAGGCGGCCGAGACGCGCTGCTGCGCCGCCGACAGCGATGCGACAACCTGCCTGCTGCAGTTCGCGCCGCTGCCCTGAGAAACACAGGACGCAGAGGCGCAGAGAGCGCAGAACCTAGATGAGGAAGAGGTTGAACCACCAAAGCACCAATGCACCAAGAAGACAGGAGAATGGCAGGGTCAATGCTCGGATTTCGAAATGCCCGAGGCCATGTGATAGGCGCCAATCACCTTGGCGCTTTGGTGTTTTTGTGCCAAGGCTTCTCCACTCTGCGAAACTCTGCGTCCTCTGTAGCTCTGCGTCCTGTATTGGTCCTAAACTGGCTTCGCAGTATGTAAGACGCGCGGACAGGGCCGCGCGGCTACTGGGAGAAGACGGCCGCACATCCGTGCGGCCCTACAGATGCGGACTAAAGTCCGCGCTCCACATATAATCCCGGGCGTGGAAGAGGGAGTTATCCAACAGGACAGCGCCGCGGTGGACTTCGTCGCCCTTGGGCGCAGTGTGCTGGAGCATGAAGCGGCGGCGCTGAGCGGCCTGGCTGCGCGGCTGGACGGCGGCTTCTCGGCCGCCTGCAGCCTGCTGCATTCCTGCCGCGGGCGAGTGATCGTCAGCGGCATGGGCAAGAGCGGGCATGTGGGCCGCAAGATCGCCGCCAGCCTGAGCAGCATCGGCGTGGCGAGCCACTTCCTGCACCCCGGCGAGAGCGCACATGGCGACCTTGGCGTGCTGCGGGAAGAGGATGTAGTTCTGGCGCTCAGCGCGTCCGGCGAGACCAGCGAGATTCTCGACATCCTGCCGACGGCCAAGAGCCTTGGGGCCCGGCTGATCGGCGTGACGGCGCGGCCGGACAGCACCCTGGCGCGCATGAGCGACACCGTGCTGTTGATCGGTGATGTGCGCGAGGCTGACCCTTACAACCTGGTGCCGACAACCTCCACGACCCTGATGCTGGCGCTTGGCGACGCGCTGGTGGTGGCACTGATGGCCTCCAAGGGCGTAACCCCGGAACGCTTTGCCGTGCTGCACCCAAAGGGCATGCTGGGCAAGCGCCTGACCCTGCAGGTGGCTGACCTGCTGGCCGGCGACAGCACGAACCCGCGCGTGGATGTCGGCGCGCCCTTCCTGAGCGCAATCGAGGTGATTACCAGCTTTACACTCGGCGGCACCGCTGTGGTTGACGCTGAGGGCCGGCTGGCCGGGATCCTCACGGATGGCGATGTGCGGCGGATCCTGAACCGCTATGCCGGCGAGCAGCTGTCGCTGCAGGAACTGATGCAGATGCCGGTCAGTCAGTTAATGACTGCGAGCCCCAAGCGTGTTGAGGGCAGCCGGCTGGCTTACGAAGTGCTGGGCCTGATGGAAAACAACCAGCCTAGACCAATCTTCGTGATGCCGGTGGTAGATGAAACGGGGCGGCCGATCGGGCTTCTGCACCTGCATGCCCTGGTGCAGGCGGGCTTCAAGCCTTCCCTGCAGGACGCCTGAGCCGCGAACCGGACTATGGAGAGTACACGGGACAATCGGCAATTTGTGGCGCTGAGCATCGCTGGCAGTGACAGCGGCGCGGGCGCGGGTATTCAGGCTGACCTCAAGACCTTCAGCTCACTGGGCGTTTTTGGCTGCACCGTGCTGACGGTCGTGACCGCGCAAAGCACCAGCAGCGTCGACGCCGTATACGCCCTGCCACCGGAGCTGCTGGAGCAGCAGCTTGAGACGGTGTTCAGCGACTTCAGAATCAGCGCGGCCAAGACCGGGGCTTTGGGCAACGCAGCCCTAATCGGCACACTGGCGCGCTTCCTGGCGGCTCTGCCGCAGCGGCCGGCGCTGGTGATCGACCCGGTGATGATTTCTAAGCACGGCTTTCGCCTGCTGGAAGCTGACGCGGTCGAGGCCCTGAAGACAAAGCTCTTCCCGCTGGCCACCGTCGTGACACCGAACCTGCATGAGGCCGCGGCGCTGACCGGCCGCGAGAGTATCAGCAGCCGCGAGGAGATGCTGGCGAGTGCGCAGGAGCTGCTGCAACTCGGCTGCGGGGCAGTGCTGATCAAGGGCGGGCACAGCGGGGGCGACCCGGACGACCTGCTGCTGCAAGCGCGGGGAACGGCGGCCGGCAGCGCCGGGGCGCTGTGGCTGAACGGCGAGCGCATCGACACACAGCATACTCATGGCACGGGCTGCACTTTCAGCGCGGCGCTCTGCGCCAGCCTGGCGCGGGGGGAAAACCTGACCTCCGCCGCCCGCGAGGCCAAGCAGTTCATCAATGGCGCGCTGCGCAGCGCGGAGATCTTTGGCCGGGGGATCAACCCGGTGAACCACTTCTGGCGCCAGATGCCGCACTTCGGCCGCCTGCGCGGGGATGAACTGCCGGGGCACGAGGACAGGTAGACGGAAAGGCGCTCATGGGCCCCTCCGATCCCCATAGCCTTGCCCTGCTTGACTAGATTCATGCTCTGTTGGTCTGCGACTCGTATCTGTGGGTCCGCTGCTCTTGGTAACTCTTCTCATCTCTGCTGTGTCGGCAATGGGAAGACGCCAGCCTCAGGCTGGCGCTCCCAGCCTGGGCGCATATCCATGCGCCTCTGCCACGCATACCCGATGCCATATAATATGCGGGTGCAGCTTTTGCCCATCCACTATGCCCTGATCTTCGCCTTCGGGCTGGTCTTCGGGTCATTCTTCAACGTCTGTATCTACCGCTGGCCGCAGGAAGACCCCAAGGAACACGAGTGGGTCAATACCCCGAGCCACTGCCCGAAGTGCGGCGCGAAAATCAAGTGGTACGACAACATTCCGCTGTTTTCCTGGCTGATCCTGCTGCGCGGCAAGTGCCGGGCCTGCAAGGCGCCGATCTCCTGGCGCTATCCGCTGGTCGAGCTGGGCAACGGCCTGCTGTGGCTGCTGACGGCCTGGCTGGTGGCGAACCATGGCTTCTCCGGCGTGCCGGAGTCGAAGACAAGCTGGTGGTATCTGGCCTTCGCGATCTACTTTGCCAGCCTTTATTTCCTGACTTTCATAATCGATGCCGAGACGCAGACCATCCCGAACGAGATCCTGATCGGACACGGTATCGGCTCGATCCTGTTCCTCTGGCTGGCCCAGGGGACCGTTTTCAGCGGCGGCTGGCTGGCCAGCCTGTTCTCCGCTCTCGGCCTCGCGGCCCTGTTTTTCCTGTTCTGGAAGTTTGGCGCGATGGGCGACGGGGACGGCTTCCTGGCGCTGGGGCTCGGCAGCCTCTTTGGCTGGCCGCTGACCCTGAGCATGCTGGTGATCAGCGTCTTTGTGGGAGGCGTGCTGGGCATCGGCATCATCATCCCGAAGATGATCCGCAAAACATATAAGCCCGGCATTGCGATCGCCTACGGGCCATTCCTGGTGCTGGGCTCATATATCACGATGTTCTTTGGCCACGACCTGATCAACTGGTACCTGACCAACTTCTTCCCGGCAGGCTTCAGTGCGGGCAGCAGCGCCGCAATACTGCTGGGGCCCTAAGGCGCAGCCTGGGGCTATGTTACTGGCGCTGATGCGAGCAGTGCAGGCGACTGACGACCGGCAGGCTAGAGGCCGACAGATACGCTTCCGGGCTGAGCTATCAGCTTCTGGCCGGTCGGTGGCCCAAAGCCCAGCACGCAGATCGTGACGTCGTCGCCGAACTGCGTTACAGCGGTGTTGCTGAAGCTCTCGGCCGAGCGCAGGATGCTGCCGGCGAGGTCTTTGGGGCTGGAGCCGCGGAAGCCCTTGACCGCATCGATCACACCCTGGACATCAAACATCAGGTTGCTGGAGTTGCGGTTCTCAGTCAGCCCGTCGGTATAAAGGACGATCATGTCGCCCTCGCCGGGGGTGAACTTGATCTCGGCGTAGCGTTCCTCGGCAAAGAAGCCCAGCGGCGAGTTATCGCTTTCCACCAGGCGGATACGGGAGCCGGCGCGGTCGAGATACAGCAGCGGCGTGTGGCCGCCGTTGACAATCGACAGCGAGTTGCTGACCGGCTCGTAGCGCAGATAAGACGCGGTGAAGTAATAGCCGCGGGTCAGGGTGCGGACGGCTGCCGTGTTGAGCTCGTTGATCAGACCCTTGGCGTCGAGGTTGCGCTGGGTCATCTCGTGGAACAGCACTTTAAGCTGCGCGGCGATCAGGGCCGAGGCCGTGCCGTGGCCTGACACATCAGCGACGATCAGATGCAGCTCTCCGCGGTCGTCGACCAGGTAGTCGATGAAGTCTGAGCCGAGCTTGTCTGTGCTGTTGTGCTCGAAGTAAATATCTATATTGCCCAGCCGGCTGGAAGCAGCCGGAAGCAGCGCGCGCTGGACGGCGCGGGCGACGCGCAGGTCGCCTTCTAGGCGGCTGAGATGGCCTTCCAGGGCCGAGTTCTTGGCCGCCAGAGTGTCGTTCATGGTGGCGACTTCCCGGCGGAGCTGGACGAGCTGGAGCTGCATATTGACGCGGGCGGTCAGTTCGCCGCGGTCGATAGGCTTGGGCATATAGTCGTTGGCGCCCAGCTTGAAAAACTCTACCCTGTCCTTGTACTCGGTCATCGAGGAGATCACGATGACAGGTATCTCGCGGGTCGAAGGGTTATTGCGGATCGTCTTAACCACCTCAACACCGTTGAGGACGGGCATGATGATGTCGCAGAGGACTAGATCGATGTCGCCCCCGGCCAGCGCGGCCAGGGCATCGCGGCCGTTGCGGGCCACCACGACCTCATAGCCGCAGTTCTCAAGGCAGTCTTTGCTCATCATAATGTAGGCCGGCTCGTCATCGACGAGCAGGACCCGGGGACGAGCCTGATTTGCTGCGGAAAGCGGCATAGCCAGTGATACTAACACAGACAATGCAGACCGGCTCATTAAATAATGACTACACAGCTAAGCAGTATTTGATTGTTGCTCTGCGCTGCATCAGTCGCTGGTGCGGCTGAAGACGACTTTCAGGTCCAGCTTCTCGGGCAGGCCGGAAGCAGCTTCGGGCCAGCTTAGGCTCAGCGCTACTTTCTCTCCGCTGCAGAGGGAATCCAGCAGCAGGCTCCAGGCCAGCGGTTCAAAGGCGCCGGCCCGCGGAGTGAAACTAAGCTCAATGTTCTGCTGACCGCCGCGGCGGGCCACCCTTGCGCTGATGTCAAAGCGCTCGGCGTTGGCAGCCAGGAGGGCGTCGTCAGAGCTCAGTACCGCCGCTGACCACTGGGCCGCGGAGGCAGATGCCGCGCTGGCCAGCAGCAACGTAAAACCAGTCTCGCCCAGCAAGACCTGCTCTTCCAGCAGGTAGGTATCGCCGGTCACGGCAGGAGCTTCCGTGCTATCCGCGGGCGCTTCGGGGTCGCCGTCAGGTTCAGCCTGTGTTGCGGTCGAATCGTTATCGGCCGGCGGCAGCGCGGTTGCGACTTCGACCGCGCCGGCGTTGGCAGCGGCTGCCTCCCCGGAAGAATCAGCAGCGCTCTCAGAGGCATCTGATGAAGTATCGGATGAAGGATCGGAGGATTCAGACTGCGGATTGTCCGAAGGCTCATCGGGGATGAACTCTGGCTCAGCCGCGGGGCTTGCAGCTCCTTCAGGAGTTGGCGGCTGATCGGCGTGGCTGGGCCGGAAGCCGCTGGAGGCGATGTCGGGGGCGGTACTGGTATCTCCAGTAACATGTACAGCAGGCGGCTCATCGGGAGGCAGCGTTTCTACAGGCGCTTCGCCAGCGGGCAGTTCGAGGGCGATCGACTGGTTGTGCGGGGCATAGAGCTTAAGCGGGTCGACCACGCGCAGACGGATACTGTCGTCGGGCTGCCAGTCGCGCTGCGGCAGCTCAAAGACGGCCACCAGATTACCATCGCGGGTACCCTGCATGACCGGCGCTTCGCTCCAGCCCTCCCCTTCCAGGCTTAGCTGCAGGCGGTCGAGCACATAGGATTCGAGAGTGTCGAGCTGCAGGCTGAAGCGCGCAGTCTCACCCGGGCGAATAACGGCAGGCTGGACATCCATAAGAGGTAGCGGCATGGCCACATCTGCCGGGCTGTCATCCGGCAGCCCGTAGTCCGGGCCGGTCAGCGGCTCGACGAGGATCGGCGGATCGACCGGGGGAAGGTCCTGCGGGACAGAGTCAAGGGGCGAATCCGGCGGCCCCGGGGTGATGGCCGGCTCATCGGGCACTACCGCGTCCGCCGGCAGCAGTTCCACCGAGCCGCTGTAGGCCGGCGAGCCGTCCAGCAGGAGCTGGAGCGTGTACTTGCCTTCCGGCGCGCCGCTGAACTGCAGGCTGAGCGCGGCTTCATCCACGAAGCTGAGGGTCGCGTTATAGGTCTGGGGCTTGGTCTTCTTGCTTGGCGGGATGGATACCAGGCGGGCGCTGAGCCGCGGCATCAGCGAGCGGCTGAAGCTGGCTCCCACCAGCTTGAAAGTTAGTGGCTCGCTGCTGACAGCCTGGCGGCTGGGACTGTGGCCATAGATCTCCGGCTTTTCACCTGGAAGCTCGACGGAGAGGAAGTAAATCGGCTTACTGTCGAGCAGCACCCGGCCATCCAGCTTGCCCCCAGGCAGCTTGCCGGTGACGGCAACCGATACTGCCGTCGGGCTGGCATAGGCGAAGCTGGTTTCCATACCTTCAACCGGCTTGTTGCCCTGGGTCCACTGCATTGAGAGATGGTTAACCGCATCGCGGCTGACCAGTTCGCCACTAAGGACAAGTGCAAATGCGCTGCTGGCCTGGGCGATGACCTTGGGGTCGTAGTCCCTGAACACAGGGGTGACGAGGTCGCTTAGGACTGTAAACAGACCATCGCCGGTGACTTCATCGCCGAGCTGGTTGTAGATGATGACGTTGTACTTCCCGGATGGCGCCAGGGGCGGAACCTTGATCTGGACCATGATCTCGCTGTCAGTGGCCGAGAGCAGCGACAGCACGGCGATCTGCTGCGGGAAGAACTCCACGACCACCGAACCCGTGGGCAGGTCGGTTCCACGTATGGTGACAAGCAGTGTGTCGCCCTGATTGACGCTGGACGGGTCAAGCTGGGTGATGGCTCCTTCGGCGTGTGCTGTGTGCGGAAGGGCCAGCAACAGAGTCAGCAAGGCGCAAAAGCAGGCTGCCAGCGCGCTGGCGCATAAGCCTTTCTGCGGCTGGCGCTGGGTCATTGCGACTAGTCCCCGGCCCCGGACAGCAGGTCTGAGCCCCCCAGGGCGGAGAGATTGAAGTCAAGGTCGATGCCGTCCGGCAGGTCCACACTGTAGGACTCATCTTTGGTGGTGACGTTCAGCGCGCCAGCAGCCAGGCGGCCCTCAGGGGCATCGATGCTGGCATTGCCTTCCAGCAACAGGCGGTGGCCCTTATCCGGCAGGCTTTGCACAGCGATTAGATCGGCCTGGAGAATGACACGCCGCACTGGCCCCTGACTGAGAATGGCTTGTACGGGTTGACCGGTCAGTCGCGCGGGCTCGGATTCCGGACCGCCATCACCGGTCAGCGCCGGCAGGTTGAGGACTGCGAGATCCGCGCTGAGGACAAGGGCTGATGTGCGCAGCAGGGGCTGTTCCACCCGGAGGTCTCCAAGGCCACCCTCGCGCGTGATTACAGCTTCCAGGCGGCTGCCATGCACCAGCAGCGGGAACAGCTCAATGCTGCTGAAATCAGTAAACGACGGCGGGGCACCGCCAGTCACAAAAGGCGGCGGGCCACCCGCTGCGCCGGTGACGAAGTCTGGCGGGCCTCCCTTTCCCGAGTTAACAAAGGCCGGCGGCCCACCCGCGGCAGGGCTTGAGGCAGGCGCGGCGCCGGGGCCATAAGCCCCAGATTGCACAGGTGCCGGGCGCGGTTCAGTGTCTTTGGAGCTGACCAGCAGGTCAAACTCGCCGCCACTGTGAATCCGGCCTCCTGGGCCGTCGAAGTGCAGGGACTCGGTCAGCAGGGTGTTTTGCAGGCTGTCGGTCGCTCTGACCCCGCCGCGCAGATCGAGGCTGATAGTACTGAGGCTGAAGTTCTGCTCCTGGCGGGCCAGTCCCGGAGGGAAGCTCAACGCAGCCTTGCCTGCCTGGAAGTACAGGCCGCGTTCGTCATAGACTCCGCTGAGGGTACCGGGAATCTCTCCGCTGCCAGTGGTCCCGTCGAGGGTCAGGGCTGCGCAGGCGATGGCGTAGCCTGGCATCCGGAACAGCACGCCGCCGCTGAGGCTGGCCACTTCAGTGGCCTGGTCATAACGCAGCTGGCCGGCGCGCAGGTAGTAGCCCATATACCAGCCTTCAACGCCAAGCGGAAAGTAGATCACCACATGGCCGTCAGGCGAGATCTCATAACGCGAATACTCGGCTGGACGCAGGACGAGGAAGCGGCCGTACTCGCGGTTGCCGGTCTGGGCTTCCGGAGCACGATCCGCAACAAAGCCCGGCTGTTCCAGGGCCGCAGCGGCAGGAGCCCCGGGCAAAGACAGCGCGGCCGCGATTAGCATCCCCAGCAGGGCTGAGGTGGATTGCTGCAGGCTGAGGAGCAGTGGCCGTTTCATGGTTCTGTTAGTACAGGAGGACTGATGTGTCGAGGAGAACGAACTCAGTGGCTACTGAGCGCAGCTCCTCACTGACCGAGCCGGTAAAGGCATAGACCTCGACCCGTGAGCCGCGGGCCTTGAGGTGGCGCACCAGGTCGGAAAAGTCGCCGTCGCCGGAGACCAGGGCGATGACATCGACCTTGTCAGCAATGGCGATTGAATCGATGGCGATGCCCATGTCCCAGTCGCCCTTGGCCGAGCCATCAAGACGGCGGCGCAGCTCCTTGCTTTTGACCTCGTAACCAGCTTGCAGCAGGAAAGAGATAAAGGAAGACTGGTCGATCTCAGGGGACTGCACGATATAGCAGATCGCCCGCGCCAGACGGCGTCCGGCAACGATCTTCTCCATCAGGGCTTCGAAGTTGAGGCGCCGCTGATACATGTTGCGGGCAGCGTAGTACATATTCTGTACGTCGACAAAGATGGCGACGCGCTGGTCCGGGTGAATTGGGCGCTTGTAGCCGGGCAGCTGCCCGGGCCCCGGCGGCGCCTGCTGCTGCTGCTGGGTAGGGGCGTCGTCGTCTGGAATGATAGGGAAAGCGCCGCTGCTCAAAATTCCTCCATGCTCCTGCCGCTGGATTTGCGGCGGGCTGATTATGTCACAGGGACTGCATCTGATTGCCGGAACCCGGAGCTGGCGCGGTCGGTGTGCTGGCCAGTCAAGAAAGAGGGCGGGGAATCCCCCGCCCTCGCGATTAATCTGCTTGACCCGGCGCAGCCGGGATCTGATGCTTACTGCCCGCCTGCGGGCGGCGCGGACTTCTCAGCCGCACCTTCAGCTCCCTCCCTGGGTGCCTCGGGCGTTTCTTCCTTTTCTTCCTCGTCATGACGGGTGCGCCCGGCGAGAAGGTCGAAGGGTGTGCTCTCGTCTTCCTTGGGCTTGACCTCAGCCATGTTGGCGACAACCTCGCCACGGCCCAGACGGGCAGCGATGGCATTGGCCTTGGTCAGGGAGACGTCCTTATTCTGCATGTAGGTGGCCGCCTCGCCCCGGACCTTGTTCATTTCGTTCTGCAGGTCCTTAAGGCGCTTGTCGTAGGCCTGGAGCTTGGCATCGTCCGTCAGCTCGTTCTGGAAGTTGTACCAGAGATCGGGCTCGAGACCATTGCCGTGGATCTCAGTCTTGCTCTTGGTGTAGTACTTGCCGATGGTCACCGACAGGGCGGACTTGATATTCGGACCTTCCCACTCCATCGGCGTGACGGCCTGGACCACGCCCTTGCCGAAGCTGCGGTCACCGAAGACACGGGCCACGCCATAATCACGCAGAGCGGAGGTAAGGACTTCGCTGGAGCTGGCCGAACCGCTGTTGACCATTACCACGACCGGGATCTTGTACTTCTTGCTGTTGGGGTCGGCAAAGAGTTTCTCAGTCTGGTGGTTCTTCGAGCGCACCGCAACCTCAACGATCATGCCTTCGTCTACGAAGCAGTCAGCAACCCCGACAGCAGCCTCGAGCAGGCCGCCGCCGTTGTCGCGCAGGTCGATGATGAGGCTCTTCATGCCCTGCTTGGAGAGGTTCTCCATCGCCGCACGAAAATCTTCAGCGGTCTTCTCGGCGAAGGTGGTCAGCTTGATGTAACCGACCCCGTCATTAAGCATGTGAACGTCCTGAACGCTCTTGTAGATCACTTCGCTGCGGACAATCTCGTACTTCACGAGCTCGCCGCTGGCCGGGCGAATCACCTCAAGCTTGACCGGAGTGCCGGGCGCGCCCTTGATCTTGGTCGCCACTTCCGGAAGGATCATGTTGCGGGCGTTTTCACCATCGACAGAAACAATGATGTCGTCCTTCATCAGTCCCTTGGCCTCGGCCGGACTGCCCTCGAAGACCTGCTCGACCCGCGGATAGGGATACTGCAGGTCCTGGCCCATCAGGACGCCGATGCCGGCGTAGTGGCCCTCGGTCTGGGCCGAAAGTTCCTTATAGAAATCGGGGTCGAAGAAGTTGGAGTAGTCATCTTTGTAGGGCTCCGCGCGCAGGGCGTTGAGCATGCCCTGGACGGCGGCATAGCGCAGCTTGGTCTCCTCCTCGGGCGATATCTCCATGAAATACTCGTCCTTGAGGCGCGCCATGGCCCGGTCGATCAGGTTGCCATCCGACCCGCTGCCGCCATGAACAAAGCTCTCCAGCAGGCCGGTAAGCCCGCGGGGCTGATCCGAGCCGGTACTGGCAGAGGCGGCGCCGGCGATGTAGGCGGCGGCCAGCAGGCCAACCATGACGGCAAGCATGCCGATAAAGCCGGCAATGTTGAAACGTTTCACTGTACCCTCCGGTGGGAAAGTGCGACCTGTAAGTTTACCGCTGCGAAGTAGCATGTTGTTTTAGATACCCTGGCGGTGAGATTTGACACTTTCCGGGCACAGTTCTGACGCTGGCGCGGTCAAAGTATTCAAAACCGCGGGCAGTTATAGCGTCTGCGATTCGGTTTCGTATGATTCTCCAATGGCAAAGGCGTTGGAGACCGCTAAAGCGATTGAAGCGGATCGACCGGCACACCCTTGATGCGCACCTCGAAATGGCAGTGCGGGCCGGTGGAATAGCCTGTGGAGCCGACCTCGGCGATCTTGTCGCCGGCCTTGACCACATCGCCTTCCTTACAGTCCAGTTCGCTGCAGTGGCCATAGAGGGTCGCCCTGTTGTTGCCGTGGTCAATCACAACGGCAAGGCCGTAGCCACCCATGCGGCCGGCGCTGATTACCTTGCCGTCGCCGGCGGCCTGGATCGTGGTACCCTCCGGCGCCGCGATATCCACTCCGGTATGCATCTTGCGCTTGCCGAAAATCGGGTGATTGCGGTAGCCAAAGCCCGAGAGAATCGGTCCGCCGCAGGGTTTTTTGAAGGAGCCGCTCCACTTGCCGGCATAGCCGCCGCCGCCGCTTTGGGCCCGCCGCAGGGATTCGGCGATGCGCTTGTTCTCCATTTCCAGATCGCGGGCGACCTTGTCCTGCAGCGCGATTGAGTTTCGGATCGCCTCAACCACAGTCCATTTGCTCTGGCGCTGGGTCTGCATGTCGGTTAGATCCTGCTGGAGCTGGGCATTGATCTTCTTGATCTCTTCGCGCTTCTCGTTAAGCTGACGCAGCTGGTCAGTCAGGGCCTGCTGGCTGTCCTGGGTGGTGCTGATCAGTGACTCATCGCGCTGGCCGATCGTCTGGACAAAAAACAGACGGTCGATCAGATCGCCAAAATCGCTGGCCTGGAACAGCAGGTCGAGATAGGTCATGTCGCCCTGCATGTAGATCGCCCGCATCCGGCCGGCGAGGGCGTCACGATATTCGGTCAGGCTGTCAGAAAGCTCGTTGGCCTTGGCCGACAGCTCTTTTTCCTTGACCTCCGCGGCCTTGAGCTCCTTCTTGACCTTGCGGATGTCGGCTTCCTTGGCCTGGATGTTCTCGTCGATCGCGTTGACCTGCTTGAGCATCGCGTCTTTTCGAGCTTCAAGCTCACGCTTGCGGGCGTAGGCCTCGTCGCGCTTTTCGCGATTCTCCTTCATCTGCTGCTTGGCGCTGCCGGCCGCTCGGCCAGCCTGGGGGGCCAGGGCCGGAAGCAGACATACCAGTGACATCATGAGCAGCAGGCGCAGGATGAGCAGTGGTCCCGGGCTGGAACCTGTGCTGTGCCGATTTGAAGGAGATTGGGCCATAAGTATCACCAGAGCCTATTTGGTCATATGACGCATGCGCAGAGCCGCATGCTGGGTGTCGGCCTCGCGGCCGAGGAAGGCATTGACCGTGTTAAGCGAACCAAAGAAACCAATGATCAGTCCAAGGGCGAGCAGCAGCAGCCCAAGACCGGCCAGCAGGACATCGCCGTTGAGGTTCATCGTCGGCATGGCGATGGACAGTTCTGACACATGCACGGCTTCGCCGAGCAGGCTGACAAGCAGGGCGATGATAAGCAGCGACACGACGGCGCCGATCAGTCCGAAGAAGACGCCTTCGAACAGGAAGGGCCAGCGGATGAACCAGCCGGTGGCGCCGACGAGCTGCATGATGCGGATCTCGTTGCGCCGGGCGTATATCGACATGCCGATGATGTTGTTGATGCTGGAGTAGGTAAAGACGATCAGCAGGCCGATGGTGACGGCGCTGATGCCGATCAGCAGCGCCAGGATCTTGATATAGCGCTCTACGATCTGCTGGCCGTAGCGGATGTTGAGGATGCCCTGGAGCTGGCCGGCGGAGTCGACAACCGCCTGAATATTGGCCGGGTGATCGACGTCGACGATATAGCTGTCGGGCAGCGGGTTGTCCATGTTGAGATCCGAGAGGCTCATGGATTTGTTCTGCTCCATGAAGATCTTCAGCGCCTCTTCCTTGGAGCGGTAAGTGACTTTCTTGACGTGCTCGATGGCCGACAGCTGGTCGGAGATCATGTTCACGCTGGCGTCGGAGAGGTTGTCCTCCAGGAAGATGTGGACGCGCAGCTGTTCGCCCATTTTGCCCCACAGCACGGCGGCGCCGACGAGCAGGACAAAGAAGATACCAAGCACCAGCAGGCTGACAGTGACCTGCGCGCCGTAGGTGAAGTGCAGGAACTTCTGCTGGGTCAGGCCGTGGGCAAACTCGCGGAAGAGGAAGCCGAGACTACGCACTGGCGGCCTCCCCGACGTTGATGTAGCCGCCTTCCGAGCGGTCGGCGACTACGCGGCCATGGACAACCATCACCGTGCGGCGCGGGAACTTGTTGACCACGTTCTGGTCGTGGGTGGCGACCATTACGGTCGTGCCACGCTGGTTGACCCGCATAATCAGATCCATGATCTCCATGCTGGTCACAGGATCGAGGTTTCCGGTCGGCTCGTCGGCGATCAGCAGGTCGGGCTTATTGACCAGTGCGCGGGCGATGCACAGGCGCTGCTGTTCGCCGCCGGAGAGCTGGTTGGGCATGGCCTTGAGCTTCTTGCTCAGGCCGACCCATTCAAGCGCCTCAGGCACGAGGGTCTGGATCTGTTTGTTGGTGGCGCCGCGGATCTCCAGCGCATAGGCCACGTTCTGGTGGCAGTTCTTGTGCGGCAGGAGCAGGAAGTCCTGAAAGATCACGCCGATTCGGCGGCGCAGATAGGGGATTTCCCGCAGCTTCATCGAGCCGATGTCGCGGTTGAACACCATGACCTTGCCGCTGGTGGGCACGACATCGCGGTAAATGCACTTGAGCAGGGAACTCTTGCCGCCGCCGGTGGGGCCAACGACAAAGACGAACTCCTGCTTTTCGACAGCCAGGGTGACGTCCTTAAGCGCGCTGACGAGGTTTGGATAGGTCAGGGAAACGTTGCTGAACCTGATCATGAGGCGCCTCCATGGCTGGCGGCCGCGCTGAGGCGGCGTTTTTCTGCCATGACCAGCCCGAGGAAGCCGAGCAGACGGAAGGTACGCCCAAGCCGAGCGGGGTCCTGCAGGGCGCGGTAAAGCCATTCAAGGTGCAGGGCCTGAATCCAGCGCGGCGCGCGGCGCTTGTGGCCAGCCCAGACCTCCAGCGCGCCGCCAATGCCAAGCATGAGCGGGACGCCCAAAGTGGTGCGAAAGTCAGCGATAAAACCCTCCTGCCGCGGACAGCCCATACCAGCCAGCAGCAGATCGGCCCTGGCCGCTCTGATCCCCTCTGCGATGGCAGGCGCCTCGCGGGCGCCGAAAAAGCCGTCCCTGAAGCCCGCAATAGTAAGACCGGGGTAACGCTCTGTCAACCGCGCAGCGGCAGCCTCGGCAACCCCGGGCGCGGCGCCGAGCAGGTAGACCCGGCCGGCCCTGGTGGCCAGCGCGGCCATCAGATCTTCAGCCAGTTCAATCCCGGGATAGCGCTCAAGGCTGCGGCCCTTCAGGATCCGGGCGGCCTTGACCAGGCCGATGCCGTCAGGGATGAACACGTCGCCCTGGAGCAGGATGCGGCGGGTCTCAGGCTGCTTGCGTGCCTGCAGGATGATCTCGGCGTTTGGGGTGACTACGAGAGTACTCTGGCGGTTCGCCAGTCGATTCAGCAGCCACTCGCGGATCTCAGGGTGAGGGGCGCAGGCAATCGGAAACCCGAGGAGCTCAGTTTGCGCCAGCGGCTGCGCCAGCACAGGCTGGCCGTCGGCCGGCGGATTGTCCAAACTTCTCCCCTGATCCATTCCTGCGATGCACACCTGCGCTGATGGTCCGATCTGCTTTGGCGGTCCATCCCGAACAGGCCTGAGACGTGAGTAACAGCTTTAATAGTCGATATGGGCAATCCGGCAGTTAAACCTATAGATTGCCGGGCGAATGCCGATGTACTGGCTGGATGCTTATCCCGGGGAGAGATGAACCAAAGCTGCCGCAGGTGTCGGTGCCCGCCCACGCGCTTAGCTTCAGCCGGCCGCAGCGTATGTTGAGTCTTGAAGCTGAGCCGGCGCAGGCGCTGCCTTTGTTCGCCCGCGAGGTTCAAAGTGCGATAAAGCTTGATCCCCACAAAATGTTGCGGGCCGGTGCGGATCCCATCGGGATCAACTACCGCCAGAAACGCGATATAGCCGGCAACGTTCTGGCCGAGGACGAGACCACAAAGCGTGAGCGCATCCACAACACCGCCCAGCAGTTCGAAGGGATGGTGCTTGGCACGATGCTTAAGCAGGTCTGGCAGTCACTCGGCGATGATCCGCTGTTTGGCAAGGACCAGGCCAGCACGATGTACCGCGAGATGTGGGTCGACGAGGTGTCGAAGAGTATCGCCAGCGGCCCGCAGAGCCTTGGCATTGCCCGGCTGGCTGAAAACGACATGCTCAGGAGTGAAGGACTGCCGCTGAAGCCGGCTGAGCCTGAGAGTGCGGACGCCGCGACTGAGAACGAGGAAACGGAAGTTAGGCGAACTGCACCGCAGGATGCCCGGGCGCGCATCGACCGCCGTCGGCATGAGGCGGAGCAAAGAGAAGTCTCGGACAGCTCCGTTGCTGAAACGCGCTATGCGCCGCAGGATGCAGTTTCACTGAGCGTGCTGGGGTTGTATAGCGGTCCGGCGGTCAACATCGCCGAGTCGCTGCCGCTGCCGGGCAGCCTTAAAGGCGGCTCTTCTGCGGTTCTTCCGGTTCTGAACTAGTCTGCCCCTCTCCCGCCCCGTCGCTGTCTGAACTGGCGGCCGTCGGTTCCTTGAACAGCCAGTCAAAGGCTGAACTGGGTATCAGCGCGATGATGATGAACACGGCAACGAAGGCCCCCAGCATGCCCAGGATGATGTAGACCATGTTGCGCTCGGAGCGGGACACACAGATAGAATAACTCGCGCACGATAACTCGCGCAGGTTATGTCGCGCACGATAACTCGCGCAGGTTAAGTCGCGCAGGATGACTCGCACGTTAGAATCTCGGCATGCAGTTGCATTCTGGCTTTCACATCGTTAGACAGTTGACCATTTGCGCTGGCGCAGGGCTGGTGCTACTTTTTATGGGTTCGGCCGCAGCAGCGGCGGAAGACAAGCGCTACTCGACCGGGCTCAACCCATCCACGCCTCTGGCGGTCAGCACTGACGGCAGCTTGCTGGCTTTTGGAACGTCTGATGGCAGCTGCATATTCCTTAGCGCAGACTCCGGAAACCTGACCGAGCATAGCCGAACTCAGGACAAGTTCGGCTATGCAGCCGCACTGGTGTTTGAGTACGGCGCGGACAGCGTCCTCCTGCTGGATAAGCGGCATTCCCTGTACCGAATTGACGCCGATGGATTCGTTGAGGATGTGGCTAAAGAGGTGCTTCCCGACAGCATGGTGTTTGGCTGCACAATGAGACCAGGACGGCTCGGGACGCTGATTCCCGGCTACTTTGACATCAGTCTGTGCACGGCGACAGGTGTCACACCTGTCTACCGGGGCCAACTTGGATCTTCCGGCAAGGAAGGCGGCGGGATGATTGTGGATTGCTGCTGGGCCGGAGATTCAATTCTCGTGGTGGAGATAGCCGATCTGGCCGCTTACAACCGTGCTATTAGTGCTTCTGGCGCACCTGAGGGCCAGGTGTGGCCGAAGCAAAATCTGTTGATCAGCAGGGTCAGTTCTTCCGGCGAGATTCTCGGGCAGATGACACTTCTGGAAGAGGCCTCTGGAAACTACAGCCTGGCCGCGGACGAACTGGCAGCCTATCTGGTTAGCGATCATGCCGTTTATCTTCTCGACTGGTCAAAGCCGGTCCCGCAAGCCATACAGGAAGTTGAGAGATATGTCAGCGGTAGTCTGCGAGTGAAAGACGGAGAGTTGGAGTTGCTGGCAGAGCTGCAAGGCTGGCCGCCGGAGGCTGGGATGCGAGACTTTGAGCCGTCCCGCCCGGCTGCGGTGGACTTCACTTTGGTCAGTCTTGGCCCGGCCCACACAAACCTGAGCTACAGCTCGTTCTGGCACTTGAAACCGGGTGAAGGTTCGATGCTGTTCGCCGACTGGGACCTGGTCCAGGACGTTCTGTACCTGCAAAGTGAGTCTGGTGTGGCCGCCGCGCGCGTTTCGTGGCAGGGCGATACCATCGTCTGGCCCGGGCAGACTTCACGCTTCAGGCCGGTCGTGGGCGGACGAAATGCCGGCTACTACCTGGAAGAGGATGGCACCGTAGTAATACTTAAAGCGCGTCAAAGTATCAACCGCTTTCAGTACCTGCTTTGCGACGCGGGTTGGTAACTGCTAGTCCTCTTCCTTACCGCCGGGGCCCTTTATGTCCTCGAGTTCAAAGGAGCCTTCGGTGGCTTCGCTCCAGGATGCCAGACGCCGGGCGTTGAGGATTGCCATATTGCAAGTCTTCAGCACTGTGTCCTCGCGGCCGCTGAGGGCGTTGGTCAGGTCTTCAAAGCCCGGGTTATGCCCAACCAGCATAATCCGGTCGACGTCGTCGGGCAGGCTGTGGACGATGTTGAGCAGGGCATTAAGGTCGGCGTCATAGATGTCTTCGTTTTCCTCGACTTCAACGTCACCTATGTATGTCTCGATCAGCCTGGCGGTTGAAAGTGCGCGCTTCGCCGGGCTGGAGATGATCAGCTCCGGGATCAGATCATCTTCTTCAATCAGCTCAGCCATCTTCTTGGCGGCCTTGATACCGCGTGAGGCCAGCGGACGTTCAAAGTCCGACTCAACCTCGGCATGCTGCCAGTCCGATTTGCCATGACGCAGTAGAAGCAGCGTCTTCATCTTCCTGTCGACCCCCTGTCACTTGAGCCACCACGGGCGGCACAGAGTTATTACCCCAAAATGCCCGGGCCTGCAAGTTGACAAGCAAGGCTTAACCTTGCAGGTCGGGGCAGGTGGAGAGCAGGGGATTCCCCCCGCCCTACAATGTTCCTGTGCAAGTGTTGCTGCCCTGGCTGTTTGTCGCCGTCCTGGCCCTCTTTGCGTGGCTGATGGTGACACGGCGGCTGACAGCCAGCTTGGCCCTGCCTCTGACCGCGTTCAGCCTGGCTTTGCTGGCACTACTACCGGTAGCCCTAGGCAGCGCGCAGACCGCTGCCGGCCTGAGCGGAATCGGCCCTGCGCTGGGCAGCCTCTTTACCGATGTGATTGAAAGCGGGATCGCCAGGCTTAGCGCCGCGATTTTCGCTGTCCTGCTGGGAGCGGTGCTGGCGGCGCAGCTGAAGAACAGCGGCGCGGCCGAGCGCGTTGTGCGCTACAGCGCGGAATATGCCGGTGAGGACCGCTTTCGTCTTGGCCTGTTGATGCTGCTGGTCATCAGCCTGCTGTTCACCAGCCTGGGCGGCCTGGGCGCCGTGATCCTGGTGGCCTCGATCACCCTGCCCCTGCTGTTCAGCCTGGGATATGAGCCGAAGGTTGCGGCCACCCTGTTCCTCTTCGGGCTTAGTCTGGGAGGCTGCCTCAACCCGAGCAACTGGGCCTTTTACCTGTCTGCATCAGAGAAGCTCTCCCAGCCGCTGAAGACGGCCGACATCGTACCCTTTGCCGTGGTCATGGCGCTGCTCTTTTTTGGCATTGCCTGCGCCTACCTCGTTTCGCAGCTTGGCGGCTGGCGGGTGCTGAAGGAGCAATACTGGCCCCTGCTCAGTCTGGCGGCCGGAGCCGGCCTGGTCGGGCTGGTGGCCATGCGCTTCCCGGCGGCCTGGCTGGTGCTGAAGCGCAGCCTGGCGGTAATGCTGCTGCTGATCCTGATTGTGCTGCTGGCTTTACTGCTCTGGCGACTGCTGCAGCTTGTCCTGCGAGGCAACACAGGCGCAGCCGTATCAGCTTCAGATTCCGGCGCATCCGACTGGTTGGCCCAGGCTGATAACTGGCTGGCGGCGGCCGGGGCGCTGGTCCCACTGCTGCTGCTGTTGTGGTCAAGCCTGCACGCCAACATCATGGGCGGAGCGGACAAGGCACTTTTGCAGATTCCGATCCTGACCGCACTGCTTGCCGGGATCATTTTTGCCGCTCTGGCCAGTGCGAATACACGCAGCAGCGGTCTGAACCTGCTGATGCGCAGCTTGCAGGAAGGCGTGGCCAGCGCTTCACCGGCGGTAGTATTGCTGATGGGCATCGGCCTGCTCCTGCAGGCGACAGCCCTGCCAGCGGTTGCCGGCAGCCTGACGCCCTGGCTGACCGCCCTGCCGATCCAGAACCCGCTGGGCTTTGTGCTGATCTTTTTCCTGCTTAGCCCGCTGGCGCTGTACCGTGGCCCGCTGAACCTGTATGGTATGGGCAGTGGCGTTGTGGGTATTATGTTTGGAAGCGCTCTGGTGCCCGACCTGGTGCCTCCAAGTCTGATTATGGTGGCCTTTTTCTCAGTTGGCATGCTGCAGGGCGTCTGCGACCCGACAAACACGCATAATGTGTGGGTGGCGAACTTCTGCAAGGTGCCCGTCGGAGAGTTGACCCGCCATACCCTGCCCTGGATTCTCGCCCTGGTGCTGGCTGGACTGATTTGCGGCCAGGCGATGTATTGACAGGCAGACCCGTACAATATGACTGGTGCAGCCCACTTGGAGTGAAGATATGCGCAACAGCCTGGCATTAGCGCTGACGGCACTGCTGGCCCTGGTGCTGGTTTCCTGCGGCGGCTCGGCGCCCGGAGACAACGGCGGCGGCGGCATAAACCTTGGCGAGCTGGACTACTTCCTCAGCACGCCTCCCGAAAGCACGGTGCAGAGCACCGAGGTTGAGGGCGAGCTGCTGGAGCAAGATGATGCACTTGAAGCGCGGGAGGCCAGCAGCCTGCCGAGCGGCTTCATCTTCCGCCAGGGCATGCACTTCACCCCCGTCACCGGTCCCGGCGAGGGTTTCGTCGGCCGTCTTGATGTGCGACTGACCCAGAACAGCCCCGGTGTTAACGAGTATGAAGGCGTACTGCTGTACCTGTTCTATGTCGACCCGACCACCCATGCCTGCACCCAGGTGGATTCAAGCCGCGGCCGCCGCGGCAACCGGGTGACTTTTGACCTCGACATGCTGGGCTTCATGGTGATCGCCGAGAACAGCTCAGTCCCGCGGCCTGGCGACCAGTTCACCGTCTCCGCCTTCGCCGACCAGGCCCTGGCGCAGACTGGCACCACGATCAACTTCTGGGCCGTGCCGCAAAACGGTACTGAGCCCATTAGCTATGCCTGGGACTTTGGCGACGGCAGCAGCGGCAGCGGCGAGACGACCAGCCATGCGTACAGCCAGGCGGGTACCTACAACATCGGTCTGACAGCGACAGACGGCGAAGGCCGGGTGGCGCCCGCCAGCAGCACGCCGATCACGATTACCACGACAGCCAATCCGCTGCAGGGCGTGACCGCCAGCGCGATCCGTAATGCCAATGAGCCGCTGACCTTCAGCCTTGGCGCAACCCTGCAGGGCGGCACGGCGCCGTTCAGCTATGAGTGGGACTTTGAGAACGATGGCAGCATCGACAGCACTGAGGCGCCGCCCTTTGATGCGCACCTCGGCGATTATGGCATCTTTGAGCTGCATCTGACTGTCACAGACAGCACAGGCGCGAGCGCAAGCGACAGCGTGATCATGGATGCCCGTGTCCTGCAGCTCAGCATTACCCCCTTCGACGGGCCCGCACCGCTGCCAGTGCAGATCGCGCTAGATGCGCGGGGTTTCGACCCGGCAGACGAAATCACGATTGACATGGGCAACGGCGACGAACTGGCTGCAGACGCTGTGGATTACAGCTACCCGGCGCCAGGCGACTTCACGGCCCAGGCCAGCGGCAGCTCCACGCTCAATGGAACGGACTACCCGCTTGCATCTAACACGGTGATTGTTACAGTGACTGCGGCGACTGAGGACAGCCTGCCCTTCATTCAGTTGACCCAGCCCATCCAGCCGGCGCCCGACAGCGGCTTCTCAATCCATGGCTTCAGATTCGGGGCAGCCCAGGGCAACCGCGTGGTCAGCCTTGGGGGCTCGCCACTGACGGTGAAGAGCTGGTCGGACACCCTGATTGTGCTGGACCCGCAGGCCAGCAATCTTGCCGATGGGCCGCTGCTGATCACCGCTCCGGAAGGCAACAGCAACACGATTAACCTGAACGTGCTGGAGCCGGGGCTTCCGAACCTGCCGGCCATCCAGAACGTGCTGCCGCAGCACGCAACGGCCGGCGGTCGGGTGCTGGTTATCGGCAACGACCTGGACCAGTGTGATGGCAGCGGTGATCTGAACGGCGCTGCGCTGACGCTGCCCGGCGTGGACAACGCCTGTTTCGATCTGAACCTGCCGACTTCGGCCACCGCCGGTGCGGCAACCCTTTCTCTTGGCCTGAACAGCGGCAGCAGCATCAGTTTTGGCCTGCGGATCGTTGCCGGCGCGGATGCGCCTCCGTTTATCGACCCGATTGACGGCGGTGTCCTGGAGTCCAGCTCGCCGAATTTCGAGCTTAACCTGACCGGCAACCTGCTGGGTGACGGGATCGGCGACCTGGTCCTGGCTGACGGTTTTGTCTGCCAGACCAGTTCCTGGAGCGAGTCGGCGATCAGCGTGAGCGACCCGGGACGCAACCTGCTGGGCAAGATCTGCGTTGTTCGGGAGGAAGCGGTGTCCAACACCCGTGACCTCACTGTTGTCATACGCCCTCAGATCAGCGCACTGAGCGTGACTGAGGCCTGGGAAGGCCTGCAGATCACTATTTCTGGCACCAACTTCCTGCCCCAGCAGGGATCCAGCGCGGCGATCCTGGCCGTGGCCAGTGGCTCTGTTGATCCGCCGACGGACCTGCCGCTTACAGTTAGCAGCTGGAGCGACACCTCAATCACTGTGACAATCCCCACCGGGGCGAACGACGGGCAGGTCTACGTTAGGACTTTCTTTGAGAGCAACCGGGTCGACCTGAACATCATTCCGCCCCCGCCTGGCACGCCGGGTGGGGGGCAGTTCTAGGCTGCCAGAGCCCGCACAAGCCCCGGGTTCGCTTATAATCCGCTAGTGAGCGCGCTGCTGATCGCCGCCCTGGCACCCACCGCTGTGTTGATGCACTTCTTCTGGGTGCGCGACAAATACGACCGCGAGCCTTTCGGCCGCGTGATTACGGTCTTTCTGATCAGCCTCTTCAGCGTGATCCCAGCGGCCATCCTGGAGATGTTTTTTAACTTCTCGCAGTATGGCCTGATTGGCGTAGGCATCACGGTCTGGCTTGGTGTGGCGCTGCCCGAGGAATTGGTCAAGTATCTCTTCCTGCGCTGGTTCGCCGTCAAGCACCGCCACTTTGACGAGGTCTACGACGGGATTGTCTATGGCGTGGCGGCGGCACTGGGCTTTGCCACCACCGAGAACCTGATGTACATCTTCTCGGACGGCGGCAACTGGGTCACCGCCATCATGCGCGCTGTGCTCAGCGTGCCGGGGCATGCCCTGTGGGGCGTGATGATTGGCTACCACGTCGGGAAGGCGGCTTTCACTCCTGACCCGGCGGTGAAGCGCCAGCTGGTACTGCGCGGCATACTGATGGCCGTGTTCTGGCACGGCCTGTATGACTTCTTTGCCTTCGGTTCCGAGCTGGTGCCGGAAGGTACTGCGCTGCTGTTCATCCTTGGACTGGTCGCTGTGGTGATCATCAACTGGGTGATTGGCATCCGCTATGTGCGCCTGGCGCAGGCGCAAAGCACCTTCAAGCGGCCGCCGCCGATGCTGAACCCTGTCGGGGCGATGCTGACTTCGATCAAGTACTGCCATCTCTGCGGCCAGGCGCAGCCACGCTCCAACCACTTCTGTAACAAGTGTGGCTATGAGTTTCCGGACGGCGCCCCTGCCCCGGCTGCACCAGGCTAGGCCTCAGCTGCCCAGCCGCGCGTAAGGAAGCCTAACGCGGCTGAGGCTGGTTCGGGTCTGGCGGAGGCGGAGTGGGCTTGATGTACTCCTTGGCCCGGGCCTTATGCCGCAGAAACACCTCGCCGTCCTCAATGATCAGCATGCCCGTGAGGTCCTTGAGGTTGTACTTTGCCGGCCGGCGTGTCACCTCTCCGTTGAAGCGGTACTCGCTGCCGTGGCAGGGGCAGACATAACGCCGGCGCTCAACATCGACGCCGACAACGCATTTGAGGTGCGTGCAGGCCGCGTTAAAGGCGCTCCAGACCTCGCCGACATCCTCGACCAGCTCCCAGCGGACATAGACATCATCCTTGTCCATCAACTCATGGTTGCGGTTGAGGTAGCAGGCTTTAACCAGCGTGGGCTCGTCGGAGCCGAAGTCGGAGGTCTTGCCGAGGCAGGCGACCCAGAAGCGGCCGTGGTCGTACTTCCAGTCCTTGGTCAGGTAATCGTCGTCGGTCTTTTCGCGTTTGGCGGCGTCCGCGCGCCAGGGAAAGGCAAAAGCCACCGCCGACAGCAGGGCTGCCGACTTGATGAAAGTCCGACGATTGAGCTTATCTCTCATAAATGCTCTGGTGTGGGTATCCGGCGGCTCAAGGAAGGGTCTGCAAATTCGACGGCTGCGGCGTCTTACTCTGCTTTGTGCCGTAAAAAGAGCTTTCCGCCTTCGACCACGAGCATGTCACTATAGTTAGGCAGGTTCTTTTTGGCCGGCTTCTTAAGCACTTCACCGTCAAGAGAGAACTCACTTTTGTGACACGGGCACTTGAACTTCCCGCCATCCGCGCTGTAGTCGATTTTGCATTTGAGATGCGTGCAAATTGCTGACAGGACGACGTAGGTCTGCGAAGTGCCAGTGCCTTCAGCGCGAACATAGACTTTTTGTTCGTCCATCAGTTCGCCCTTACTGTTCCTGTACTTTGCGACCATGAATGAGGGTTTGGAATCGAAATCAGCGCTGGCGCCCAGCTCAGCCACCCAAAATTTGCCGCCGTCGAACTTAGGGTCGGAGCTGTCGAGAGCAGCGCTGGCGCTGCGCCAGGGAAAGGCGCCGACGACAGCAGTCAGCAGAGCTGCAGAGCGCAGGAATGAGCGGCGAGTGACGCTGCCCGACATGGCAACCTCCGGGTTTGCGGACAAATGCCCGCTGAGAACTACACTTCAGGACGAAATTCATAGCATGTGGTTCATACTATGCCTAGTAGGCGGAGGCAATCATTACTGGTGCGCCCCCAGCGCATAACCGCCATTCTGAGTCCTGTTATCTGGGTTTCTGGTTCGGCTTCGGTGTTTCTTCTTCCGGATCCTGGATCGGCTTTTCTGATTTCCGGGTGGCTACTCGTCTCAAATAAAGCTGGCCTTCAAGGTTCAGCAGCAGGTCGCTGTAGTCCGGCAAAGGCCTTTTCGCCGGCTTGTGCAGCACTTCGCCTTCAAGGTCGAACTCGCTGCCGTGGCAGGGACAGACAAAGTGGCCGCAGTCGCCGCGGTATTCCACCCGGCACTTCAGGTGGGTGCAGACGGCGGAGAGGATGATGTAGCGCAGTGTCTTCACATCCAGACGTTCGCGACGGATGTAGATGCGTTCCTTTTCCATCAGCGTGCCATAGAAATCCTTGAACTCTGCGTGATGCAGGCAGGGACTTTCATCGTAGTGTCGCGAGGGGCCAAGATCGGCGATCCAGTATTTGCCGCAGTCGAAACGCCAGTCGTCGCCGGGCTGCGGCAGTGGCTTGTTCTTCTTCTTTTTCTTGTCGTTTGGCTGCCTGGGGGTCTGCGCATACACAGGCCCCGCCCAGGGCAATGCAAGCAGGCCCAAAGCCAGCGGAACAGCTGCGCCGAGAAAGGCCGAGCGGCTTAGCGGCCTGCTCATGCCCAGCCCCGCGGCCAGATCAACAATTTCTGGTCAGCAAGATTCAAGGCTTCTAACTGTACATGAGGCGAGAAGAGCCTGGCAACGCCGTCTCAGAGTTGACCGAGCATAGTAAGCATGTCTGCACTTGAGCTAAGCGCGGCCAGGTCAGAGCGGCGCGCTGCCAGCTGGGCAGCCTCGCTTCCAAGCTCGAAAAAGCGCTCGCGTATAAGCTGGTCCGCCAGAGCTGGATCGGCCGGCAGGCTTACCTGGCGGAAAAGGCCATAGCAGGGGCCGGCGTTGAGGCCGCTGATGCCACTGGGCATCCGGCACAGCTGCTCGCCGAGCGGCCCTATGACTTCCTTCATCAGCATGTAAGACTGCTGGGCGTGGCGGGAAGATTCCTCAGGCGAACGGTCGAGCGTAGTAAAACTGTGCTGCAAGATCTGGAGCATCAAAGCATAGGTGCTTTCGAAAAGCGCCGCAGTCGCCGCGCTGTCTGAATCCATGATCGCGGTGTAGCCCGAAGTTCCGTAATCCCCACGATTACGCGTGGAGGGCGACGTTAAACAGGCAAATGCCAGGTCACCAGGCGCGGCCCCTGCAGCGATTTCAGCATCATATTCACTCAGGATGCGGCTGAAAGTCCCGAAGTGCGAGCTGCTGCGGTCCTCCGCGCTGCCCTCCCCCTGATGTTTGACGATCTCGCAGGCCCGAAGAGCTGAATCAAGATCAGTCACCGCAACGAGCTCAGCGAATCCGCTAAGCAGCGGATCGGCCTGCAAGGCAGGGTTGCCGACGAAGAGCTGTTTATCTGCCAGGTTTTTGAACCCGGCTTCGATCAGGTCGTAGACCTCGGCTACTGTATCCGGCTGGTCGCCATCGCCTGGACGCTCGAAAGTGACGCAGCGCTGAAGGCAATCATGACTAACTGATTCAAGCATCAATGGAACGCCCACAGGAGTGAAATCGGCCGGCTGCGGAAAGTTTGGGTGCAGGCAATAGGGCGTCCCTCCGACGGCAGTCAGCAGGTTCCAGCCTTGCACTAGGTGGTACATTTCTTCGCGGGCGATTCGATGCAGCTCAGCAGACCACCCCTTAACCAGGGTCCGCTTTTCCGCCGGCAGGCCGTCGAGTTCCCAGGTTTTCAGTGAGCTGGCGGCATACAGGTAAATGCAGCTTACGGTGTGTTCAATCTCGCAGGCTGCAGCGAGCAGGTTGATTAGCTGGGTCCGGTTGGTGGGAGCAAGAGATGGCCTCGAACCATTGGTCGGAGCCGCAGCAACAGCTGCATCAGCGACAGCGCTGAGTGCGGCGGTGGGCGCCATAAGCGCTGAACTCACTCCAGCGCCGAATAGCGCGACAGTTGAAAGAAAGTCCCGGCGGTTCCACGTACCCGTCATATTGCCCCCAGAAGCCGCTTGGAAGCGGCGTCAGAAGAGCATAATGGGATTTGTAGACATATGCAATATATCGTGTCCTATATCGCTTAATAACTAGTTCTCAGCAGCAGACGCCCGCGTCCAGCGCAGGGCTGACCAAATCAGCGGTTCGATGTTGCCGTCCAGCACGCCGCTGGTGTCGGAGGTCTCATAGCCAGTGCGGGTGTCCTTGACCAGCTGATAAGGCTGCAGTACGTAGTTGCGGATCTGATTGCCCCAGGCGATATCGGTCTGCACGCCGCGCAGATCCTCTACGCGCTCCTTATGCTGCTCCAGCATGAGTGCGATGATGCGGCTCTTAAGCTCGCGCAGGGCCACTTCGCGGTTCTGGTGCTGGCTGCGCTCATTCTGGCAGGAAACGACTATGCCCGTTGGGATGTGGGTCAGGCGCACGGCTGAGCTCGTCTTGTTCACGTGCTGACCGCCTGCACCGCTCGAGCGGTAGACGTCCATCTTGACGTCCTCGTCTTTGAGGTCGAGATCCAGATCGGCGGGTATCTCCGGAATGACCGAGACGCTGACGAAGCTGGTGTGACGCCGGGCGCTGCGGTCAAATGGAGAGATGCGTACCAGGCGGTGGACGCCATGCTCCATGCGCATGAAGCCGTAGGCGTGGCGGCCTTCCGCGCGGAAGGTCAGGGATTGCACGCCGCCGCCCTCGCCCGGCGTTTCGTCCGTAACCTCAATTTTCCAGCCCTGGCGGTCGGCGAACATCTTGTACATGCGATAGAGCATCTCGCCCCAGTCGGCGCTTTCGCGGCCACCGGCGCCCGCCTGGATTGAGATAATCGCGGGCTGTTCGTCATACTGGCCTGAGAGCAGCGTTTCGATCTCGAGCCCCTCAAGGAGGCGGGCCGCCACAGCGAGTTCGCGCTCAAAGTCGGCCTGTTCCGGCGATCCCTCGGCAATGCCTTCCTCCTGCAGCAGTTCCCACATGGTCTGCAGGTCGGTCAGGCTCTGGCTGGCGGAGTCAAACTGCGCGAGCTGGGCGCCAAGGGCTGAGGCTTCGCGGCTGGTCTGCGCCGCGCGGGCCTGGTCATCCCAGAAGCCGGGAGCGGACTGCTGTTCCTCGAGTTCAGCGAGGCGGAGTCTTTTGGCAGCCGGGTCAAAGATAGTCCCGCATGTGGTCCAACATGCGGGTCAGGCGCTCGAGCTCGGACTTGATTTCATGATTTTGCACGGCGGCAATTATAGCCGGGCAGCATTTGCGGACGGTGAGCAGCATTAGGGGCCGGGCGTGGCTATACTTAATCTGCCGATGGATCTGCTTCGCCAGCTTCTGCGCAGCCTCCCCTTCCCCGCCCAGCTCTGGGATGCGGATGGTCGCGCGCTGCTCACGAACAATGCCTTTAACCGTGTACTGGGCTACCCCGCGGAACTTGTCTGGGAGAACGCCGGCCTGCGCTTCATGGAGGACCGCCAGGTCAAGGCCGCCGGGCTGGTTGAACACTGCAATGCCGCTCTGCAGGGGCGTCAGGTGGAGATTGCTTCCTTCGACTATGACCCCAACCACAGCATTGAAACCGGTGGCAACCCCGAAACGCTAAAGCGCCTGTCCGTATCATTACGGCCACTGATGGCCGCGCCGGGCAAGGTTCGCTGTGTGGTTTGCCTGCTCAGCGACTTTGGCGAGGTCAGCGACCGAATGGACCGCGACCTGATGCGCAGCCAGAAGATGGAAAATGTCGAGGCGCTGGCGTCATCGGTGGCTCATGAGTTCAACAATATCTTCACCGGGATCCGCGGCCTTTCCGAGCTGATCAAGGATTCGGTTAAGCGCGATGATGAAGTGTTCAGTTTTGCAGATTCGATCCAGGAGAACATCCACCGTGGCGCCGAACTGATCAACAAATTGACCTCCTTTGCCCGCGAACTGCCGCACAGCCTGCGCCGGATGCGGATCAAGGACTATGTTGAGCGCGCGGTGCCCCTGCTTAACATCCAGGTTCAGCGCAGGATTAAGATTGAGCTTGACCTGCGCTGTGATACGGAGGTTTTGCTCGACGCCAACCGCATGGACCAGGCGCTGACCAACATCGTCGGTAACAGTCGCGATGCGCTTGGCGGCCAGGGGCATCTACGCCTGCGCACCATGGCGGCCGAGCCGCCCGCAGAGTTGCAAATCTCGACTGGTGTTGGCACCGCAGGCTGGGTGATGCTGGAGGTCGCGGACAGTGGGCCAGGAATTCCGCCCGAGTTGATCCAGCGCGTGATGCAGCCCTTTTTCAGCACCAAAGAACGCGGCAAGTCCACGGGGCTTGGTCTTTCCGTTACTCAGCGCATTATCGAGCTGCACCAGGGTGTGCTGGCGGTGGGCAACAGCCCGGATCTCGGCGGCGCTGCCATCCGCATTTATCTGCCGGCGATGAGCGCAATCGTCCCGCTGGGCGAGCCCCTGGCGACAGATCAGCTTTCTTCTTCCAGCGAACAGCAGGGCGACGGCGCAGGTTAGCGCAGCAGCTTCAGTTTGCCGGGCTGCGTTCTGAAGCTGACCAGGCGCTGACCGCAGGGGTAGATTTCCCCGTCGACTGCCAGTGATTCAAGCGGCGCTTCAAGTTCGCAGTGCAGCTCCCGGACGTGGGCAAAGTCCACGCCGGTCTGGCCGATGTGGCGTCCTTTTAGCGCCAGGGGCAGGAGCTGCAGCATCCGCAGCTTGGAAACGCCGCGCAGAAGGATCATGTCAAGCAGGCCGTCGTCCAAACTGGCAAGCGGGGCCATGCGGGTGCCCCGGCCGATATCCCGGCTGTTCATGGCCAGGACCCAGTAAAACGAGCCGGAGCCGCCGAGGACCGCGTCCTCGTCCCGCGCCCCGCGCATGATGCCGTCAAAGCGCATCTGCAGCGGCCGCATGCGCCGCAGGGCCACCAGAAAGGCCAGCGTGTAGTTGTTGTGCAAAAGGCCGGTGCTGGCCTCCCGGACCTTGACTGTTTCCGTGTCGAGCCCGAAGCCGGCGCTGTTGATATAGCGGATGCCGTTGACCGTGCACAGATCGCTGGGCTGGCTGCGAAAGCCGGCCAGGACCCGGGCGGCAGCGGCGGCCGACATGCCGTCTGTGTAGCCCAGGCCACGCGCGAAGTCATTACCCGTCCCGCCGGGGAGCAGGCCGAGAACCTGGCTTGATGTGTCAAGGTGCTGCAGAACCTGATGCAGGGTGCCGTCGCCGCCAATGGCCAGCACCAGGCGGTGAGTGGGGATACTGCGGTGGATAAGCTGGCCCAGGTGATCCAGCGAATCCGGCGCGACAAGATCAAGCACAGGGAAAATCGGCAGCAGGGCGGCCTTGAGCTCGTCCAGTCGCCGCAGGTTGGCCGGCGAGATGACGCCCAGCACGCGCTCGCTGGCGAAGTCCGGATGCGGCTGGTTTGCCGGGCTGCTCATCGCCTGTGTATTATGGCAGCCTTGCAGGCGAAGCAGTCAATGAGCATTGGAGCAGGGCGGATTGCCGCCGCAGGCCGCGCGCTGCTGATCGCCCTCTGTTGCGCCGGGCTGACAGCGATCGTGGGTCTGCAGAGCGCACGGGCGCTGAACCTGTACCAGGACATCTTCATGACCCTGTCCGCCCGGCCGCTGGCGATGGGCGGGACAGGTGCCGCGCTGGAAGGGCCCGCCAGCGTGTTCTACAACCCGGCGGGCCTGGCATCCATCCGCAGCCTGAGCCTGATGCACAACCACAGCGGACGGCACTTTCCGGGCAGCCACGCGGGACGCGGCAACGAGATGGACCAGCTGGACGGCGATACCCAGGCGGTGGTCGTTCCGCTGCCGCTGGCGACCTATGCCCACGGCTTCACGTTTAGCGGCGAGATGGGCTATGACTACCGTAACCACCCGTCGGCCGGCGACCAGTTTGACTACCCCGGCGAAGAGATCACCGCCAAGCTGGGCTACCCGCATGAGCACTACGACGGCCGCGAGGACTACGACGCGATCGGGCTAAACCTCGGCCTGCCCTGCGCCTTTGGCTACAGCAATCGGCGCAGCATCGGCAGGCTCACCCCAGACCCTGGCGCGATGCCTTACCTGCCCTGGCTGCGGATGGGCGAAGGCCAGCAGTGGGGCCTGCAGGCGCGGGTCTGGCCGGGTCTGACTTACGGGCAGAGCGAGCTGAAGCTGGACTATGACTGGACCGTACTGGCACTGCCGGGAGAAGGGATACCCGAGGGCTATGCGAATCTGAACGGGCTGAAAGTCGATGGCGAGCTGGGCGAGGTTATGGCGGAGGGCTTCCCGACGCTGAGCAGCCGGCTGAAGCAGAAGCGCAGCGGCTGGGCCTTCCGGCCGGTGGGCTGGCTGACGTTGACAGCGGATGAGCTGAACGAGAACTACATCTTCCGCGATGACAAGGGCCTTGGTCTGCTGCATGAGGGCGACCAGGAGAAGCGCAGCAGCCACCTGGGCGGCGAACTGGCGCTGGGCCAGGCCGCGCGCCTGCGCTGGGGCAGCTATGACGGCCGGCCGACGGTCGGCGGCGCGGTTAACCTGCTGGGACTGTGGGTCAACTACAGCGAGGTAGAAGACCTGCTGCCGGCCATCGTCGGCGCGGGGAAAGACTACGCCGATGTGCATGTGTATGGGGTTGAAACCGGCGGGCTATAGTGGCGCACCGCGTGCGCCTGATCCCTTTAGACGGGGCCTGCTGGAAGGCGCGCGCTGAGCGCCACTTCGCCAGAACGGGTGGGGACAAGCCCCACCCCTATAAGATGCGGATGGATCGTCCGCGCTCCAGCATGCGATAAAATTAAGGCCTCCGGGGTAACTGTGTTGACTGAACACCATTGACCCAAGCTAAAAGCCAGCGCTGCTTTGCGCGCGGCAAACCCGGATTGGAGCCAAAATGCTGAAGATCGAAGGCCTGCGGGCCAGTATTGAAGACAAGGAAATCCTGCGCGGCGTGAACCTGACTGTGCCGGCCGGCGAAGCCCACGGCATTATGGGACCAAACGGCAGCGGCAAGAGCACGCTGGTCAAGGTGCTGGCCGGCGACCCGGCCTATACCGTAACTGAGGGCTCGGCGACCTACAAAGGCATCGACCTGCTGGCGCTGGAGCCGGATGAACGTGCGCGCAGCGGCGTCTTCCTGGCCTTCCAGTACCCGATGGAGATCCCCGGAGTCAGCATCGCCAACTTCCTGCGCGCGGCGGTCAACAGCATCCGCGGCGAGGGCAATGAGCTGCCGACCTTCCAGTTCTATGCCCTGATGCAGGAGAAGCTGAAGGAGCTGCAGCTGGACGAGTTCTGGGGCAACCGCTATGTCAACGAGGGTTTCTCCGGCGGCGAGAAGAAGCGCAATGAGATCCTGCAGATGCTGCTGCTTGAGCCCAGCCTGTGCCTGCTGGACGAGACCGACAGCGGCCTGGACGTCGACGCGCTGAAGATCGTCTCCGACGGGGTTAACCGCATGCGCGGCCCTGAGCGCAGCATGCTGATCGTGACGCACTACATGCGCCTGCTTGATTACATCAGCCCCGACCGCTGCCACATCATGCTGGATGGCCAGATAGTGCGCAGCGGGGATGTCGAACTGGCCCGCCAGATCGACAGCCAGGGCTATGACTTCATCCGTGCGGGCGTGGCTGAGACAGGCGTTTAATTCAGACACCGTGGTACATTTAATTGTCGATTTGAGGCTCGAAAGCCGGATCGGCGGCCCCCGTATCAAAACGGAACGGGCCAGCGGAGGAATTGATGTCAGACAAGGCGACCGTTGAACTCGGGAGCTACAGCGCTGGCTGGAACGACCCCGACGCGAAGTACAGCTTTCGCTCGGAGCGCGGACTGAGCGAGTCCGTCGTCCGCCAGATGAGCGAGATGAAGGGCGAGCCGGCCTGGATGCTGGACTTCCGCCTGCGCAGCCTTAAACACTTCGTCGAGCGCCCGATGCCCTATTGGGGCGCCGACCTGACTGGCCTCGACTTCGACGATATCTATTACTACCTCAAGCCGGAAGCCGAGAACAGCCGCACCTGGGACGATGTCCCTGACGCGATCAAGGACACCTTTGAGAAGCTTGGCATCCCCGAAGCCGAGCGCACCGTCCTGGCCGGCGTCGGCGCACAGTACGACAGCGAGAGCGTTTATCACAACCTGCAGCAGAAGTGGAAGGACCTCGGCGTTGTGTTTCTCGACATGGACACGGGTCTGCGTGAGTATGAGGACATCGTTCGCGAGCACTTCGGCAGCGTGATCACGCCGGAGGACAACAAGTTTTCAGCCCTCAACAGCGCCTGCTGGAGCGGGGGGAGCTTTGTCTATATCCCCAAGGGCGTCCATCTGGACATCCCGCTGCAGGCCTATTTCCGCATCAACGCGGACAAGGCCGGGCAGTTCGAGCGCACGCTGATCATCGCGGACGAGGGCAGCTTCGTCCACTACATTGAGGGCTGCACCGCGCCGACATACACCACCGACAGCCTGCACAGCGCGGTGGTGGAGATCATCGCCAAGCCTGGCAGCCGCGTGCGCTACAGCACCGTGCAGAACTGGAGCAGCAACGTCTATAACCTGGTCACCAAGCGCGCCTATGCTGGGGCAGGCTCCACCGTGGAGTGGCTGGATGGCAACATCGGCAGCAAGGTGACGATGAAGTACCCCAGCGTGATCCTGGCTGGTGAAGGGGCAACGGGCGAGGTGCTGAGCATCGCCTATGCCAACGACGGCCAGCATCAGGACACCGGCGCGAAGATGATCCACGTGGCGCCCGGCACCACCAGCCGGATCATCGCGAAGAGCATCAGCAAGGGCCTCGGGAAGAGCACCTACCGCGGACTGGTCAAGGTTCTCAACGGCGCGCGCGGGGCGAAGAGCAACGTTGAGTGCGACGCGCTGCTGATCAACGAAGAGAGCCGTACCGACACTTATCCGTACATCGAGATTGAGGAAGACAGCGCCAGCGTGGGCCATGAGGCGCGGGTCAGCCGCGTATCGGACCAGCAGCTGTTCTACCTGCAGAGCCGCGGGATCGAAAAGGATCAGGCGATGGCGATGATCGTCTCCGGCTTTATTGAGCCGATCACCAAGGAGCTGCCGCTGGAGTATGCGGTCGAGCTTAACCGCCTGATCGAACTGGAGATGGAAGGGAGCGTGGGCTAATGGAGTCGACTGTGCTGGCCGCGGAGGCGCACATGCAGGAGGGTGCCGGCAGCAGCGCGCTGGAGAGCAAGCTGCGGCAGTGGAGCCCGGACCCGGCCCTGCCGGAGTGGTTCTCGCAGCGCCGCGCCCGGGCCATCGAGGCCTACTTTGACCTGGCGCTGCCTGAGCGCAGCAATGAGAACTGGCATTATGGCGACGCCCGCAAGTTTGCCGCGGCGGCCCTGGATATCTCGGCGGCCCGTCCCGGTTTCAGCGGCGCCGAGTATGAGCGGATCTGCAAGCTAAGCCGTGAGCACGGCCGGGTGACCTGCCTGAGCATGGTCGGCGACCATGTTGAAGAGGTAGCCAGCAGCCCGGCGCTGGCTGATCTGGGCGGCTTCGTTCTTCCGCTAAGAGCGGCGCTGACTATGCACGGCGACCTGTTGAAGGCCTACTGGGAGCAGTCGCTGCTGCCTTATGACCGTGACAAGCTGGCGGCCCAGCACTATGCCCTGCTTGACGGCGGCTTCTGCGTTTACCTGCCGAAGGATGCCGAGCTGAAGGACGACATCCACCTGATCCTGGAGACCGGCGAAGGTGGAAGCGTGGTGAGCCCGCATATCCTGCTGATAGCGGAGGCGCGATCCAGCGCCAGGGTGTTTATCCACAACCTGGGCCACCCTGAACAGGAGCGCAACCTGCAGCTTGGTGCGATCCAGAGTTTCGCCGGCCCGGGAAGCAAGCTTACGGTTACCAAGCTGCAGAACCTCGGCCCGCGGACGGATGCCCTGAGCATCGAGTATGCCCGTCTGGCGCGCGACGCGCGCTATGACAGCATCAGCATCAACCTTGGCGGAAACAACGTGCGCACGGAAGTGGAAACCCATCTGGCCGAAAGCGGTTCGGATGCACGCCTGTCCGGCCTGACGATCGGCCGGGGCCGCCAGCGCTTTGATTTCCACACCTTCCAGAACCATATCGCCCCGCATACGACGAGCAATCTGCTGTTCAAAAGCGCCCTGCTGGGCCGTGCGCGCGCCAGCTATCAGGGTCTGATCGATGTTCACCCGAACGCCCAGCGCACGGATGCCTATCAGAGCAACCGGACGCTGGTGCTGAGCCCGGATGCCCGCAGCGACAGCAGTCCGCAACTGGAGATCGAGGCCAACGACGTGCGTTGCACCCATGGCAGCACGACCAGCAATGTCAGCCGCGACGAGATCTTTTATCTGCAGACCCGCGGTATCAAGCCCGAACTGGGCCGCAAGCTGCTGGTTCAGGGATTCCTGACTGAGGTTGCGGACCGCATCCCCCTGCAGCCGCTGCGCGACTATGTTGAGAACTTCATCATGGAGCGGATGACATGAGCAGGGTGCGTGTGGCCAGCCTGAGCCGCCTGCCGGAGAACCTGACCTACCCGATTACGCTGGCCGATGAGACCGAGATCACCCTGGTCCGTGTTGGCAGCGAGGTCTTTGCGCTGTACGACCGCTGCAGCCACGAGGACATACCGCTTAGCCAGGGCAAGGTGCTGGCCGAGCAATGCAGAATCAAATGTCGCGCGCACGGGGCGGAGTTCGACCTGCGCAGCGGCAGGGCCCTTTGCGCTCCCGCCTTTGCGCCAGTTCGGACATATCAGGTCAGCATTGACGGCGACGACGTGTATATTGACTATGATGATGACTAGCTGCATCTCAACCGGGAGGTACTGCCATTGGACAGGCAAGTGCTCGAACGGGACAGCATGAGCGCCCCACAGGCTGCTGTCAATCTGGACATCGAGGCTATCCGCCGGGACTTCCCGGCCCTTGAGCGCCGTGTCGGTGAATACCCCCTCGCCTATCTGGACAACACTGCGGCGACAATGAAACCAAGAGCGGTGATTGAAGCGCTGAGCGACTATTACAGCCAGCGCCCGGCCAACGTACACCGCGGCATACATCTGCTGAGCGAGGAATCCACCGACGCCTTCGAGGCCGCCCGCGCCAAGGTTGCGCGCTTCATTAACGCAGCCCGGCCGGAAGAGGTCATCTTCACCCGTAATACCACCGAAGCCATCAACATGGCAGCCTTTTGCATCGGCGAGACGCTCAAGCCCGGCGACGAGATTCTCTGCACAGCTCTTGAGCATCACGCCGACTTGATCCCCTGGCAGATGCTGCGCGAGCGCAGGGGCATCGTGCTGAAGTTTGCTGGCGTTACCCCCACCGGCCGGCTGGACATTGAGGACTGGCAGAGACAGTTAAGCGAGAGGACCAGAGTTGTGGCCTTCTCGATGGTCTCCAACGTCAGCGGATCTGAGAGCCCGGTGGGCGAGCTCTGCGAGGCGGCGCGGAAAGTTGGTGCCCTGTCCCTGGTTGACGCGGCGCAGGGTGTGCCGCATATGCCGGTTGATGTCCAGGCGCTGGGCTGCGACTTTCTGGCCTGCAGTGCCTACAAGATGCTGGCGCCATTCGGAATCGGGGCGCTGTATGGTCGCTATGAGCTGCTGGAAAAGCTGCCCCCCTACCAGACCGGAGGCAGCATGATCAGCTCGGTCAGTCTGGAACAGAGTTACTTTGCGCCGCCGCCATCGCGCTTTGAAGCCGGGACCCCGGCGGTCGGTGATGCCGTCGGCTGGGGCGCGGCCATCGATTACATCAGCGCCATCGGCATGGATAGCATCCATGCCCGGGAAGTGCAGCTCAGTCGCTACCTGCACGAACGGCTGCTGGAGATACCGGGGCTGAAAATGCTGGGCGAATACTATCCCGGAAAGGCAGGCATTGCCAGCTTTGGCCTCGACTGCGCCCATCCCCACGACATTGCCCAGTTCCTGAATGAGGAAGGCGTGGCGGTCCGCGCCGGCCACCACTGCGCCGAGCCGCTGCACCGCGCGCTGGGCTTTGACAGCACAGTGCGGGCAAGCCTGTACCTGTACAACACAGAGGCGGAGATTGACCAGTTGATTCACGCCCTGCATACCGTGCGGGAGATCTTCGCCTGATGCGCCTGCGTGGTGACAACGCCTGGTACCTTTCCGGACTGCTGGTCTGGACAGGTGCTCTGATTACCCAGCGCTACTGCATTAAGGGCTTTGTTATTCTGACAGCAGCAGCCGTTGTACTATTCCTGCGCCCTACCCTGGCAGCCCTGCTGCGACCGAAGGCCTCACATGGATCTTAAAGCTCTCTACCGTGATGTGATCCTGGATCACTACAAGAAGCCGCGAAACACCGCGCCGCTGGAACACGCCAGCATTCAGGCACGCTGCAAGAATCCGTCCTGCGGTGACCGCGTAACCCTGTCACTGGATGTGCAGGATGGTGAGATCAAGGGCGTCTGCCTTGAGGGCACGGGCTGCGCGATCAGCCAGGCCAGCGCGTCGATGATGACAATGGCCGTCAAGGGCCAGAGCCTGGAGCGGGCGGAGCAGATTCTCAGAGCTTTTCGTGGCATGATCGTGGATGGCGATCCCGAGCCGAAGCTGGAGCTGCTTGGCGATCTGCTGACGCTGCAGGGCGTGGCCCAGCTGCATGCGCGGGTAAAGTGCGCGCTCTGCGGCTGGAGTGCGCTGGAGGCGGCGCTGGAAGACCGGCATGACGAAGAAGTCGACCTTGAGCTGGACAGCAGCCTGCCCAAGAGCAGTGCCAACGCCTAGTCTGGCTTAAATACTGTGTCAGCCTAGGCTTCGCCGATCATGCTCTTGCGGTACCAGGAAAAGCCGATCCAGATCGACAGAAGCACCGGCAGGATCAGCGCCTGAATCCGGGCGGATTCCTCAATCAGGCCCGTATGGAAGAAGGGCTTCTCCCAGTCGATCCAGACAGCCGGCAGGCCGCGGGCGATGGCGAAGCCGGTGTAGCCCAGCCAGGCGAGGACGATGATGCCCAGGAACATCGTTTGTGCCATGGGGGAATTTTACACGCTTGTAGGGCCGCACGCATGTGCGGCCGTCCCCAAGCGGCAAATCAACACGTTTCATCATTCAAAAGACGGCCGCATTTCCATGCGGCCCTACAAAAAACGGTGCAGGCACGCCGGCACGCAAAGAGTCACAGAGCGTCCTCTAAGATATCCCCATGATCGTCCCTCCCCAGACCCTCACCTTTCCCGGAGCACCCGCGCCTGAGCTGCAGTTGCAGCAGGCTGGTTTTGACCTGACTGTGGCCAAAGTAGAGCATATCGACCTGCATGTTCCCGTACTGCGAAACAACTTCGCTGTCCTGGATCTGGATAACAGTGAGCGTCGACTGCCGGCCGCCAGCGTAATGGAATGGCCCGAATCGGACTTTCTGGAACTACCGGTTTCTACGCACGGTGTCCCAGGGGCCTATCTCGTCACCTACAACGAGACCATCACCGTCCCTCCCGACTGCGCCGGAATGGTGCTGCCGCGCAGCAGCCTGATGCGCTGCGGTGCAGTGCTGCACAGCGCGCTGTGGGATCCCGGCTACAGCGGGAAGGGTCAGGGACTGCTGGTGGTTTACCACAGCCTCAAGCTGTACCGCAACGCCAGGATCGCGCAGTTTGTTCTGTGGCGGATGGAGGAGCCGGCGGCGAAGCTTTACGACGGGCAGTATCAAGGGGAGAATTTGTAGGGTGCGCGCGTGCGTGCACCACTGTTACCCTCTTCCGCTGGTGCAGGCACGCCTGCACCCTACAGACGCGCGGACAGGGCCGCGCTGCTACTTATCGGTCTCAAGAGGCAGCAGCAGTGGCTCGTTCAGCGGCCGGGCTATGTCGCCTTCCATGATGTTGTCCTGACCATCGAGGATCAGGCACAGGGCGCGCCCCGGCTGGAATTGCACGATCTGGACGCCGCCAACGCGACGCTCGCTGGTCCAGACCGCCATCCCCTGGCTGTTCTGCAGCTCGTTGATGCCAAAGACTGCCAGCTCGTCACCAACCTGCAGACCACTGGCTTCGTCGAGGTTAATTACCACCGCACCGGGTGTGACGGCCAGCACACGGGCCTGCAGCGGCAGGGCCGTATAGAGCTCCCGCAGGGCAGCGCCCACGGCCTTATAGGCCGCGCGGCCAAGCTGAGTCTGGCGAAACTCGTCAGCGTTGAAGTCAAGGCTGGCCAGCCAGCCAATGGAGCTGTGATCCCGGCGCAGGCCGCGCTGGCTCTCCAGACCCTCCGCCTCGCCGCTCCAGAGCTCCAGTCCGTCGCTGCAGCGGTACAGGTGCAGCGTCATCCTGACCTGCGCGATACGGTTGCCGCCATTGATGCGCGAGCTGAGGTCACGGAATTCGTGTCCGAGATCCAGCTTGACATCCTTGTCGGCGATGTCGATCACGTCGAGACTGCCGGCAAGAAGGTAGTCGCCACCGGCTGCAAAATGGCCGGCTTCGAGCCCACTGCCAGGAGCGCCGAGCGAAAGCCTGCGCCAGGCCGGCTTATCCGCCTCAACGGCATCGATGCCAAGCTCCGGACCAAACACAGTGCAGCGGCCCGAGGCGGCAAGCTCGCTGGCGAGTATTGAAGCCATGCCCTTGCCAGCCTTTGGCACAAGATGCACAAAGGGCAGCACGACCAGCGAGTCCTGCTGCAGGTTCAGATCCTCGACGGAAGGCATGCGCGCAGAGAGGTCCGCTGGCGTGTCCTGCGCTGCCGCGCCTGCATAGGACAACAGCGCAGCCAGTGCTGCTCCCAGCGCCAGCAGGGGCCGGATGATTGACGTGCGCACATTGCCTCCGTATAATCTCATGCCTTGCCGACGTAGCTCAGGGGTAGAGCAGCTGATTCGTAATCAGCTGGTCGGCGGTTCAAATCCGCCCGTCGGCTCTCTTTCCCCTCACCCTTCCCAGCTCAGGCCGCGTGCTTGCGCAGCTGCTCGTTCTCTTCCGCACTCAGGATGCGTTCCACGTCCAGGATGATCAGCAGTCGCTCGCCAAGCTTGCCGACACCGGCGATGAACTCGCTGTCCACCGACGAAGTGATCGAAGGCGCGGCGCTGATCCGGTCGGCACCCAGGGTGTGAACCTGGCTGACCTCGTTGACCTCCAGCCCGACGATCAGGCCGCTGTACTCAACGATGACAACCTTGGTGCTGTCATCGGCGGCGCTGAAGTTGAAACGCTCGTAGAGGCTGATGATCGGAATGATCTGCCCGCGGAGGTTGATGACGCCGCGCACGAAGTGCGGCGTGTTGGGCAGCTGGGTCACATCAGGATGGCGAATGATCTCGCGGACGAACTGGATCGGTATGCCGTAATCCTGTCCGTGCAGAGAGAAGACCACCAGCTGGGTTACGCTGCCACCGGTTGTGTTGGTGTTGATGTGTTCCATGGCAAACGCCATGGATATCGGCAGCGCGGGCCCTGGGCTTTAGTTGCTCAGGCGACCGGCAACGGCGCTGGCGCCGGCATAGCGTCCAGCTGCGCCGAGGCGCTCCTCAATGCGGATCAGCTCGTTGTACTTGGCCACGCGGTCTGTACGGCAGGGGGCCCCGGTCTTGATCTGTCCGGCATTCACCGCGACTGCGAGGTGCGCAATGGTGGTGTCTTCGGTCTCGCCGCTGCGATGGCTGATGATTGTCGTAAAACCGTGACGCTGGGCCAGGCCGATTGTGTCGAGCGTCTCGCTAAGGGTGCCGATCTGGTTGAACTTAATCAGGATGCTGTTGCAGGCCTGTGTTTCGATGCCCTTCTGTAGACGTTCCGGATTGGTTACCAGCAGGTCGTCGCCGACGATCTGCATGCGGCTGCCAAGCTGGGAGCGCATGGCCGCCCAGTTGTCCCAGTCGTCCTCCGCCAGCGGGTCTTCGATGCTGAAAATCGGATAGCGGCCGCGCAGACGCTCATACTCGGCGATGGCGGCGCTGGCGGTGAGGGGCTCGCTCTCACTGCTCAGTTTGTAGCGGCCGTCAAAGAAGAACTCGCTGGCCGCGCAGTCCAAAGCCAGGGCAATGTCCTTGCCCAGCGTGTAATCCGAACGATCAACCGCCTCAGCAATCAGCTCCAGTGCTTCCTCATTGCTGCTCAGGCCGGGCGCAAAGCCGCCCTCATCGCCAACGTTGGTGGCATGCCCCTTTTCCTTGAGCACCTTCTTGAGGATCTGGTAGATCTCGCAGCCGGCCCGCAGGGCCTGACGGAAAGTTTCGAAGCCAAAAGGAACGACCATGAATTCCTGAATCTGCAGGCCGTTATCAGCATGCGCGCCGCCGTTCAGAACGTTCATCAGGGGCACAGGCAGGGTAACAGCATTTGTACCGCCGAGGTAGCGATAAAGCGGCTGGCGGGTGTGGCTGGCCGCAGCCTTGGCCACGGCCAGGCTCACGCCAAGGATGGCATTGGCCCCCAGGTTGCTCTTGTTCGGGGTGGAGTCCATGCGCAGCATCAGACGGTCGACGCCGCGCTGATCGGTGCCTTCAAAGCCCAGGATTTCGGGGGCGATGCGCTCGACGACATGGCTGACCGCGCGCTGCACGCCTTTACCGCCAAAGCGCGGAGAGCTGGTATCGCGAAGTTCCAGGGCCTCATGGGCGCCCGTGCTGGCGCCGCTGGGCACTATTGCGATGCCGTTGGAGCCATCAGAAAGCTGAACTTCAACTTCAATCGTCGGATTACCGCGTGAATCGATGACTTCACGGGCATCGACGAGCTGAATGCGCTGTTGAACAAACATGCCCTACCCCTCGATCTCCACGGGCCGCAAACGGCCTGTGGCAGTCTGATTCAACCTCACCCCCGCGGGCCGCCCTACTTTAGCAGAATGCGGACGGCTCGCGGGGATGAGCATAGTCATGATCAGGCCGTGCTGGACACTGACATGGCATTCGCGCCGCGCGAACGGATCTCCGCCTGCGCCGCGGCCAGTCTAGCTATCGGCACGCGGAAGGGACTACATGAGACATAGTCAAGCCCGGCGCGGTGGAAGAAGTCGATACTGGCGGGATCGCCGCCATGCTCGCCGCAGACGCCAAGCTTGAGCTTTGGCTTGGTCTGGCGGCCCAGCTTGCAGGCCATCTCGACCAGTTTGCCGATGCCTTCCTGGTCGAGACTCTGGAAAGGATCCTCGGCGTAGATCTTCATCGCCACATAGGGGCTGAGGAAGCGCTGGGCGTCGTCGCGGCTGACGCCCATGCCCATCTGAGTCAGGTCGTTGGTGCCGAAGCTGAAGAACTCGGCGATCTCGGCAATCTCGTCGGCGGTCACGGCAGCGCGCGGAACCTCGATCATGGTACCGAAGAGATAATCAATCTTTTCGCCGTAGCTCTCCATGGTCTCGGCGGCCACCTTGCGCAGCACGGGCTCGACCATCGCCAGCTCCGACTTGGCGCCGATCAGCGGGACCATGATTTCAGGGATCGCTTCGCTGCCTTCACGACGGGCCTCAATGGCAGCAGCAATGATCGCGCGGACCTGCATCTCGTTAATCTCGGGATAGATGATGCCCAGGCGGCAGCCTCGGAAGCCGAGCATCGGGTTGGATTCGCGCATCGCTTCGATCCGCGCCTTGACCTCGCTGCGGCGCTCGTCGGTGACGCTGCCAAAGACCTGGCCAATCAGGTCGTTGATCTCCTGCTCGTCATGCGGCAGGAATTCGTGCAGCGGCGGATCCAGCAGGCGGATAGTCACCGGCTTTCCAGTCATCTCGCGGAAGATGCCCTTGAAGTCTTCCTTCTGGAACTCGAAGATGCTGTCCAGATGCTTGCGGCGTTCCTCTTCAGTGTCGCTGAGGATCATCGCGCGGACGTGCGGCAGACGCTCGGGCTCGAAGAACATGTGCTCGGTGCGGGTCAGGCCGATGCCCTCGGCGCCGAACTCAACTGCCTGGCGCGAGTCGCGGGGGTTGTCAGCATTAGCGCGAACCTTCAGCCGGCGGGCGCCATCCGCCCACTCCAGCAGCTTGCCAACGCTGCCCTTGAACTCGGCCTGCTTAAGCTTGAGTGCGCCCTCATAGACGGCGCCTTTGCCACCGTCCATGCTGATCCAGTCGCCGGATTTAAACTGCTTGCCACCAATGCTGATCGTGCCGTTGTGCTCATCAAGCACCAGGCTGGGAGCACTGGCGATGCAGGGCTTACCCATGCCGCGGGCCACGACGGCCGCATGGCTGGTCATGCCGCCGCGGGCGGTTACGATGCCCTGGCAGACGATCATGCCGTCGATATCGTCGGGCGTGGTCTCTTCGCGGACCAGAATCAGCTTGGCCTTGGGGTCGGCCTCGAACAGGCGCACAGCTTCGTGGGAGTCGATCACGATGCGTCCCACAGCCGCTCCCGGACTGGCCGGCAGGCCGGCGCTGTCCAGCGGAGCCGGAATGCTGCCATCGTCATCGAACTGAGGATGCAGCAGCTGGTTGATATGCTGGGGCTCGACCATCATCAGGGCCTGCTCGATGTTGACCAGGCCCTCGTCAACCATGTCCACTGCGATGTTGACCGCAGCCGCGCCGGTGCGCTTACCGCTGCGGGTCTGAAGCATGTAGAGCTTGCCTTCCTCGACCGTGAACTCGATGTCCTGCATGTCCCGGAAGTGGTGCTCCAGGCGCTCGATGGTGTCAAAGAGCTGCTTGGCGACCTCGGGCATTTCCTGCGCCAGCTGGTCGATGTGCTCCGGGGTTCGGATACCGGCGACGACGTCCTCGCCCTGCGCGTTGATCAGGAACTCGCCAAAGACACCTTTGGCGCCGGTGGCCGGGTTGCGGCTGAAGCAGACACCCGTACCGGATGTCATGCCCATGTTGCCGAAGACCATCGCCTGGACGTTGCAGGCCGTGCCGATGTCATCAGGGATGCCGTTCTCGCGGCGATAAGTCTTGGCGCGGGGGTTGTTCCAGCTCTTGAACACGGCTATCACCGCCAGACGCAGCTGCTCGAAGCCGTCCTGGGGGAAGGGGTGGCCGGTAGCCTGCTGGTAGATGTCCTTATAACGGGACACCATGGTGCCGAGTTCCTCGGCCGTGATCTCATAGTCCTGGCGGCTGCCGCGGATCTCGAAGAGCACGTTCTCGAAGAGGCGGATATCGACACCCATCGCTACATCGGCAAAGGTCTGGATCAGACGGCGATAGCTGTCCAGAGCAAAGCGCGGGTTGCCGGTCTTGTGCGTGATTGCATCGACAGCCTGATCGTTCAGGCCCAGGTTGAGGATAGTGTCCATCATGCCAGGCATGCTGAACTTCGCGCCGGAGCGAACCGAGACCAGCAGTGGCTCGCCCTGGCCGGCGAAGCTCTTGCCGGTCTTCTTTTCCAGTTCATTCACCGCGTGGCAGATTTGTGCCCACAGCGATTCAAACAGCGTGCCGGCATCGTTGTAGGCGTTGCAGGCGGCCGTGGTGATTGTGAAACCGGGCGGAACCGGCAGACCCAGCTGGGTCATATTGGCCAGGTTGGCACCCTTGCCGCCGAGCAGAGACTTGTTGCCCTTATCGGCGCTTTCGAAGTTGTAAACCCATACTTCGCTCATGCTTTATTACGCCCTCCACGGCGTTTATCAGCAGACGGCCTCACTTCCGTGAGGCCGCCGTTTGCTGTGTCGCGATTGTCGCCCGGCCTGGCCGGGTGTTCGTGGCAGAAGCTACTTGGTCTCGGCAGCCTCGCCAGCCGGAGGCGCCACAGGCGTACCCGGGGCACCGCCCGCGGGCGCGCCGCCAGCGGGAGCTCCGCCCGTGGCCGCGGCCTGCTCAGCCTCCATCTTCTTCTTTGTCTCCTCGCGTTCCTTCATGGTCTCTTCGAGGCGCTTCTTTTCGTTGTTGATAATCAGGTTCTCGAGCAGCTCCGACTTGGTCTTGTCGCTGATACCGGAGAGCTTGACTTCAGCCTTGCCGATGATGTCCTGCATGACGGCCTCCTGGGCCTCCATGCTCTTCATCGACTCCAGACGCATCTTGATCGTGTCCTTGACCTGGTCAAAGGTCAGGGCCGCCTTGTCGGCATCAGGGATAGCGTTCTGCTGGGCGTAGACATCACGGATGATCGCTGCTTCGTTGTCCCAGGACTTCTTGATGTCATCTTCGGTGACGTTGACCTTCTTCTTGATCAGGCCGTCAAAGTACATCGAGCTGCGGATCTGGTTCTTGAACTCGTCCTCAGTGGACATGTTCTGGGACAGGAAGTCATTCCAGCCCGCGGCGTCGCCCATCGAATACTGAGCCTTCTGCTCCTCGAAAGTCTTGTCGACTTCCTTCTCGTCGATGGTAACGCCGGCTTCCTGAGCCGTGGCTACCATGGTCTCAAAGAAGATCAGGTTGCGCAGGCTCTCACGCAGAAACGGAGAGGAAAGCAGCTGCTCGGTAGTAATCGGCCGGCCGTTGATCTGCATGGCTACTGCGCCACCGCCGCCAGCGCCGCCTGTGCCGCTGCTGCCCGGGGGTACGCAAGACGCAAGCACCAGGCACAGCACTGCCGCGCAGGCGCGTTTCATGGGAATCTGCATGAGGGGTCTTCACTCCTTGAAATTCTTGTCAAAGCCAAAGGCGACTGGTAATGTTAGCAGCCGCCTAACCGGATGTAAATGTCGGGCACTGCGTTCACGTCGGCCCACATGATTACCGGAAAATCAGGCGTCTGTGAGGCTGTCTATGGAAATCCGCATTCTCACCAAGGCTGGCGCGGCTGGTAAGGGCGCTGTGCAGTGCCGCTTCTTCCATCAGGGCAAGGGTGGCCATCTTGGCCCGGGCAAGCTTGCCAAAGGCGAGGAGCGCGCGGAGATTCTCGCCGCCAACAGCGCCGGAGGCCTGGATCTGAGCATTAACATGGCGGCCTATCGCGAGTTTGACGCGGACGATGTGATGCGGGTCGCCGGCGGAACCAGCCTGCGTCTGGCCCGCAAGTGGGGCGGCGCTGAGCTGATCTGGTGGCTGGACGGCGATGTCCAGGCCGACAGCTTTTCCAAATTGCTTACCGGAGCGCTGCTGGCTGACTATGAATGCAATACCTTCAAGGGCAGCCCTAAGGACCCTACGACTGCCACTAAGCTGACCATCGTGGCCGGCGCGAATGCTGCGGCCTTCAAGAAAGCTGCCGAGCGCGTGCAGAGCCTGGATCGCGGCGTGCGGATTGCCCGCGACCTGGCCAACACCCCGGCCGGTGACCTAAGCCCGGAACTGCTGGCGGCGCGTGCCAAGGCCATCTGCGGCGAGCTTGGCATGGGTTTCAAGATGATGAACCGGGCCCAGCTTGAAAAAGCCGGCTACACCGGACTGATCAACGTCGGTAAGGGTTCTGAAAACCCGCCGGTCCTGTTTGAGATGAGCTACAAGCCCGAAAAGGGACGCAGTGCCGCAGCACCGCTCTGTCTCGTTGGTAAGGGCATCACCTTTGACACTGGCGGCATCAGCCTGAAGCCCTGGGATGGCATGTGGGACATGAAGGCCGATATGGGCGGAGCTGCAGCGGTGATTGGCGCAATGGCGGCAATTGCCCTGCTTAAGCCGGCAATCCCTGTCACTGCGATTGTCGCCAGCGCTGAGAATATGCCCGACGGGCGCGCCTATCGCCCTGGGGATGTCCTGCGCTACAAGAACGGCCGAACAGTTGAGATCCATAGCACTGACGCGGAAGGCCGCCTGGTGCTGGCCGATGCGCTGATCCACGCCCAGGAGGAACTGGGGCTGACCCGGATTATCGAGTTCAGCACTCTGACCGGCGCCTGCGCCCGGGCGCTGGGGCACCAGTACATCGGCCTGATGAGCAAGGCCGCAGACTTTGCAGGTGTGGTCAAGCAGGCGGCAGCCGCAAGCGGAGAGCTGGCCTGGGAACTGCCGCTCCACCCGGAGTACCGCACGATGATCCGCAGCAGCATTGCGGATATCCGTAATGTTGGTGGCCCGCTGGCCGGAGCGCAGACGGCGGGCATGTTCCTCTACGAATTCATTAAGGATGGAACCGAGTATGTCCACATGGACATCGCCGGCGCCTTCCTGGCCGACAAGGTCGAGAAGTACTGGAGCCAGCCGGGAGCGACCGGTGTTGGCGTCAGGCTGTCGGCTGAACTGGCGGAGCTGCTTGCTCAAGGCCACTAAGCGCGGCCCCGCGGGCCCCGTATAGGAAGCTAAGGCTCAGGCCCTGGTTCTCGAGCTCGGCGATTAGCTCGACCGGAACGGGCTGGTGGTGCCGCGGGTCGACAGTGATGTAATAGGTATTGGTGCAGCCCGTGCACTTGACCTTCACGCGGTCGATGATGTCCACCTTGCGCAGCTCCTCTTCGGCCTCCCAGCTGCGCGTAATGCGGTACTGCTCCTTAAGCGAAACGATCTCAAACTGCTCGTTCTTGCAGCGGTCGCAGTGCCGGGCAAAGGTCGTACCGGGCTGGACAAGTTCCATAGGAATAAGAGCGAAACTGTCGAGGTGACCTGTTCCGTTACAGGTTCGGCAGATCTCGTTTTCGTTGCCCAGCAGTCCGCGTCCGCCGCAGGTTTCGCAGCCTGGGATTTCAAGCACCTGGCCCTTGCCGGCGCAGTCTTCGCAGGTGACAGGCACCTGCTTCTTGATAAGACCCAGAATTGAACTGGTCTCAATCATTCTGATGCCGCTGCCGGCGCAGCTGGCACAAGCGGTCTTCTGCAGCATCGCGACCTCCTCGCTCCCTGCCATCCGTGGCGTACCACCGTCAGTTCCCCCGAACTGCAAGCCCGGAAACGCCAAACGAAACTGCTCTTATGCAACAGCTTTCTAGCAAGAATATACAGTTAAGGTTGTCTTAAAGCAAGGAAGCGTTGAGCGAATTTTGCCCCATATATTCTGTTTTGAGTACACACCTTGACAGGCAGCCAAAGTGTGACCGCGGTGTGACCGGCCATCCGGGGCTGTGACCCTGAACTGTATGCAAAGTACCGGGCACACTGAGCCATGGAGACCACGCCCCTTTTAGGCCGGGCCTATACTTTCCCCATGACCAAGATTTACACCAAGGGCGGTGACAAGGGCGAAACGGGGCTGTTTGACGGCACCCGTGTCAGCAAGAACCATGTGCTGGTCAACGCCTATGGCACCGTCGATGAGCTGAACAGCGTGCTGGGGATTGCGAGAAGCTGGCACGCGCAGCTACCGGACAAACGAACTGCCGTTGAGGATTCCACACTCGGCGTTCGCAATGTCTGGAACCTGGTACTTGGGATCGACAAAATGCCTGCCGACGCAGATAGCGCCTGCACACGGCTTGACACATATCTGCACACGATCCAGGTTGAGCTGTTTCAGCTTGGGGCTGATCTGGCCAGCGGCGCGCCTCAGGCTCCGCGCTTCATTCACGACGGCATGGTCGAGCGCTTTGAGCAGTGGATCGACGAGCTGACCGCCGGTCTGCCGGAGCTGAAGAATTTCATCCTGCCTACCGGCCACCCGGTGGCAGCGGCGCTGCACCAGTGCCGCACCGTCAGCCGCCGCGCTGAGAGGATGATCATCGCCGCCCGTGAGACGGTTGAAATTGACAGCGTCATCGTCCGCTACGTAAACCGTCTCGCCGACCTGTTCTTCGTGCTGGCCCGCGAGGCCAACCGTATCTATGGTGTTCAGGACGAACCCTGGACCGCACCAAAACCCTAAAGTCCCCTCCCCCGCCGCCGATAAGCTGCCCAAGCGAGTTTATGCGGGGAGATGTGGATGGAACCGCAGATTCGCTGGTGGATGGCCAGGACACGCTGGGGAGCGTTGTCCGGATTTGGGGAGAACTCAGCTTGCAGCAGCGCTGTGGGCTTCAGTTCAATCAGTGCGCCGACTGTGCTTTCGCGCAGGTCTGCACCTGATGGCTGATAGCCGGGACAGACACGCTGCAGCTCTCTTCTGCCAGCCGCCACTTTAGCTTGGTCATTGGAGGAACAAGCGGTGAGCGTACTGCGGATAAATCAGAACCCGGTCGCGCTGAATGCACAGCGCAACCTGAAGGTCACAGGCATGAGCGTCTCCAAGACGCTGGAACGCCTGTCCAGCGGCATGCGAATCAATCGTGCTGCCGACGATGCTGCCGGTCTCTCGATCAGCGAGAAGCTGCGCGGCCAGATCCGCGGACTTAACCGCGCCAGCGCCAATGCGCTGGATGGTATCAGCCTGATCCAGACTGCCGAAGGCGCGCTGGACGAGATCAGCACCATCCTCCAGCGTACCCGCGAACTGGCAGTCCAGGCGGCGAACGGCATCTATACGGCCGACGACCGCCAGAGCATTCAGCTTGAGATTAACCAGCTGACGGATGAGATCAACCGTATTGCGCACACCACCGAGTTCAACAGCAAAACACTGCTTGACGGTTCGCTGGGCGCGCTGATCAGCACCGATGACTTCAGCCGTATCCGCGCCGCGGTGAACGGCAACGTCGGCGACGGTGGAAACTTCATCCTGCGCGCGGTGGCCAAGTCCACCGGCGTGCTGCAGATCCAGAAGACCGACGTGTTCACCACGACCCGCACCCTGGATGAGACTGGCAACCTGAACTACCTGCAGACCTGGCGCGCCGGGGCGGTCATCGCCTCGGCCGGCCCGGACGGAGTGGGCAACGCCGGCCTGTTCCAGATTGAAGTCCCGGCGGACGCCAACGGCAGCACCGCGGTCAACAGCCCGACCAATGGCACGATCCGCATCAGCGGGGCGGTCGGCAGCAGTGTTGCCAACACTCTGGGCCAGAACTTCCAGGCCAGCGAGCTCTCAGCCGGCGACAAGTTCATGATCACCGTTCGCGGCGCCCAGCTGGGTGTGCGCACAGTGTCCATCGACATCGGAGCGCTGACCCTGACCAACGGCAACTTTGCCGCCAGCATTGTCGGCGCCCTGGGGCCCAGCATCGCTACGGCAGGCATCTTTAATGACGCCGCTGGCGTGAACCGCTTTTCGCTGGCACTGCTGGGCAGCATCTCGATCATCGACGCGAAGTTCATCGACTCGGACCGCTCGGGCAGCCGCTTCTATCTGAGCTTTGACAGCGGCGGTAACAGCACCCGGATGTTCCAGCAGGCGCAGGTCAGCTTCGTCAACAACAACAGCGTCTACACCGCGACCCTTTCGCGGCCGGCCAACAGCTCCGGCCAGCATTTCAGCATTGGCGATGCCACCACCGGCACCATCAACGCAGGCTTTGATACCCGCTATGACTGGAGCCAGATCAGCCTGGCCAGCGCCACGGCAGCTGATGACATCACCTGGAGCAAGCGCGCCGGCAGCAACAGCCTGCAGGACCGCGGGCGGCTGTGGCAGACCGGCCCGGTGCCGACCAACATGACGGTCTTTGTCTCGGCCGCCAGCAGCCGGACATATGCGGTCTTCAGCTTTGACAACCAGGTCTATACCGACCGGGTGGCCTCGGGCTGGGACCAGGATGCAGCGGTGGCCGCCGCGCGTGGTGGCCAGATCGGCGCCACGACCAGCATCGGCGCCACCTTCAACGGTACCGGCACGGTGCTGGAGAACGTCAAGCTGGCCTTCGACGGCATCCTCCAGGCCGGTGAAACCGGCACCTTCAACCTCAGCAGCAACAACGTGGTGACTGCCGACCAGCAGTCGACCCTGGCCGACGTCAACCGCTTCCAGCAGTTCGGCGTCTTCGACGGCCGCAAGAATGTCGAGCTGCAGGTCTACCTGCGAGGCACGGCCAACAAGGCAACAATCAACGTCAGTAGCAACGACACGCTGGAAGATCTGGCCGGCAAGATCAGTCTGGCGATCTGGAACCCTGAGGGCACGGGCGTGACCAACAGCGCGATCCTGAACCTCGAGCAGATGCCCGATCTGGTCCACGTAAACACCATCGGCAATGCCAAAGGCACGTTGTCTATCGCCACGCCGGTACCGGGCGCGGAACTCGTGATCAGCGGCGAGGAGAGCATCCTTAATGCCCTGAGCCTGGTCGAGGTGCGCGAGGGGGAAGCCCCGGTCTACAGCATCAACGCCTTCAACCTGGAGCTGAACAAGAGCATCGGGCAGATCGAAACCGATACAAATGAGGTCAACGGCCTGCTGCCGGGCGTGAGGGTCTTCTTTGACAACACGCTTGGACTGCGCCTGGATGCCCAGCCGCCGACGGATATCAACGGTGGGCCGAACACCCTGCTCAGCTTCCCCTATGCCAGCGCCTTTGAGCGGCCGCAGATCAGCCTGAGCGGGCGGGTGGAGACCTTCTTTGTCCACGTCGCCCCGCGGGCCTTCACCTTGCAGACGGGCGCAAACCAGGGCCAGAACATCTCAAGCTACCTTGCGGACATGAGCGCCGAGGCGCTGGGGGTCGAGGGCCTGCTGGTGGTGACGCCGGAGCTGAGCCAGGACGCGATCACCCAGGTGGATGTGGCGATGCAGCGGGTCAGCGAGCAGCGCGGCCGGCTGGGCGCGATCCAGAACCGCCTTGAGAGCACAATCCGCAACCTTGACGTGGCGAGCGAAAACCTGACCGCCTCGGAAAGCCGCATCCGCGACGCCGACGTGGCTCAGGAGACCCTGATGATGACGCGCAACCAGATCCTGCTGCAAAGCGGCGTGGCGGCGATGGCCCAGGCCAACCAGCTCCCGCAGACGGTGCTGCAGCTGCTGCAGTAGCGATAGCGCCGGCCTCGGTGCCGGCGACCAGAGGGCGCCAGAGCCAGCGCCCATACAGAACAAGGAACAACAGGGGCGCCCGCAATGGGCGCCCTTTGGCATTTGCGTGGGTAGCGCCGCTCAGGATGGAGCGCGGGACTGTGTCCCGTTCGTTTTGATCTCTTTGGATATTACGGACCCAGGGATAGCGGGGCAGAGGATGACCGGACACAGACCCGCGCTTGTATCTTGATAGCGGCAGGGATTTACGGGACACAGTCCCGCGCTCCAAAATACACTGTTACCAGCCCTCTCTGGTATCATCTTTGCCCCATGGCCGCGTAGCTCAGCGGATAGAGCGACAGCCTCCGGAGCTGTAGGCCGCAGGTTCGAGTCCTGCCGCGGTCGTTTTCCCTCATATATATTGCCGCTATCGCGGTCTGGCGGTCTGCTCAGTATGTCAGCGCGTCGGTGCTCTGTTGTTTCTGTCAACTGCAGAGTCCGGTGCCAGCCCATACCAGCTCTCGCCCGCCAGCGCGGCGCTGAGCGTCAGGGCCGGCAGCCACCACCAAATGTTCGCGTCGACCCAGTCCCCGCCTTCAAACATGGACAGGACGAGCAGAGCCGCTACCGTCAGGCCAAAAACAGCGGCAAGCAAAGTCCGCAGCATGCAAAATTCTAGCTTGATTCACGCCTTTGCTTCGCGCAAACTAGAATAAATGCGGCGGATACTCCGTCAGGGGCATTAGTGCGCATCGTCAGGATCATCGATCGCTATGTATTCGCGGAAGCCTGCGGCCTGTTTCTGGTCGGCTTCTGCGGCTTTCTGGCGTTTCTGCTGATCAACAAGCTCTTCCTGGAAGTTCAGGATCTGCTTAACCCAAATGTCCCGGCGATCATGGTGATCCAGGCGGTCTCGCTGGAAGCGCCAAACTTTACCACCATGGCCCTGCCGGTGGCGATCCTCTTCGGCACGCTGATGAGCATGAGCCGGCTGGCCAAGGATAATGAGCTGACGGCGATGTTCACCAACGGCATAAGCCTGTACCGCCTTTTCCTGCCCTTCCTGCTGCTGTCGATGATCGCCGTGACGGCCTCCTACCTGACCAACGAGTACCTGCTGCCCCGCGCCGCGGCGATTCAGCAGCGGATCTACGACGCCTATCCGCAGATCGTGGGCAACGACAACCGCGAGCCCCCGCCCTTTATCGTCAAGCTCGAGAATGGCGAGTTCGTGACCGCCAGCTACTTCGACAAGAAGCAGGGCGTGCTGAGCAACGTGATCCTCGACGACTGGTCCACCGAGGGCGGCAAGCGCCTGATTACCAGCACCACCGGCCTGGCCGAGGGCGAGACCCTGGTAATGGGCCGCGATATGGGCAACCCGGCGATCCTCTTCCGCCAGGACCCCAACAGCGGGCTCTACACCGGTTTCACCAAGGAGCCGACTGAGCAGATCCCGCTGGGCCTCGACCTCAAGGCCCAGGTGGCCGAGATCAAGACTCCGCAGGAGCTGACCCAGAGCGACCTGGCGCGCCAGAGCAAGATCAAGCAGCAGACCGGCGAGAACCCGGCCCGCGACCTGACAGACTTTCACCTGCGTTTTGCCGGTCCATTCGCCTCGCTGGCCTTCGCCCTGGTGGCGATGCCGCTGAGCCTCAAAGCGCCCCGCGAAGAGCGCCTGCTGGGCCTGATTTTCTGCTTTGTGCTGGTGATGGTTTTCTATGTGCTGCACTTCATCTGCAAGCTAATGGGCTATAACGAAGTTCTGCCACCCTGGCTGGGGGCCTGGCTGCCCAATATGACCTTTGCCTTTATCGCCCTGCTGATCTTCGTCTACAGCCGCAAATAAGCATGTTCAAGCGCAAGACAGCTGCCTCCTCCGCCAGCGACGCCGATACCGGCGCGCAGCCGCCGGAGCCGGGCGCAGTTCAGTCCAGTGCTGATGAAGCAGCCAGTCCGGCGGCGAGTTCAGCCGGTGTCGAGCTGAAAGGCAAGCCTGCAGCGGCCAGTGGGTCCAAGGCTGCGGCAAGCGTCAAGCCGCCAGCCAGAAAGGCCGAAGCCGAGCAGCCACGAGGCAATGGCACGGCGCTGACGATGCACTTTGCCGTTGATGGCACGATGACCAGCATCGGCGCGACCCGCGAGCGCAGCCGCCGCCAGCGCGAGGCGGCCCAAAAGCGTGTCTCGCTGGGCGGGCATGAGTTGACCGAGCATCGCGACCTCAAGGGGCGGCGCCATAACCTGGTGGCGGTCCAGCAGGCGATGCGCCGCGGCAACCCTCTCAAGCAGCTGCTGATGGGAATTCTCTACTTCCTGAAGTGGCTCTTCATCCCGCGCTTCAGGATCCTGATCATCGAGCGCTATATCTGGGGCGAGGCCCTGGGCTATTTCATGGTCGGCTCCATGGCCTTCACTTTCTTTATGATCGTGACGACCATCTTCACGCTCGGCGAGAAGATTTTTACCAAGAACATCCCACCTTTCACCGTGACGAAGGTTCTGCTGCTGTCCGCGCCGGCCTTCCTGGTACTGGCCATCCCGGTGGCGCTGCTGTTTGCGACACTGATGAGCATGAACCGGCTGAACCGCGATAACGAGATCATTGCGATGACGACCAACGGCGTAAGCCTGTACCGCATCTTCACGCCCTTCATCGCGCTCGCCATCGGCGCCGGCATCCTGACCTGGTACATCTATGAGCACGTCGTGCCGCCCAACAACCGGGTTTATAAGGAAACGCTGAAAGTCTTCTGGGAAGCCCAGGTGGTCGACTTTATCAAGGAAGGCATCGTGATCTCCGCGCCGGACCGCAAGTTCTTCTATGTTGACCACATCAACAAAGAAGAGGGGATCATGTATGGCCTGCGGCTCTACGACTTCTTCAAGGAAGACAAGAGCAAGCGTAACTTCCCGCGCATCTTCCTGGCCGAGCAGGCCTATATCCGCGACCAGTTTCTGGTGCTGCAGGGCGTGACCTTCTTTGAGCTGGACCAGACCACCGGCGACACCCTGGTGCAGGCCAACATGGAGCAGGTCAAGATCGACATCGGCACCAAGCTGTCCGAATATCCGCTGACCCCCCACCCCACCGAGCTTTCGGCGGTCGACCTGCGCACGCGGATCCAGCGCAACCGCGACAGTCTGGCGGCGCGCAAGTTTCCTGACCCGGGGCTGTTTGCGCGCTACAACCGCGACCTGACGGAGTACTACTTCAAGTTCAGCATCCCGCTGGCCTGCCTGGCCTTTGTGCTGGTGGCGGTGCCGGTCTCGCTGCGCGGCCCGCGCGATGAACGCAACATGGGCCTGATCCTCAGCTTCATCCTGGTGATGATCTACTACGTGATCTTCTTCACCTGCCGCGAGGTCGGCAGCCGCGGCGTGATGGTGCAAAAGCCGATTATCGTGGCGGGGAAAACCATCGTGCCTCAGGGCGGCAACGCCTTCCCGCCCTACATCGCCGGCTGGCTGGCGCCGAGCGTGTTCTTCATCGGCGCCGCCGTGCTGATCACGAAGGCGAGGAAGTAGAGGCAATTGCTGAATGATGATTGCTGATTAATGATTTCAAAGAGCGTCGTTAGAACTACACGGTCGCAGTTCTTCCGTTGCGCTCTTAAGAATCATCAATCAGAAATCAGCAATCATCAATCCGCAGTTATGTACACCGGCTTCCATATCCCACCATTGCCGACGATGTCCACCACCTGCAGAGCTATGGTGTTCTGCTCACCGGGCTTCAGGTACTGCGTGATGTCGGTGACGGTCTGCTTCTGGAACACCGTCGCCTCGTGGTCGGTGAAGGAGCCGTGTAGCGCCACGCGCTGGCCGTTGACCCAGACCACATAGCCGTCGTCGACGCCGTCGCAGATCAGGCGCACTGTGGCATCAGCCCAGTCGGCCGGGGCGTCGACCGTGGTGCGGTACCAGGCCATGCCGTCATAGTTGATGCCCCACTGCTCCCACCAGGCCGGCAGCGTACGCGCCTCCCAGCCGTCGGCTGTCATGGCCTCGGCAGTCGCGCTGGCGCCCACAAGCGGATTCATCCAGCCCGCCGCCTCGCCTTCGGCCTTCGGATCGAGCCTGAAGAACCAGCCTGAGTCCAAGCCGAGGATGCCGTTGGCGCGCTTGACGGCGAACTCATGCAGGCGCTCGGGGGACATGGATGTGGCGGGAAAGGATCCTTCTGCAACTATGTACTTACTCATTGGGCTTAACCACTGTCCGTAAAGAAGAACGTATTGGTCTCCCGGATACCCACCGAACCAACTCACTAGGTAATCAAGAACATCTTGGCCCGCAGCCGAGGTATGGTCAAGGCTGCTCACGACTAACACGCCCTGTCCAACTTTCGTCGCAAACAACTGGTCGTATATTTCAACGTGATCCAGATCGTGTGTGTCAAACAAACGCAGCAAAGGATCGACCTCTTCAGCAATCCCAGAGCGTCCTACCGGGATGACTTGAGAATAATCACGAATCATGTCGTAACACTGCATGTTGCGAAGCAATTCATCAAGGCGGGGGCCAGGACGCGCCGGGGATAACTTGACGCCCCCAACACCGGCAAGCGTTTCATCATTTGGAACGGCCGGACCAGCTGGTGGGACAAGCACAGCGTCTCTCCAGTGCATGTGAGCTTCGCTTCCGAATCCTCCCGGCCACTTGCTTGCCAAGAGAATGACCTTTCCTCCTCTTGCTGCAAGATCAACTAGGTCGTGTGTGAGCACACTTGTGACGATTAACGACCCCCCTGGCATAGCCGTGACTTCCTCCGCTTCAAGCCAATTCACTCGATTCCAATCACGGAACACAGCCACAATATCCTGATAGCCTCCACGAAGCACTGTAATACCAGGTCGCCTGAAGAGGTGCGGGGGCTCTGCTTCATGTCGATCCGATTCGCCAAATCTCCCTTGCACTTCACTAGATGGGAAAAGGGTCCAATCGTTCAACGCTTTGGTCCATTGCGGATCCCACGAATCCAATCTCCCCGCTTCCCCCGGCTTCCGCTCCAGCGGGTCATAGTCCCCGACATGCACCGGGCTATCAGTGCGGTCGCCGTGCCAGGCCCACTGCTCGGGGGTCCAGCGCGGGCGGCCGAGGTCGTCCAGCAGGCCGGCGCGGATCAGCGGCATGTCCCGGATGCAGTTGACGGTGTAACCGGCGTAGCGCGGGTCGGCGTGCATCAGCTCCATCTGGAAGCGCCGACTCTGCATGGCATAGTCATAGCTCTGCGGCAGCAGGTAATCGCGGATGATGTCCTGCCCCTCGGGCAGGCTCGCGTTATGGCGCTCGCGCAGTTTGGCCTCGGTCTCGATGACGCTGTCCATGCAGCGCGGGAACCAGTAGGGCCAGCCGCCGCCCTCGCCTGCCCCTGGGCCACCCTGCGGAGCGATCGCGGCGAGTTTGCTCGGCTGGTCCGTTCCGCTGAGTCCCCAGGGGCCGGGGACTTTGATCCAGGCCATAGTCGGCTGGAGCACGGACCCATCGCCCGTATTTTCTCCGGACTGGAGCGCGGAGCCATGATCCGTATCTTCTCCGGACTGGAGCGCGGAGCCATGCTCCGTATTCTTCCTTTCTACGCCTGAAGAACGGACCATGGCTCCGCGCTCCAAAGGCACATGCTTCGCAAAGATACAGTCTTCCAGCGCCTGCACATCCGGCCAGGTGTTGAACAGGATGCTCTCGCCGATCAGGTAGGGCTTGGCTGGCAGGGCGTCAAGCTGCCTGGGCAGCCGGCCCATAAGGTGCCGCTCCCACTGCGGGTTGTTGAAGTAGTTGTCCTCGCCGTACCAGTCGGTAGTCGCCTGGTTGCTGTGGCTGAACCAGGAATTGTTGTCCTGGATCGGCGTGTCGGTCATGCTCTTGCCCATGGCGTAGAGGCTGTCCATCACGCTCTGGTCCTGCACGCCCGCCTCGACGCTCATGCTGCGCAGGATGATGCTGGGGTGGTTGCGGTCGCGGGCCATGAAGCGCTCGTAGAGCCGCTCATAGGACGCGCGGTCGGCCTCGGCGAAGGTGCAGTGCCAGGAGGGGTACTCCTGCCAGATCAGCACGCCCATCTCGTCGGCGATGTCATAGAAGTAGTCCGGCATGTTGACCAGGCAGACCGTCTCGGCGTTGAAGCCGGCGGCCTTGAGCTGGCGGAACTCCTCGCGGACGACATCCGGCGGCGGGCAGGGCGCGACGATCCGCGGGTAATAGCCCCAGTTGAGGGCAGAGCGGATGTAGAGCGGCTTACCGTTGAGGAGAAACTGCGAGCTGGAGACATCGATGGAGCGAAAGGCGAAACGCACTTCTACAGTGTCGTAAAGAACTCCAAAGTTGGTTGGCTTCTCGGACGAAAAAGACCTCAATTGAATTTGAGCTTTGTATACCTTAGGATCTTTCGTGCTCCAAAGACGAAACTCGCTACTCGATAGTGTTCGATGACACCTTAGTTTACCAGGTTCATTGGTCTCTAACGTAAAGCGCCCATCGACGCCTACACGTCCCGAGTCCCAGCTGTTGTTGGGTGACACTTCCGACCACCACACCCAAGGTGCTATCGCAACGTTCTGTGAACCTTCAACACTGAACTCGAATTCAAGCAACCCATCTGTACTCGAAGTCACTTTCACGCCATCAAGGCTAACAGCTACCGGTCCAGTCTCATACATCCTTACATCCTGCCAGATGCCGCCGTTGTGCGGGCAGATCATCGACAGGAAGCCCTGGGTCAGGTGGTCAGGCAGCTCATCGACATAGACGATCAACTCGTTCTCGCCGGGGCGGATGGCGTCCGTCGCCTCGACGCGCCAGCGGACATAGTCGCCGACATTGCCGCCGAGCCACTGGCCATTGAGCCAGACCCCGGCGACGGTGGAGATAGCGTCGAACTCGATCCAGGTGCGTGTAGTGGCGGGTTTTGACCCGCCTTCTTCCGACCTTGGATTGGGCGAGTCGAGACTCGCCCCTACAGGCGGGTCAAGACCCGCCACTACAGTCTTTCTATACCAGCCCGCCTGGTTGTAGTCGATACCCAGCACCTGTTCCCAGGCGCAGGGGACGGCAATCGGCTGCCACTGCAGGGCGATAATGCCACGGTTCATGTACTTCGCCAGCGCGTTCGCCGTCTCGCCTGTAATCAGTTCCGCCGGGATCACCTCGGACAGAGCAGGGTCGAGCGTCGGCCAGTCGCAGCGGTCCTCGCGGTTCTCGACCACGTCGATCAACGGTGCTGTCGGCGCAACCTGCCAGCCCTCGCCGGAAAGCAGCACGGCGCTGGGGCGCTCGTAGGCGTGGGCTGCGCTCACAAGAATGAGCAGGAACGCGGGCAAAATGGTCATCGTGCGAATGGCGTTACGCATGCGGCAATAGTAGCGTGAAGCAGGAAAATACAGGACGCAGAGACACAGAGAACGCGGAGTTTCGCAGAGATGAATCTTAAGCCGACTCTGGAATCAGGTTTATCTCGGTCCGGGCTCTGTGTCCTCTGCGCCTCTGCGTCCTGTATTGATTGTCCCAAGACTGGCGGGGAAAAGCCCACGCCCTTTTAGTGGCCCCAACTCCAGCTAAAATCCCCGCATGCTCAAGTTGATCCTCACCGGGGCCTGTGCGCTGGCGGCGGCGCTACTGCCGCAGGCCGGCGGTCATGCGGATGATGACAAGGGCCCGATCATGGCCGAGGTTACTGAGTGGCAGTTCGAACACTTCTTCGAGCTGCCAGAGGTGCCGGAACCGAGCGGCCTGTGCTTTTGCCCGGAATCGCAGACTATCTTCGCCGTGGACGACGGCGGTATCGGGCGCGAGCCGGGTCTCTATGAACTTGACCTCGATGGCAAGGTGCTGCGCAGTCTGCAATTCGGAAAGGACCTTGAGGGCGTCTGCTTCTGCCCGCTCGACGGCATGATCTACGTCGCCGACGAGGCGGATGAGCGCGTCTGGCAGGTGGACCGCAGCGGGGCTGTGCTTCAGACGCTGGGCTCATTCACGGTGAACCGCACGCTGGATGGGGATGACTTCCTCAAGGCCGGCGGCAATGGCTTTGAAGGCATCGAGTTTATGGCGGATGTCAGCGCCCCCGGCGGGGGTTACTTTCTGCTGCTGAACCAGGATGATCCGCACGCGCTGGTGCGCGTGGACTATCAGCGTAGCCAGGAGCTCGGCGACAGCCGCGAGGTCTTCATGAACGCGGCCTGGGAGCTGGAGCCGATCAACTGCGGCGAAGTGCGCTTCGACCCGGCGGAGAATGAACTTTGGGTCGTGCATTCCTGGATGAACACCGCCGAGGTGCTGGACCCCGTTACGCTGAATCTGAAGCGCTGGGAGGTCATGCCTGGCGCGGCGCAGGAGGGCCTGTGCTTCGATACGCAGCACCGCATGTGGGTCGGCCAGGATCTGGGGGGAGTGGCGCGGTATGTCATGGGAGTAGCGACGGAGGAATAGCAGCGCGGCACTGTCCGCGCGTCTTGCTCAGATTGTCGGAGGTCGGAAGTCGGAGGTCTGAAGAGCTAATCCCTCCTGATTGCAGACTGCGAGACTTGCTTGAAGCAAGGCCACTGCCGATTCAGACATCCGACCTCAGACCTTCGACCAGGTGTTCTCGCCGCCCTTGATCGTCATGGCCACAGTTGCGCCTTCAAGTGAGCGATCTCCATCCACCACTGTAAAGTCTGCCTTATACCCCACGGCGATCTTCCCCCGCTCCCCTTCCTGGTGCGCCAGATACGCCGCGTTCTCGGTAAAAAGCTGCACCGCGGTGTCGAAGTCAACGCGCTGCGCGGGGTTGTGGTGATACATCGCCGCGCGCAGGCCGGCCAGCGGATCGAGCGGGGTGATGTAGGCATCGCTGCTGCCGGCGATCTTCATCCCGGCCCGCACGGCCATGCCAACAGGGTTGCTGTTGATCGCACGGGCAGCGCCGAGACGCGCGGCGTAGGCCCCATTCTCGCCGCCCCAGCAGGCGTCGAACGCAGGCTGCATCGCGCAACACAATCCCAGCCGTGCGCAGTCATGGGCCTGATCCTCCGTGCCGAGCACGAAGTGATCAACCCGCGGGCGGATTGAGTGCAGGTCGTGCCGCCGACCGAGCTCTTCATAGACGCGGATCGCCTGTCCGATAGCAACATCACCGATGGCGTGGTTGCAGACCTGCATGCCCTGCGTGAGGCCAGATTCGATCCATGCTTCAAGCTCAGCATCGCTGAAGTAGAGCTCACCGCAGCTCTCAGGCTTGTCGGCGTAGGGCTGGCTGAGGGCGGCAGTGTGCGCACCTATCGCGCCGTCCACACACCAGCAGCCGCCGAAGCGTTTTAGCTGCATCTCGCTGGCCAGGCGCGGGTCGTCATCCCGGGCGTAGAGCGTCAGGTCGCTACCCTGCCCGTCGAGCTCGAGGATCATCTCGAAGTCATGACGCCGATAGCGGCCGTAGCCTTCCAGGCAGTGGATGCCGGTCAGCCCGACACGCTGCGCCTCAGCCAGCACGCGCTGCATCCCCTCGCGGCGTTCGGCGAAGCTGTAGCTGTCATAGATTTCGGTGGTCAGTTCCTCATAGGTCTCGCCATAAACGCGGCCGGACTGCCACATCTGTTCAGCGACAACGGCATCAACCTTGAGCTCGGCCAGTTTGGGACCCACGCCAATGCGCTCCCAGGCCAGGGAGTTGAACCAGGCGCTGTGGCCCTCAATGCTCTTAATGAACAACGGGCGGTCCGGAACCTGGGCATCCAGCCATGCACGGTCAAGCGGGGCGAGCTCCTCAGCGCTCCAGCGTGAGCGATCCAACCCGCCAAGGCGAACAAAGTCCGTGCCTTTTGCCGCTTCAGACCGGATGGCAGCCTCCAGCTCGGCCAGTGTGATCAATGAGCGGACATCGTTGCTGATGTAGAGCAAGCCCGTGGCGATGGCGTGCACATGCGCGTCGATCAGGCCCGGCAGCACGAGCTTGCCGCGCAGGTCGTGCAGCAGCGGGCCGCTCCGGTCAGCCAGGCTCTGCGCCTCAGCGACGCTCACTCGTTCGAGCTGCGTTATCCGCCCGGAGCTGATGGAGACAACGACAAGCTGGCCGAACGCATGGCCGTAGAGGTTGTCTGTTAGAAGGATGCTCTCCTGTTTTGACACCGCGGGATTATATGAGCCGCCGCCAGCGACGGCGCACATCGCGGTTGACGCAAAACGGGCTACTCGATGCTGACAGCCTTGAATACGTTGGTATCGCTGGCAATGTCATGCAAAGTCCGTTTCTCGGCGGTAAACAGCGTAGCCCAGCCGGTGTAGGCCAGCCAGCCGGTGAGGTAGTAGACGAGATATCGCACAGCGGCGGTTCCAGCGCTGATCGGCTTGCCATTGCGCCGCAGCACCCGCAAGCCCAGAACAAGCTTGCCGACAGTGGCGCCGAGAAGCGTGTAGAAGATGATGTAATAGCTGGCGCAGGTAGCGATCAGGACGCCGTATGACAGATTAGCCGGGCCCATGACTTTATCCATCTCGCGCATCAACTGGGCGTCAGGACCGCCGCTGAAGGCCTGCTCCATCACCTTCATGCTGATTTTCATCGCTTCTTCCTGGTCCGGCTGCGGTATCCCGATCAGGGTCACGATGATCAGGTGCAGCAGGCCCAACAAGGCCCAGTCCAGCAGGAATGCCAGCAGACGCGGCATGAAGCCGGCGGGCAGCCAGACCGTGCCGTCCACAACTACCGCGCCGGGGACCGGCGGGCCATAGACGACAGTGTGGCCTCCAGGCCCTGGTGCACCAGCGGGTGCGGGGTACTGCGGCTGCTGGTACTGCGGGGGCTGATAACCCGGCGGCGGTCCCGGCGGCGGCAGATAAGGCGAAGGCGGTGTCTGGCCGGGTCCATCCGGGCTGGCCGGTGGCGCGCCCTGCGGCGGCTGGAGAGGATCGCTGTCCTGCGGCGGGCGGCCATTGATATCCATGCGCCGATTATAGCCCGGTTGGGAAATCGTCCCGGGCGGATACAATCAGCGCTTGCAAAGAGGGACTGTTGTTGAGTACCACCGCGAGTTTTGCTGGGTGCGTCTGGGGGAGACTGGCCAGGAGGTAGTCGCCAAGCCGCGCGCGCGCCTGGAGCTGGATGTTCAGGCCTTTGCGCGCCAGATCAGCATTGGCGACGAGGTGATGGTCGATGAGCCCAGCGAAGGCAGTTTCGCCATCGAGGAGATCCTGCCACGCGAGACCTGGCTGCTGCGGCGCAACCTGGGCTCCTTCAAGAACAAGCCTCAGTGCATCGTGGCCAACGCCGACCAGCTTGCGGTCGTGGTGGCAACTAAACCCGACCTGCGGGTGCAGGTTGTGGACCGCTACTTCCTCGCCGCCATTCAGGGCGGCCTCAAGCCCCTGCTGGTGGTGAACAAGATAGACCTTGATCCGGACTGCCGTGAGAACCTCAGCCTGCGCAACTACCAGGATCTTGGCTACCGGGTCTTGTACACGTCCTGCGCCAGTGGAGAGGGGATCGAAGAGCTGCGGTCCGCCCTGGCCGGGCAGCTGACGGCATTCTGCGGACACAGCGGCGTGGGCAAGAGCAGCCTGCTGCGACAGCTATGCGCACGCGAGGACATCAACGTCGGCAACGTGAACATCGCTACCAACAAGGGTCGCCAGACGACCACAACCTCGCGCCTCTATGCCCTGCCGGGCGGCGGCGATGTTGTGGATACTCCGGGCGTCCGCGAGTTCGGTATTCATGAAATGGAATGGACCGAGATCCATGAGTACTTTGCCGATATCTCGGCACTCTCCCGCGGCTGCAGCTTTCAGGACTGCCTGCACAAGAATGAACCGGGCTGCGCGGTCAAGGCCGCGCTGGCGGAGGGTCGGCTTTCCCCCGAGCGCCTGGACAGCTACATCAAGCTGCAGGAAGAGGCTGACATTCGGCACTGGGAGCGTTAAGCGGCAGGCTGCATGGGATCGATTAAAGACAGCAGCGGGACATCTGTTCCAGACTGTATAGTAGACTGTTAAGGCCATGGCGAGGGTTGTGAGACTGGGTGGGGGTAGGCGCAGTGATGCGCACGGCGGCGCGCGCCGCTGGCTCTTCATCTTCCTCGGCCTGGCTCTGCTGATCGGCAGCATCAAGTTGATCACCTTTGCCACCGGCCGCAGTAATCCTATCGACAGCGCCATAAACACCGTCTTCAGCCCTCTGGTTGTGGCAGTGCGCTACGTCGGTGAGGGGATCGGCAGTCTCGGACACCTTTTCCGTCTGCCATCGCTGCTGCGTGAGAACCGCAAGCTGGAAGGCCAGGTTGAGCTGCTTTCAACCCAGATCGGCCAAACCGAATCCCTCAAAGCAGAAAACGATCAGCTGAGACGCCTGCTGCAGATTGCTCAGGAGAACCCGCGGGCGCTGCCCGCCCGCGTTGTTGCGCGGCCCTACGATCTCTGGCTTGAAAGCGTTGTGGTCGGGGTCGGGTCATCACGGGGCGTGCGCCAGGGTGATCTGGTCGTAAATGAGCGCGGCGTCGTCGGCGTGACTTCTGAGAAGGTTGAAAAGGGAATGAGCTACGTCACTCTGATCAGCTCACCCCAGTTCAGACTTGCGGCCATAACAGGAACCTCCAACTGCGAGGGCATTGTTGCCGGCGAAGGAATGGTTGACGGCAAGGCCAGCAATGAACTGCGGCTGATGTATGTCACTGCAGGCTCGCCGGTACAGGTCAATGAGAAGGTCTACACCAGCGGTGTCACCGGCGCGCCGGAAAACCGTACACCGCGACCACGGGGCATCCTTATCGGGACGGTCAAGCACGTCGCCGAAGACGTCAATGGATTTCTGACCATTGAGCTTGCTCCAGCCGTCGATACTAACGCGATCAGTAACCTGCTGGTCTATACGCAATGACCAACCTTGAGCACCTGCGGCTGGCGTCATTTGCCATTCTGCTGCTCCTGCTGCAGTTGTCCTGGTACGCCTGGTTTCCTACGCTGCGTCCCGGCTTTGACATCTTTGTACCGCTGATTCTGCTGCTGACAGCCCGCCGCGGGCCGGGCTATGGTGGCATTTATGCGCTGCTCGGTGCATTGGTGATGGATTCATTCAGCTTGAGCCTGCCAGTCTTCCACATGTTCTATTACCTGCTCCCAGTGGCGCTGGGCTCGTTGTTTCGGGCCCGTGTGCTGACGGAGTACAAACAGCTTGGGGTCAGCGCGGTCGGTGTCCTGCTGCTGCTCAAGATCATTTTCCCGCTGATTCTTGGACTGATCAGCCACCAGCTTAACTCGCTGCTCTACATCTTCGAAGTTAGCTATATCAGTCCGATTCTTATCTGTGCCGCGCTCTGGCTCGCCTGGCCAGCCCTGCTGCGACTGATTCCCACAGCAGTGGAGGGGCAGCGTTATGCTTAGCCGGCGCAGCGGCGCCCCCGAGGCCCAGGCGGATCCGCGTCTGATCTGGATTTATGTCATCGTGGGCCTGATCTTTGTCGGCATATTTCTGCGCCTCATAGTGCTGCAGGTGCTGAATCGCGACAGCCTGAAGCTAAAGAGCATCGGCAACGTGATCACCACGATCCAGACACCGGCGCTGCGCGGCGAAATCCTCGACCGTCAGGGCAAGCCTCTGGCCCAGAACCGCAACGATCTGAAACTGCTGTACACGCCTCCGCCGGGCATTGATCAGTACTTCCCGCTGTCAGCCGACAAGGCGCGGGCCAAGGAACGCAAGCAGGAGCCTTTCTACTACCACCGCCGCTATGCCTATTCCCCAGTACGCAGCGGGGCTGAGACCCTCGGCCTGAGCTATATCGAGCTGATGCAGCGACTTGAGCAGGAATGGGCAATACCTGGTCATGACCGGCGTGTAGTAGTGGCCGACAAGCTATCAGCGGCAAACCTTGAGCGCTGGGCGAATGACCAGAAGCAGGAGCTCTTGCAGAGGCTGGGCTTTGAGGTGGAAGCGGACAGCGACGGCCGCCAGCGTCTGTACCTGAACGTGACAGTAGAGCCCGGACGCTATTTTCCGTCGCCGGCAGAGCGAGTGCGGCTGGCCGGTGAAGGCCGGGACTATCACTACATGGACTTCAATGTTGAGCCTGAGGTGCTTCAGCGCTACCCAAAGGAAGTCGGTTCCCTGGTGAAGCTCGCGCGATATCTGGGCGTCTCTTATGCCTCACTGATGGGACGGGTGTCCAAGGAGAACATCCGGATTGGTCGTCCTCCATACACGATAGTGGACAAGCTCGAGTTTCCTCAGGTTGTATACATATCCGAGAACTCCAACGCCTTTGAAGGCGTAATGATTGACGAGTACAGCTTCAACCGCAGTTATCCGCTTGGACCAGCCAGCGGGCACCTTCTGGGGTACACCGGCCTGATGAGCCAGGAGGAACGCAATTCAGGAGACTACCCCTACCCTTTGACCGACATGGTAGGCAAAGGCGGCCTAGAAAAGCAGTATGAGGATCTCCTTCATGGCCGCAGCGGCCGGCGTAACCTGAAAATCAACAAGCACAGCAGCTATGGCACCTGGGTCAGCACTGAAGAACCGCAGCGCGGCAACAATCTCTATCTGACCATCGATCGAGGACTGCAGCAGGAAGCTTACCGGCAAATGAACGGCAGGCCGGGCGCTGTTGTGATCAGCGCGCTGGAGCCGGGGCATGAGGGTGAAATCCTGGCCTATGTCAGCAGCCCGGGAATCGACCCGGCCCTGGTTAGGGACTCAGACTACAACGAAGCCCTGAAGGCCAATCCTCTCAAGCCACAGCTTAACCGTGCGAGCGGAATGACCTATCCGCCGGGGTCAACCTTCAAAATGGTAACCCTGACTGCGGCGCTTACGACTGGAGTCATTACCCCAGAAACACATTTCAATTGCACCGGCAAGGTCAAGTTCAGCGACCGGGACATGTACTGCCACCATCGCAGCGGTCACGGCGGTGTGGGCCTGACAGATGCGATTGCCAAGAGCTGCGACGTATACCTGTATCGTTCGGCCATGGCGCTAAAGGATCCTCCGACCGACATCAAGCGTTTCGCGATGCTCTTTGGCTATGGCAACCGTACAGGGATTGACCTGCCAGATGACAATCGCGGCCTCCTCCCCGACGCAGCCTGGCGCAGAAAGCGCTTTGCTGCACCCTATGGCAACGAGTCAGACCGCCTCTGGCTGGCCGGGCGAACATGCAACTATTCGATTGGCCAGGGCGACATGCTGGCTTCGCCTTTGCAGGTGCTTATGTCAGCCAGCGTGATTGCCCTTAATGGGCGCTGGTGCCCTCCGCATCTGCTTTACGCGAAGGCCGCGGACCGCCAGGTGCTTCCTGTTGCCCGGCCTCCCTCTGAAGAGCGTAACCTTGACCATAGTGTGCTCGCACTGATGCGCCAGGGCATGCGGCAGGCTGTGACCGGCGGCACCTGCCATATGCTGGCTTCGACCGGCTTACAGGTCTGCGCAAAGTCCGGTACCGCGCAGTCACATCCGCATAAGCCAGATCATTCGTGGGTCATGGGCTATTACCCAGAGACCAATCCGCGCTATGCCTTTGTCGTCCTGGTTGAGTATGGTGGCAGCAGTACCGAATCGGCCATTCCGGTGATGAAGAACATCCTGCAGTACATGGCCAAGAACGACCCGCTTTCGCATGACGCTCTGCAGCTTGCAGAAAAGCCCGGGCAGCGGCTGGCCGCGGCAAACTGAAGCCGCATCGGTTATCAGGAATGACGCTGCAGGGCCAGGCTGGCATAAGCCTTCAGCAGCTGCGGCTGGGGCAGACTCAGACTGTCGATCTGCGCTTCAATCTGTCCCACCAACTCCGCCGCATAGTGTTGGGCGCCTTCCACCCCAAGCAGCCTGGGAAAGGTGGATTTTTCCTTGTCCAGATCGGTGCTCAGAGTCTTGCCCATGCTGATGTCGTCACTCTGCAGGCTTAGCAGGTCGTCGCGTATCTGAAAGGCCAGACCGATCTCCCGCCCAATCAGTGTCAGCTTTGCCTCAACATCTTCGCCGGCCCCGGCAAGCACAGCGCCGAAAGTGCAGGCCGCCGAAATCAGCGCCCCGGTTTTGTGGGAGTGCAGGTGGACCAGATCTTCAAGGCTGCAGTTCGCGCCCTCCGCAGCGAGATCCTCAACCTGTCCCTGCACCACTTGATGGGTAACCGTCGACAGGCACTGGACGAGCTTAAGACGGCGCTGAGCATCCTCAAAAGGAGGGGCAGAAAGAACAGCGAAGGCCAGACTCAGCAGATCGTCACCCGCAAGTACGGCCATAGCCTCGCCGTAAGCGCGGTGCACCGTCGCCAGACCACGGCGCAGCTCGGCGTCATCCATGCATGGCAGGTCATCGTGAATCAGTGTAAAGGTATGAACAAGCTCAAGCGGCGTCACGAGACCTATTGATTCAGCCGGGTCCGAACCCTTGATGCATTGGGTCACCGCGAGGGCCAGCAGCGGCCGAAACAGCTTGCCGCTGCCGAGCAGGTGCTGTACGGCTTCGCGCAGGCTGCCCGGCTGCAGATAGCCGGTCTGAGCCAGCAGTGCTGCCTGAATCTGCGGTCGCAGCTGTGCTTCAAAGGTCTCGATTTCCACCATGCGCATTATCCGCCCTGCCGCCCAAGAACCTCGTCATAAAGGTCAAAGGTCTGCTGGCGCATTTTAAGCACACTGGGCGGCGCCACCGAGCTGCAGCGGGGCGAGGCCAGCTGTCGGTTGATGGCAGCAGCCAGGGGCTTGACCTGGCCGGCTGGGACGAGCTCGTAGTCCAGGATCTCCGGCAAGGCGCCAACAGCAGTAGCGACGATTGGGACATCGGCGTGCAAAGCTTCCAGAATCACATACGGCAGTCCTTCCTTGACTGAGGGCAAAACAAAAACATCGGCGGCGCGGATAAAGCGCGCAGCGTCGGCCAGGCGTCCCGGGAGCAGGACTCGCTTGTCCAAGCCCAGTTCGCGCACCTCGGACTCCAGCTGGCTGCGCAGCTCCCCGTCACCGATTACCAGCAGCTTGGCTCTGGCGCAGACCTTCTGCATAGCCGTTATCAGATGCGTCAGACCTTTGGTGCTGTAGAAGTTGGCAATGCAGAGCACCAGCGGGTCGTCTGCCTCCAGTCCTGCGGCCCAGAGCGCCAGTTCATGCCGGGCCCTATCGCGTGGAATGTAAGTCTGGCCCTCGATGCCGTTCTGGATGACGCACATCTTTTCGCGGGGAATGCCCTCGGCCGCCCCGCGTTCCCAATCAAAGCGGGACAGTACGATGATGCGATCCAGCCGGGTTGCGGAGGCCCGTTCTGCTGTGACGTAGAGCTGGCGTTTGAAGGGGCTGAGCTCCTCGTTGAAGACCCAGCCATGGGCCGTGTAAACCGAGCGAACTGATCTCCCGCAGGCCAGACTGCCCAGAACACCAGCTTTGGTGCTGTTCAGGTGTACCAGATCGGGCTTCAGCCGCGAATACAGTCCTCGCATTTCCAGCAGGCAACGCGCGTCGTTCAAGGGACTGATATCTCGGGTCAGGTGCTCAAGCTTGAAATGGCTGATCCCGGTCTGGATCAGCCGGCTGATGAACTCTCCGTCACCATCAGTGCCGGTGGCGACTGCAACTTCGTACTTATCCCTGGCAGCGCGTGCCAGATCCAGAACGTAGCGCTGCGCCCCGCCGAATTCAGTCTGGGTGATGACGTAAAGCAGCCGCGAGGCCAAGTCTAGCGCTCCAGCAGGATGAAGGCGACAACCTCCAGTCCGGCGGCCTGAGCCTCATCGCGCAGAGCTGAAAGCTCGCGAATTCGGCGCGGACCGGGATTACTGACCAACACCAGCTTCCCTATCCCAGCCAGCTGGGCAGCATAGACGGAGCTGACTCCGGTGCCTTCGACTCCGGTGATGCGATCGCGTTCCTTCTGCTCCACTTTGCCCTGCTCAAGCGCTTTGCGAACAGTCTCTGCCAGCGTCGCCCCGCTGGGCTTGCCATGAGCAATCAGAAGCCCCAGCGGACCTTCGAGTTGTTGCAGCAGTCTTGCGGTGCGGGCGGTCAGGCGCCGCAGCTCAAGTTCGCTCGCATCCTGACCACTAGCCTTAAGCGTGGCGAGTACAGGCAGGCCGAAGGCCGCTCCAATGTCATCGGCGTTCTGCACTCGCGGATCAGAGGCCCGCATCAGCAGGACGCTCGCGATCATTGCTATCAAGCCGAAGATTGCTCCGCTGAAGGCGACCTGTCCCAGACGTGGACGGACGGGCCGGGGATTGACCACCGCCTTGTCGATAACGCTGACGGCGGACACGTTGCTGATCTTGCGAAGAGTAGCTTCAAGGCGCTGGGCAAACAACGCGGCGAGCGAGGCATTCTGCAATTCGATTTCGCCGGTCAGCCTGCTGAGCTCCATGCTACTTTCGGGCGTCAGGTCGAGAAGCGACTGGAATTTGCCGACATTCTGGCCCGCAGCATTGATCTTGCGATCAAGCTGTTTGACAGACTCATCAAGAAAGGAATTCAGCTGCTTCTTCTGAGATTCAAGCTGGCCGCGCAGCTGAATCACGTCAGGATGCTGATCCGTTTTGGTTTCAAGTTCGTCTTCAAGGCGACCCTCGGTCTCGACGATTTTGGACACCAGATCGGTTTCGATAACTCCCGGCACTTCGAGGCTGCGGTAATAGCCCTTCGTATCGGCCTGTGAACGCAGCTGTTCGCGCAGTGCGCTGACCTGGGCTCGTTCCGTCTTCAGGTCGTTTAGCTGAACACCTTCCTGCAGGAAGCTCTGGGTCACTGCGTTGTTCTGCTGGCTGGCAATCAGGCGGCTGCGGTCCTGAAGAAGGTCGGCCATTTCTGTGCGGAGCTTTTCAACCTCGTCCTGAACGGTAGAAATTTGCGAATCGATGTAGGTAAGCGATGCAGAACTGGATTCCTGGCGCGTACGGATATCCCGGGCGACGTACCAGTCCATGATAGTCTCGACCATGCGGGCGGCCAGCTCCGGATGGGGCTCGGTGGCCCCGATGCCGACACTGCGGCTCTTTTCACCGATCCGGAAGATGCGCAGGCTGAGGCTGAGCTCAGGCACGATCTGCTGTGGATCGGTCAGTTTCAGCTTCCAGCGCTGCGCAACATTTGGGCTGAAGCCTTCGACGCTGATATCAAGCGCTGTGCTCTTGAGCATTTGTCCCTGTGGCTGAGTGTCTACGGCCTTTCCATTGACTACCAGCGTGACAGAGCCACCCTGGTCCACCTTCAGCAGGTACTCATTGTTCTCAGCCTTTCCGAAGTCCATCCGGAGGGCGGTCACCCGCGGGTAACTAAGTCGACCGTAATCCAGCGGGGTGTGGCCCAAATGCAGGATTGCCAGGGCTCGACGAAACTGGTACATCAGTGGATTCGGTTCCCAGTCTGGTACGGGCTTTGCTGTTAGAAAGAGCTTGTCAGCAACATACTGTTTGACACTTGCCGATTCCAGCAGTGCCATTTCGTCCAGCATGGAATCTCCGCCGCCCAGGCTTGGGATGCCGGTTACCAGCTTATCGGGAGCCTGAGTTACATATGCGCTGGTTCGGCTGTAGTAGTCCGGCGGTGTCGCCAGGGCGAAAACGGCCGAGAGGCCTGCAAAGCCGACAAAAAGCAGGACTGCCGCCAGTCCGTAGCGCCTGAAGATTGCGCTGATCAGCGCTGAACCGCTTCTGCCCACTTAGCCTTCCACTTCCGCCTGCCGGCGCGCCACCCGGCGGCGGCCCTATCTGCGGACGGCGATTATAAGGTAAGTGCGGACAGATTCAACGTCCTTTGGTCAGCTTAGTCCGCTGACTAACGGCTTGCTCGATGCAATCGGCATAGCGTGAAACGCAGGCCTTGATGCTGAAGTTGGAGACCGCAAAAGACTGCAAAGCCGCGCCGATCTCAGCTCGCTGAGTCTCTTTCATCATAAGAGCGCTCATTACACCTGCGGCCAGCGCACCTGCATCACCTGCTTTTACCAGCACTCCGCGGCCTTCTCCAAGCAGTGTCGGCGCAATGCCAACTTCCGTGCTGAGCACCGGCCGGCCCGTGAAGGCAGCTTCCAGCATACTCAGGCCAAATGACTCGCTGCGACTAGGAACAACGACGAAATCAGCCGCGGCCAGCCAGGAGTGTGGCTCCTCTGTGTGAGGCAGAAAGCGCACATGTCGCGCAATCGGAGCACCAACATGCTGAACGCGCTCCATCAAAGCTGTGTCCTGGACGGCTCCGGTGTTGACCCAGATAACCTTGTTCGCTTCAAGATGCGGTACCAGACTGGCCAGTGCCTCAGCGAGCAAATCCTGACCCTTGACTGGGCTTACTCGCGCAGAGCTGTAGAGCAGGAAGCAGTCCCTGGGCAGACCCAGGCTGTCCCGCAGTGCCACGCGTTCAGCATATGGAACCTGCGGGAATGCCTGAGGATCAACTCCGTTTGCTATGACCTGGATTCTCTCAGCCGGCATAAGGTAGGACCGGGCAAGTTCGGCGGCAGAGTCAGGATTGAGTGCAATAAGGGCGTCAGCGCGCGCCGCGAGACGTCCTTCAGTTTGTACAAACTCACGGCTGGGTTTCTGCGACCTGAAAGAGATCAGGCAGGCAAGTTTTGGCAGGCTGCGGGCAACGATCAGGTTATGTACGTTGGTGCCCTGCAGCAGGGAAAGACAGGCATCAACCTTCTCCCGGACAAGCAGGCGACGCAGAGCCAGCCAGAATGCCAGCGGCAGCTTGCCACGCTTGGGCAGAACAAACCAGCGTACCCCGCAGCGCTGCAGGACGGCTGTTGATGGGCCGGGATCTCTGAACACCAGGAGCAGTGGCTCAATCCTGCTGCGGTCGAAGTGCTCGCAGAGCTGCAGCGCCATGCGCTCCGCGCCACCAATCCCCATGCCTCGGGCATCCGGGAGCGGATTGACATTCGGGACCATAATCAGGGTACGGATTGGGGGGCTCACCGGGCAGCATTATAAGAGAGCCGTATAATCCGGGCGTGCTTGGCGGGGCGAAGGCGGAGATTCGGGCAGAACTGCCCACATTGCAGCATTGGCGCTTTACTGCGCTGTGGACGCTGCTGCGCAACGCCTGCACATTTCTTTACCTTTCGCTGTTCCTCCATGAGTTGCTGATCAAGGTGCTGCTGTATCTTGGCATTCCTGCTCTGGGCGGACCCCAGCTGCCGCTCCTGCCCTATCACGACCTGTTCATGTTCATGCTTCTGGGGCTTGGAATCTGGCGCATGGTGGCCGACCCGGGCTGGCGCAGCCGACTGAGCCTGCCGGGGCTGCCATGGATTGCGGGACTGACGCTGTTCTGTTCAGCGTTTATGTGGCTGAACCTCAATGGCCTGGTAGACCTGGCTGTCATCAAGGGCATCATCCTGCCCTTCCTGCTGTATGCCGTTGGCGTGTTGTGTGGGGTAGACCGTGCACTGTTCATGCGCTTTATCCTTATCACGGCAGGCCTGAATCTGGCAGTCTCAATCGTCATCGCTACCCTTTTCCTGGGGCCCTATGCCGACTTGATCTTCCTGCTTGATATCCTGATGCCGCAGGCCGAGCACCTGTTCTCACAGGTATTCAGACACGCCACGGTCAATGTGCCAACCGGTCTGGCGATGGCGCGACTGGCCTACATGACCATATTCAGCGTTTCCGGGCTGCTGAGCCTCTGGGAATATGCACACGCCACCGACCGTCGCCGCAAGGTGACATTCTTTGTCTTCTTTCTGCTCAGCACTGCGGCGGTTCTGTTCACCTTCTCGCGATCAGGCGTAACAACCTATGCCTTCTCGGTCATGTTCTATCTGGCCGCGGCAGGCATGGCCGAGCGTAACGGTTCACAGACCCAGACAACGGGAGTCCGCCTGCTGGGCGTGACCTTTGCACTGTGTCTGGCAGCCTTTCTGCTGGTCAACTCCGCCCTGAACCAGGTCAATTCCAACGTGAACTTTCTGGCTGCGGATTCACTGACCAGCTCGACCGGCGGACGCTTTGGCATGTGGCAGGGCATTCTGAGCGAGGTCGACCGGAAACATGGCTGGCTTACCGGCATTCGCTCGGACTTCAGCGTCTATCACACCGCAGTCGGCGCGCACAGCCGCGAGCGGGTCTGGAGCGAGAACGCGTATCTGACAGTCGACAACCAGTACCTCAATCTGCTGCTCAAGGGTGGCCTCGTGGCAGTGAGCTGCTATTTCCTGGCCTGCCTGATCATTACCGTGCAGTTCTGGCGCAATCGTGACTGGATCAGTTTTGGCTTTATGGTCTTTACCCTGCTGATAGACCTGAATCTGCGCAGCGGCTCATACGGCCAGGACATCATCTGCCTGATCGGAGGAGCATGGGTAGCGGATCAGGCCATGAGCCAGTACGCGCCGCGCTTTGCAGCCCTGCAGTTTGCTCGCGGGCCCGTTAACAAGGCTGCAGCGTCTTCAGGCCCGGCCTCGGCTGTGGAGTAGTTCCTTGAGAAAACGCAGCTGTGAACGCCCTTCTGCTCCGGCAAGGCGCAAGGCCGCGACGGAAAGAAGCATAAACAGCAGCACGTAAGCCAGGCCATAGCCTATCGTCACAGTCATCCCGACGGGAGCAGGCAGTAGGCGATGCAGCCCCAAAAGCAGGCCGACCGCAGGCAGCATGGTCAGAGCCAGCTTCCAGGGCAGCGGCCAGGGCACGTGGCGGTTGCCACCAATATAAAGAGCTGTCCCATAACCAGCGTATGTGATCAGGCTGGCCAGCGCAACCCCGGTCCCGCCGAGCATGGGGGCCAGCGCGAAGTTCAAACCGATGTTGACCACAACTGTCACAGCAATGTACCAGCCGAGCTGGGCTGTTGCCCGGCCGAACTCGAAGCCACGGCGCAGCTGACTTTGGAGATAGACCAGCGCCACGGCTGGAAGCAGGTAGACCATCAGATCCGCGGCCGATGCATAGGCCGGGTCGAGTACAGCCGCCACTACGGCATCACGTAGCAGATAGATGCTGAGACCCACGGCAGTGAGGACCTGCAGTACCAGCGCTGTATAGCGATACATATAAAGTCCTGCGGCGGCCGGCCCTTCACGCTCCAGGACGTGGTAGCTGGTGGGCGAGGATGCCATATCCAAGGGCTGATATGGCAGCTGAATCAAGTTCATCGAGAGCTGATAGGCCTGATAATAGATACCGATCTCGGCCTTGGAGCGGAATATACCAAGAATCAGCAGGCCAGTGCGGTTCAGCAGGTTCTGGGCAGCGCCGATCAGAGTCAGCGGTGCGCCATAGCGGAGGATCGGGCGAATGCTGTCAAGGGAAAAGCTGTTGGCAGACAGGGCAATCGGCTCACGCCAGCGCAGCAGTGCGATCCCGGCTGACAGCAGGGTCGCCGCACCCTGGCTCATGACCAGAACATCGCCATTGGCCTGCCAGTGGCTCAGCAGATACCACCCAAGAGCAAGCTTGGTCACCGCCACCAGTACGCCAGACAGGGCCCAGTCGGCAGCCCGGCGCTGGACCCGGAACACCCACTGGGTGAAACTCAGCGTGGCCTGGAATACGACCAGCACCAGCGCGCTAAGAGCAGTAAGGGGCGAGGTATTGGTGAAACTGCCGGCAAGGCAGTAAATCAGCACGCCGGCTGTAATCAACAGGCTGACCAGGATTTGAGAAGCAACGATGCGGCCAAGAAAACCCGGACGCTCCTCACGTGTGTGCGCCGGGTACTCCCGCAGCAGAGTCATGTTGATCCAGCCGAAGCCGAAGTTCGTCAGAATCTCGACGGTCGCCATGATGATGGCGTAGTGGCCCATTTCCGCTGGAACAAGCAGACGCGTAAAGATGTAGACGCCCGCAAAGCTGCACAGCGCGCTGATAATCGTGGAGCCAGCATAGAACAGCACTTCACGGCCGACGCCGCGAGACTCCGACAAGCCAGGCCCGCCAGCAGCAGTAGGGCTGTCTGAACCCTCGCTTGGCTGACTGATAGATCCTGTTGACACTTTTGCTGCTGGCCGCCGGGCGGCACCTGCCCGACCGACTAGAGCCGAATGATGTTCTCGCCCGTGATTCCCTTAAGCGCATTGCGCGTGTCGACTACCTGTCGCGCGTGCCCAGCAACCGCTGCGTAATCAACTCCGTCATGATTAGTCAGAACCAGCACCAGATCAGCACCGGCAAGATAGTCCGGAGTCATGACGTGGCTGCTCAGAGTCTCGGAGCCGAGGCGGATTGAGGGCACAAAGGGATCGTGGTAGCTGATGTTTGCCCCACGCTTCTGCAGCTCAAACATTACATCAAGCGCCGGGCTCTCGCGCACATCGTCCACATTGGCCTTGTAGGCGACTCCCAGACAGGCAATCGAACTGCCCTTGAGGGCGATGGACTGCTCGTTCAGGGTCTCCATAACCAGATGCACAACATAATGCGGCATGCCACTGTTGACCTGATCCGAGACCTCGATCATGCGGCTTGGGAAATTCAAGGCACGCATCTTCCAGGCCAGATACTGTGGGTCGATCGGGATGCAGTGCCCGCCCAGGCCCGGCCCCGGATAGAAGGCCTGGAAGCCGAAGGGCTTGGTGCTGGCGGCCTGGATAATCTCCCACACATCCACGCCCAGGCGGCGGCAGATCATGGCGAATTCATTTGCCCAGGCAATATTGACGTTGCGATAGGTGTTCTCCAGCAGTTTGACCAGCTCGGCGGTCATTGTGCCGCTCACGGTGTGAACCGGGGAGATCACCTGCGAATACAGCAGACGTGACAACTCGGAACAGGCGGCCGTGTAGCCGCCAACCACCTTCGGCGTATTCTCGGTCTTGTAGACGGGGTTGCTCGGGTCGACGCGCTCAGGGCTGAAAGCAATAAAGATATCCCTGCCGATTTCCCACTCCGGATGCTCGGCGATCAGTGGTGCAGCCATCTCATCGTCCGTCGTACCAGGGTAGGTTGTTGACTCCAGCACGAGCAGCTGACCGGCACGGGCGTACTTCTTCAGCTCAACGACCACGGCGTGGATGTAGCTGAGATCCGGCTCCTTGGTCTTGCCAAGCGGAGTCGGAACGCAGATGCTGAGGCAGTCGCACTCCGCGAGCCGCGACATATCTGTAGTCGCGCTGAGCAGGCCCGCGCTGACGGCCGACTTCAGGTCTTCGTCGCGAACGTCATCGATATAGTTTTCGCCACGGTTAATCTGGTCAACGCGGTCGTCAGAGACGTCAAAGCCCAGGACTTTGTAGCCCTTACGGGCGAAGAGTTCTGCCAAAGGTAGGCCGACGTAGCCCAGGCCAACGACGCCGATGAGGGCCTCGCGGCTTTCAATGCGGTCTGCAAGCTGCTTCATAGGGCGGGAATTATCCTATACGCCAGCAGGCCGCCAGCCAGCAGCCCGCGACAGGTTGCTGCGGCTTCTCAGGCTGTGCCGGTACGTTCGCGACTATCTACGACTTTCAGACTCTTGCGGCCCGCGAAATAGTCGCGGTACCACGGAATTGCCTGTTCAAGGCCGCTTTCCAGGGTAAAGGCCGGCTGGTATCCGAGATCAGACAGAGTGTTTCCGATATCTGCGCGACTGTGACGGATGTCGCCTGGCCGCGGGTCGATGTACTCAGGCTTGATCTCGGACTGCAGCAGTTCGCTGACAATCTGATACAGGCGGTTAATCGTGGTCTGGTTGCCGCAGGCAACGTTGTAAACCTTGCCAGCTGCCGCCGGAGCGGTCATCGCCTTGATGGTGGCCTGAACGCAGTCGTCTATGAACGTGAAGTCACGGCTCTGCTCGCCATCGCCCTCAATGTGCGGGGGCTGGCCAGAGATCAGGCTGCGCACGAAGCTCGGTATGACAGCGGCATAGGGGTTTTCAGGATCCTGGCGCGGGCCATAGACATTGAAGTAGCGCAGCGCCACAGTCTCGATGCCAAAGCACTCATAGAAAACGCGCATGTACTGCTCGCCGGTCATTTTGGTCACCGCATATGGCGAGGCAGGCTCCAGCTTGTCGCCTACGCTCTGCGGCAGGTTGGCATTACGGCCATACACGCTGCTGCTGGAGGCGAAGACGACGCGCTCTACTCCCATTTCCCGCGCGGCGCACAGGATGCTGAGAGTTCCAACAACATTGGCCTGGTTGCTGTCGAGGGGATCGCGCAGACTGCGCGGCACTGAGCCCAGTGCGGCGAGGTGCCAGACATAGCGCGCACCGTCGCAGACCTTCTTGCACAGGCCTACATCAGTTACAGAGCCGCGCACAAAGGTGACGCGCTCGCGTACTTCCCGCAGATTCTGTTCGTTGCCGGTGGACAGATCGTCCAGCACCCGGACCTGATAACCGCGCTCAATGAGCTGGGTAACCAGGTGCGAGCCGATAAAACCGGCTCCGCCTGTGACCACGACTAAAGTCATGTCCTGTACTCCCCTAGAGCGCTTCATTATATCCGCGTAGCTATACCCGGTATGGGTATGTGCCAGACGCAAGAGCTAAAAAGCGGTCCAACTGAGACACTGGGACCCAATACTCCGGCAGGAATTCAAGAATCTTGAGGCTGGACCCATGAAAAATCGCCTAAATTTGCTCTGATTGTCGCTTGAAATCCGTTATGATTGCTTGGTGTCGGTGGCAAGCCACGCTTGCCAGAGCCAGAAATGGCACGGTAAACCCACTGCGGAAGGTGCGAGCTATGCTCAACCGTGTTCTCTTTTTATCCCTCCTGGTCCTCCTGCTGACCGGATGCGGCGGCGGCGGCACCAGTGGCATTGTGCTGAATCCGGGAGGAAACCCCAGGCCCGGCGAAAACCCTGAGCCTACCGGTCCGATAGCATCAGACCATGTTCAGGGTGACGGCATGGCGCTGGACGTCATCCGTGATGCCAGTGGCGTCCCCGTTGGCGTCAAGGTTTCCTGGACGCGTGTTAACGACGCCAAAGCCACCGGTTATTACATCTATCGCGACACCGCGTCTCTGCCTTCCGGCGACCCTGCGGGGCTGTCGGCAAAGCGGATCAACGGCGGGGTCAAGATTGACCAGTCAGGCACTGGCACCCAGACGCTGACCTTCGATGACATCTTCAACCCGCCGGTTGGTAACACCTATTTCTACAGAATGACGGTGGTAAACGACACCAACGACGAGTCTGACTTCAGCAACCAGATCAGCATCACCATTGCTCTGCACTCGGTTAGTGGCTTCACACCGGCCAGCGGTGGCATTGGTGTTGAGGTGACGATCAACGGCACAAACTTTGGCCAGTCGCAGAACGGTGACAAGGTCTTCTTCACCAACTCTGGCGGTACAACAAATGTTGAAGCCACCACGATCACATTCTGGTCGCCCTCGCAGATCAAGGCGCTGGTGCCTTATGGCGCATCCAACGGCCCGATTGGTGTGAAGATTGGTACGGTTCAGGTCAACTCCGCGGCGAGCTTCGACTATATCGAGCCGAGCATTGCCACGTTGAACCCGACCGAGGACTGGGTCCAGAACCAGTACATCACCATCAGCGGTAACGACTTTGGTCCACCCCCGAGCAGCGGCGGCAGCAACACCCAGGTCTTCTTCGGCTCCACTCAGGCGCAGCCGGCCGACATCGACGAGGCTATGTGGACGACCGGCAGCATCAAAGTCAAGGTTCCCGCCGCGGCGGTGGGCAAGACCGTGAGCGTGAAGGTCTCAGTTGCCGGCAACGACAGCAACCTGAAGGACTTCATTATCCTGCCGCACATCAACACGCTGAGTGTCAGCAGTGGCAACACGGGTTCAAGCGTGACTGTAAACGGCACCAACTTCGGCAGTACCCAGGGAACCAGCAGCGTGACTGTTAACGGCGTTACGGCCAGCGTCAGCAGCTGGGCCAATGGGGCGATCACGATCACCATCCCGGCCGCCGCAGTTGACGGCAATATTGTGGTCAACCGCGATGACTCCAAGGTCTCCAACGGCGTGGGATTTGACGTCGTCCCGACCATCAGCAGCATCACGCCTTCCCGCCGCGTTATTGGCGAGAACCTGACCATCAACGGCTCAGGTTTCGGCAACACACAAGGCGGCAGTGTGGTGCGCTTCCTTGGCGGCAGCGGTGTCGACGCGACTTCCATCGTCAGCTGGGCCAATAACCAGATCGTGGTAACAGTCCCGGCCGGAGCCAGCTCTGGAGCAGTTCGCGTAACAGTGAGTGATGCCAGCGTCGGCAGCAACCAGGACCAGGCTACCAGCGGCGGCAACGTCGCGATTGTCCTGGGATCCCCCAACCTGACCGGCGTCGGTCAGATCTAGCAGAAGCTACGGGAGGGACGGCTGTGCGGGCCGTCCCTCCAGATTCCTTTTGAACAGCAAAGCCTCGCTTTACGGTAGGATTAGCGGATGACACTTTCTGCAAGCGGAATGGCACGGAAGCTGCTCCTGGCAGTAGTCACACTCCTTGCCCTGACAGTCGCCAGTTGCAGCGGCGCTGGATCCATCGGATCCGGTGCCGGGCAGCCGGGCCGGTCGGCATTGAGCGCGCCGGTTTTGCGTAAGGCTGGCGAACTGGGCAAGGCCGTTTCAGGTGCCCCTGTGGGCCTGCGCCTGACCTGGGGCTTCGTCGACGATCCGGCGGTTGCCGGCTACTACCTCTATCGCGATACGCAGTCCATACCCGATCCGGGACCTGACGGTTTGATTGACCCGTCTTTGCGTGTGAACGGGGGTAACCCGATCAGCCAGCCGGCGGCAGGTCCGGATGTTGTCTTTGATGACTTGTTCGACGCCGAAGTCGGAACGACATACTTCTATCGGGTAACCGTGCTGGACACCTCCGATCAGGAAAGCTACCCCAGCAACGAGATCAGCTGGACCGTACACGGTCACAATGTCGCGACTCTCTCGCCTACCGAAGCCTACTATGGCGATGAAGTGACCATAACCGGCGACACCTTCGGCACCTATGATGCACTGACTGACAAGGTCTTGTTCACAGCTCTCTCCGGACCGCCGATTGAGGGCGCGGTCGTAACCTGGACCGACACCGAGATCGTGGCTGAGGTGCCGGCGGGCTCCTTCGACGGACCGGTAGCCATCTCCATCGACAGCACTCTGGCCCAGACCGAGACACTGACCATCTTGAACCCGATTGTCACAGCAGTAACTCCTGACAAGCAGTTTGCCGGTGATGTGGTGGTGGTAAGCGGTTTCAACTTTGGAGCCAGTCAGGATGCTTCGACTCTGAACATTGATGCCGCAGACCTCAGCGCGCAGGTTAGCGCCTGGGCTGATGGCGAGATCAGTTTTACTCTGCCATCTAATGCGGTCGATGGCGAGGTGTCGGTAACCGTTCTGACCGTTCAGAGCAACAGCCTGCCGCTTCAGATACTTCCTCAGCTGACCGCCGTGGACATCCTTAGCCCGCAGACCGGCGAGGTCCTGACCCTCAGTGGTAACAACTTTGACGCCCTGGCCGGCAAGATATACCTTGACGGAAGCGTGGAGCAGGCTGTTGGAAACTGGGCTGAGGGCGAGGCGACCTTTACTCTGGATGCCCTCACACTTGGCCCCCACACTGTCAGCCTTGAAAACGCCGATGGCTTGCTGAGCAATGAACTGAACATTGATGTCGTGGCTCCGCTGACGGTGACCGTGGTTGGCGTGGCACCTAACCAGCTCTATCGCGTGTCGGATGCGGTGTCGCTGACTCTCAGTGCTGCCACAGCCGGCGATGCTGACCAGGTTGAGCTGCTGGTGGATGGAAACGTCGTCGCCACCAGTCTGACCGCGCCCTTCGACGACCTGCTGCTCGCCCTTGATGGGCTGAACAACGCCCAGCACGACGTCAGCATGCGGGCCAAGCGACGCCAGGTGACGGTGGATTCTGCAGCTGTTCCGGTGCTCGTTTACTCTCTTGTGGGCGACGTCAACGGCGATGGAATCGTCAACGCTGATGACAATACCGCCCTAAAGCCGCTTGTTGGCCTGCCTGCCAGCGATCAGTCCTTCCGCGCCTGGTTTGACACCAATGCCGATGGGGAGATCAACGAGGCTGACCTGACCACGATCGGCTACAACTTCGGAAACGCTCTGCCGAACCCGTAGGCTGCCGGTCTGGAGCGGATGAGTCCATGCGCTGCTCAGCTATCACCAGCTAACAAAAAACCCGGCGCCAGGCGCCGGGCAGTTTGGGGAGATAAGTGGATGGTTGGCAGCTTAAACCGCGAAGCCAACCGCGCACTATCCAGCGAAGCGCATCCTGGGCCAGTGGCGCGCCAGAGTGCAATCGGCACTGGCGGACAGAAGTCCCATGGTCGGACGCTTGCTGGGCTTACGCTTAGAGTCAGGGGGAACTGTTGAGGGCTGGTCGGCACTTACAGTGCTCACCGCCTCTGCAGGCTGGGCTTTACGCCGGTTGACAGCTTTGCTGTGTGGCTGAGGCTCAGGCATTTCTTAGTTCCTCCTTGAACTCACCTTCGCGGACAAGACCTATATCGGAGCCATGCCGCCGGGCCTTGAGCCCAAAGCGGCATGGCTTTTCAGGATTTCCAGTTGACTCCCTCGACCGCGGCCCTGCAGCCTCTTTCAGGCTGAAGCAGGTAGTTAGGGAGCCGCAGTTTCTGATACGAGGATGCACCACCACTGGCTCGAGGCCGAGGTGGAATAGCCGATTCCCGCGACGGTGTAGGCCGCACCATTGAAGATCGCGGCGTTGGCGCTGTTGTTCTGCAAACGCGTAAAGACCTCACCTTCGGACTGGCCACTGGAAAGAATCCGCCCGTTTCCACCAAAGCCGGCGTCCTGAACAACTATCAGCAGATCGGTGCCGGCGACATTGGTCGGCTTAAGCGTTGTAATGCCAGCCATGTAGTCAGCGTGCGTCTGCGCGATGCTCTGCAAGCCCGCGTTGCTGACAAGTGCGGCGTTGCCTGAGCCAGTACGGACGGCGTTGATTCGCGTCAACATGCCGGCCGACGATCCATCATCGCTGAAGCCGCCGCCACCACCACCGCAGGCGCCAAGCAGCAGTGTGAACAGCAGACACAACACAAGTGCGCCATTGACGATTAGTTTCATTCTTCTACCTCCCTGGTCTGGCCGGCTGATACCGGGCTTCTACTTTAGCGCCTGCACTGACGCTAAACTCTTTCCGATGCCCGACTCCGCCAGTTCCATCCTTGAGCAGATCGCCGCCCAGGTGCGGGTCTGCACAGCCTGTCCGCTGTGTGAAGGCCGGACCAACGCTGTGCCAGGGGAGGGATCCGCCCAGTCGCTGGTGGCATTTGTGGGCGAAGGCCCCGGCGGCGACGAAGACCTGCAGGGCCGGCCCTTTGTCGGGCGCTCCGGGCAGCTTTTGCGCCGCACTATCCGGGAATCCGGCTGGCAGGAGGAGGACGTCTTCATCTGCAACGTCGTAAAGTGCCGGCCACCGAGCAATCGCGATCCGCTCCCCGAGGAGATAACCGCCTGCAGCCACTTCCTGCATGCCCAGCTGGCGGTTGTGCGACCACGCCTGATCGTCACCCTTGGCCGCTTTAGCCTGAACCTGCTGGTTGGCCCGAACCTGAAGATCACCGAAGTGATGGGACGCCCGGTCAACAAAGCCGGCTTGACCTTTGTACCCACGCTGCATCCAGCGGCAGTCCTGCGTAATCAGAATCTGTTGCCGGACTTCCAGAAGCACATACGTGGAGCTTTGACCCTGGCCCAGAAGATGCACAATGCTGCGCAGGCGGGCGAGCGCCAGTGATCAGGGCGATCTGTTTCGATCTGGGCTCAACGTTGTGGGACGACTACCCTTCCGAGCTCTTTCACTGGAACCTGGTGGTCAGCAAGCTCAATGAGCTGGGCTACGAAGTTGATCTGGAGCGCGTCCTGGACGAAGCAACAGCAGTGATTCACAGCTACTGCCCGTCTCTGACCCGCAGCATAATTTGGCGAATAACCGGTGGCAGCCGAGAGCACTACGACGCGGTGCTGAAGAGTACAGTGCCGGCAGTGCTGTCGCATCTGCACGACCCGGACGAGTTTCGCCGGCTTAACCCGCTGTTTCCAGGGGTACATGAGTTGCTGGAGGAACTGGCTGCGCATTATCGGCTGGCCGTAATCAGCCAGAATTTTGTCGAGGCCGAACGCTGGATGGAGTTTCATCAAATAGATGGTTTCTTTCAGCACGTCAGCATCAGCGCCCGGGAAAGTCTCTATAAGCCTGATACGCGACTCTTCGTCAACACTTGCTCGGCGCTTGGGGTCTTGCCTGCTGAAACAGCTATGGTCGGGGACCGGCTCGACAACGACATCTGGCCGGCCAACCGGGTAAGTATGAAAACGGTTCGGGTGCTTGCTGAACCCTACCGAATCCAGCAGCCCCGCTATCACAACGATGTGCCGATGGCGACCCTGGAGGCAGTGGCAGACCTGCCCTCAGTGCTACCGCTTCTGCAGTAGACGGCACAGCACACCAGGGGGGGCTTCATTAGCGGCAGATAGGTCTGCTGCCGGCCAGCGGTAGCGGCAAAGAACCTGACGAAACAAAAAACAGGCGCCACCTTGTCAGTGGCGCCAATGATTGCTGGCCCTCCAGTAAGCAACTGGCCTCTTTTGGCCACCCGCGCAGCGGGGTTTAGTACATCAGGCTCTGGATCCGGTCCGTGCTGGAAGCCAGCACCACTCGTGACCCGCGTACAGCCAGAGGAATCGACAAGGTCGATGGACGATCCCTCAGCAGCTGGCGCAGCCTGGCAATTTCAGTGTCGGGAGACGCATCCTGCCCGCTGACGGGCAACGCGGCAGGGTTATCTGAATCTGAACTGAACTCAAGGTCCTGCTCAAAGGCAATGAGGCGCTCAAGCAAATCCTGGCTGAGAGGCTCGCTCTCAATATCTCGCTGCCGGACCTGAGCCCCGCCGGCAGAGATGAACTCAGTTACCATGGCCATTCGCGGGCAACCAGCCGCGCCATAGACGGAGATTTCCACCTTCGCTTCCTCCGAGATAAGAACTTGCAGTGCGCTTGGCGCTACACCTGAGTATAACGCCGCTGGCCAGGCTTTGCACGTATTATTGAATACGCGGCAAAACGAGGTTGAATAGCCGCAAGAGTTACTCGCCACCCTCAGCGCTGTCGCTGCTTTCGCCCGAATCAGCATCGGCATCTCCGACTGTACCGCCGCTCATCTTCTCGGCAACGCCGACAGCATTAGCTCCGCCGCGCTCCGTCGTTTCGGCTGTGTCAGCGGCTTCGTTGCAGCCGGCTATCTGCAGCAAGGCAAGCACAGTGACGAGTGCAATCAGGTGGCGCATCATTGTTTCTCCAGTCTGCTCAAGATTGGCCGCAAGGGCCACCGAAGGATTTTAGCGCTCAGGCAGATAAATTCAAGTCTTGTGAGCCGGGCCCCCGGCAGGGCTGCCCCCACAGTTGCTCAAAGCTGTTGACAGCCCGTTATTTTGCGGGTATCTTTAGAATCCCTGTCTGACACGCCGGCGTAGCTCAGTTGGCAGAGCAGCTGATTTGTAATCAGCAGGTCGTCCGTTCGAGCCGGATCGCCGGCTTTCTTCCTCTTGAAATCGCGGCAGTGGTTTCGATTGCAAGACGGACAACAGCGGGTATCAATGGATGCCTGTCTTTGAAATGTGGAGGGATGTCCGAGTGGTTAAAGGAGGCAGACTGTAAATCTGTTCGCTATGCGTACGGTGGTTCGAATCCACCTCCCTCCATTTTCAACACCGGCTCCCACACTGCCAGATCAGTCATTCAATTCCCCGCCTTCCCTTCGCCTGCTCATGCTTGCCCTTTTGAGCCTGTGCTTCGCCGCAGAGATTGAACAGTCTGTCTGAGATTAGCCGGGTGACGGATCCGCAAACATCTCGCCCTGGTTTAGTTCCCGCAGCAGCTCTTCAACGTCTTCCCGGGATGTCCTACCCGCAGCAATGAGCTGCTCCAGATAGAGCATTTCGTCCTTCTCCAGCGGGCCCTTTTCCTCCAGGATTCTGCGGTACTCGCCAAGCACCCTCCGGTCACCACCGAGCCAGTTGGCATGCGCCAGCAGCAGATCACACTGGCGCGATGGATGGATTTCCCGGGCCTTTTGAAGAGCCGCAATGGCCGGCTCACGATTGCCCGCCAGGAGCTGGTAGGCGGCATGATTGAGATGGACGTCAGCCTGGTCGTCCGGAGCAGCAATTCTGGTCATGATTTCTTCGACCTGGTGGTACAGGTTGACGCCCAGTTCAGTCTGACCCAAAAGCAGAGCTACGGCGCTTAATCCTTGCAGATCATTCGCTTCCCCCAGTGAACTCTTTGCTTCACGATGCAGCTCGAGAGCCCGCTCGTAGCTGGCCTGCGCTTCTGGCAGCCTGCGCAGCTGCAGGTACACGTCACCCTCGGCTTCATAGCCGTTAGCCACCCCCAGCGTATCGCCAATGTGCTCGTGGCGCTCAAGGGCGGCCTGATAGTGCTGCAGGGCGTCAAGCGCTCGCCCCGCTTTCAAGGCCAGATCACCAAGCCCGAAGTGAGCGTTGCCGGCCGGAATCGCATAATCGGCGCGAGTCGCGTGTTCCAGTGCGAGCTGCATATGCTGCTCGGCCTTTTCATCCTGGCCTTCACGCAGAGCAAGCTGGGACAGGTGCCAGTGGGCGTCCGCGGCTTCGGCGTCCAGACCGTACTTGCTTGCTATCGCCAGGGTCAGGTTGGCAGCATCCAGCGCGTCATCGAGCCGGCGGATGTGCCGCAGGATCAGGCTGACGATGTTCAGGACTTCTGCTGCGAGCTGCGGCTGGATGTCCTGGACCTTTTCAACAAAGCCGCGCATGCGGCGGTCCCAGACGCGCATGGCTTCTTCCAGGGCACTGACGGAATAGTTATGAAAGTATGTCTGGCGTGCCTCGCGCAGAAAGGCGCGAATTGACTCGAGGGCCTGGGTCAAAAGTGGCTCAGTCGCACGAGAGATACGCTGGGCCCGGTCAACCCAGTCAATCCGCGCTTCAAGTGAATCCAGCCCGACCCCTTCGCAGATCTGCTCCATCACCCTGAGAGCCGGCAGCTTCTCGCCAGCGGCAGGAAGGATATAGGCGGCGCGCGGGGAGTTATCGATCAGCTGCTGGGCGCGGCGGCTGAGGCTTTCACGACTGCTGTATCCGCTCCACCAGAGCCCATAGGGCAGGCTGTGCGGATCATTGAGAGCGTCCTCAATGACTTCCATGACCCGATCCTCTGCACCGCTGTAACCAATGACGATCAGGCCGGTCCGGCGCAGAACCCGGCGAAACTGCGCAAAGAGATCCGCCTGATGGCCTTCTTCCCCCAGATAGCGGTACTTTAGCTCTTCGGGCGTGTTCTTGAGGTCATAGTGCAGGTGCCTGCCGTGCAGATATACGACAGTTGGAAACTCCGGCGTGTCGTCAATCATGCGATAGCTGACACTGTCCACGATATCCGCCGGGCGGTTGCCGATGTAAAAAGTCAGCGGCATCAGCTCGTCAAAGTTCGTGGTGAAGACATGACGCGCAAAGCTCGTGGCCAGGGGCGACTCCTGCGTCGGCCTGATGCTGCCCGAGAATCCTCGCGATCCAGCGATCAGAATCGCAGCAAGCAGGATGCTCTCTTCCGTCATTTGCAGATGGCTGTTGGCGGCCCATTGAATTGCAGCAGTAATGAAGTCATGGCGCGCAGGGGGCAGCGGCAGGACCTGATCCATCAGCTCGTAGTAACTGGAAGCCGGTCCGGGAGGACGGCTACGTGTTACTTCAAAGATATGTTCCCAGTCAAGTCTCTCCGGGGGGTCGGCGTTGTCATCTAGCACTTCCCCGCGGTCAAGCTTGTCGATCCAGTGCCTGAACAACTCAAGTGCGCTGGTCAGGTGACCGGTTGAAGGCACGCCGGCGGAAAGGCTGAAGCCGGCCCCGATCAGAAACGTGAACAGCGGACCCTCAAGGCGTTGATCCTGGCCGGGACGGGCCATGCGTGCGTGAACCGTGCGGCGCACGCTCTGCATGAGGTCCGGGATAGTTGCTTCCTTGCGCTGAAATGACACTGGCATACGATAGCAGGTCTGGCACGGCTTTGGCAGATGGTGAACGACTTGAGCTGACTTGCTGGACACTAGAACTGCAGCTTGAAGCAACTCCTGCTTCAAGCTGGGGCGAGTCGCGGGTATAATGCTGGTCCGCGCGCGGGAGTAGCTTAATGGTAAAGCTCCAGCCTTCCAAGCTGGTCACGCGGGTTCGATTCCCGTCTCCCGCTCCACTTCATCTCCTTCGCCGCGGTCGGGGTTAGACTGAACAGACTGCAGACGCGGGGGTCTTCAGTTACATGCCGAATTTCCACTTTGCTGCAAGCAAGCGCCGACCTTCCCTGGACATTTACAAACAAGTCCTTGCAGCCTTTTCCCTGTCTGCATCTCTGTATCTTCTTGTACTCGCATCCGGCACCGCCAAAGCGTCAGGCGGAAACGAAGCTGTTTTCCCAGGGCAGTCCGCAGGATTGCTGAACTCCGGTTTCGAGGAGGCAGGGCGTGGCAAGCGCGCGGCAAACTGGGAGAGCTGGCCTCAGGAGATTGAACAAGGATACCTGCGCGACAACGACGCCGGGATGGAAGGCAGCGCCGCACTTGTAATCGCCAACCCGCAGCTGGCCAGCGGCTGCGGCGCGCATCAGCGCCTTGAGCTCAACCAGGACACCGCGCAACCTCTCTTTTTCTCGCTTTACAGTCGAGAGCTAAAAGCTCCCAGGGGACGCGGCAAGCAGGCGCTGACTTATGGTGCCCAGTTTCGCATCACCTATGTGGACGGGAGCGAGAGCACTCAGTCTGCTTTCTTTGGAAAGCAGGGCGACGCCCAGGATCTTGATGGCAAGCCGGGCGGCTGGCTGCACCTCAGCGGCTATATCTGGCCGGCGTATGTGAAAAATGAACCCGGCAGGGCCAAGGCCATCAAGACAGTGGATCTCTATCTCGTATACAACGGTGCCAAAGGCAGCGTAGCCTTTGATGAGCTCGAGCTTCTGGAACTGAGACCTGACCTTGACTCCATCAGGCCGCTCGACTCCCCTACCCGGCTGCTTTCCTACAGCACGATGAACCCGGCCTATGCGGCCGACCATGCTAACGAGTGGGCACTCACCGGGCTGGACGGCTTCATGTTTGACCACGGACAGCTATTGTTTGGCGACAACCCGGCCAGCGCCGCCGACTTGGAGGCTTTCAAGGACTGCATTCGGCGACTAAAACAAGCCGGCATTGGTGAGAATTTCCTGATCATTCAAAACCGTCGTGGCAATGGCCCGGACTTTTCGGATGTCTTTGACGACGCAGCCTGGAACAGCCTGATCAAGAGCTTCGGCAGCATGGCCCGGTATGCCCGCGAGTGCGGTCTGCGTGGCCTGGTCCTGGACATGGAGCCGGTGATATCCAAGAAGCAGCCCCGCACAATGCTGGGTTTCTATGCGCAATCCGTGCATGATGAGGCGGCCACCGCCAATCGGGTTTTTGAGCGTGGAAAACAGTTGATGCAAAAGTTGGAGGAGGAGTATCCAGACCTTACAGTAATCCTCCTTCCCCATCTGGCGCGCCATGACAGCCCGAACTACCGCTTCTATGGGGACTGGTTTGCCGGCATGGCCGCTGGCAGCAGAAATGCAGCCGACAACCTGATTATTGGCGAGGAGCGCAGCCAGACCAGCTATAAACTGGCTGGTTTCAATCTAAGCAGGATCGTCCAGGATGAGGCCAATGCCGCGAGGGCGGCGCTCGACGCGCATAGCGAAACCCACGGGATCGACTGGGACCACCGGCGCAACCTGGCACTGAATCCCGCCCCGACCGCCTTCTGGCGGCGAGTAGAAAGCAAGTCGGTACAGGCGCACTGGGCGGGCAGGCCGGAGATCTTCGGCGACCAGGACCTTGGCAGCGCCTACGCCGACAAGTCGGCCAAATACCGGGCTGACCATTTCTATGCCCAGCTGCAGGCAATGCACGAAGCGCTACCTGAGGCTCGCTACTGCTGGCTTTACGATCACGGGGCCTCAATGTGGCAGATGACACCGGAAGAACTTGAGCGTTACGGCCCAAATGGAAACGAGCCCGTCGCCAGTCTGAAGTGGGCCTATCGCGCCCGAACCGGCTTCAGCAAACAGCCAACAGATCCATTTCTGGGATTCTATTTTGCAGCTATGAGACGCTTCTTCGGCTCAGACAACTAGTAATCGCTGCGGCGTTGTCTCGCTCACCAGATTGAAGTAAGTGAAACCAGGATCTGGATAGGTATTGATTAACCTTAAGCTAATGCAGCGCGCTGGCGCCGCAGTCAGCCTCATCCTTTCCCCTGCAGGAGAAGATATGCCTCAACACGAAAAAGTCTGGTTTATCACCGGCTGCTCAACTGGGTTTGGCCGCGAACTGGCCCGGCAACTGCTGGTCGGTGGCCAGCGGGTCGCCATTACCGCTCGGGATACTGCTAGCCTGGAGGAGTTTGGCGAAGCCGCCTCAGCAGGCAAGGCCCTGCTTCTGCCGCTCGACGTGACCAGCCAAGAGCAGTGCCGCCAGGCTGTTGAGCAGGCAGAAGCGCATTTTGGCCGGATCGATGTCCTGGTCAACAACGCCGGGATCGGCTACTTTGCCGCGGTTGAGGAGAGCGAGGATGAAGAAGTGCGGCGGATGTTCGAGATTAACTTCTGGGGCCTCGCGCGCATGACCCAGCTGGTTCTGCCCGGTATGCGCCAGCGCCGCAGTGGTCACATTGTCAACATTTCATCAATCGGCGGCCTGTCGAGTTTCCCGGCAGTTGGCTTCTACAATGCCACCAAGTACGCGGTGGAGGGTCTATCCGAGGCTCTCTGGAAGGAAGTCTCTCCGCTTGGGATCGGTGTCACGATCGTTGAACCCAGCGGTTTCAGGACTGACTGGGCCGGCAGGTCGGCCAACGAAAGTGAAGTGGTCATAGGGGATTATGCCGAGACGGCCGGGGCCAACCGGACAAACCTCCGCCGCAACAGCGGTAACCAGGCCGGCGATCCGGTCCGCGCCGCCCATGCGATCATTGAAGCCGTGAATGGCCCCGAGCCGCCGCTGCGTCTGCTTCTGGGCAAGGCGGCTTTACGCGGTGCGCGCGGGAAGCTGGAGCTGCTGGCCCGGGACTTTGACCGCTTTGAGGAGGTGACGGTGGGTGCCGACTTCCCGGAGAGCTGAGTTTGGTCTATAATCCGGGTCCTGCAGGCGATTCGGCGCTGCACCGGGCATTTTTCACCCGCGTTGCGTGCCGGAAAGCTAAACAAGGGTATTGCACGGGGCTTTGACCCTGTGTTAAACTACCCGTTCGCGCCCACATAGCTCAGATGGTAGAGCGCGTCCTTGGTAAGGACGAGGTCACCAGTTCAATCCTGGTTGTGGGCTCTCTTTACGCTCTTCAGTACGGCTGGTGCGGACCCGGCGAGTTAAGCGCGGCGATGCTGCTGCGTGCCGGAATTCCGGCTTCTCCCAGCCGCTGGAAGGTTGAGCGCTGGCGGTGCCAGCAGCCTGAGCAGGCTACAAAGCTCCCCCAACCGGTGGGTGACCGGGAGAGTAACCACTCGAGGTGCTTTAATGGCTAAGCAAAAATTCGAGCGTAATAAGCTGCACGTCAACGTTGGAACCATCGGTCACGTCGACCACGGCAAGACTACGCTGACGGCTGCTATTACCAAGACGCAGGCGACGAAGTACAGCGGAAAGTTCGTCCCCTTCGACGAAATTGACAAGGCGCCGGAAGAGAAGGCGCGCGGCATCACGATTGCGACCGCCCACGTGGAGTACGAGAGCGACAACCGTCACTACGCCCACGTGGACTGCCCGGGCCACGCTGACTATGTCAAGAACATGATCACCGGCGCCGCGCAGATGGACGGCGGTATCCTCGTGGTCGACGCGTCCTCGGGCGTTATGCCCCAGACCAAGGAGCACGTGCTCCTGGCGCGTCAGGTCGGCGTTCCCCACCTGGTGGTCTTCCTGAACAAGGTTGACCTGGTGGACGACCCCGAGATCATCGAGATTGTTGAAGAGGAGATACGTGAGGTCCTGACCAAGAACGGTTTCCCCGGCGACAACACCCCGATCATCCGTGGTTCCGCCGTTGCCGCGCTGCAGTCTGACGACCCCAACAGCGCTGAGACCAAGTGCATCGCTGAGCTGATGACCGCCCTGGATACCTTTATCCCCGACCCCGTTCGCGAGGTCGACATGCCGCTGCTGATGCCGGTTGAAGACGTCTTCACCATCACCGGCCGCGGTACCGTGGCCACCGGCCGTATCGAGCGCGGTAAGGTTCACGTGGGTGACAAGGTCCAGATCGTCGGCCTGAAGGAAGAGCTCAAGGAGTCGGTTTGCACCGGCGTTGAGATGTTCCGCAAGCTGCTGGACGAGGGTATGGCTGGCGACAACGTCGGTCTGCTCCTCCGTGGCGTCGACAAGAAGGACATCGAGCGCGGCCAGGTTATCTGCCAGCCGAACTCGATCAAGCCGCACACGCACTTTACGGCTAACGTCTACGTCCTGAAGAAGGATGAAGGCGGCCGCCACAAGCCCTTCTTCAAGGGTTACCGTCCGCAGTTCTACATCCGTACGACAGACGTGACGGGCAACGTGGAGCTGCCCGAGGGTGTGGAGATGGTGATGCCTGGCGATAACGTCATGATCACCGCGCAGCTGATTCAGCCCGTGGCCCTGGAAGAAGGTATGCGCTTCGCGATTCGCGAGGGCGGCCGTACCATCGGTGCGGGTGTTGTCGACAAGATTCTCGCTTAAGCATGCTTGGGAACGGCGGGGCCCGGCCCCGCCCGTCCCGGCAGATTAAAGGTGGCGGAAGATGGCAAAGAAGAAGGGTGAAAAGCGTATTCGGGCGATTCTCGCCTGCGAGGAATGTAAGCAGCGCAACTATTACAGCTCCCGCAACAAGGTGAATACGCCCAATAAGCTGGAGCTCAGGAAGTACTGCCGCTTCTGCCGCTGCACGAAGCTGCACAAGGAAACCAAGTAAACTGCTGCGCCAGTGGCGCCCGGCGTAGGCCTATAGTTCAACGGCAGAACACTGGTCTCCAAAACCAGGAATGGGGGTTCGAATCCCTCTGGGCCTGCCATTTCCTTTCTGGGCCGGGAGTCAATTGTGGTGCAGTGGCCAGCGGCAAAGCCGCCGGCCTGTGGAGTGGAGATTTAAATGGCGGCGGAAAAGGCAAGCAGTCCGGATTCGGGGGTTAAACCCTCGCTTTCTGACGCTCTTAAGCACTATTACAGCACTCTGCAATATGAGTGGAAGAAGATCACCTTTCCCGATCGCAAGCAGCTCGTGCAGTCGGTCATGGTGGTGTTCATTTTCTGCATCTTCCTGATGGTGGTTGTGTCGGTCTACGACCTGGTGGTGGGCTTGGTTTTCAAGAATTTCATCTTGCCAAGCACCCCCATGGGGCAGTAAGGCGGAATGACAATGGATGGATTAAGGCATTCGCGCTGGTACGTGCTGCACGCGCTGAGCGGCTATGAGGAGAAGGTCAGCCAGACCCTCAAGCACATGCGCGCGCTCGGCAAGTTCGGCGAGGATGTAGATGAGATCCTCGTGCCTTACGAGACCAAGGTTGAGACGGTCAAGGGCAAGAAGAAGACTGTGCAGAAGAAGATGTATCCGGGCTATGTGCTGGTCAAGATGAACCTGACCAACAATAACCGGCATGCGATCCGGCAGATCCAGGGTGTTATCGGCTTCATCGGCTCGGCGGATGCGCCGCAGCCGCTGACCGACCCCGAGATCAATGCCATCTTCTCACGCATGGCTCAGGAAGAGCCCGAGGTCGAGATGGATTACGCCGTCGGCGACACCGTCAAGGTGATCCGCGGCCCCTTCTCCGACGCCATCGGCAAGGTCAAAGAGATCGAAATGGAACGCCGCAAAGTGCGCATCATGATCAGCGTTTTCGGACGCGATACCCAGGTGGAGCTGGACTTCGAGGACGTGGAACCCTATGAGCCCGATGCCCAGCAGACAGCCGGGGAGGCGAAGTAATGGCAAACAAACCAGTCAAGGCAGTGGTCAAGGTCCAGATCGATGGCGCTGCGGCGAAGCCCTCGCCGCCGCTCGGTCCGGCCCTCGGCCAGCATGGCGTGGCGATTATGGAATTCTGCAAGGCTTTTAATGCGGCGACGCAGGACAAGGCCGGCCAGATCCTTCCGACCGTGATTACGATTTATGAAGACCGCACCTTCTCCTTCGAGGTGAAGACCCCGCCCGCGGCCGTGCTGCTGATGAAAGCTGCCGGTCTCGATCAGGGGAGCAGCGTTCCTCATAAAATCAAGGTCGGCAAGGTCACCTGGGAGCAGTGCCAGGATATCGCCAAGACCAAACTGCAGGACCTCAACGCTCGCGATCTGGAGGCGGCAACGCAGATTATCGCGGGAACGGCACGCAGCATGGGTTATGTCGTTGTCGGACACCCTGAGGGACGCGACGACAACTTCAAGCTGGCTACTGCTGCCGAGTTTGAGGCGATGAAGAAGCAGTACAAAAAGGTGGCCGTCGCCGGCGGCAAGAAGAAGTAACTTGTCGCTCGACCGCCAGTAAATCAAGGGAGACGAAATGCAACGTAGTCGCAAGTACCTTGAAAAGCGCAAGGCCCTGGGTGAGGCCAAAAAGCCGCTCGACCTGACGTCGGCGGTAACTCTGCTCAAGAGCGTAACTCGTGAATGGGAGAGTATTGACCTCGACATCCGCCTTGGAATCAACACGCGCAAGCCAGACCAGAACGTCCGCGGCACCACGGTGCTGCCCAAGGGCACCGGAAAGACCGCGCGTGTGGTCGTTTTTTGCAAGGAAGACAAGATCGCGGAGGCTCAGGAAGCCGGCGCAGATTATTTTGGCCTGAACGAGCTGCTGGACAAGATCCAGGGCGGATGGGTCGACTTTGACATCTGCGTCGCCACTCCTGACGTGATGAAGGATGTTTCGCGCGTCGCGAAAGTTCTTGGCCCGCGCGGCATGATGCCCAACCCCAAGACCGGTACGGTCACGGCGGACATCAAGCAGGCGATTGCCGAGATCAAGAGCGGTAAGGTCGAGTACCGCGCGGACAAGACCGGCATCGTTCACAACTCCGTCGGACGGGCAAGCTTCAGCGTTGATGACCTGAAGGAGAACCTCAATCACCTGATTCTGCAGGTTCTGCGGGCCAAGCCGGCAACGGTCAAGGGCCAGTATGTGAAGAGCATCAGCGTGTCGGCAACCCAGACTCCGGGCGTGCGCATCGACCCGAGCCACTTCTCGGCATAACGGGGGAACTGATGAACCGTAAAGGTAAAGAACAAAAAGTAGAACAGTACGAGCAGGCAGTCGGCGTAGCTTCTTACGCCTTCCTCTGCGAGTACAACAAAATCTCCGTTGCCGATTTCGAAAAGGCCCGCGCCGAGTTCCGTGAGGCAGGTGCCGGTACAGTGGTAATGAAAAACACCCTGGCCCGGATTGTCTTCGAACGGCATGGCCTGGAACAGGTAGCAGAGTATCTGGCCGGACCGAGCCTTCTGGTCTATGGCAGTGAGGAGATCGCACCGGTCGCCAAGCTGCTTGAGAAGACGATGCGCCGCTTCAGGGGCAACCTGAACGTCAAAGCCATCATCTTTGACGGTTCGATCTTCGGCAAGGAACAGTTCAAGAGCTTCACCACCCTTCCCACGAAGGACGAGGTTCGCGCGCGTCTGCTGGGCGTCCTGCAGGCTCCGCTGGGCAACTTCCTGCGCGTCAACAGCGCCGCCCAGCGTTTGGTCACAGTGCTCAACCAGTACGCGGAAAAGTCCGCCTAGCGGGCTCCGGGGCCCTGCCCCACTGACAACGACACACCATGGGGCCAAGGCCCTAATGAGAATGCGGAGGTTGCAATGTCTGTAGCTGATCTGAAGGATAAGGTATTAGCCCTGTCCGCTGACGAACAGAAGGAGTTCTTTGCCGAGACTCTTGGCGCGCTGCCCGTGGTTCGCGTCAATGATCTCGTCAAGCACCTTGAGGAGACCTGGGGCGTCAGCGCCGCGGTCGCCGCTGCGCCCGTCATGATGGCTGCCGCCGGTGGCGGTGGTGATGACGGTGCGGCTGCCGAGGCCAAGACTGAGTTCGACGTCATCCTCAAGGAAGTCGGCGACGCCAAGCTGAACGTGATCAAGGTCGTCCGCGACATCACGGGCCTCGGCCTCAAGGAAGCCAAGGAACTCGTCGAGGCCGCCCCCAAGCCTGTTAAGGAGAAGGTTCCCAAGGCTGAGGCTGATGACATGATCAAGAAGCTCGTCGAGGCCGGCGCCAGCGCTGAGCTGAAGTAAGCAGAACCCTGGTATACAATAGCAACAACTGGTAAACCACCGGGGGGCATTGCCCTCCGGTGGTTTGCCGCGTCCAACCCCTGCCCCCGGGGAAGGACGCTTTTTCGGCGTTTGGCGGGCAGTATCGCGCTTGCGCGAAAAGGAGAGATGAAGAGTGGGTAACCTGATTGAGTTCCGACACGCACTAACTGATTACAAGGAACGCCCGCTGCCGAACCTGCTTGAAGTCCCGACTAAGGCTTTTGAGTGGTTCTGTTTTGCCGGCATCCGGGAGGTCTTCGATGAGATTTTCCCGATAGCCTCAAACGACGGAAAGTACGAACTCCACTTTACTGATTACGAGATCGTGCTGCCCAGCATCACACCGCGTGAGTGCTTCGACACTGACGCGAACTATAACGCGACGCTGCGCGGCATTTTCAGCTTCCACAACAACCAGACCGGAGAAATCAAAGAGCAGGAAGTATTTATCTGCGAACTGCCGTTCATGACCAAGAACGGTACCTTCATCATCAACGGCGTCGAGCGCGTTGTGGTGAACCAGCTCGTGCGCGCCCCGGGTGTCTACTTCACCAAGGGCGAGAAGCGCACAGCCAATGAGAACGCGCACATGGTCAAGCTGATCCCCTATCGCGGGGCCTGGCTGCGCTATGAGTACGACATCAAGACTGCCTCCTACCAGGTGCGCATGGACAGCCCGCGCCGCGTGCTGAAGATCCCGATGATGGACTTCCTGCGCGCCCTTGGCTTCACTGTCGATCAGGATCGCAACGTGATCTGCCTGGCTGACGAGATGTGGGAGCACTACGGCCTGGACAAGAACATGTGGCCGAATCCTGAGATGGGCACGGAGGATGAAGGCCTTAAGGGCACGCTGCAGCGCGACACCACCCGCAGCATGCGCGAGGCGCAGGTGGAAATCTGGCGCAAGCTGCACCCGACGGATCCCTATTCCGACGAAGTGCTGGCCAACATGCTGCCGAGCCGCTTCTTTGACCCCAAGCGCTATGACCTTCAGCGCGTTGGCCGCTACATCCTCAACAAGAAGCTTGATCTGAAGATCAGCGAGGACACGCTGACCCTCAGCGTGGCTGATATGTTTGAGGCCTTCCGCAGCCTGAAGGACCTTCAGGAAGGTACCCGCGGCCGGATCGACGACATTGACCACCTGAACCTGGAAAACCGCCGTACCGAGCATGTCGGCGAGCAGTTGGCCAACCAGTTCCGCAAGGGCCTGCAGCGTGTCGAGCGCATCGTGCGCGAGAAGATGATGCTGCCCGAGGCGGAAAAGGAATCGCCCAAGACTCTGATCAACACACGCCCGATCATCGGCGTGGTCAAGGAGTTCTTCGGCAGTTCCCAGATGAGCCAGTTCATGGACAACACGAACCCGCTCACCAGCCTGACGCACAAGCGGCGCTTCAGCGCCCTGGGCCCCAAGGGCCTGACCCGCGAGGCGGCGCGCTTTGACTTCCGCGATGTGCACCACAGCCACTATGGCCGAGTTTGCCCGATTGAAAGCCCGGAAGGCCCGAACATCGGTCTGATCAGCTCTTTGAGCTGCTATGCCCGAGTTAACGACTACGGCTTCATCGAGACACCTTATTTCCGGGTTACCAACGGCGTCGTCACGGAAGAGATGGTCTACCTCAGCGCCGATCAGGAGCTGGAGTATCACATCGCTCCGAGCACGGTCAACGTGGATAAGGAAGGCAACGTGCTCGAGCCGGTGCTCTTCGTACGCCGGCGTGGTAACTTCGAGCAGGTCAGCCGCGAGGACATCGATTATGTTGAGGTTGCCCCGAACCAGTTCATCTCAGTAACCACAAGTCTGATCCCCTTCCTTGAGCATGACGACGCCAACCGTGCGCTGATGGGTTCGAACATGCAGCGCCAGGCGGTCCCCCTGCTCTACCCCGACAGCCCGGTGGTCGGTACTGGTATTGAGCGCAAGCTGGCTGAAGACGCCGGCGGCCTTGAGATCAGCCCCTTCTGCGGGGAGGTCACCTACGTCGACAGCAAGAAGGTCACGCTGCGCAAGGGCATAGTTTATGACCGCCACACCTGCGAGATTCTTGACCTGCCTAACATGGAAAAGATCGAAGGCGAAGAGGTCCTGACCCGCAGCAAGTTTGACTATCTCTTCGAGCCGCACACCGTGCAGCAGGAGACCTACCGTAAGTTGCCCTTTGACGACCGGGCCTTCCGCAAGCTGCGCAAGAGCAACGAGCACACCGAGACCATCTCGCTGCGCAAGTTCCAGCGCAGTAACCAGGGTACGCTGATTAACCAGCGCATCGTGGTCCGCAAGGGCTACCCGGTGATCAAGGGCGACCTGCTGGCCGACAGCTCCAGCACCTTTATGGGTGAGCTGGCGCTCGGCCAGAACGTGCTGGTCGGCCTGATGAGCTGGCGCGGTTACAACTTCGAGGACGCCATCCTGGTGTCCGAGCGCCTGATCAAGCAGAACCTTTACACCAGCATTCACATTGAAAAGCACGAGTGCGAGGCGCGCCAGACCAAGCTTGGCCCCGAGAAGATCACTCGTGAAATCACCGGCCTGTCTGAAGACTACATCGAGCGTAACCTCGACGAGCGCGGCGTGATCCGCGTCGGCGCCGAAGTGAAGTCAGGCGATGTCCTGGTGGGCAAGATCACCCCCAAGGGCGAGAGCGACCTGACCGGCGAAGAGAAGCTGATCCGCGCCGTCTTTGGCGACAAGGGTAAGGGTTTCAAGAACACGCCGCTCAAGCTGCCCCACGGTGAGGATGGCGTCATCATCGCGACCAGCTATCACAGCCGCGAGACCGGCGACGAGCTGGCACACAACGTTGTTGAAATGGCGCGCGTGTTCATCGCCAAGCGCCGCTACCTGCAGGTCGGCGACAAGATGGCGGGCCGTCACGGTAACAAGGGTGTTGTGTCCAACATCCTGCCGGTTGAGGACATGCCCTTCCTGCCCGACGGCACCCCGCTGGACATCATCCTGAACCCGCTGGGCGTGCCGAGCCGAATGAACATCGGCCAGGTGCTGGAAACCCATCTCGGTCTGGCCTGCAGCCAGATTGACATCAGCGACGAGCCTTCAATCGACGCCGTCAAGGCGCTGAAGGAGAGCGAGCACTTTGAGCACCACGGCGCCCTGAAGGTCACGATGGAAGACGCCATCAGCTTCACCCGCCGCAAGAGCCCGCTGAAGGTCAAGGTGCCGGTCTTCCACAGCCCCTCCGAGGGCAAGATCCGCGGCATGTTTGAGCGCCTCAACCTGCCGCTCGACGGTAAGACCGTTCTGTATGACGGTGTCACCGGCGCCCGCCTTAAAGAGCGTGTGATGGTCGGCCTCATGTACTTCATGAAGCTCAACCACCTGGTGGACGACAAGATCCACGCGCGCAGCACCGGCTCCTACGCCCTGATCACGCAGCAGCCGCTGGGCGGTAAGGCCCAGTTCGGCGGCCAGCGCCTGGGAGAGATGGAAGTCTGGGCGCTTGAGGGCTACGGCGCGGCCTACCTGCTGAAGGAAATGCTGACCGTTAAGAGTGACGACGTCGTGGGCCGTAACAACACCTACAAGGCGATCGTCGACGGCCGCATCATCCCCGAGCCGGGTATCCCCGAGAGTTTCTACGTTATGGTCAACGAGCTCAAGAGCCTGGGTCTTGACGTGACCGTTATCCACGAGGGTGAGGAAGCCCGGCGCGGCTTCTTTGACAGCGAGAGCACTTTTGCTATCCGAGGAGATGAAGTCCTTGATCAGTAGCCTACCGACCAATGCACAGACCATTAAGGCGCTCCGCATCGGCCTGGCCAGTCCGGAGAAGATCATCTCCTGGAGCCATGGCGAGGTTAAGAAGCCGGAGACATTCAACTACAGGACCTACAAGCCTGAAAAGGACGGCCTGTTCTGCGAGCGCATTTTCGGTCCGGTGAAGGACTACGAGTGCGCCTGCGGCAAATACAAGAAGAAGCGTTACAAGGGTGTTGTATGCGAGCGCTGCGGCGTGGAGGTCACCTCCAACCGCGTGCGCCGCGAACGCCTTGGCCATGTTCGCCTGGCCAGCCCCGTTGCGCACATCTGGTTTACCAAGAGCATCCCGAACCGCTTCTCGGCGATCCTCGGCATCAGCGGCAAGGAGATCGAAAAGGTTATCTATTTCGTCTCCTGGCTGGTGATCAAGGTCGAGACCGAGTGGGTGCTGAAGAAGATTGCTGATCTCGACCGCGTCGTGGCTCAGCGGCTGTCCGAGCTCGACACCGAGCGTCTTGAGCTGCGCAACATCGCCGAGATGAATTTCTTCGAGCAGGCCAAGACCGGCGAGCTTGAAAGCAGTCAGAAGCGCGAGATCACCAACCTGAGCAAGGCGGTGGGTGAAGCCCCCGTCAGCGAGCTCGACAGCAAGTATGACGAAAAGATCGAGTGGCTGAAGGATGTGCTCCTGACTCAGGAGCTGCTCAAGCCCTTTATGTTCTCAGAGCGGATTACCGATCCCGTCTCCGGCGAGATCGTCGCCCGCCCGCGCGATCGCTTCAACTATGCCGTGCTGAGCAAGCTTCTGGCCCTTGGCATCTACGACATCAACGTTGAAAACGTCGCGATGGAGATCGAAGCCCTCAAGCGCATCGAGGAGATCGACTTTGAACGCCGCGCGATCACCAACAGCCTCGAGATGATCCGCAACCTCAAGGTGCTTGACCGTCTGACTGACACCGAGCACGAGGAATACAACATCCTGCGCAGCCTCTGCCTGATGCGTGATATGGGTGACCTCGACGAGCACATCCGCATCGGCATCGGCGCCAGCGCGGTGCAGGAAGTCCTGCGCAACCTGGATATCCCTGGACTGGAGGAAGAACTCAAGGGCGACCTTGACGGCGCCACCAGCCAGAAGAAGCAGAAGCTTATCAAGCGGCTTAAGGTCGTTCGTGCTTTCCTGCACAGCGGCAACAAGCCGGACTGGATGATCCTGACGGTCCTGCCGGTGCTGCCGCCGGAGCTGCGTCCGATGGTGGAGCTGGAAGGCGGACGCTTCGCGTCCTCCGACCTGAACGACCTCTACCGTCGCGTGATCAACCGCAACAACCGACTCAAGAAGCTGATCGACATCCGCGCCCCGGAAAGCATCCTGCGCAACGAGCGCCGCATGCTGCAGGAGGCGGTTGACGCCCTGATCGACAACGGCCGCAAGGGCCGCGCGGCGGTCAACGTCAACAACCGCGCCCTGAAGTCCCTGAGCGACATGCTTAAGGGTAAGCAGGGCCGCTTCCGCCAGAACCTGCTGGGTAAGCGCGTTGACTACTCCGGCCGAAGCGTAATCGTCGTCGGCCCGGATCTGCGCCTGCACCAGTGCGGTCTGCCGAAGTACATGGCGCTGGAGCTCTTCAAGCCCTTCGTCTTGAACAAGCTGATCGACCCTGCCGACCCGAACCAGAACATCGCGGCCGCCCGCCGCATGCTGGAACGCGCCGAAGACCCGCGGGTCTGGGATGCGCTGGAAGAGATCACCCGCAACCACCCGGTGCTGCTCAACCGCGCGCCGACCCTGCACCGCCTGTCGATCCAGGCCTTCGAGCCCGTGCTGATCGAAGGCAAGGCGATCAAGATCCACCCGCTGGTCTGCGCCGCCTACAACGCGGACTTCGACGGTGACCAGATGGCGGTGCACGTGCCGCTGTCGACCGCAGCGCAGGCCGAGGCGCGCATCCTGATGCTCAGCGCCAACAACCTGCTGCTGCCGGCAGACGGTAACCCGATCATCTCGCCGACTCACGACATCGTCCTGGGCCTGTATTACATGACCCAGACGGCCACTGAAGAGGCACCGGAAGCCAAGGACGTACCGGCCTTCCTAAGCATCAACGATGCGTTGATGGCCTACGACAGCGGCCACGCTAAGCTCCAGGACTGGGTCCGCGTGCCGCTGAACATGCCGGTCGCCTACGACGCCGACGTATCCGGCCACTTCGAAGTCAGCAAGGGCCTGGTGATCACCACCATCGGCCGCCTGATCGTCAACGAGAAGATTCGCGAACTCGCCAACCAGTACTACACCCGCGGCGAGTGGCCCCTGCCCTACCTCAACTTCGTTGTTGACAAGGGCGCGATGTCTAACACCGTCGCTACCTGCTATCAGCGCTGCGGTCAGGCCATTACAGTGCGCCTTGCCGATGCGCTCAAGGACCTGGGCTTCGAATACGCCACGCTGTCCGGCATGACGATTGCGGTCAGCGACATTAAGGTTCCTGGCGAGAAGGCGCAGATCCTGGCCGAGGCGGAAGATAAGGCCAGCGAGGTTCGCAGCAACCAGAAGAAGGGCATCATCACCGAGCTCGAGAAGGACCTCGTGGTCAACCGTATCTGGGACCAGGCGACCCGTGAACTTACCAAGACCATGGAGAAGAACTTCGGCCGCTTCAACAGCGTTTACATGATGGCCAAGTCTGGAGCGCGAGGCAAGATGGACCAGGTCCGTCAGCTGGCGGCCATGCGCGGCCTGCTGGTTGGACCAACGGGCCGAATCCTGGACTTCCCGATCAAGTCGAACTTCCGCGAAGGCTTGTCCGTGTTCGAGTACTTCATCTCGACGCACGGCGGCCGTAAGGGCCTGGTCGATACCGCCCTGAAAACCGCTGACTCCGGTTATCTGACCCGCCGCCTGATCGACGTGTCACTGGACGTCAGCGTTACCGAGATGGACTGCGGGACGACCACTGGTATCACGATCGACCTGCACAGCGGCGAGGAAGATACCAGCGAGAAGAAGGTCAAGAAGGCCCTGCTGGGCCGTATCCTGGCTCAGGACATCGTGGACAAGAATAGCGGCGAGGTGATCCTCAAGACCGGCACCGAGATCGACGGCATTGGCGTCAAGCTGATCTCCAATCTTGGTCTGCATGAGGTTCAGGTCCGCAGCGTCCTGACCTGCCGTACTCAGGGTGGCGTCTGCGCCCAGTGCTACGGCTGGGATCTGGCTTCGGGCCGCCTGTCACAGGTTGGCGACCCTGTCGGCGTAGTGGCAGCACAGTCGATCGGCGAGCCGGGCACTCAGCTGACCATGCGTACCTTCCACACCGGTGGTATTGCCGGTGGCGACATTACGCAGGGTCTGCCGCAGGTCGAGATGATGTTCGAAGTGCGTGGCGTCAAGAACCCCGCCCTGCTGTCCGAGGAGGACGGCGAGGTCTTCCAGATCACTGAGTATGTCTACGACCGGGTGACGATCTCGGCGCTCGACGGCTCGCGTGAAAAGACCTTCGAAGTCGTCCACCCCTATCACGACCGCCTGCGGATCCACTTCCGCAGCCATGTGAACAAGGGCGACGCACTGGATGAGGCCGAGACCATCGTGGCTGACTTCACCGGTGTGGTGACCCAGTTCTTCACCGACACCCACAAGACCTTCTGGCGGATCAAGGTCCGCAACAGCGAGGGTATTGAACGCGAGTACGAGACGCCCCACGAGCACCGCAAGCCGCTGGTTACCATCGGCCAGCACATCAAGCGTGGCGACGCGCTCTGCCGTGGCGAGCTCGACCTGCGCAAATACCACCTGCTGATGGGTGATCTGGCGACTCAGCTGCTGATTACCCGCAAGATTCAGGGTATCTATGAGAGCCAGAACGTTAACACGAACTCCAAGCATGTTGAGGTCATCTCCAAGCAGATGATCCGCTTCGTCGAGATTACCGACCCGGGTGACGAGGAGGAGCTGTTCGAGGGCGATCTGATCGACCGCGGCTTCTATCTGCAGCTCATCGAGCAGCGCGAGAAGGAAGGCCGCAAGCCACCTCAGGGCCGCAGTCTGCTGCAGGGTATCTCCAAGAGCAGCCTCTCCACCGAGAGCTTCCTGGCAGCGGCAAGCTTCCAGGAGACAACCCGCGTGCTCACCGAAGCAGCGATCGAGGGCAAGATCGACGCCCTGCGCGGCCTGAAGGAGAACGTCATCATCGGCGGTCTGATCCCGGTGGGTACCGGCAGCCCGGCGCACAACGCCAAGGTGCCGACGGCCGAGACCTTCTTCAGCACCGACAGCAGCACCGATGTCTGGCCCAGCGAGCAGAAGAGCGAGACGATCTTCTAGTAGATGCTGGATGTCAGAGGCTAGATGCCAGACAAGAGAAGACTTAGAATTGAGGGGCGCGCAAGCGCCCCTCTCTTTTGGCCAAATGCCAGTCAGATCACTAAGCACAGTGTCTGGACCATTCACAGTTACTGAAGGGTGGAATATGGTCATTGCGGCGTCCGCCTGTTTACTGAAATCCTGCATCTGGCATCTGGCATCTAGCATCTCCCCGCAACCGCCCTCCGTTCGGGCGCGTCTATAATCGCAGCGGATGAAACCTGACCGCATCGGCAAGTACCAGATCCTCAGCGAACTGGGCAAAGGCTCCATGGGCGTGGTCTATGAGGGCCAGGCGGCCCCGGACCAGCCGCCGGTCGCGGTCAAGGTCTTTTTTCCGGATACGCAGCTAAGCCCCGAGGAGCTGGCGACGCTCAAGGACCGCTTCGACCGCGAAGGCGCGGCACTGACATCTGTACACCACCCCAACGTGGTTCAGGTGCTCGAGGTGGGACAGGACGGCGGCCACGAGTACATCGTGATGGAGAAGCTGCCGGGCCTCAACCTCAAGGAGCTGCTCCAGCTCGGCACCCGCTTCACCCTCGCCGAGACGATCGACATCATCGTCCAGCTGCTGGCCGGGCTCACGGCCTGCCATCAGTCTGGGCTCGTCCACCGCGATGTAAAACCGGCCAACCTGGTGCGCAGCCCGCAGGGGCAGATCAAGCTGACCGACTTCGGCATCGCCCGCGTGCTCAAGGATGCGACCCTGGCCCGCAGCGGGACCGTCGTTGGCACGCCCAATTACATGAGCCCCGAGCAGATCCGGGGCGAACACGTTGACGCGCGCAGCGATATCTTCAGCGCCGGCGTGCTGATGTATGAACTGCTCACCGGGCGCAAGCCCTTCGACGGGCCGGACGTCACCGCGATCATGTACAACGTGGCCAACGTCCAGCCGCCGAGCCTGCGTTTCTACAACGGAGCGCTGCCGGAAGAAATCGACACCGTCGTCATGCAGGCCCTGGCGAAGCGCTCCGAGGAGCGTTATCAGAGCTGCGAGCAGTTTTCCGAGGCCATCCGCCGCCTTGAGCAGTCAATCCACTTCCGGGACGATACCGAAGCAGTGCTAAACGCGCTGCCTGCCAGCCCCGATGCCGACGCCTCAATTGGCGGCGCGGCCACCGGATTCGGGATGGCTGCCGCCGCTGGAACCGCAGGTATCCGCGCCAGCACGGCAAGCATGGCCGGCATCGGTGCCGGCAGCATCCAGGCCACACCTGGCGTACAGCTCAGCGGGACAGTCTACTGTGTCGACTGCGGCGCTCCGAATAACGAGAGCCAGGAGTTCTGCCTGAGCTGCATGCGGCCACTGCTGAAACGCAGTACGATCCACCAGATGGCAGCTGCTCAGGCAAAGATGATGGGCAAGAACACGCGGGTGGACATGATCTTTCTGAGCTGCCTGTCAGTGATGATGGTCAGCCTGGCGATTCTGATCCTCTGGCTGATGTTCTTCAAGAACTAGGGGCCATCCGAGTCCAGCGCATCCACCTTGCAGGTGCCCGACCTGCCTAGCCCTTCTCTTTGGAGCGCGGCTTGGTCTTGCGGCTTTCATCGCTGAGCACATCACCCAGATCCAGCGACTCAATGATCTGCCCCAGTTCACGCGCCCAGCGCGGCAGCTCGCTTTCAGCCTTGCTCACGGCGCGCGGCGCATCCGCCTTGACCGATGGCGGCGTAGTTGCTGTTACCGCGCCGGGTCCTTCCGGCATGCCAGTCGCAGCAGAAGCGCTGGCGGCAGCAGGCTCATAAGTTCCGGGGCCAGGCATAGCGGCCTGCGCAGCAGGCTGGGCTGTAGGCGAGGTCTGAACACTGACGGTTTGCCTATCGGTCTCTTTCAGCCGCTCTCTGACCTCTGCCGGCAGGCGCTCGTCGAGCTTCTTCAACGGATCGTAATCTTCGTGGCCATAGGCCTCGAGCAGGCTCTCGGCAATAGTAGCCTCTTCCTCCAGCCGGCTCTGGCGCCCCGGACGGCCGCTGCCGCCCTTGCGCAACATTTCCGTTATGCGCTGCTGCAGATCCAGCAGACGCGTTATCTCCGCTGCACCGCCCAGCGTTGGATCGCGCTGCGCCTGGTGCACTTTCCGCGACAGGTATTTGCTGTATTCGACCAGCATGAAGCGCTCGTTGCTCTTTAGCAGCTTTCGATAAGCCTGCTTGTCGCGCTGCTTCTGCCAGTTCTTGTTGGCGTTACCTGCAACCCGGCCGAAGAAGAAACTCAACACCAGGCCCAGGATCGAGCCCACCGGGGCGAAAAAGTCCTCGTTGAACTCCGCTAGAAAGACCACGCCGCCGATATAGACCAGCATCATCACAAACCACAGGAGGACCGCCGGCCAGCAACCGTGGCGTTCCGCGCCCCAGCTGGTGAGTTCCTTGTCATCCGGTCGATAGGTCTTGCCCGCCGGCGACAGACGCCAGTCCAGGTCTTCAACCAGGTGCTCAATTACGTCCTTCAAGTCTCAACCCTTGCCCGTCGGAAACTAGCGGGCGATCCGCCAGGTCGCCGGCATGGCCCCGCCGGCCAGCCAGGACTCCAGCTCATTGCGATAGTCGGTGATGTACTTCAGCGCCTGACGCGCGGTCTTGTTCAGGTCTTCGGCCGTTGGCCCCTGCCGGTCTCCGGGACCACCCATCTGGAAGCTGGCCGGCACTTCCATCAGCATGTCGAAGCCGTACAGCTCTCCGCCGTACTCCGCGACATACTGCGGCCCGAAGTCATCCTTGCTGACAAACTTGTTTGGAGTCGCCTGAACCTGGGCGGCGGTGCCAACCACCCACTGCATGAACTTGAGCTCTTCCTTGAAGAAGTCCACATATTGGGAAGGCTCGGCGACAAAGGCCGCCAGGCCGGCATCGAAACGGCGCACGGCACGATAGTAGAACCCGCCGAGGGTGCCATCCAGGTTGCGCCGCGTGATCAGCTCATAGCCGTCATCCGGTCCACCAACATCTTCGACATCGAACCAGCCGTAAAGCGTCCGGGCCCCGCTGAGGTCAATCATCCGCCCTGAGCCGGATGGCTCGAGGACAAAGCCAGCCATGGTCGAATCGTCCATCCCGCTCGTGAAGGACATTACCACCACCAGCGGGGCATCGGGACCGCTGCTCGCCGGCCAGATCGCCATCCGCGCCAACACTCCGCTGCGCAGCTCAGCCGGGATTTCAATTCGCTGCGGGTCTTCGTCCTCAAAACCGACGGCAACCAGGGTCAGAACTTCACTGCCGCTGGCAGTTTCAGGCTGCGTGGTCTGGGCCACGGCGATCGAGGCTTTGTGGCCCTTGCCCCAGCTCAGTTCAAGCACGTCCAGCGCGCTGGCATCCGGCGGAATGATATAGGCGAAGTTTGTCTGCGCCTGCTCCTGGTTCTTGCTCATCTGCAGCTTGAGCTTCGGATGGCAAGCCAGCGAGAAAGGTGCAATATCCAGCTCGACCAGCCCCGGGGCCGCAAAAGCGGGCCTGGCGCAAATAAGCCCGATGAGGGCCAGCGCCAACACAGGAAGGCAGTGCCAGGCACTTGCAACTTTGAACCGGGATGGTAGGATTGAGCACACCAAGCTGTGATTGTACAAGGGGGAGCAACGCATGCCGGACCGCATCGTCCATGAGGTCAGCCGCAGGGTTGTCGGAACCAGAGTTCTCGGCAGTTCCAACCCGGTTGCCCGCTGGGGCCGCAACAGTCAGAAGACCTGCATGGACAGCTTTGGCGGCTTCTTTATTGGCATCCTGCTCTTTTGCATTACATTCGCCCTGCCCTACTGCGCTGCAACCCAGGAGAAGGACTCCAAGGACATCGCCAAGCTGAGCGTAAAGGATGTCGCAACCGGCGTGCCGGCCGAAGGCAAAGTGCTTCTCAGTGGCCCCCTGACAGCTGTCAATCTGCCGGTTCCCCCGCTGGACAGCCGTACCGGAGCCCAGAAGGCCGGCACGCAGATGATCTACTACCGCTACGTCTTTGACCTCTGGCAGACCCACACGGAGACTCATACCGAAACCCGTACCGTCACAGAAAACGGCCAGGACAAAGAGATAACTGAAGAAGTTACCGAAGATGTCTCGGAGTGGGTTAACCAGAAAGATGAGTCACGGTGGGCCCAGCTCAGCCTCGGCACAATTGCGATTGATCCTGAGCACGTCAGCATGGATCTGCCTGAAATGGAGATCTACCGCCAGGAAGTGCCTAACAAGCGGAGGGAAGTCGTGACAGCCATGTTCCTCCCGGCGCAGGTTCTGCTGGCCGCAGAACTCGAGGCCGGCCAGGTGAAGACCGACCCGGATTTCGCCACCTTGACAACCAAGAGCAAGGAAGAACTGGTCGGCTCGATGAATTCTGCTGAAGAGGCCAGCCGCTGGCTGAAGTTCTGGCTGGCTGTTGTTCTCTGGACCATCAGTCTGAACCTGATCGTCGGCCCCGCCATGGTCATCTTCAATGTTTTCCCGATCAAGGCTGTCGGTTGCGGGCTGCGGGCCATAATCCTTGTGGTTTCGTTTGTTTTCTCGCTCGCCCTGACCTATACGCTCTACGTAGCAATCCGCTATTGGTGGGCTGTAGCGCTGGCTTTGGTTCTGCTGGTCTGGCTGTTGGTGACGGTCATCAAGAAACGTGCCCCCGAACCTGATCTTGACCTGCCAGGCGGTCCGGCCCCGGCATAGTTTCAATCACCCGGTTTCGGGACTGTCAACAGTCACCAGAAGCTCTCCAGCGCAGGGCTATAATCCCGCGCGTGATTGATCTGGTCATTGGACCCTGTTCGCAGCTTGTCAGCCTTGCCGGCAGCAGCCGTCGCGCCAGACGCGGCGCTGAAATGTCTGACATCGGCCTGCTGCGGGATGCCGCCCTTGGCCTTGACCTCGCCACGGGCACTATTGAGTTCGTCGGCCCATATGACGCTCTGCCTTCCGATGCGCTGGCGCCCGGCTGCCCGCGCATTGACGCCCGGGGCTGCACCGTCCTGCCAGGCTTCGTCGACAGCCACACCCATTTGGTCTACGGCGGCAGCCGCGCCGATGAGTTCCACCGCCGTTGTCGCGGCGAAAGCTACCAGCAGATCGCCGAGGCCGGCGGAGGCATCCTGAGCAGCGTCAAGGCCACACGCAATGCCACCGGGGAAGAACTGCTTGCCGGGGCACGTGCTCGACTTCACAGCCTCTACAGCGCCGGCACCACCACGGTAGAAATTAAGAGTGGCTATGGCCTTGACCACGACACTGAGATCCGCATGCTGGAAGCTATCAACGGCCTGCGGGAGTCCGAGCCAGCCATCATCTGCGCGACCTTCATGGGTGCGCATGCCTTTCCTCCGGGAGCCGAACGCGCAGCCTACACAAAAGAGGTCTGTGCCACACTGCTTCAGGTCGAGGATGCCGGCCTGGCTGACTTTTATGACATCTTTGTCGATCCGCTGGCTTTCAATCAGGAAGAGGCCGCAGAGATTATTGCTGCTGGACGGAACACAACTCTCGGCCTGCGCCTCCACGGCGATGAGTTTGGCGACGACGGAACCGCAGCCTGGGCCGCCGCTCAAGGTGCAGTCAGCGTCGACCACCTGGGCGGGATCAGCGCAGCAGGTATCAGTGCATTGTCCCGGGCCGAGACGATGGCAACACTTCTACCAGGCACCATGTTTTTCTGTCGCCACGGGCACTATGCCCCCGCCCGCCGGATGATCGATGCCGGCTGCGCCGTGGCATTGGCGACGGACCACAACCCCGGCAGCTCCATGCTCTACTCCCTGCCATTCGTGATGACCCTCGCCGCCTTGAATATGGGCATGAGCCCCGAGGAGTGCATCACTGCCTGCACCATTAATGGCGCACATGCCCTGCAGCTGGGCGCCCTTACCGGCAGCCTGGAGGCCGGTAAACGTGCCGATGTGGTAATCGCCGCAGTGCCTGATTACCGCGAACTGGCCTACCATGTTGGCCGCGACGTGATCCGCGATGTCTTTATTCGTGGCAGAGCAATCAAGCGCAATGGCGTGATGGCACTCTGATCGCCTGGCGTCCGATCCGCTGCGCTGCCTTAGAACAGTTCATGCTCTCGGCAAAACCGGCCGGCAGGAGCATCCGCTAACATATGCCCCCGAGGAAGGTAGCTTCATGGCACTGCAGATTGACGGCCAAAGCCTGGATATCCACCATGTCGAAAAGGTGGCCCGGCACGGCGAGACACTCACACTCAGCGACGCCGCCCGCCAGGCTGTTCTGGCCAGCGAGGCGACTGTGCGCAAACTTGTGGACTCCGGCGCGGCAATTTATGGCGTGACCACGGGGATCGGCGAGTTTGCGCGGATCCGCGTCAGCCCTGAACAGGGTGAAGAGCTGCAGCGCCGGATTATCTTCAGCCATGCCGCCGGAACCGGCGACCCGCAACCTGTCCCGGTGGTCCGCGCAGCAATGACAGCCCGGGCTAATACACTGAGCAAGGGCTACAGCGGCGTTCGCCTGAGCACGCTGGACACCTACATTGAAATGCTCAACCGGGGTGTGATCCCGGTGGTTTATGAGAAGGGCAGCCTCGGTGTCTCCGGCGATCTCTCGCCCTTGAGCCAATTGGCGCTGGTCGTGATAGGAGCTGGCGAGGCCTTTTTCGAGGGCCAGCGCATGCCGGGCGCTCAGGCCCTGTCCAAGGCCGGGCTGGAACCGGTTCGCCTGACCTTCAAAGAAGGACTTGGCCTGATCAACGGTACGCAGATGATGGCCGGCGAGGCCGCGCTGCAGCTTTGCGACACGCAGCGGCTGTACCAGCACGCCCTGCTGAGCTATGCCATGAGCCTGGAGGCGCTAAAAGCCGTGGGCCAGCCCTTTGATCCGCGAGTTCATCGGCTCAAGCCCCAGGAAGGCCAGGCACACACTGCCGAACAGCTGCGACTGCTCTGGGAAGGTTCTGAAATTCTGGCCGATCCGACTGGCCGGGTACAGGACGGTTATTCGATCCGCTGCACACCGCAAATCATGGGGCCATCCTGGCGCGCCCTGCGCAATGCAATCGAGGTCGTCGAAACGGAGCTAAATGCCGCCGCCGATAACCCACTGTTCTTCAGCGATACGGGCGAGTGCCTCGCAGCAGCCAACTTCCATGGCCAGGGCATTGCGATGGCCATGGACTTCATGGCGATCGCCACCACCGAAATCGGCAGCCTTGCTGAGCGCCACACTAACCGCCTGCTTAACCCGATCCTGTCCGGCCTGCCCGACTTCCTGATCGATGGCAAGGGCCTCAACAGCGGAATGATGGTCGCTCAGTACACCCAGGCCGCTCTGCTCGCCGAGAACCGTGTGCTCAGCCACCCCGCAGTGGTCGACAACGTCTCAGTAAGCGCGGACCAGGAAGACCATGTCTGTATGGGCTCGGTCTGTATCCGCAAGTACAAGGAAGTGCTGCGCAACACCGAAGCGATCGTGGCGATCCAGCTGCTCTGCGCCGCTCAGGCCCTCGACTTCCGCCTGCAGGGTATTGGAATGGGCGCCGCGGCGGCCGCTGCCCGCCCCTGCAAGCTGGGCAAGGGTACCGGTGCAGCATACGAGATCATTCGCCGCGAGGTGCCCTTTATGGCCGAGGACCGCCCGCTGGTTTACGACATCGAGAAGATCGCGGCGCTTGTTCGCGGCGGCGAACTGCTTTCGATCTTTGCCGCTTAGCGTAGATGCCTTAGCGCCAGCGCGAGGACGGCGAAGAGGAAGAGGCCAACACCAAACAGTGAGGCAAAGGCCAGACGGGATGCACGGCGGACTACCATGCGCCGACGTATTCTGCGAAGACCGAACATCTTGCCACCTTGTCAGCTGCAATACTTGACGCTGACAAGCGCCTTAGAGTGGCGCTGGCGCCATGCGGTTTCAGCCTTTCGGATGGATTTCCAGGCCACGGCGGTCACATTTTGCGCCATCTCAGCCTTGACATCCCCGGCTGCCTTGGGTAGAATTCCAGTCCACTGCAGGAGTAGTTCAGTGGTAGAACACTTCCTTGCCAAGGAAGGGGTCGCGAGTTCGAACCTCGTCTCCTGCTCCATTTTTCTTCCACCAAGCCCGTCCCGCCTGCGGTTCTTGGCGCGTTAGATCTTTTCCCGCTAGCTGCCTTTGCCGGGACGTTTGAGCCACAGGACAAAGTCAATGTACTGCATTGAAGGCAGCGGGTGGGCCGAGATCACTTCCCAGCCTTCCGCCCCCAGAACATTCATAGTGGCAAGTTGTTCAGCGGTTTCCTGCTGGAACTTCTCGTCGGCAAGCAGCCATTGGCGCACGCGTGCTGTTCTGTACTCCCATGTCGGCATAACTTTGCTCCTGGCCTGGTTCTAGATCAGCGGCATGTCGCAACCTCTCTGGCTGCCGCAATCAGCATAGCATCGCCCTGCAACCCGCGGCAGGACCAGGTTTGCAGTGCTACAATCCCGCGCGTGGAAATCCTCGAGTACGCCCTGCTGGGCCTGCTGCAGGGCCTGACCGAGTTCCTGCCTGTCAGCTCCAAAAGCCACCTTTTGCTGGCACAACACTGGCTGCACCTCAACCCCAGGGGCGTGGTAACAGAGATATCCCTTCACGTCGCCACGCTGCTTTCAGTCATTCTTGTCTACCGTGGCGAACTACTGCGCATCTTCAAGGAGCGTGACTGGGCTTACATCGGCAAACTCGCCCTGGCCACCTGTGTCACGGTGGCAATCATCCTGCCGCTCAAGGACCGTATCGAGGCGCTCGCCGACAGCCCGGCGGTCATTCCTTGGACCGGCGGTCTGCTGCTGGTAACCGCCCTCTGGCTGGTGCTGGCAGACTGGCGGATCCGTCGCAGCTCCCGGTTGGACATTCCGCGCAAGCCCCTCACCTGGCTGGGGGCAGCGCTGATGGGCCTCGCCCAGGGCATAGCGATTCTGCCCGGCATCAGCCGCAGCGGCTCGACTATTGGTGCAGGCCTGCAACTGGGCGAGGATCGTGACAACGCGGCTCGCTTCAGCTTCCTGATGTCCATTCCTGTAATCCTTGGCGCCGCGCTGCTCAGCCTTGGCGATTTCAAGGATGCGCTGGCGGCCAGCGCGGCTGGGAGTGGCGACCTGAACATGGCCGGGCTGGCGGTGGCATTCGTTATGTCGCTGCTAAGCGGAGTTGGCGCGATCTATCTGGTGTTGTGGATGCTGCGGCGCGCCAGCCTGCTGTGGTTTGCCGGCTACTGCGTGCTTCTTGGCGTCACAACCCTGATCGTAGGCTAAAGAACTCCGTGAACAGCCCGTTTATACGCCTGCGTTCTGCAACTCAGCAGTGCTACCCCAGCCTTACAATATTCGGATGTCCCCTGCCCTGAAGCAGCCGGTCGGCAGCCTGCATGTGCACCGCGTGATTCTGGAGATGAAACGCTCCATCGACTGGTACGTCACCACCCTTGGCTTCTTTTATGACCACGGCGTGCGCGACACAGCCTGGCTGACCGCCCCTGGCGTGCTGCTGACCCTCAGCCCCGGCAGCCCTGAACCCGACCCGCAGTCCTACTTCGGCTTCGCGCTCGGCAGCCCTGAAGAGCTCGACAGCGTGTATCAGAGGCTCCACAGCCGTTTTGAGCGCCTCAGCAGTCCGGCAGATGTCCACACCGGACGTCCATTCTTCTTCACCTATGACCCTGACGACTACCCAATCATCTTCAGTTACAGCAAGCTGGATTATCCGGAGAAATGGAAGGACTGAGCAGCTTCGACCGCGAGAGCCGGCGCATAGCCCTGGTCTGGGCGGCAATCGGCTTGCTTGTACTCCTTGGTTTTTTCGCCCACAGCGCTGTAAGCAGAGGAAGATACAGGCAAGGTCAGCGCATTTGGGCCCGGGTATTGAGCCATGAGAGTCACCGCCGCAGACAGGATGAGTACAAGCTGGTCGAAGCCAACGCCCCTCCACACAGCCCCGCCTCATACGTCATGCCGGAAGCCTCGCTGTTCTACAATCATGAAACTGACGACGTGATCGAGGTGTTTGTTATCCCTGGCAGCATTTATGCCCAGTCTGCGGACGACCTGGAGTACTGGAGCGGTCGCAGTGAGGTCAACTGGGTACTTGCCCTGATGGTGGTCACTATGGCCGCGATGGCATGGAGCTGGTTCAAGACGCCACTGCGCGCGTGATTGCCACAGGAAGTCCACACACATCTGCAGTCGAGTGCTCCTTCAGCGCGCTACAATCAGTCATGCGCAGCATCCCACTGCTGGCCATGCTCCTGGCTGGCCTCGTCTTTGCCAACTCGTCCGCCACCGCCTACAGCACTGCCGAACTTGGGCCCCAGGGTGCACTGTTCGAGCAGGCGCTGGCCCAGGTCGGCCTGACGCCCGCCGATGCGCGCTTTGACATCCAGGACAGGGCCTACTTCGGCGGCGATAAGTACCGCCTGCCCTTTTATGACGGCCTGATCGAGGATCCCTGGAAGCTCAGCCCGCATGTCCGCAAGCTCTCGGACATGCTGCTGGAGAAAGCCTCCGACCCGGCCACCGTCATGATCAGTTCCCAGAGTCGTATCGGAGCTGGTATTAGACTTGGCCTAACCGGGGACATCCTGGAGAAATACTCAAAACGTGTCAGTGATCTTGGAGCGGACAACCTCGCTGTTGCGCTGTCCGAATATGAAGGCGTTCCTGTTGAAGCTTTCCGTAACCTGGAAGGTTACGACAGCCTGCCCGCAGCAATCCGTGATAACGCCGCGCTGCTGATCTTCGTGCTGCCGGATGTGCAGGAATACCGCACCCGCGGACTGACGAAGCCAATGCTCGATCTCGGCCTCAACCCGCTGGAAGTTCAGACCAAGGTGCTGGAAGCAGCAAAAGCTGAGGAAGAAGATGATGACCTAGGCAACCAGCTTGACACTACCCTGCTGATAGAACAGCTGCTCGACAAGACTGACCAGCAGTTGCTGAACACCGGCGCTACCCTCCTTGCGGTCGCCGCCCAGCGGGTGCGCGACAACCTCGCGGCGGCTCAGCCGGAACTCTGGAGCGCGAAGTGGCGTTACAGCGCCGACACGACCTTTGGCCGTATAGAGCTCACCTCCGACAGTGCTGATGTTAGCGTCGATGCAGCACTGGTACTGGCCATCCACGGTTATGGCGATGACAACTATGCGATGACCTCGGCGGCCAAGCGCGGGCTCGGAGAGGCCTACAACAACGCGGCCAGCGTAATCTTTGATCTGGGCGGCGACGATAACTACGCCAGCGTTGAAGACGCGATCCACGGATTTGGCGCCGGCGTTTTCGGCTACGGCTATGTTTACGACCTTGGCGGCAATGACCACTACAAGGCCGGTTTCATCGGCCAGGGGAGCGGCATTTTCGGCACGGGGCTGCTCTATGACGCCGCCGGAGATGACAGCTACAGTGCAGTCGCTTCCAGCCAGGGCAGCGGGCAGTATGGGACCGGTATCCTGGTTGACCTTGCCGGAAACGACCGCTACGAGTCCTTCCAAACCAGCCAGGGCTATGGCTATACGCGCGGGGTCGGCCTGCTCCTGGACGCAGCGGGTGAAGACCAGTACATCGCCAACGACACTGAGATCCGTTTCCCCGGCCCACAAACCGCTGAGCACAACACGAGTATGTGCCAGGGCGTGGGAAACGGTCGTCGCGGAGACTACCTCGACGGCCACTCCTGGGCCGGCGGTGTGGGAATGCTGATCGATGGAGGCGGCACTGACTCCTACAGCTGCGGCGTCTTTGGCCAGGCCTGCAGTTACTGGTACGGCACGGGCATTCTCTGCGACAAGGGCAGCGAGAGTGACGGCTTCAAGGGTATCTGGTACGTGCAAGGCTCCGGGGCGCACTTCGGCCTGAGCTGTCTACAAAATGATGGCGGCAACGACAGCTACCTCGCCACCATCAACATGGCCCAGGGGGCGGGCCATGACTTCTCACTGAGCTGGTTCGAGGACCGCGCCGGGAATGACAGCTACAGCGCGCCGAACCTCAGCCTTGGGGGCGCCAACGCTAATGGCATTGGAATCTTCTGGGATGCTGCCGGTGATGACAGTTACCGCAGCAAGGGCGTGACTCTCGGCTGTGGCGGCGGCGTCAGTGCTCCCAGCCTGCGACAGTACATGCTCAACCTTGGAATCTTTGTGGACGGCGGTGGCCGGGATATCTACGAAGAAGAAGTCCCGCCACCGGCACCGGATGCCGCCGGCGCGCCTGAGAACCAGAGTGGCACGCCGATCACGCCTCCCGGAGCCGGCCCGACTTACCGTCCCTGGGATTTCGCTGGCAACGACAAGGCCTGGCTACGCCCGGGGCAAAGCCTGGACGCGGACGGCAAGAGCGCCTGCGACCTCGAATGGGGGGTCGGAATAGACGCCGGCTAGCGCCCCGACCTCGGCCCGCTGCCTAACCTTGCAATGTTCTGCTCATGAACCCTGCATGCGATCTTGCCAAAGCTTCCCTGTTAGATTTGAAGCGTTCTGCAGACAGGAACACAACACTTGTTGAACGAAGGCAGTCATACGCAAAATTCTTAATCCAGAGTTAATTTGTCGCCCTTTGATAATAGTTAAACTATAGTGCTTCAGCTGTACCGACCAGACTGCGCTTCAGACGCAAGGCCTGCTGGTCCAGGATTCGGGGGAAATGACTTTACGAGGGCAAGCACAGTGGTTAGTGCTGGTGGTGTTCGGCGCACTTTTTCTTGTGCTGATGCTGCTTCTGCACTTTGGCCTCACACGGGCCATCATTTCGCTGGACCACAAAGAGGCTGATAACGCGCTTCAAAATGCGCAGCAACTTCTGGACAGCCAGTCGACAGCCCTGCTCGTCTCAGTGCATGACTATGCAGGCTGGGATGACACCTATGGGTTCATGCAGGACCTGAACAAGGAGTTTATCTCTTCTAACCTGGAATTCAGCACGCTTCAAAACCTGAATGTCGACTCAATGACCTTTGTGGCTATGGATGGCTCGATTCGCCACTCTGTCCAGTTCAGCGAAAACGGTCAGGTTTTACCCGAAGTTCCTGACTTACGCCGCTTCCTCAGGCTGCCGGATCCAGACAAGCGAGACTGGTCGGCCGAAAAAGGAACCTCTGGCGTAGAGCTGATGGATGGTCAGTTTGCACTCTACGCGAGCTTTCCAGTAGTACCTACTTCATTAAGTGGTCCCGCCCGAGGCGTTTTAGTCATGACGCGTCGACTGCGAGAGGCAGAATTCAGGCAGTTTGAAACCATTCTTGGGCTGCCTCTGCAACTTCAACGTCTCGATGAGAAACTTCCCGACTGTTGTGCGTCGCTGATGACACGGACTCCCACAGACAGATCTCAGGTCTGTATGAAGCATAGCAAGATAAGGGCGATGGCACTGCTGCGCAACCCGGACGACCAGGCGGTCGGAGTTATCAGCATCAGCAAGTCTGGCGAGTACAGCCGTCTGGCTACGAGCTATGAGCTTTACCTTGCTTTGATTCTTCTAAGCGCTCTGGCGCTCTTTGCTGGCGCGGCAGGAAGACTGGTGAACAGCCGCTTGATCCAACCTATGTCCAGCCTCAAAGAGAGTATTGCTCATGTCGGGGACTCGGCTGATCCCGGCCAGCGAGTAGAAATCCCTCATCATACGGAGTTGGCTGCTCTGGCGGAGTCTTTCAACAATGCACTAGACCGCCTGCAGTCCTCTCAAGCTCAACTGGCCGATACGCAATCGGTCCACAAACGCCTGTACAACAACACCCCGGTCATGATGTGCGAGGTGGACCGCGAGGGGCGGGTCAAGACAGCCAACGATTTCCTCCTCCAGAGCCTGGGCTACAAAGCAGAAGACGTACACGGACAGCCCTTGGTAGATTTCATGTCACCGTCCTCACGTCAGGCCGCGCTTAGTGAGCTAATGCCGGAGTTCTTTAGTTCCGGCACCTGCCGACAGGGTGAGTTCCAGCTGCTCAGAGCCGACGGGAGCAGTATTGACGCACTTTTCCATTGTGTCGCTGAAAGAAACGCCGATGGCAAGATAGTCGGGGCTCTGGCCATGATGAGCGACATAAGTCAGCTCAGGAGAGCTCAGGCCGAGATAGAGAGATATGCCGCTGAGATGCGTGCCATTACCGGTGCCTTTCCCGATCTCTACTTCAAGATGGATATGGATGGACACTTCCTGCAGGCTATCGGCGGGACAGGCTCCTTTGGCAATCCAGGTGTGCTCGAAGGACGCCATTACAGCGAGATCAATACACCACAGGCCAGCAGCAAGATTGCTGCGGCTTTTGATCAGATCGCTCGCGGTGAGTCCGCAGAACCCATCGAGTACCAGCTCAGCCTGAACGGAAGCACTCGTCATTTTGAAGCACGCTTCCAGCTCCTCCTGGACGGCAATGTACTGGTTATCATTCGCGATATCAGTGTTCGGCGCCAGGCCCAGCAAGATCTGCTGGCAAGCGAAGAGCGTTATCGGACGCTTGTCGAGATGGCGCAGGAAGGCATAGCCCAGGTTGACCAGGATGAGATGATTGTTTTCGCCAACCCGGCCTATGCGCGCGCTCTTGGATATGAGCAGCATGAACTTGAAGGCACCAAGGTCTGGGATTACCTCGATGATGACGGTCGTGAGATCATCCTGCGCCGCAACCTTGAGCGGCGCAGGGGCGTCAGCTCGAGCTATGAGTTGAGGATGCGGACAAAATCAGGCGATTACCGCGACTTTCTGATCAACGCCACGCCGCTGATGGACCCGGGTGGCGGCTATCTTGGCGCATTCGCTGTAAACACTGACATCACTGAACTGAAGCGAACACAACAGGCGCTTGCCTCATCGCAACGCCTCGAAAGTCTTGGTGTCCTCGCAGGTGGCATTGCTCATGATTTCAACAACCTGCTTTCCGGCATCATGGGCAACGCCGCCCTGGCTGCAGACGAAGCCCCTGAGCACTCCCGTCTCTCCCACCATCTGGCCGATATCCTGGCGGCCAGTCGCCGCGCAGCAGACCTCACACGCCAGATCCTCACTTATGCCGGAAAGGGACGACTGAATATCCAGCGCTTTGATGCCAACGCAGAGATCCGTCAAATGGCGCGACTGATTGAGGCAGCCATTCCCAAAGGGGTAACTGTCAATTACATGCTGAGCCCCGAGCAGATCTTCATTGAGGCAGACCAGGCGCAGTTCAATCAGATAGTCATGAACCTTGTCATAAATGCCGCCGAGGCAGTTGATCCAGCCTCAGGACAGGTTCAGATCAAAAGCTCGAGCGCACAGCTTAAAGGCGAAGAACTCAGCTCAGCCCAAACAAGCTGGGAACTGAGCGGAGGGCGCTATCTTGTGCTTGAGGTCATCGACAATGGCTGCGGCATGGATGAGGCAACGCAGGCCAAGGTCTTTGAACCTTTCTTCACTACTAAATTCACTGGCCGCGGACTGGGCCTCGCCGCTGTGCTTGGCATTATCCGCGCGCACGAAGGTGCGCTGCACCTAAGTTCCGCGAGTGGACAGGGAACACGCTTCAGCGTTTTTATGCCGCAGGAATGCGACCAGTCAGCAGAAAGCGACCTGCCGCATACCGAGCGCATCGAAGGCAGTTTTCACGGAAAGGTGCTGGTGGTGGACGATGAGCCAATGGTTCTCAACCTGGCTGACACAGTACTTAGCCGCGAGGGCTACCGCGTCGTCAGGGCAACCGAGGGAACCGCGGCCGTTGAGCAGTTCAGGGCAGCGCCCGCAGATTACCTTCTGGTTCTTCTCGACATGACCATGCCTGGAATGAATGGAGCCGAGGCCTTTGATCAGCTGCGACGCATCCGCGGGGATGTTCCCGTCGTGCTTTGCAGCGGGTATGGCGAGGATGAGCTGCACCGACGCTTCTCCCATCTGGAGCCTGACGCCTTCATTCAAAAGCCCTACATGCCCGACGAGCTGCTTTCCACGGTCAGCTCGTCGATAATGAGACACCAGGAGCGTTCCCTGACGAGCTGAGCGCCTATTCAGCCATCAGGCGCTCTTTGGCCTCCAGCAGTTCCTGGCGCTCCTCAGCGCTGATACTCGGATACTCGAGCTTCAGACTGTCCAGCAGCTCATCAATCACGTGCGCCACGGTCAGACGCATGTACCACTTGCTGTCGGCTGGAATCACATACCAGGGGGCATGCTCGGTGCTTGTGTGGCTCAACACATCCTCGAACGCCGCCTGGTACTCGTCCCAGTGCTGGCGCTCGTCAACATCGGCGGCCCGAAACTTCCAGTTCTTCTCGGGCTCATTGATTCGATCAAGAAAGCGCTTCTTCTGTTCTTTCCTGCTGATGTTGAGAAAGAACTTCAGCACCAGGGTTCCCTGATCGTACAGGTAGCGCTCAAAGTTGTTGATGTGCTCAAAGCGCTGGTGCCACAGGCCATCCTTGCCGTCCTTTGCAGGCGGCGTCCAGGGCGGCAGGCGCTGGGCTTCCAGGAAGTTCGGATGAACCCTTACCACCAGCACCTCTTCGTAGTAGCTGCGGTTGAAAATGCCGATATGCCCGCGCGCCGGCAGGTGCAAGATGCAGCGGCGCAGAAAGTCGTGTTCCAGTTCCTGCGCGCTGGGGGCACGGAAAGATGCCACGCTGACGCCCTGCGGGTTGACGCCCTTCATCACGTGCTCGATTGTGCCATCCTTGCCGGCAGCGTCAAGTGCCTGAAAGATCACCAGCAGCGAGTACTTGCCGCTGGCAAACAGCCGCTCCTGGTGCTCGGCAAGCTGCTCAACCACCGCGCGCTGCAGTTCGTCGGCGTCTGACTCGTGCACATCACCATGCTTGTCGGCAGGGTCGTGGTCGTTCAGGCTGACCTTGTCGCCTGCCTTGATGCGGTACCTGTCCCAGTACATGTGCAAGAGGATAGCGGATGGCGCTAGGGGCGCGCGCGATCTTTACCTTCCAAGATCTACTGGCTGGCCTGGACCAGCAGTCTAGGCCGCCGGCACCTCAATCAGCACCGCGTCGCCCTGGCCCGAGCCCGAGCAGATGCAGGCAATACCAAGCCCGCCGCCGCGACGGCGCAGCTCATAGGCCAGTGTGGTGATGATTCGCGCGCCGCTCATGCCAATCGGATGGCCGAAGGCCACCGCGCCGCCGTTGACGTTGACCTTCTCGATGTCCCACTTCAGGATCTGGCCGCAGGCCAGGGCGACCGCGGCAAAGGCTTCGTTACACTCGATCAGCGCGATATCGCTGAGCTGCAGGTTCTGCTGGTCCAGCAGCTTCTCGACCGCATAAGCCGGGGCAACCGGGAACTGGTAGGGCTTCATCGCCACGTGCGCTTCGCCGCGGATGTAGGCCAGCGGCTTTGCCCCCAATGCTCCGGCGCGCTCCTCACTGGCCAGCAGCAGGGCGCAGGCGCCGTCGTTGACGCTCGGCGCGTTGCCGGCGGTGATGATCTGCGTGCCCAGCACGGGCTTCAGCGCAGCCAGGCCCTCGGCGGTAGTACCCGGCCGCGGCTGCTCATCCTTGTCAAACATGATCGGCTCGCCCTTGCGCTGCGGGATCGGCAGGGCGCTGATCTCCTCGGCCAGACGGCCGGCCTCCTGCGCCGCCTGCGCGCGCTGCTGGCTCATCGCCGCGAACTCGTCGCAGGCCTCGCGGCTCAGGCCGTACTCGCTGCTGATGGTCTGGCCGTGGTTGGCCATGTGGACATTCTCAAAGGCGCACCACAGGCCATCGTGGATCATCAGGTCCGTCAGCTCACTGTTGCCCATCCTAAGGCCCCAGCGCCCGCCAAGGCTGGCGTAGGGGGCACGCGACATGTTCTCCATTCCGCCGGCGATGATCAGCTCAGCGTCTGTACCCTGGATCATCAGATCGCCGAGGGTCACGGCTCGCAGGCCGGAGGCGCAGACCTTGTTTATCGTCAGGCTGGGAGTGGTCTCAGGCAGACCGCCGCGGATGAGGGCCTGGCGGCTGGGTATCTGCCCAGCCCCGCCGGTCAGCACCATACCCATGATCACGTCGTCCACCGTTGAGCCGTCGATGCCGTTGCGCTGGACGAGAGTTTTGATGCAGTGCGCGCCGAGGTCGGCGGCCGGGATGTCCTTGAGGCTGCCGCCAAAGCTGCCGATTGCGGTACGGGTCGCGTCGAGGATCACGGTGGCCATTGGGTGTCTCCTGAAAGTCGGTGGTGTGGCCCGCGCGGGCCGCCGAAGCTGATACCCCGGCGGCGGGAATTATAGCTTTCTCCACTCGGGCTAAGCGAGACCTGTTCTGCGCCAAACGAGGTGCTAGCGTTGAACAGTTGGCTTGGTCAGATCAATGTCACGCATATCTTCCAACCCGATTGAGTTGAGAGGGTCGATCGGCTTTGCATAGACACTGATGTCAAACACAAAGCACAGATGCGTCTTATAGATGTTTATGTATCTGAACCGATCCCTGGAAACATAGTTTGCCTGATATTCAAATTCGTCTGCCGACTGGCTCACAGTGCTGGGTGGAATGCTACGGTACAGGTCATCTCTGTCGAGGCCACAGATCTGATAGCCTTCGGCTTGAAAGATCCGGTCACAATAGTCGAGCACATCTCCCCAGGCCAGGTCTGATCGGAAAACAACATAGTAACGATCATGTGGAAATGGCCCGGAAGTATTTGCTTCGATATGCCCCTGACTGGCATCCCAGCCACTGATCGCACCAGCTTCCCAGTCCTTCGTTACTTTGAAGGGCCTCGAACCCTCCGGAACCTTCAGGGCCGTAATCGGCCAACCTTGCGGATAGTCTATGTTCGGCTTGTACGAGTATGTGGTCGCCAGGAGTGCTCCACCAAGAACGAAGCAGATAGCTGCAATTGGAAGAAACTGCCGGTAGTACATAAGCTGATTCTAACTCAATCCAGCTTCTGACCAGCCTATAATCCTCCCACCTTGTCCCGCTTCAGAGAAACAGAACATCCCGCCCGGCGCAGCACGCGCTTCCACTGGGCTGCCGGGCTGCACCCCGCCCACTGGGTCATCAGCGGCGGCATGCTGCTGGCCGCCCTCATGCTTGGTGCTACAACCCCTTTCGTCGCCGGAAAGGCCGAGGCCCTGGCTACTATGGCCGGCTTCATCAGCCTCGCGGCCCTGGGCTGGAGCGGTATCTGGCTGCTGGTCGTACCCAGCCTGCCCCGCTTTCGACGGGCTATCGACGCCAAACTGGGCGAGAAGTTTGCCAATGACTACGCCTACCAGGTAGCTGACCTGCGCCCGCGTATTGATCGCAGCCTGAGCAGCGAGGTGCAGGACATTACCCGCCTGCGCGATCGCGCACAGGAAATTCTGGGGCGCAAATTTGGCGACTATGACGTCTTCGCCAAGGAGAATCTCGCCAAGCTTGATACGCTTGCGATTCAATATCTCAAGATGCTGGCGGCTCTAACCGAGTATGACCAGTACCTTGGCCTCGTAAATCCCGACTCGATCCTCGAGCATCTTGATAAGGCTCGCGCCGAGCAGGCCAACGCCTCCGGTCCTGCGGCCGAGGCCCGCGCGAAGACAGTCCAGCTCTTAGAGAACCGCCTGTTGAAGTTCCACAAAGCGCAGGAACGGCTGGATCTGCTAAAGGCGCAGATCCAGAACGTCGAGGCGACCATGAAGCTGCTGGTCGATCAGGCCATGACCGCTCAGGACGCGCAGAGTGTGGCCCACGACATCGACGAGGTACTGGGCAACATCGAAAGCAGCGAGGTACTGAGCCAGGAGCTTAGCTCGCTTAACGCGATGGACGAGGAGATAACCGGGCGGTTGAGGTCAAAATAGCGCTTCAGCATCTTGACGTCAGCCCATGCCAAACTAGACTTCAAACACCTCCTGGCGAGTATCGAGCACTTTAAGACCCAGTTCTACAATCTACTCATGGGATTCCGCTTCAGGCGCAGCATTACCCTGGTCAAGGGGGTGCGCATCAACCTCAGCACCACGGGTGCTTCATTGTCTGTCGGACCCAAGGGCTCGACGATCAACATCGGCAAGCGTGGGGTTCGGACGACCCAGGACCTGCCAGGAAGCGGAGCCTATTACAGCGACGACCACAGCTGGGGCGAAATCGGTGATCTGATCAGCGGGCGAAAGAGTGGCAAGCCCAAGCGCGGCGGCGCAACCGGCCACGCCAGCTCAGGCCGCCCCCCCGGGCGCCAGCCCGCTCAGCCACGCTCCGCGCAGCAGGGTGCAGTACTGACCAGCCGCGTCGGCAAAGGCGAGCTCGGTGAGAATCCTGAGCCGGTCTATATTGCCCCCGGGGTCCGCCTAGATTTGAATTTCTTCCAGCGTCTCAGCGCACCCGCCGAAGATGAAGCCCTGCTTGACGGCCTGAAATTGCTTGTGGCCGGCGACCAGCGTGCCGCCTTTGAGCTCTTTACCCGCGCTGTCCAGAGCGCGGACGGCTGTTTCATGGCCGGAATCTGCGCGCTGCAGTTCGGGATTCACACCGATGCCATCGGCCACCTCAGCAATGCGCTCAGCCGATCCGGTGAGCTCGGCGCCACCCTGAAAAAATACGGTATCGACTGCTGGGTCTCGTTCCAGCTCAGCGCCGAGATCATCGCCTATATCCGCTGTGACCTTTATGGCGCGATGCTCGCTCTGGCTGAGGCACAGCAGCGACTTGGCCAGCTTGATGAGGCGCGGGCCACACTGCGCGAGCTGCTGCGACATGCTCCGGGGGACATTTTGACCCGGCTTAGCCTCGCTGAACTCATCGCCGACGAGGAACTGGAAGACGCCTCTGCGGCCGAAGAACTGGCCGGTCTCGCTGCCGGCATTGAAAACGAAAGCGAACTGCATTGCGCACTGCTGCTCTACCAGGCACGTGCGCTGATGCGTCTTGGAATCCATGATGGCGCAAAGAACGCATTGACCAAGGCCCTCAGCAAGCGCAAGGACCGGGATAAGGAACTTTTGCTGGCGATACGCTATGAGCGCGCTGCGGTCCATGAAGCCCTGGGGGATAAGGCTGCGGCGAAAGCCGACCTCGGACGCATTTACAGCGAAGCCCCGGACTATGAAGACGTGGCCGAGCGCCTCGGTAAGTAAGGCCGCTCCGGCGGTCGCCCATTCTTGGGCAGGTATGCCGATGAATGCAGATTAGCGCTGCGGCTCATAGCGCAGTTCAACGATGCCAGTCGAGTAGCTCTCGGTCGACACCAGTTTGAGATTGGCTGACGGCCGCGGTCCTGTCCACAGCGGCAGGCCATCTCCAAGAAGCACCGGAATCACATAGATGCGGTACAGATCAATCAGTCCTTCAGCCCGGAACTGGCCCATCACATCTCCGCCGCCAATCAGCCAGATGTCCTTATCCGGGCTGCTTGCCGCCCGGGCCTGCGAAAGCACATCCGCCACCGGGGCTTTGCTGAAAACCGTGCCTGCCGGCGCAGCGGGGTCGGCCGCCCGAGTGCTCAGCACGAAACTCGGTGCACCAGCTTTTCCGCCGCCATAGCCCTTGGTGTGCTCGTAGGTCCGCCGGCCCATGATGGTCGCGCCCACACTGGCCATGAACTCACCGTAACCGTAGTCCGTACCCTGGCCCATAAAGGGATCAAGCCAGTCAACATCTCCGTCGGTGCGCGCAATAAAACCATCCAGACTGCTTGCGATGTACAGGACAAGACGTGACATCCCGCACCTTCCCTAGGCCTGAGCGGGCTGGGGAGCAGCCGCGGGCAATTTGGATTTTCCTGTTTCCGCCGCGGCCAGCATCGCCATCAGGCCGAGTGCGGTCATCGATACCAGCAGACTTGTTCCGCCGCCACTGAAAAATGGCAGGGTGATTCCTGTCAGCGGGAAGGTGCCCAGCGTTGTAGCAATGTTCACGAAGGCCTGCAGCACGATCGTAAACCCTAGAGCAGCAATTGCAACGCGGGCGAAGGGATCGCGGCAACGCCGCGACAACTGCAGGGATATCCAGGCCAGCCACCCGAACAGACCGATGATGGCAGCGCCCCCCAGGAAGCCCAGCTCTTCCACCATCACCGGGAATACAAACTCAAGCTCGCTGTAAGGAAGGCGGTTCATCTTTTGCTCGCTCTTCAGGAAGCCCTTGCCGGTCAGACTGGCAATGCCTGTTGCCCCTTCAGCGATAGCGCCACGTGACTGCGTAATCTGATAGCCCTCCGCGTCGGCCTCAGCGCGTGGATTCATCCAGGTCTGTATGCGCTCCGCCGCATAGCTGAACTTATCCGGCTTGACCAGAAAGACACCGCCGACCAGCACAAGCAGAATGCAGCCCAGCACGGCCAGATCCCGGGCTCGCACGGTGGACAGCACCATAGTAATAACTCCGCCGGCGAGAATGATCGAGGTGGTACCAAGGTCCGGCTGCAGAGCGGTCAAGCCAGCGGAGAGCAGGATAATCAGCAAGGCCTGTGGCGGCATGTCCGGGAACACCGGACGGCTTCCCGGGCTCAGGCGAAACGAGCGCAGACGCGTCGCCGCATCCTGCCGGGCTCCGCTTTCCTCAGCTTCACGGCGCAGCAGGCTTCCCGCCGGCCGCGGAGTGCGCAGGCGGTACCAGCACATCAACTGAGCGATGTAAAGCACGACAGAAACCTTCAGCAGCTCTGAGGGCTGGAACATCACCGGTCCCAGATCCAGCCAGCGCCGCGAGCCGTTGACGACCACGCCCAGCGGGGTCACGGCCACAGCAAGGACGGCCAGCCACGAGATCGCCCACACCATGGGCACCAGCCAGGACAGCCAGCGCCGGGCAGGACGGATCAGGCGACCAAGGAGCATTACGCAAGAAACTGCTCCGAGACCAAGCGCCATAAAGATGCCGTGCTGAGTGAATTCGGCATAAGGCGGCTTGCCTTCGGCCAGATGCAAGAAGACATTGGTCGAGAAGCTGCAGGCCAGCCCAAAGGCAAGCAGCAGTCCTGAAACCAGATACAGCCGTCCCAGCCAGAAAGGTATCTCCTGCGCCGGGCTGGTCTGCCCGACAGGCAGGGTATCCTGTGGGAACTCCAGGCTTTGCACAGCTGCGGCGCCTGTTACTGGCTCGGGTGCAGCCGCGGAATTCCATCCGGAAACACTCATCCCTTTCACCTCTGCGGCCGGCGGGCGCACTACCCTGACCGGACCCTTCAACCCTCATGGGTGCCACGCACCCTCTTCGTCACAACTTCAGCGCCGCTACCAGCTCTTTGAAGTGCTCTCCACGCTTTTCATAGCTGGAGTACTGGTCAAAGCTGGCGCAAGCCGGGCTAAGCAGCACTGATCCACCGCCGGGGCCCAGGGCTCCGACGCTGGAACTTACGGCCCGCTCCAAATCCCCGACACGCTCGTATGCATTATATCCTACGGCGTCGAGTGCTGAGGCAAAACGGTCAGTGGCTTCGCCAATCAGAAGCACCCGCTGCACCTTCTCCCGCACCAGCGCAAGCATCTCATCAAGCGGGGTCAGCTTGTCGCGGCCACCGAGAATCAGCACCAGCGGTGGCTGCATTGCTTTCAAGGCCGTGATTGTCGCCTCAGGGTTGGTCGCTTTCGAGTCGTTGAAGAAGCGCAGGCCATCCTCACTGCGGCACAGCTCCAGGCGATGTTCATAGCCGGTGAAAGTTGAAAGACGCTCCGCAACCGTGGATGCATCCGCACCGACCAGCATCGCAGCGGTCAGCGCCGCCAGGGCGTTTTCAATGTTGTGCACTCCCGGCAGCTTGATGCAATCCAGCGGCAATTCATGTCGCTCTGCGCCAAGATTTACGAAAATGCGCTGGCCATCAACCCAGGCCCCCCGGGGAACCGCTCCACCTTCGGCGCTGTAGAGCAGGTATGTCGGCAACTGGTTTTCGAAGCTGCCAGGGGCAAAAGCCGCCTCGCGCGAGTTTGTCACCACAAAGTCTGAGGCTGTCATTCGCCGGGTCATCAGGCGCTTAACCCGTGCGTATTCCTCCATGCTGCCGTGGCGGTCCATGTGGTCGGGCGTCAGATTTGTGTAGAGCGCGACGTGCGGATGAAAAGTATCCACAGTCTCAAGCTGGAAAGAGCTGACCTCCAGCGCCACATAGTCTCCATTTTCAATCTCATCCAGGCTGCTCAGCAGTGGTGTGCCGATATTGCCCAGCACATGGGTCCGCCCCACTGCCTCAAGGATATGGCCCAGCAGCTTGGTAGTGGTACTCTTACCGTTAGTCCCGGTTATCGCCAGGATATAGCCCTGGCAGTAGCGCGCGGCCAGCTCCAGTTCACCGACCAGCTGGACACCCGCCTCGCGTGCCAGCACCACATTCGGGTGGGCCAGCGAGACTCCCGGGCTTAAAACAAGGCTGTCGAGTGTAGTGATCTCGCTAGCCACGGCCGGGCCGCCGATGATCTGGCAACTGTCGCCCGCCTCGGCCTGCAGGGCGGCCAGTTTGGGGGCGTCCGTCTCATCCACGAACACCACGGGCCGGATCAGGCGGGGGGCAAGATAGTCGACGCAGGCGCGGCCGGTCTTGCCAAAGCCGTAAACACCTACTTTGCGGCCAAGCCAGTTAAGCATTGGGATCCCCTAGCGCTTACGCTTTCTAAAGACAATAACAAGAGCGACGATGATCGCCACCAACGAGACCGTGCCGATGACGCCCAGGGTCGTGCCATAGCGCAGCCAGGCGAAGGCCACCGCGCAGCCAAAAAGCTGCAGCAGGCTGAAGATGAAAACCGTCGTCCTTTCACCCCAGCCGGCCAGCTCGAAGTGGTGGTGCAGCGGGCTCATCAGAATGATCCGCCTGCCGGTCGTCTTGAAGCTGACAACCTGCAGCACAACACTGGTCACTTCGATCACCCACACGATGGCGCAAAGCCCGAGGAACAGCCACCAGCCCTTGGCCAGAAACAGTCCGCATACCAGCGCCCCGATTGCCAGACTGCCGGTATCGCCCATGTAAATCAGCGCCGGCTTCCAGTTAAAGATCAGGAATGCTGCGAGCACCCCGATACCGACGGCCGCCGGGACTGCCAGCGGTTCTTTGCCGTCCAATAACGCAAAAAAGGCGCCGGCCAGGACAACCAGAGTTGTGCTGGAGAGCAGTCCGTCGAGTCCGTCGGTGAAGTTGGCGCCGTTTAGTGCACCGAGCCAGACGAAGAGCCCCAGCGGATAGTAGACATACCAGGGCAGGCTCATCGTCCAGGGCATCGGGTTCCCACTCAGGGCAGCCGCAGCGAGCGCCTGAATGAAATAGCCATGTAACAGATAAAGAAGCCCGAGGCCGACCAGGATCATCACCGGCAGCTTGTAGCGGGCGCGCAGGCCTTCGGAGCTCTTGCGGAAGACCTTGCGGCTGTCATCCACCCAGCCTAGCAGACCCATCAGGGCGGCCGCCCAGCAGACATAAACCCCCAGCTGCTCGCTGGGCATGTTCGGATTCTGGAAGATAAACACCAGACCGCCAGCCAGAAAGAACAGCACGACAAAGACGATCCCGGTGCCGGTCGGAACCCGCCCCTTGGCCTTGTGATGCGCAGGGCCATCCTCACGGAAAGCCTGTTGCATCTTTGCCCCGACCAGCACCCGATAAAGCGCGAACAGAGCCGCGGCAATCACGCCACTGAGGCACGCAATAAGCCACGGGTTGCCTAACACCGGATCTTAGCTCTGAATACCAAGGATGATTTCGTTAACCACGCGCTCCAGATGCAGCGCCCGTGAACCCTTGACCAGGATAACCGTGGGACGGTCATCCATCTGGATCTCGTTGACTATCAGCGCGCTGAGCTTCTGCGCCGCGCGGTCGTCCAGGATCACGTTCCCACCTTCGTCGTCGTGATGGCCTCGGTCGCCGAAACCGCCGCGGTCGGGGGCTCCGCCATAATGCCGCTCGCCGTAACCGCGGTCGCCGTAGCCTCCGCGATCGCCATAGCCACTACGTCCCCGATCTTCATAACCGCCGCCGAAACCGCCGCGGCCCCGGTCCTCGTAGCCTCCGCGCTGGCCATAGCCCGGTCGCGGACCGCGTCCACCGCCGCCGGCCCCAAAGCTCTGACGCGGGAAGCCATAACCGCTGGCCTGCCCGAAGCCCTGAGACTGGCCGTAGTTCAGCTGCTGACCGGCGTCGCGGTCGCCAAAGCCACCTTCAAAACCTTCTTCCTCGCCGGCGGGGGCCGGCCCGGCAGGAGCGCTCCCGAAGCCGCCCGGGGCGCCAAAGCCGCTGCCGCCGGTGGCCGGACCGCTGCTGCGCAGGTTACGCGCTCCGCGGGCAGCCGGCTGGCCGAAACCGCGACCAAAGCCCGAGTCCTCGCCCATGGCGCGCTCCGCACCGCCGGCGATGTAATGGACATTCATGCCATCGCGGGCTTCGACTTCGTTGACCGCGTTCATCCTCGGCCCAACGGCATAGATCGAGTTAAAGGGCAGGTTGAGCGCCACCTGCGCCAGTTGCCGGTGCAGCAGGGTCTCATATTTGCCAAGCTCGAGCATGTCGCCCAGCACCAGAATCTTGCGATAGCTCGGATCAATATTCAGCAGAACCTCGAGACTGTCGATGCAGGATGCCGGGCTGGAGTTGTAGCAGTCATCGATCAGGTAAACGTCATCACGGAGATTGATCAGGTTCAGACGCTGAGGCGTGTAAAGCAGATTCTCTGCCGCATCCGCGATGTCCTCAAGGCTCATGCCGCAGTCAAGGGCCATCTGCGACGCTGCCAGCAGGTTTTCAACGGAGCCGCGTCCCAGAAGGGCCAGTTCAACCTCGGCCTTGCCACCAGCCTTGGTGCAGAGGGTGAAGCTCGATCCGCGCAGGCCCTCAAGCTGCATGTCCTCAACCCACAGGTCGGCCTCAGGAAGCAGCTCTTCCTGAGCGTCCACAATGCCAGGAGCACGGAAGGGCGAGATGGCGCAGTCCTTGTAGACGCCGCTGGGATCGAAGAAGCGGAACTGCTCATCGGTCAGGCCCCGAACTCGCTGCTTCATCTCTTCCATCACGCCCAGCACGTTCGGATCGCGGCGGTTTAGCACCACCAGTCCATCAGGCGTGATGCCGTCGATGATCTCGCTCTTGGCCCGGTAGACCTCTTCAAAGCTGCCGAGGCGTCCCACGTGGCTGCCGCTCGTGTTGGTGATGCAGACGATGTTCGGATGAGCAATCTTGCTTAGCAGGCTGATTTCGGAGCGCGCCCGCATGGCCATCTCAATCACGGCGAACTGCGTGTCCGGGCGGATCTTTGCCAGCGCCAGTGGCACGCCAATTTCATTGTTGAAGTTCTTCTCGGTTCCAACCGTGTTATAGCGGCTGGAGAGCAGCTGGATCAGCATTTCCTTGGTGCCGGTCTTGCCGACGCTGCCGGTAATGCCCATTACCTGCACGTTGTACTGGGTGCGATACCACTCCGCCAGCTTTTGCAGAGCTACCAGTGTATGACGCACCTCAATCAGGCAGGCGTCCTCGCTGTCGCGGCTGCGCAGGTTGCGCTCCCTGAGCCAGGCGGCAATCTCGTGAACCTGATGATGTCCGCTGCGGACAAGGGCAGCCACTGCGCCCTTGTTAAGGGAGTCGATGACATAGCCGTGGCCGTCGCGGCTCTGACCCATCAAAGGGACAAACACGCTACCAGGTTCCACATAGCGACTGTCAATGCAATATGTAGTAAACCGGGCTTCCGGGTTGCCGACGATCAGCCGGCCGCCCAGAATGTTAACCAGTTCACCAACCTTAAAAACAGAGTGCGGCATGCGCTACCAGTCCAGACAAACCCAATATAAATGGGGAATTTACATCAGAGGCGGCCAGCCAGGGAAGTCGGCTGGCCCGCCGGGGTTAGCGGCGGCCCAAATTGGGCGCAGAGATTGTACTACCGAAATGCCGCCAAAGCCGGTCTATTTGAGAGTAATTACCAATCCGGGCGAGTTGCAGCGCCCAGTCCGCGCATCAGGACGATGCTCGAAGTATGCCCCGGCCTAGTGCGCGTCGGCAGCTCGCCGACCCGCCGCGCCCTTGCCAAGGAAGAAAAGCAGAACCAGCGTGCAGAAAAACATGCTGCCGACAAGAACGTAAACATCCTGGAAAGCCAGGATCAGCGCCTGCTGGTTGATCATGCCATTGACGATCTTCAAGCCGGCTTGCTCCGCACTGACTGAGTCAAAGGCGCGGCTTTGCAGGTAAGCCTGAAGCTGGCTGAGGAACTGCTGGGTTGCGGGGTCGATAGCCCCCACGCTTGAGCCAAGCTGAAAGGCATGAAATGCCCTTCGATGATCAAGCAAGGTGGTCAGTACCGCGATCCCGATGGACCCGCCGATCTGCCGGGTCAGGTTGTAGAGGCCCGAAGCGGCGGCAACTTCATGGCGCGGGACTCCGCCAAGGGTCGCCACGCTCAAAGGGATGAACATAAAGGTCAATCCCAGCCCACGGAACATCAGTGGCCAGAAGAAGCTGTGCGCGCTCGTGTGGATGTTGACGGCCGAGAGCGCCAGCATTACTCCGCCAAGAATCATGCTGCCGATGCCGACGAGAATTCGGGCGTCCACTTTGTTGACCAGCGCTCCAGCCAGGGGCATAAAGACGATCATGGCCAGCGAGCCCGGGATCATCAGCTCGCCGGTCTGGGTCGCAGTGAAGTGCAGGATTGTTTGCGTGAACAACGGGATGACAAAGGTCGAGCCATAGAGCCCCGTGCCAAGAACGATGGAATAGAGACTGCCCGCCACCAGGGATCGATAGCGCAGTACTCTGAGATTGACTGCCGGGTGGCTGACTTTGAGCTCGCGCCAAATGAACAGGCAGAGGGCCGTTAATGAGACCAGCGTCAGGATAATGATCAAACCGGAAGCGAACCAGTCTTCGCCGTTGCCCTCTTCCAGTACATACTGGAAAGTACTGAGGCAAAGTGCCAGCAGCAGAATTCCAAAGTAGTCCACGGCCCCGCTACGAGGAACACGCGGCTTATCCGGGATGAACAGCAGGGCCATCAGGACGGCGACAATTCCTACCGGAAGGTTGACAAAGAAAATCCAGCGCCAGCCCAGCGAGTCAGTCAGATAGCCGCCCAGCGTTGGGCCGAAGGCCGGTCCGACCACGACGCCGATGCCGAAGATAGCCTGCGCGATCCCGTGTTGGTGCGGTGGGAAGGTTTCAAACAAGATCGCCTGGGCCTTGGGCAGCAGGCCTCCGCCGAAGATGCCCTGCAGGACGCGGGCGACCACCAGCATCGGCAGGCTGGCAGCCAGGCCGCACATCACTGACGCAGCGACAAAGGCCGCCAGCGTGAAAAGGTAGTAGTTCTTTTCTCCGAAGTACTGGCCCAGCCAGGCCCCCAGCGGGATGATCACGACGTTTGCCATTGCATACCCGGTGATGACCCAGCCTATCTCGGTCAGTGTCGCACCAAGGCTGTTTTGCATCGACGGCAGGGCCACGTTAACGATGCTGACGTCGATAACCTCCATCAGCGCGCCAAGTGAAACAGTGAAAGCGATGGCCCACTTCCACCATGCCGGTCGTTCGGCCTGGCTGCGCGCCGCGGCCAGATTTGCCGCCAGTGCAGACAATTAATGCACCTTGACCTTGGCAATCACCGACATTCCGGGCGAGAGCTGATCGGCATGCTGCTGCAGTTCTTCCTGGTCCAGCTCAATGCGCACGGGAACACGCTGAACCACTTTAGTGAAATTGCCCGTCGCGTTTTCAGGCGGGATAAGCGCGAAGGTCGACCCCGAGGCAGGGGAAAAGCTGGCCAGTTTCCCGCTGAACTTCACACCGGGAAGTGCATCAACCGTGAGCTCGACTTCCTGTCCGGGATGCAGTCGCGCCATCTGGGTTTCTTTGAAGTTGGCGGTAACCCAGACTTTAGGCCGCACAATCGCCAGCAGGATCTGCCCCGGGTTGATCTGCTGGCCGGGGGCCACCGCTTTGCGTCCGACTGTGCCGTCTGCAAGCGCTCGAATCTTGCAGCGCTCCACATCCAGCCGGGCTTTGTCTACAGCCGCCTGACTGACTTCAACTTCTGCCAGCGCAGTTTGATAATCCGCACTGGTAACCTCTGTCGCAATCCGCGCGGCCTCAGCATTTTGAACCTGCCCGCCCGAAGTCACTTTTTTCGCTTTGGCCTGGGCCACACCAGCTCGTTCTTCTGCGACCTTTGCTTCTGCCTGGTCAAGCTGCTGCTGAGCTGTGTCGACTGCTGTCTGGGCCACGCTCAGCTTACGGCTCTCGACATCCAGCTCCTGCGGGGAAACATAACCCTTGCTGCTCAGTTCGGCAAAGCGGGCATACTCCGCACTGGCCAGATCAAACTCTGTCTTGGCCTGCCGCAGGGCCGCCTGCCGCGAACTGACATCATGCTCTGCGGCACTCAATAGCGCCTCAGCCGCGCTGATATCTGCGCTGGCCTGCCCTACCCCGCCGCTGGCCTGTGTTGCCTGCGCCTTTGCCTGAGTGGCAGACAGCGAAATGCCGGCCTTCAGGGCTTCTGCCCGCCGACGGGCAACGGCTAGCTTTGCTTCGGCTTCCTTCAAGGCGATGTCAAAGGGCCGCGAGTCAATCTCCAGCAGAATGTCGCCGGCTTTGACCGGATCATTCTCCTGCAGCGTCAGCTTGCTGATAACGCCTTCAACCTGGCTCGTGACCGGCAACAGGTCACCTTCAAGTGCTGCGTTGTCGGTAGTTTCATAGTTACGGCGCTCCTGCAGCCAGTGCCAGCCAAAGTAAGCGCCGACAGTCAGCACCAGCGCGATGACGACATAACGCCTCCAGGCCTTGCGTGGTCCAGGAGCCTCAGGCGTTGAGCCCGGCCGTGCTCCATGCCCCTGCGCCTCATCAAATGCAGAATCACCACTTGTCACTTCAACGTCCACAGGACGCCTCCCTCTGTTGGATCATAGCCCTGCCTGCTAAAAGCATGGGCTGCGTTTCAGGCTGCCAGCTGTGCTCTCTCACGCGCCAGCAGCCGCTCCAGCCACACCACCTCGTTTCCGAGCTGGTCCACGGCATACTCGCTGACCTGACGCTGGTAGTAGTCCTCAGGCTCGCTTCGGCTGGAGTAGTAGAGAAGCTTGGCTCGGCTGAGCTGCAGCCTCTCTTCCAGAATCCGGCAGCGCGCTGCCGGCTCCAGCAGGCTCAGAAAATAGAGCTTCACAATGAAGCGCAGCTTGGTGTTAACCCAGCTCTCGCGCGGGGTGTCCAGCATTTCCGCCTGCCAGTAGCTGCGTCCGGCGCTGGTGATGCGATAGCTCGTCCGCGTGTTGCCCTTGTCACCGCTCTGCGACTCGCTCTCAATCAGGCCCTGTTCCTCCAGACGCCTGAGCAGTGGGTATAGAGCCCCGAAGTTAATCACGATCAGCGTGCCGATGTTCTGCTCCAGCCAGGTTTTCAGGCCGTAGCCGTGCATCGACTCGCGCATCAGGACGCCCAGGATTGCCAGCTCTAACATATATCATCCTGATACTATCATGCGGCAGCTCAGATTGTTCTATCCTTTTGCTAGTGGCGCTTTAACCTGGCACTTATCGCAATTAGGCTATTACCAGCATTCATAGCGCGTTGGGACTGTGTTATCCTGATTTTAAGTCCGGTCAGTCCGCTGCTGCCGGCGCCCAAGCCTTCAACCGGGGAGATCCCATGCCTCTGAACCTGAGAATTGCTATCGTTGCGCTGTTGGTGATTGCCATGTCCGTGCTGTCTTCGGCCTGTTCTTCCCAGCCGCAAACAGCCTACAACCCCGGTTTCGAGAGCGCCGAGCAGAATGCTGCGCTTCTAAGCGGGCTGCCAGCTCTGGCTGATCTCCCCGTTCAGGCTCCCCGCAGGACTAATGCCGAAGATGCCCAGCTCATCAGCGGCGCGGATGCCAGCGACACATCCGGCTACTTCTTTATTCAGGGCAGCAGCGCCGACCTGGGACATCCGGATGGTGGACTGTCGATCGCAATCTACACATTCGACCTCTTGCCCGGTGACACTGTGAACCGCCTGGAGACATCCATCAGTGCCAAGATGGCGGGCAAAAGGTTCTGGATCTGCCTGAGCGACTTTGGCAACCAACGCTGGCAGATCCTGGGACAGGACGCCGACAGCCCGACCTTCCAGGCCGGCGAGCTCCCGGCTGTGTTTAGTAACGGTTCCAACGCCTATGTCGCAGTAGTGTGCTTTAACAATGGTGGCGCGGTGGTCAACTCTCTGACCCTGATAAAGGAATCCGTCGGTCCTGTTACCGACTGGGCTCACACCTGGGACAACACCGGCAACGAAGGCCTCAACTGCATCGGAACCGACGGCAGCTCGAACGTCTACTTCGCTGGTTACGCCGAGAGTGCCAAGGCCGGCGAGGCCGGGCCGATGATCCTGCTCAAGTACTCGGCCAGCGGCTCGCTGCTCAAGGCGCGCCAATGGATCGTGCCCGTTGAAGACTTCAACAGCGAGAACATCCAGCCAGCGGAAATGAAAGTCGATGCTGCGGGCAACTGCTATATCCTGACCAACGTCTCACTCAGCCCCGACTTCCATTTTGGGGTGATGAAACTGAACAGCCAGTTCGAACTGCTCTGGTGCAAGACCTGGCTTGGCGTGGCCTATGACGTACCTACGAGCCTTAACCTGAGCCCTGACAGGCAGCAGGTGATTGTTACCGCAGACTCACAACTCGACCCTGAGAACTTTGATACCGTGGCTTTGATCCTGTATCTTGATGCCGCTACCGGTGCCGAGGTGTCAAGCGAGTACGTCAGCGTTGACGGCTACGCTTCCATCTATAACGTGGCGGTCGCGCCGGATGGCACGACTTACTTCGGTGGATTCGCCGACACCACGGAAGGCACAGGCTCACTGCTGCTCAAGGTGGACGACATGGGCCTTGTGCAGTCCGCCTCCGTTTCCGGCGTGAATGGCTACTTCGGAATGAGCATCGACGGCTCGAACAATCTGGTCTGCAGCGCGGAAGAGAACGGCATCGAGGACTTTGGCAACCCTGAAAAGCTCGGGACCATCATCTTGAAGCTGGACCCCGACGGCGCCTTCCTGGATGGCGCAGTGTTTGAGTCAGCGGATGGCTATTACAGCGCCGGTCCGATCAGCAATGTCATGGGCAGCTTCGAGATGGAGTCCTCCCATTATGTGCTCGGCGATCAGACTCTCGGCCCGCTGAAGTTTGATGCGAACCTGGACTTCAGCAGCTTCTATGGCTTCTATGAGAGCGCCGCCCTCAACCCGCTGAACTACGGCCTGGCCCGTGACGGCGGGTCCTACTTCATTGCCGCCACGGCTGACGCCGACAGCGTGCTGACCCCGGTGCAGGTGATCCATACAACGGCGTCGGTGACGGTGCTGAACCCGGGCGATGTGCCATTCAGCGACATTTCGCTGAGTAAGACTGGAACTGCCAGCTTGTTTGCAGACGAGCTTGGCGAGTTTTCCGACGACGCTGGTACCCAGGATCCTGAGCTGAAGATCGAGAATGATGCCTATGCCGCGCGCTTTACGCCCTTGCCTTAGGCCCTGCACAAGCCGCGAGAATTTTGAAGGGCTGCTGGTTGGTGGCCTGGCGCGGCTTGAAGTATGGCGGAGGAGCAGGGATTCGAACCCTGGATACGGGGTTACCGTATAACTGTTTTCGAGACAGCCGCCTTCAACCACTCGGCCACTCCTCCAGCGGACGAGATTATAACGGTTTCGCCGCCTTAGCCCCGCAGGCTGAATCCTGGCGCGTGTCTGCCGATGAACAGGCCATGACGCAAGCTGCAACTCAGGCGCTTCGCCTCTACACGACGAACCCCAGTCATAACCGGGACATGCAGGCCGCCGCGGCTGCCAAGGGCTACCAGCTGGAAGTCCAGGCCAGGCTCGACGCGGAGGAACTGTCCCAGTCTTACACCAATTACAGCGTACTCATCTTTGACCTGACCGGGGCTGGCTTCAGCGCCGATGCGGTCATGAGCGCGATGGACGGGCTGGATCCGGACAAGGCTCCCCCTGTGCTTTATCTGCTGGCGAGTCCAGCTGATATCGCGGTGATTGCCGGTGCGGGTAACATCGCAAATCAGGACTACACCTTCGTACCACTGGATACAACCAATCTCGGCGCCCGGCTGGAGGTGCTGAATATGCTCGGCGCGCGGCGCCGGCTGACCATGGAGTCGGCCATCACTGACCGCATGACCGGCCTGCACAACCGCAAGTACTTCCTGCGGCGACTCGAAGAGGAGCTCTACCGCTGCGCACGCTATGGCTATACCCTCGGCGTGATTCTGGCGGATGTCGACTTCAGCGCCGAAGACGGCCGCGATCTGACTGAAGAAGTCGGCACGCAGGTTGTAAAGGAGATTTCTGAGTTCTTCAAGGGCCGGCTGCGCCGCAGCGACATCGTCGCCCGCTTCAAGTGGAGCGACTTTGCGGTGCTGATGCCCGAGCTGGACCGCGATGATCTCGATGCCGTGGCCAAGGACCTGCGCCGCAAGATCGAGGCGCTACAGGTAGCAGTGCAGGGCCGCAAGATTCAGCTCCGCCTCGCAGTCGGCGAGCTATGCTTCCCCACTGAGGGCGTGACAACTGCGCTGGACGTGGTTGACGCTCTGGAGGAGTGCGTGGCTCAGGCCCGGCGCAATGGCGGTATCGCCGCCTACCTTCCCGACAGCGAAAAGGGATAGTGGTCGGGGCTGCTGCCCCTTCCATAACAGAGCCTGCGCAGTTATCATCTCATGGGCTTGTAAAGTCCGGGAGGGATGACTATGCGCAGGCTTTTGCTTTGGAGCATACTGCTGACCGCAGTGCTGCCGTTTTTCATCTGCAGCCACGCCCGCGCCGCTGAAGGCAAGCAGGCGCGCTTTGCGATTTCGATGCAGCTTGGAGATGGCTTCTTCAAAATGATTCGCAAGCAGTTAAAGGAATCGCCGGGCGCCAACTCGGACGAGACTGCCATGCTGGACAGCGTACTCGTCCCCGGAGCCTTCACCATTCCCTCCGTCACCGGAGTGGTCTATAGCTCCGGGACTTCCATGCGAATGGATATGACGCTGCCGGGAGACCAGATTGCCACCATGCTGGTTGACCAGAAAGCCGGACGTCTGTACCTGATTGACCACAGCAAGAAGACTGCCGAGTACGCAGATCTAAAGGACTTCGCTTCGTCGCAGCTCGGCGACGGCGGAATGCTGGTTAACCCTGAAATGGCGGCGCTGGACTGGGATACTTTTGTGGCCCAGCTCGACAGTAAACCAAAGCTGCGCAGCCGTGAGCTGGGCAGCCGGACCATCAGCGGCGTCAGCTGCCGCGGGATTGAGGTCAGCGGCACCATGGGCGATCTTACTGACGCGCAGGAACTTGCTGCAGTGCCGGACTTGCCGGCGCTGATCGATCCGGCGACCGCCTGGAAGGGCACCTACTGGATTGCCGATGGACTGCCTGTACCCGTTAAGTTCAGCAGCGAGATGATGGGACTCAACTGCGTCTGGCAGTTGTTGGAAGTCAGCTCCTGGGACGGCAGCTCGGCCTTCCTTGCAGTGCCACCGGGCTACAAGACCACTCAGCTTGATATGTCGATGTTTGGCGGCGCACTCAGCGGCGGCCCAAACTCGGGCAGGGACAAGGCTGGGTCTGGCAGCACCCGCGACGTCTAGCCTTCGGGAAGCGCGAAGAAATAGAGCCGTCCGCCTGGCGAATCAGCGGCGCAGACATGCTGGCTGTCGGGTGCAAACTCGAAGAAGCTGCATGGCGTTTCCGTCAGCAGACTGCGGGCGTCGCTCAGTCGCTGCAGTGTGAGAGACTCCAGCTTGGAGCCCTTCTCGACGCCCAGTGACAGCGGACTGGCAATAAAGCCCAGCCACGCGCCGTCTGGGGAAGCGTCGAGGCCAGGCGCAGCTGAATCAAGGTTCAGGTTGGCGGGTTCAAGCTCCCAGCTGTCGGGGGTCAGCCGCCAGTTCATCCGTGCCTCACGCGAAGCGCCGCCGTCACTCGGGCGCGGCAGGGCTGAGTCGAAGTACAGCAGCAGACCGCCGTCTGCCAGGGGCCTGGGCACAAGCTGCGCCGCATCGCTGTGCAGCATATAGAGTTTCATGCTGCCCAGGTCCAGACCCAGCATCATCGGCTCCAGGGGATAGCTGCCATTCAGGCCGCCTGCGCGAATCGCCAGGGCGCGCCGCTGCGGTATGTACTCCAGCGCCGTAACGACATCCACGTTCTGCTTCAGAGCTACCCCCATGAACTTACCGCCCTGCAGCTGAAGCGCGCCAATGCTGTAGTCCTGCTCCGGATTGACGAAGTTGCGGGTGGACATAAAGAGCTCGCTGCCGTCAGGCTTGAAGCACAGCAGCTCCGGCCAGAAGCCGGGCGGGAGGCGCTCACTGAGTTCCTGCAAGCTGTCGCCGCGGATTTCATAGAGCAGCAGTTCCCTCTCTTTGAGCGGCATCGCGGCCGGCCGCAGCACCGCCAGCCCATTGCCGGCCGGAGACAGGCAGAAGTCCGGATCGGCAACCTTGTCCGATGGCTTGAGGCTCATAAAGCTATGCGGCAGGGCCAGAGCGTCAACAGCAGAGCGGCCGACGGTTGCGCGGTATAGCGCGAAGGTCTGGCTTGAGCGGCACAGCACGACCACACTTTGGGGGCTGTCCCAGGCAAGTGCCAGCGGCTGCTGACCGGCGGGCAGCCGGATGCCGGGAGTGTCATCGGCGCATGCAGGGCTGGACCAGAAAGCCAGCAGGGCCGCCAGCAGGACGGCAAACAGGCTCAGCCCGGCAAGCAAAGGGGACAGGGATCGCGCCTGGAGTGAAGCGAATGTGGGATTGTGCATCGGGGGCCAAAGTATAGCGGAGACGGTCATCGAAAAGAGAAACAGAAAAGAAGAAGCCCGCCCTTGCTAAAGCTCGGGCGGGCCGGTGAAGGAAAAGCCGGACAAGCGACTGTCCGGACATCGGAAGAAGAAGTTACTTCTTCTTCTTCTTCTTGTCCTTCTTGTCCTTCTTCTTCTTGTCCTTCTTCTCCAGGCGCGAAATGACGAGATAGTTCAAATCGACACCTCCTTTACCCCACACATTTGGGATACACAGACTGTAACAGATGTGAAGCCCAGGAAAATAAAGAAACAAGGCCTAGTGAAGAGATCTGGTCAATTTCACCACGATTTTTAGGTCGAATTGGGACTGAGTTCCACCTAGAAGCTCAATTCGCCCCTAAAAACGGTCTCAGCCGGCCCCGTCATCTGAACTGGCTGCCCCGGACCGGGCCAATTGATCGTCAGGTCGCCGCCGTTGAGGCTGAGCGTAATGTCCTGGCCGGCGGGGCTGTGACCGGCCAGCACTGCGGCCACCGCCGAAGCGCAGGCGCCGGTGCCGCAGGCCCAGGTTTCGCCGCAGCCGCGCTCCCATACGCGCATGCGCAGGTGCTTCGGCGTCAGGACCTGGTTGAACTCCACGTTGGTCTTGTTTGGGAAGTGCGGGTCGGTCTCGATTCGGGGACCGATCGCCAGCACATGATGATCTGTAATCTCGTGTACGAAGGCCACCGCGTGCGGATTGCCCATGCTGACCCCGGTCAATTGATAACCAGTGCCGTCGATTGGGAGCTCCAGAATGGCTGGTGCTGACAGGACTCCATTCTCCGACGCCTCCGCCGAGACGGAGGCGTCGAGCTGCATCGGAACCTGTTCGGCGGCCAGGCGCGGGACACCCATTCCTACGCTGACCTGCGTCACAACCCCGCCCTCGCGGAAGAGCCGGATGGGCAGCACGCCGTTACCGGTCTGGATCAGCAGATCGTCTCCGCTGAAACCAAGCTCATCGGCAATGAACTTGCCGGTACAGCGGATGCCGTTGCCGCACATCTCGGCGCGGCTGCCATCGGCATTGACATAGCGCATCTCGTACTGTGCGCCCTCGCCCCAGCTCTCGCCGTCCACCGGGCCGTGGCCGATAGCAATGATGCCGTCGCCGCCAACGCCGAAGCGCCGGTCGCAGAAGCGCTGCGCCAGCTGGGACAGCGCGGACCAGCCGTACTCGCCGCGCGGGTCATCGAAGACGATGAAGTCATTCCCGCAGCCATGCATCTTGAGGAAGGGGATAGTGGGCACCTATCTATTATCCTCAATGCCCAGCTATTCTTGTAGGGGCGTGGGCTTGTCCCCGCCCTCTTATCGCTTTTTGCATTGGGTGGGGACGAGCCCCACCCCTACAAATCAGGAGGTCTTCTCCCCCAGCCATTCCCCGCTGTACTGCACGCAGTCGAAGTAGGTGCCTTCGGGGTCGAAGAAGTTGAAAAGCTTGATCGCGCCATAGTCCTGCAGCTCGGTGCATTCGATCCCGCGGGCCAGCAGTTCCTCGCGGGTGGCCTGCGCGTCATCCGTACGCCAGTTGATCAGGCACTTCGGCGCGTCCTCCCGCGAATAGGGACGCGGCTCAGGCAAGGCGTAGAGGCAGATGTAGCTCGGCCCGGGCAGGTCAAAGACCGCGATACGTATCTCCGGCGCGTGCTTGACCAGCTTCAGGCCCAGGACATCGCGGTACCAGGCGGTCATTGCGCCGTGGTCGGCGACGCGGATAACGGTGGCGTGCTGTTCGCGGAATGGAAATGCGTTCGGCATGGTGGAATTGTATGATGCTGTAGAACCCTCAGAGGTTACTTTTCTTTACGGGCGCGCTTCAGGCGCTGTGTCCGCAGGCCCGGATCGGTGCACATCCGTGCGCCCCTACATCCGCCCCTACAATATCCGCGTGAACGGCAAATCATCGCTCCTCCCCTTCAAGCTGGACGCGCCCGCCTGGGCGTCGGACATGGCGCGCAAGTACGCCTCCAGCGCGCTCAGCTTCTTCACGCTGCATGGCAACGTGAACGACCTGGTCAGCTTCGACCGCTCGGGCAAGCGCGAATTCCTGCCCCTGGTGGATTTCCTGACCGAGGTCTTCTTCGCCCAGCGCCAGCTGGTGATCACCTACGACCTCTCCAGCGGGATCCAGTGCCCCAAGCCCGAGATGCGCCAAAGTTTGCTGGCCAACGTCAAGGCCATCGACACCGTCCGCGGTACCCGCTACGCCGAGGAGGGTCTGCCCAAGGATCCGCTGAAGGCAGTTGAGCTCATCGCCCGCGTCATCCGCGGGCGCATTGCCTCCGGCGGACCGGCCGAGCAGCGCCGCGTGGCGGTGGTGATCAAGTACGCCGACACGGTCTTTCCTGAGACCGAGGGCATGGCCCAGGTCACCGAGCGCGCGGTATCGATCGCGCTGACTGAACTGGTCAGCGACCCCGATGTACTCGCCAACGACGTAACCGTCGTTTTGATCTGCGAGAGCGTCGGTGGTCTGGCGCGGCGGGTGCAGAGCATTCCCTATGGCGCTGTGCTGCGTATCCCGCTGCCGGACGAAGCAACCCGCGACGGCTATATCCGCCGGGTCAACGCCACCGCCGAGCTGGACCTGACCAGCGAAGTGACGCAAAGCCTGAAGACCTTTACCGCCGGCCTGACCCTGGTGCAGATCCGCGCGCTGCTGCAGGAGGCCAAGCTGGACAACGTTGAGTGGGGCCGGCCGGACTATATCTATAAGCGCAAGCGCGAGATGATCGAGACCGAGTGCCGTGGCATGCTGGAGTTCATTCAGCCGCAGTACCGTCTGGATATGGTGGCGGTGCACAACCGCGCGGTGGCCGAGCTGAAGAGAGACGCCGAGCTGGTGCTGAAGGGCCACCTGGACGCCACACCGATGGGCTATCTGATCAGCGGGCCCAGCGGCTCCGGCAAGAGCTTCCTGATCAAGGCCTTTGCCGGCGAGATCGGCATCCCCTGCGTCGAGCTGAAAAACTTCCGCGACAAGTGGGTTGGAGCTACCGAGCAGAACCTGGATCTGATCATCAACCTGCTGGCCGGCCTCGCGCCGGTGTGCTGCATTATTGACGAGGCCGACGCCTACCTTGGTACCCGCGACAACGACGGCGACAGCGGCGTATCCGGCCGCGTGTTCAGCCGGCTGACCACCTTCATGGGCGACACCAACAACCGCGGCAAGATCCTTTGGTTCCTCATCACGAACCGCCCGGACCTGCTGGCCATCGACCTGAAACGCCAGGGCCGCGCGGAAAAGCACATCCCGCTCTTCCCGCCGGAGACCAAGGAAGACTACGAGGACCTGTTCCGGGTGCTGCGCAAGAAGCTTGGCCTGCCCTGCGCCTTTGAGACGCTCTTCGATGCGCCGCCCAAGGGCGCGGGCCTGAAGCTGGAGGAAGTGGCGTCGCATGGCGGCGCGGATATTGAGGCGCTGCTGGTGCGGGCCAAGGGCATCAGCCTGCTGGCCGGTCGGGACACGCTGAGCGCCGACGACTTCCGCGAGACTCTCGCGGACTATATGAGCCCGAACTACCCGCAGCAGGTGGAGTACCAGATCCTGCAGGCAGTGCTGGAGAGCACGTCCAAGAGCCTGATCCCGGAGAAGTGGCGCAAGGACCCGCTGGAGATCGCCCAGCGCATCGACGAGCTGAAATTTTACGTGGATTAGCTCGCAGCGCTATGAGCGCGCTGCTGCCTTGGGCTTACCAAACACCCGCTTGATCACCGTGTAGACCACGATGAAGAAGAGGACCGCCCAGACATAGCGCAGCAGCCCCCCGATGGCCCCGGGGCTGCGGCCGCTGTGCCGGCTGAAGAGCATAGCGTGACGGGGGGCCGGTTTCGCCTTGCTGTCCGGTGGCATGATCTCCAGCGGAACAGTCAGCAAATGCGTGACCGGAAGCTGGCAGGCCTTGTCGTCGCAGGCCTGCGCCGTCAGCTCAAAGGTCAGGCGCAGCTTGCCGGGCTTCGCGCCATCCTTCAGCTTCAATTCCGCTACCATCCAGTTCTCGGCGCTTTCAAAGACCGCCAGCTCCTCAGCCTGTCCGCCATAGGCCTTGTGCAGCACCCTGGGCCAGCGCACCTCGCCCAGCTCCACCGCCGGGTTGTCCTGTAGTTTCAGGCTGGTGGCAACCAGGTCCTCTCCGCTGATCTCCGGAGCGTTGATGTGGAAACCCTCGTCGATGCTCAGCTTTAGCAGCAGCTTTGGCGGCTGGGTCCCGGCCTCAAAGCTCGACATGAAGGCTTCGACGCGCACAGGCTTGACGTAAGACGCGCTGTCCGGGACAGGCGCCGCCGTGGTTTCGTTGCCTGCGTTGCTTTTGACCACGATCGGCTCTCCGACGGCCGCTGGCGACGTCGCCCGATCCAGATGCATCAGCAGTGCCAGCTGCAGGCTCTCCGTCGCGGTGGGTGTTGCACGGAACTGTCCGCTGAAAGTCCCCAGCACACCCGCCGCCAGTTCGCGATAGTGCGGTTCGCCGCTGAGGTTGGCCAGGCGGGTAAAGACCCGCGCCGCCATGCCATTACCCGCCGGCATTACATCGTCAAGGTAAGGCTTGCGCCGGGCCAGCAGCTGCTCACCGTCGTTGGGCGTACTGAAGTATCCGCCCGCCTGCGCATCCAGAAAGTGCTCTTCCAGCTGTTGCGCCAGCAGACGCGCTTCCTCCAGCCACTTGCTTTCACCCGTTGACTGGTACAGCTCCAGCAGACCATCCGCCAGATATGTATAGTCCTCGAGATAGCCATTGATCGAGGCCTTGCCTTCGCGATAGCTGTGCTGCAGTCGGCCTTCATCCTCCAGCTTGGCCAGGATGAAGTCGGCTGCCTTGCCTGCCGCCTCGACATACTTTGGCTGCAGCAGCATTCTGCCGCTGTAGGCCAGGGCGCCGATGGTCAGGCCGTTCCAGTCGGTGAGAACCTTGTCATCCAGTTCCGGCGGATGCCGCTGGTCACGGGCGGCCAGCAGCTTCTCGCGCGCCGCGGCCATGCGTTCCTTCAGCGCCGGCACTTCCAGCTTCAGGGCCGCCGCCGCCTTATCCCAGGAACGCACCAGCAGGACCACGTTGGCGCCGGTCTTTTGGCCGGTAGCCTCCTCCTTGAAGTTGCCACCATCCTGGATGCCATAGACCTGGCAGAACATCTCCCCATCCTCGGGCCCCAGCAGTTTGAGGATTTCAGCCTTGGTCCAGACGTAGTACTTGCCTTCCTCGCCCTCCGAATCGGCGTCCATCGCGCTGTAGAACCCGCCCTCGGGGCTCTGCATGTCGCTAAGCAGCCAGTCGCAGGTGTCTCTGGCCACCTCGGCGAAATACTCGTCGCCTGTCAGCAGGTAGCCATCGGTATAGGCCCGGGCCAGCTGGGCGTTGTCATACAGCATTTTCTCAAAGTGCGGCAGTACCCACTGGGCATCTGTGCTGTAACGGTGGAAGCCGCCATCCAGATGGTCGCGCAGGCCGCCGTTGGCCATCGCGTTCAGTGACTGTACGTAGATCTTCTGCAATTGCTCATCGCCGCGGCCGGCCAGGAGCTGGTAGCCGATCAAGGCTAGATGTCCATGCTGGGGAAATTTCGGCGCGGCACCGAAACCGCCGTAGCTGTTATCAGCCTGGCCCGCAACCAGCGACAGGGTGGTCTTTACTACCTCGGGACCCGGGAGCTGCGGCGGTGCGACCGAAATCTTCGAGTTGTAATCCTTCAGTGCCGCCGAGATCTCCTGAGCGTCGGCTTCAACATCCGCCCGGTGCGTCTTATAAAGACCGCTGAGCTGGGTTAGCACCGTTTTGAAGCCGGGCCCCATGTAGGGGTCGTCTTCTTTCGGCAGATACGTCGACGCATGAAAGGGCCGGCCGTCTGGCAGAAGCCAGACATTGTTGGGCCAGCCGCCCTGACCCAGCAGCATCTGGGTCGCCCCCATATACAGGTTGTCAATATCCGGCCGATCTTCGCGATCAACCTTGATACAGATATAGTTCGCGTTGAGGATCGCCGCGACATCCGCCTGCTCGAAGCACTCGGCCTCCATGACATGGCACCAGTGGCAGGTGGAGTAGCCTACGCTCAGGAAAACCGGCTTGTCTTCTGCCCGCGCACGGGCGAATGCCTCCTCGCCCCAGGGATACCAGTCCACAGGGTTGCGGGCGTGCTGTCGCAGGTAAGGGCTGCTCTCAAAGACCAGGCGGTTAAACTCCGGCCCGCCGTCCGGCGGCAGCTTGGCGATTTCCTCGCTGCTGGGCAGCGGCTGGCGTGTATGGCTCACAGCGTCCTCCTGAGCTGCGCAGAGTGCGCTCAGGCTCAGTACGAGCAGCGCCGCAATGCCGGCCCGTTGAGCGAATTGGGTGGTACGTGACATGTAGAGCCTGAGTATAACCCGCAGGCCCGTATACTTTGATTGTCCTGAGGCAAAACCTGGCTCGGCGGGAACCTTGCCTCTGGCGAACCTGGAGGGACTCTGTGATGCCGCTACGACTGCTCCGCCACTTGTGTTCGCGTTCCCGAATCCCGCTTGCCTGCCTGTGTGCTGCTGTCCTGATGCTGGCGGGCTGCCAGTCCGACCGCGCCAACATGGCTTCGGATGGTCAGGCATCCTCGGCCCAGTCCAGTTTCAGGGAGTCGCCTTCCGTGCAGGCACCCGATGCTGCAGCAGGTGGTCTCTGGAGTTTCCCCGCACCGAATCAGCTTCTCCCGAAGCATGCGCCGCCCCGTGGAGTCTCCTACCTGCCGGCCGACCTGGAAAAAGACGGCAACATCAGTGCCGCCGCCCTGCCCAGCCGCAATGTAACTGCCGGTACAGGTCACCTGGACTTTTCCCCGGACTACGTCGACGGCAAGTCGATCAGTGGCCTGGCCTACGCAACCTACCAGTTCAAGATTGAAGGCTATGACCTGAACGGCGAGGTAAGGCTTCTGTGGGTTGATGCTCCGCCCGCCGGCAGCTCCTGGGTTGGTCTGGCCAACTGGGATACTAACCGCTGGGACTGGTTTGCAACAGATGCCAGCGGCAGGGCCTTTCCAGCCAGCCTTAACCCCTATCTGGACTTTGGCGGAGACATGCTGCTGATCGCCCTGCGGACGGGTTCGTCACCTTCCACGCTGGATCTTGTGCGCATCGGCACCCAGGTTCCAGTCCCCTCCCTGACTACAACGGGTCGCCGCTTTGATTACGGCAGCCTGAGTGTTGCCTTTGACCCAGGCGCTTCGGTAGATCCAGATGGCCAGATCGTGAAGTATGAATACGACTTCGACGCCGACGGCAGCTACGACTTTGAAGCTCTCGACAACCAGGTCGTAAATCACGACTTCAACAGCCCTGGGACCTTTGACACCACTCTGCGCGTGACTGACGACAAGGGAGTGCAGGCGACGGCTGTCCTCGGGGTCAGTGTGGGCGGTAACTGGGAAAGGACCTTGGGAGACACCGGCTATGACTTTCTGCACGACATTGCTGTTGCTCCGGATGGTTCCATCTGGGCCTGCGGGCGCCTGCAGGACCCTGACATCATCAACTTCTCCGACCTGGCCCTGATCCACTTTGCCGCTGACGGCACCGTCCTGAGCACCAGCTTCTGGCGTGGAGGAGGCTTCAGCAGCCAGGTTGCCAGCGCGCTGTGCGTCGCACCGGATGGCGCGGTCTATGTTGGGGGGACGGGCTTTACACAGGCCGTGGGCCATGTGCTCTTTCAGCGCTACAACACAGCGGGCGAACTGGACTGGAGCCATTCAGCGCTTGACTTCCTGAGCGAGATAAATGACATGATGGTGGTAAACGGCTACGTTTATGCCATCGGTGCGGACAATGACGGCGAGCGCGAGCGCGGAACTATCTTCAGATTTCCCGCGATTAACTTCCCCAGTTCTCCAGCGTGCTCGCGACTGCCTCAGGAGACCATGCTGCAGGCTATGACCTATTTTGCCGGCTCTCCGGTCGACCCGCCAGCGATCATGGTTGTCGGCAGCACCGGCGTCAACAGTGATGCGGACCTGCTTTACTTTTCGATGGACACCTCAACGAACATCCTTGATGCGCGCAAATGGGGTGCCGTTGGCGGCAGTCAGCTTGGCCGGGCAATTGCCGTAACCGGTGGCCCGATTAGCTACAACGTGCTGCTTGGCGCCTACCGCGGCACCTCTCCCAGCATCGAGTCCTGCGTACTCAGGCTTGGAGTAGACCAGGGCTATAACCTGGCAGGCTCGCAGTCCGTCAACATCCTCGACATGTGGCCCAGCGGTATCGGTAACAGCGTTTACATCCTGGCCGTTGAGTCGTCGTTCCTTGACACTCCTGGAACACTGCGCCTGACGAGACTTGACGCACAGCTAGCACCCCTTGAACACTATGTCTTTGCGAGCGGCATAGAAGCTCTCGGGATGAGCGGCCTGCACTATGGCAGTGGTTCTTTCATAATTTCCGGCGCTGCTACTCTGCAGGGCGGCACCTTTGAAGCTTCGACCAATACCGACCTGGGTCCATCTGCTGACTGGGCCGATGTAAGCCTGCAGCTGACCAACAACTCACTCAGTTTTGAGCAGACCTCGCCCACGACGCTGCAGGAGCGCGAACTCGTCTTCGACACAGGTGCTGGAAACCCAGACGGAATGGCTCTTATGCACCGAATTGAGCCTTAGGTTCAGTAGCTTGGTCTAGCTTGAACTGGACGCTCACTGCTCGACGCTTGCTGCCACATGCTCCCTGCTCCCGCCGTTTGTGCCTACAGAACGACAAAGAGCGGTGCTTTGCATGAGCTTTTGAATAATCCGGGTGTTGTTGTTTCAACAACGTTGAATTCCACTTTTTGATGTTACAATCGACCTTGATAGTCTGAATTAAAAAGTGAAGGTCAGCTATGGAAAGCTGGGACATTGAATCAGACCCACACACGCCTGCCACGACAGAGGCGGGCGATTCTGAATCTGGTCTTACCCTTAAGGAAATGTCGCTGGATAACTCTGTCGATCCAGGCCTTTCCTGGAACATACTTCAGTCTCTGGACTTTGCCGTAGTCGCGACCGACGCCGCGGGCCACATCCAGCTTTGGAATCTCGGCGCTGAAAAGCTCTACGGCTACTCCGCTGCTGAGGCGACAGGACGCAGCCTTGACTTTGTACTTCCCCAGGCCGAACGCACTGAACTTCGTCGAGCTTTGAAGAATCTGGCTGCGGGTCGCGAACTGCAGGTCGCACATTCCCTGCACCGACACAAGGACGGAAGCCTGATTGAGGTCAGTCTTACCTTCAGGCCTCTCCACGACCAGCAGGGAAACTTCTCCGGCGCATTGGCGATGGCCAGTGACGCAAGCAAACAACGACGACTTAACGAGCGTCTGCTGCTGGCCTTCGAATCGTCACCCAGCGGCATGGTGCTTGTCGACGAGAACGGTGTGATCCTGATGCTCAACGCTGAAACCGAGCGTCTGTTCGGTTACAAACGGCAGGACCTTCTCGGCCGCAAGGTGGATTTGCTTGTACCTGACCACCTGCGCGCATCCCACGACCAGCACCGGTCGGAGTTTGCGAAGAGCCCCAGCAGCCGTTTGATGGGCGCCGGTCGCGAATTGCACGGCCGACGCCAGGACGGCAGCGAATTCCCTGTCGAAATAGGGCTGAATCCGATTCAGACCCGGGAAGGACTGCTGGTCCTCGGAGTTATCGCGGATATAACAGAACGTAAGCACGCCGACGAGCGTTTCAGGGTCGCTCTGGAGTCGGCGCCTTGCGGCATTGTCATGGTGGATCCAGCCGGCAAAATTATCCTGATCAACCTGGAAACGGAGCGGCTTTTTGGCTACTCCCGGGCAGAGTTAGTGGGCAGGCCCGTGGAGCAGCTAATCCCTGAGCGCTACCGCAGCCAGCACACCGGACTGCGCACCGGTTTCGCCGCTGCGCCGGAAGCCCGGTCCATGGGCGCAGGAAGAGACCTCTTCGGTTTGCGCAAGGACGGCTCAGAGTTCGCTGTCGAAATCGGGCTCAATCCGATCAAGACCCCCGACGGTCCATGCGTACTGTGTGCGATTCTTGACATCACCGAGCGCAAGATGACCGCCGAAGTACTGGCTCAGCACGCGGACGAGCTGCGCCGCTCCAATAACGACCTTGAGCAGTTTGCCTACGTCGCTTCACATGACCTGCAGGAGCCGCTGCGAATGGTGGCAAGCTACGTTGAACTGCTCTCCGAACGCTACAGCGGCCAGCTTGATGACCGTGCTGACAAGTACATCCATTACGCGGTCGATGGCGCTAAGCGCATGAAGCAACTGGTCACCGACCTCCTCAGTTTCTCGCGGGTTGGAACACAGGGCAAGCCCCTGCAGCCTCTGGACAGCGCGCAGGTGCTGCGTGGTGTGCTGTTCGAATTGCGGCCCCGCGTTGAGGAAACCGGGGCGGAGATATCTGTTGGCCCGCTGCCACGCGTGATGGCCGATGACACTCAGCTGCGACAGCTGTTTCAGAACCTGCTTAGCAATGCACTAAAATTCTGTTCGGAGGCCGTACCGCTGGTTACTGTTTCTGCCACAGTCAAGGGCAATGAGGCGGTCTTCGCAGTACAGGACAACGGTGTAGGCATAGACATGGCCTACTCCGACCGAGTGTTCCAGATGTTCCAGCGCCTGCATGAGCGGGGGCGCTATGAAGGCAGCGGCATTGGTCTGGCGATCTCCAGGCGCATTGTGGAACGCCACGGAGGCCGCATCTGGTTTGAATCACGGGTTGGCGAAGGATGCACCTTTTATTTCACTTTGCGGACAGCTGCTCCGCCGGAGGATAGATGATCACACCTGAGAAGGTGCGCCTGCTCCTGGTGGAGGACAACCCTGGCGACGTCATGCTTATCAGGGAACTGCTGAGCGAATCCACTCTGGATCTGGAGATTGAAGTCGCCTGTGACGGCGAAGATGCCCTGAATTACCTGTTTCGACGCGGCAAACACAAGGCTGCGCCGCGACCGCAATTGATGGTGCTGGACCTCAACCTGCCGCGTGTGAGTGGCCTCGAAGTCCTGCGCACGCTTCGCGCGGACCCGGTAATCAGCCCCCTGCCGGTTGTAGTGCTTTCGTCTTCTGAAGCTGAAAAAGACATCAGCGAAAGCTACAGCCGCGGCGCAAACAGCTATGTCAGCAAGCCCGTGGACCTGCGACAGTTCCAGCAGGCCGTCAATGTGATTGAAGACTTCTGGCTGACACTGGCCAAACTGCCAACACTGCCACAAACCTGCAGTAGTGAGGACAACTGATATGAGCCCCGAATTGATGACACGTAATCTGCTGCTGGTTGAGGACAACCCGGCTGATGCCGACCTCGTTGTTGACCTGCTGGATCAGGCCAACCGCGATAACTACGATGTCGTGCATGTCATGCGCATTGCGGAAGCCCTGGAAGTTCTGCGCTCCAAGCATGTCGATATAGTGCTGCTCGACCTGCGGCTTCCCGATGGCTCGGGCATTGACAGCGTCCGCAGCGTCCGGGAAGTTGCGGACAACGTCCCGATCGTGGTGCTTACAGGCATCGACGACGAAGAACTTGCCATTGGCTGCATTGATGTTGGAGCTCAGGACTACCTTTGCAAGGGCGATATCCGTCCGGTGGCCCTTCGACGCACTCTGGGCTATGCGATCAGCCGCCAGCGCGAAGCCAAGGTCCGCGAACTGCAGGAGACACTGGAGCGCTATCGCAGCCTCTCCTCTCAGCCGGCCGGACTGAGCGTGGTCGGGGCTGGAAGCTCGCAGCCCCTGCGAGATCGCAACGCGCAGGTCTTTGCCGAATTGATACGGGACTACATCAGCCTACTGGATGCCTATGTGGATCGCCTGTCTGTACGCCGTGATAAGCCCAGACAAGCGATGGACAGCATTGCGCAGCGCCTGGGCGAATGCGGGGGCGGACCTCGCGACCTGCTGGACCTGCACCTTGCTTCGCTGTACAAGGTTGCCGGCGGGCGCATGGACGACCGCTCGCGCAACTATGTGCTGGAAGGACGTCTGCTGGCGCTGGAGATGATGGGGCTGCTGGTGGATTACTACCGCATGGGTGGACCGGGACCCTATGCCACCGAGGCCATGGGTTAGGTGCGGCGTTGACGGAAGTGGATTGGTGGAGGTAAGGGGATTCGAACCCCTGGCCTTACGGATGCGAACCGTAC
>CAZEJB010000002.1:210151-215168 GCA_964512635.1 uncultured Planctomycetales bacterium | reverse complement strand
CCTGGACTGCGGGTCACCGCAGGTGCTACGGGTGGGCGCCGCGGCTCCCGCAATCCAGGCCCACGCGCCCGGGCTGTGCGCGTTGTCTTCTCATCCCATACCGCTGCCTTTGGGCGTTTGCAGCTAGTCTAATACCCTGTCGCGAGAGATATGTGTTAAGGATACCGAAGAAATGAGAAGGGGCGGATGGACCCGCTGTGCTTAGCGGCATTCGACCAGGTTGCTCCTTTGCCAGCATCATGCTGATTTGCCTTCAAGGATTCTGGTGAGACTACGCCAGGCGGAAGGCAGCACTTATGGGCGGCGTGAAAACGACCATAATCATTCGACATTAAACGAATGTTTCAACTGACACGGTATCAGCACTATTCTTAGACTGCCGCCGGCCCGCTGGCGGCACAGGAGGATGTAATGTCCCTTCGACCCGTTAAAAGCATGAGCCATGGCAAGCCGACCCTGGAGGGCGCCGGTGTGCGCCTCGACCGCGCCTTCGGTTTCGGCAAGACCGCCGACTTTGACCCCTTCCTCCTTTTTGACGACTTCCGCAACGATAACCCGGCGGACTACCTCGCCGGCTTCCCCTGGCACCCGCACCGCGGGATCGAGACGATCACCTATGTGCTTGCCGGCAGCGTCGAGCACGGCGACAGCATGGGCAACCGCGGCGAGATCGCGGCTGGCGACGTGCAGTGGATGACCGCCGGGCGCGGGATCATGCACCAGGAGATGCCAAAGGGCGACGGGCAGGGACGCATGCACGGCTTCCAGCTCTGGGCCAACCTGCCCGCGGCGCACAAGATGACCGACCCGCGCTATCAGGAGATCAAGTCCGCCGACATCCCGGAAGTGACTGACGACGACGGCACGGTCGCGCGCCTGGTCTGCGGCTCCTTCTGGGGTCGCCGCGGACCGGTCGAAGGCATTGCCGCCGACCCGGTTTATGTGGATCTCAGCATCCCGGCGGGCGTGCGCAAGCGCATCGCGGTGCCGCTGGAGAGCCACGCCTTCGCCTATGTCTTCGATGGCGCGGGCCAGTTCCGTGCGTCATCCGAGCCGCAAGGCGTGGTGACCGAGCAGGCCGACGGCAGCCAGAGCCTCGCCCCGGCGCTGGCCGACAACCGCAGCCTGGTGCTGTTTGACAGCGGCGACGAGATCGAGGTCCAGGCCGGCGAGGAGGGCCTGCGCTTCCTGCTGGTCAGCGGACGGCCGCTGCGCGAGCCGGTGGCCTGGTACGGCCCGATCGTGATGAACACGCAGGAAGAGCTGCGCATCGCCCGCGAGCAGCTGAACGACGGGACATTCCTGAGGCAGTAGCAGCACGCAGCAGGCAGGCAGACCGTGTTTGTTCTGGGGTCGTCGATAAGTCGATGAGTCGATGTGTCGATACCGGTTGATTCTGCATTTGGTGAACAGCCATCGGTGTATAGGTAGGTTCAAACTGAACCAGATCATTACGCCGGCGTCGACCTATCGACACATCGACTCATCGACCTTCAACGCTGCTTTTATCGTGCTGTTACCCCTACGTATGTTAGGCGGTTGTTCACCGTATTACATCTCCGTCATCTCCTCCGACTATATCTATACTTCTTGAACGCCGGCGGGGCCCCTCGCGTCAGGCTGGACATGGAGATGACACTGTTCCGGGGAAGAACTTTGGCCACCCAGAGCGACAGCCGCGAGCTGAGCGCCGAGATGGAAGAGGAGCTGCTCGTCAAGCGGGCGGCGACTGGCGACGAAAAGGCGTATGGCAGGCTGGTGCAGGCCTACCAGGCGCGCCTGTTCAATTTCGTGCGTTCCATGGTGGGCAACCAGGAGCTGGCTGAGGACATCACGCAGGAAGCCTTCGTGAAGGCCTTCTTCAACCTCAGCAAGCTGAAGGAGCCGGCGCGCTTCAAGAGCTGGCTCTTCCGCATCGCCAACAATAACACGCTGGACTACCTGCGCAAGAAGCGCCTGCCTCAGCAGGACGTGGACGACCAGGTGCGGGAAAGCTATGTTGACGGCCACAGCCCGGAACAGGGGACGCTGGAAAGCGTGCGCAGCAAGCACATCCGCCTGGCGCTGGAGCAGCTCAAGCCTGACCAGCGCAATATCCTGGTGATGTGCGACCTGCAGGGCTTGAGTTATCAGGAGATAGCTGAGGTGCTGAATATTCCCTTTGGCACCGTGCAGAGCCGGATCTTCTATGCCCGCAAGAAACTGCGGGAATTCCTGGATCCGTCGATTGTCTTCGGAGGAGAGGCTTAGACTATGTCTGTGAGGGGTAACAACAAGATCACGCCAGAGGAACTGGCTGCGCTGCTGGACGGTGAAGTCCGGGACGGCGCCCGCGCGGAGCATCTGACCGCGCTGATCACCAGCGATCCGGAGCTGAAGGCTGAGTACGAGGCCCAGCGTGCGGTCAAGATCGCACTGAGCAAGGTTGAGGAAACCCCAGCTCCGGACTTCATGAGCACGCGAGTGCTCGGCCGCATCAGCATCGAGCGCAAAGTTCGCAGCGGCTTCCGGCTGCCGGTTCTGCGGCTGGCCGGCGGGGCAGCGGCGCTGTTCGTCGGCGGTCTGGGTACCGGCCTGTATTTCGCCAGTAACCACAGCCCGGCACAGGGCGGTGGCCAGGTCTTCGCTCGGCAGGACCGCATGCCGGCCCGCGGCGCTTTCGAAAGCACCGAGGCCAGCTTCACCAGCACCGACTCGCTTTTCAACTCGCTGCAGCAGCCGGACCTCGCCCTGCCCGAAGGCGAGATCGACCCGGGCCTGGCGGATTTCCTACAAGTGGCCAATGATGCCCACAGCTACCGCAAGGCGATGCTGGCCACCGGCCACAAGGTCAGCCCGGATATGCCGATGGCGCTGGCACTGCTCAGCGAGAGCGACGGCACCGTGTTTGCATCCAGCGAGGATTCCGAGGACTACCGTCAGCACACGGTGATGGCGGGAGACTCGAACTAAACCGATGCGCAGGATCAGTCTGCTGGTGGTGCTTTTTGGCCTGCTCGGCACTGCGGCTGCGCACGCCGAGAAGCTTCCGCACCCCAGCGAACTGATCAACCAGGCGATCGGAGCGCTGCGCGACAAGTCCTACGTGGCGACGATGCGTTTCCTGTCCGGCCTTGATGGCGGCGAGGAGCGCGTGATTGAAATCAGGCATCTGGCGCCGGATCTCTACCGCGTGCAGCCCCTTGATAAGGGCCGCCGGGCGGACGAGTACTACGTCGAGAATGCCGTAGAGCTAGTGAGGGTATACCGGGGGAACTTCATGGCGATGCCAGTGCGGCAGTTCGCAGTGAATGACGCCCTGACGGTGAAGTTCCTGCGCGACCTGTCCCAGACCACCGACACGGCGGTGCTGGATGGCCAGGTCGGCGAGCGCAAGGTCTATGTCCTGCGCCGCGACCCGGTCAAGGGCCGCGAGTATACGGTTACTGTCGGCATCGACCGGCAGAACTATTTCCCGCTCTATCTGCTGGTCACCGACAAGGTCGGGGTGCGCCAGGTCTATTACCAGATGGAGACGATCAGTTTCGTGTCCGACAAGCAGCTGGCCGACAAGCTGCCGGACAGCGACTTCGACCTTTCAGTCTTCGACGGCAAGGAGCAGCAGCGGGTGCGCGCCCCCGGCAACGCCGCCAAGAGCAGCTCCCAGGCCGCCGGTTTGGCCGCGCCTTCGCCCAGCTCAGCGATGCCCCTGCCGCTCTATCCGATCTGGCTGCCCAAGGGCTATGAGGTCGAGGCGATCTACAGCCTTGGCTGCCAGCTGCGCAAGTCCGGCGGCGCTGGCGACGACGCTGCGGAAATCTTCCACGTCGAGGCCTACGGCCCCAGCGGCGAATTGCTGTCTATCTTCCAGACCCTTGCGCTGGATTCCAAGGACAGCCTGGGCAAGCTGGCCGAAAAGCCCGGCGACGGCTTTGTGGCCGTGGAGAAGGACGGCTGGACCATTGCCATCTTTGGCGACCTTAACCGCGAAACCCTGATGCGCGTCGCGGGCAGTCTGTCCAGCGACCGCGACAAGGTGGTCAAGCTGCTGCAGCAGACGCAGCGCCGCGATGAGATTCTGGAAGACGCCGGAAAATAGGCCCGCTCGCGACAATCAAACGGTTGGCGAGCCAAGACCTTGAACTCTCAAGTTCGCCTCAAAACCGTTAATGCAACACACTTTGACAGCCCGGCTCATGCACAGAGGTTAGACTCTGGACAGCGTCAAAAGCATCGCAAGATCGCTGCAATCGAAACTAAACACACGGCGCTACGGTGACTTATCTGCAGATCCTCAGTCGGCAACTGCAGGATCTGTGGTATGGCTCGATGCACCAGCTTCGCCGTATGCCTTTGCTCTAACGGCACTGTCCGGTTTGGATACAAGCACTATAGGCTTTGCGCCAAGATACTCGCCTTCCTGATCTCCATACACTTTTACCACCCACAGTTCTTTCTCACCCTCACTGGCAAGGTTGAACCAAGCTCTGGCTTCTGCGGAAGAGCCGAGTTCTTTTTCAAGTTTCTCGGTTTCTGTGACCCGAGTAACCAGGATTCCTCCGGGATTCCACTTATCGCTTTCAAAACTGCCCATGAAATGCCCTGTAACCGGGTTAATCATCGACCCAAATGACTCCAAAATCTCTCTATCCGTCAAACCGTCGATGGGCCTTGCTGACAGGGGGTCATTTAGCGCATTACTCCACATCGCAAGTTCTGCGCCAGTACGGGGAAGCCTTCCATAGACCCTATGGAAGGCGCCTAGATTGAGCATCATGCCTGATAAAGTACCGCCAAGACCAAACTCAACAGCCTCGCCGGCAACGCGGACACTGGAATCACTGCTCCATCCTGATATCAGCATTCTTTCCTTGAGACTTATCTGGTCAGGATCGGTCATACTTCCAGGTATGCGAAGACCATCCCCGGCTTTATGAGGCAAAGGAGTGCATGTTGAAATCAACGGTCCAAAGTCACGCTGCATTAGTGCACGTTCTTGATTAAGAGAAGACTCATGCTGGTTGGAAACAGAGATTGC
>CAZEJB010000002.1:0-210051 GCA_964512635.1 uncultured Planctomycetales bacterium | reverse complement strand
TTAGTGCACGTTCTTGATTAAGAGAAGACTCATGCTGGTTGGAAACAGAGATTGCTGCAAGGTCTTTTGAGTCAGAATCACTGCTGGAATCTTGAAAGCCAACAAGCCACAGGCCAGCGAGTGATACTAAGATTAGAATTGGCTTCGACATAACACATTCTCCTCGGTTATAAGGTTGCGGCTGCGGACTTCAACGGTATTACCTGCAATCTGATGTGAAGTGCGAAGCATCAATAATACACGCTCTCTCTCTTGTCAAGCCCAAGCGAAGAAGACGACGATTATTTCCTGAACTCATTGCCCGCCAGCAGCGGGCGGCGCAGCTTCATCTTCTGCTCCAGCAGGCGGTAGAGCTTGGTGCCGGCGAAGTCAATCTTGCCCATCGGTTCGACCAGCGCGGTCCACATCCCCAGCTTGTTGGCGGTGACGATGTCCGTCATCACGCTGTCGCCGACCATCAGCACTTCGCCGCCGCTCATGCGCAGGTCACGCAGACTGTCGCGGAAGGCCGGCAGCAGTGGCTTGGGCCAGTGGGTGTCGGCGTGGGCAATGCCGGTACTGTCTACCACCGCCGCAACCTTGTGCGCCAGTCCGTTGGACAGGTAGCGCAGCTGGAGGCCATCCTGGCGCAGGGCCGCCATCCAGTTAAGCTCTGCCTCGCCGACCTGCTTGGACTCCCAGCGGGTGATGGTGTTGTCGATGTCGATCAGCACCGCTTTGACCTGCAGGCAGCGAATAAAATCGAGACTGACATCGGCGGCACGGCTGAAGCAGAAGTCGGGCCGTGCGCCGCGTGACTTATGGCTCAGATCCGGCCGCAGGGGCGCCTTAGCGCTCACCGGAATCCTTGTCGACGCCGTGGAAACCGCTGCGTTTTTCCGGGGCAGGCTCGGGCGTTTTGGGGCTGTCGTCCCGACGCAGCTTCTCCTGCTCGCGGCGTTTGTTGACGAGGAAATTGCGCACCTGCGGGTCGTTGAAGGGAGTCAGGTCGATCTCACCGGCCTGGATGAACTCCCAGACCTGATGCTCCTCAACCTCGCTGCCTCGGGCGGCCTCGGCGATGGTAATGAACTCGCCGCGGGACATCATGTCGCGGATGTAGGACTTCACTTTGCGCAGCTGATCGCGCGTGCTGAGCGTGCCAGCCTCGCCGCGGCAGGCCGGGCAGTTACGCTCGCTGTTCTCGGCGGCAAAGATCTTGCCGCAGCCCATGCATTTGGTGAAGGTGGAAGCCATGCCCCGAAAGATTTTACCTTGCACCGCCCGCTCCGCTTCGCCCTATAATCGAAATGTGGCATCCAGCGGCGGGAAAACAGTGTCTGCGGCTATCGGGCAAGCCAGCCCGGATAAAGGCGCGGCCCCCGGGCTGGATCTGCAGCTGATGCGCCTGGCACTGCAACAGGCCGAACGGGCTCTTGAACTGGGAGAAGTGCCTGTCGGTGCAGTAGTCAGCGTGCCGCTGGCCTGCCTGGAGGCGGCCGGCGCCGATCCTGCAGCCTTTGAGCTGCTGGCCCCCGGGGTCTGGCTGCTGGGGGTTGGCGCCAATACCACCCGCGCCGAGCACCGGGTCGGCGCGCATGCCGAGCTTGTCGCACTGGAGCAGGCGGGCCGCAGGCTGGAGGACTTTAGGCTTGAGGGTGCCAGTGTGCATGTCACCCTTGAGCCATGTCTGATGTGCCTTGGGGCCCTGCAGCAGGCGCGGATCAGCCGGGTGGTCTATGGCGCGCACGAGCCTAAATTCGGGGCGCTGGGCAGCCGTTACGACCTGGCCGGCCACGAGGCTTTGCGGCGTATGACCTTCGAAGGCGGAGTGCTGGCGGACGAGGCAAGCACTCTGATGGCCCGCTTTTTTGCCGGCCTGCGCGGGCGCTCCGGCCCTGTGGGGCAACCTTGAAGCAGAGTCGTCGTGATTCCTTGCTGCTGACCTTTAGCCCGTCGGCATGCAACAGCGCGGGCCTTCCCGCCGTCGTGAATATTGTGAAATTACTGCTTTCTGCATTTGCGGCCCCCGGTTTGCTGCTTGGCTGCGCAGCTTCAATCCTGACCTTTCTCCCGGCAAGGGCGGCGGAGCTGCGGCTGCGTCCTGGGCATTACTACTCCGCAGTCAGCTGGGATCGCTTTCCGGATGCCAATGCCCTGGCTCAGCCGGGATCCGGCGGCTGGCGCGCATTCCTGCCCGATCTAGAATCGCAGGCTTTGAGTCAGATCACCTATCAGGAGAGCCCCTTCAGCAGCGGCCACAATCTCGCCGCGCTGGGCTTGCGGGCCAGGGCCAATGCCCAGCTTTCGCTGATCTACTACTCGCCGGCGGGCTACAGCTACCTGATCCGCCGGGCGCTGCCTCTGCCGCGCAGCGGACGCTTGTTTGCCGAACTGGAACTGCCTGCCGCTGAATCGGGAGGACTGATTCGGGCGCTCCTCTGGGCAGAACAGCCGGATCTCGAGGCCCTCGCCCGCATGCAGGCAAACCCGCTCGGGCTGAATCCAGCTGTTTCAGGACTGGTTGGCCAGAGCTGGATAACCCGGGCTGCGCCGAATGTTGCCACTCCGCCCTGGCTGGATCCTTATGACATCACCCCCGCTGTCCCACTGGGCTTTGACCAGCGCCAGTGGCCGCTGCTTTTCGCCCGCCTGGATTCAGGCGGCCAGCCGGTGCTGAAGGATTGCGTGGTCAAGTTTGACGGGACTACAACGCCCGACAGCCTCGACCTGAACAGCTATGTGTGGCCCCTGCGCTGGGGCGATGAGCTGCTGCTGTCCTTCGCCATTCCACCGGAGCGTGAAACGCATCGCGCCGAGCTGCGCCTGGACCTGCACAGCGAGAGCAGTCCGGCCAGCAGCAGCAACACTGAGTTCAGCGAGCTGCTGATCGAGGTCAACGGCTGGAGCACCAGCGAGCTGGATTTTGGCCCGGCTTTTGGCTCTTTGACGCAACCTGCAGGCATCAGCGTGAGTCATTATTTACGACCCGGTGTGAACCAGGTTCGGCTTCGTGCGCCTGCACAGGCCGGTCAAAGCTGGATGATCCGCCGGATTGAGCTTTGGATGGATTAGCGGTTTGCCTGCTGGGGCTGTCTGCAGTTCGCCGCGCAACTCTGTTATGCTTTAGCGCCGCTCCGCGGCAAGAGGTGGACCGATGACGCAAGCTTGGAGGGTGGTCGCAAACGCGGCCAGGATTTATCTGCTGGCCCTGATTGCGCTGCTTTGCCTTAGCAGCCTCGCGCTGGCCTACCAGCCCGGTGGACCCGGCCACGAGGCCAAGGCCCCCAGCGGGCCCGGCGAGGGTGTCCTGATCCGCAGCCAGCATTTCAGCCTGACCCGCAGCGCCGGAATTGAGTCTGTCGAGTTTGATGGTCTGGCCTGCCGCGATTTTAAGATCGAGGGACGCAGTGCGACCATGATCATTGATGGCGAGGCTGTCGCGGCCGGCAGCGCAGAGGTTCCGCGGGCCGAGGGCGTGCGCCCCGGCATCAGCGACCTGGCCTGGGAGCCGGTTGAAGGCGGCACAAAAGTCACCCTGAACTTTGCCCGTTCACCGCGCTACAGTGTGACGAACGCGATGCCGGGAACTGAGCTGCGCCCGAACACTCCGCAGGTTATCGCGGCGTTCGCCTTTCCCCAGGATGCCGGAGACAAGCCCGGGCCAAACTACGCGGGGCAGCCACCGACCAGCAGCGTCGGCCGCCAGGACGACCCGGGTAGCTATACCCTGCCGAAGTTCCCGCCCTATAAGTACAGCGATGCGCTGGTAACCCTGAGAGCCAACAACGTTGACTTCCGCGAGGTCCTGTGGCTGTTCAGCCGGATTGGCGATGTGGACATCATGCTTGATCCATACTGGCAGCAGGAGCCCACCGGAACTCGCCGTCCCCCGGGTGGCGGTGTACAGGCCGGCGGTGGCGGCAGCGACAGTGGCAGCGGTTTCCGTGGCGCCGGGGACTTTGGCCCGACGGGCCTGACCGAGGGCGCCGGGGATCTCAGCTTCAACTTTGTGGATGTGCCCTTTGATACAGCGCTGGACCTCGTGATCAAATCGGTGGGACTGGTTTACGTCGACATCTACCCGCCCAGCGAAGACTACTAGGGCCCAGCCCGGGCCAATCATTGACCAGCGACGAAGAAGCAGGCGACGGCCTCGGGGGCCATGGCCTGCTTTTTCTTACTTCGCACGCCCGCCTAAAGCAGCATTCTCCAGTTTATTTATGGCCAAGACAGGCAACGCTTGTGCCAACTTTGCGCCAGCTTTACGCGCTGTTCTTCGCCTACTGTGGAACTATCCCTATCCTCTAGCCATCCTAAGGTTGACCTGAAGTGAACCTGAGGATGACATTCTTTGGGCCGGAAAATCTCTCGAACACCATGCTGCGGACAGCGTCTTGAAAGCCGGTGGGAGAGGTTTGAGGGGACCCGCCATGGAGGCAAGTGAGATGGGATTGACGACGACACGTAACACCGAGGGCTGGGACATAACCGAGTGTAATGTTGAGCGGGCCAGCTCCGCAGCACAGATTTTCAACTTCGAGCTGGCGCTCTACGGCACGGCTGAACAGCCGGGCTTTGTACTCCGGGGCGATGGACTGCTGTTCGCCGACGGGCGCGTGCGCTTCAACCGCGAACTCGAGTTGCTGCAGCTTCTGGCCGCGGCCGGGGAGAATCCCCAGCGCGTTCTGGACAGTGTTGCAGCCAGACTCCGCAGCAATGCTCTGCGGATGCCGAGCGCCTGAAGCGCAGAATCCTCGGGGAGCTGACAACTCCGCCGGGACAGATACACGTGAGGTTGTATGAAGTTCAGGCCGGGCCGCAAGGTCCGGCCTTTGACATGCCGTTCAGTGACGCTTCATTCGGCGCCGGGTTCAGGTCCGGTCGATCGCATCAATCAGCGCCTCGGCTTCGTCCGGCGCATAGCTCAGACCGCGCAGGCGGCCGTAGCGCAGCTGCCTTCCGAGCCGTGCTCCGGCGCTGTCGGTGACCGGCGCTTCAAACTGCGCCAGATGCTCGGTCAACGCGCGGGCATAGCGCTCGCGGCCAAGAAGCTCCGCCGCGGCGCGGTCGGCCCGGCGTTCACTGCGCTGGCGCATAAGCTGACCCAGATGCAGCCAAAGTGATACATGAATCAGTCCGGCCAGCAGCAGGAGCAGCGGCTGGCCGGTCATCGCGGCCATGTAGGCCAGAGGCCAGGCCAGCAGCCATGACAGGTCGCCCCACGCGATCCCGGCGCTGCAGCCGCCTGCGCCAGCGCTATGGGCGATTTCATGCTGAAGCATGCAGCGCAGTACATCCGGGTCGGACTGCTCCAGCGTCCAGGTGCTGATCCAGAGCTGGCCGGGGGTCACGCCTCCGCTGGCCAGATAGGGCACCGGGCCCAGGTCGAGCAGGCGGACAGACTGGAGTATTTCGGCCAGCCGCACACCGGCCTGCAGGTCGCTTTCGCCGGGAATGGGCGGCGGGGCCAGCACAGCGCGCAGGCGCTCAAGTTGCAGAGCGGAGGGCTTGACCTGCGCGCCCAGCACGCCGGTAGCCATGAAGCCAAGCCAGGCGAAGATGCGGCTGAGGCCGACCATGAAAACAAAGGCCAGACCAAAAGGCTGCCCGGCGGCCGTGACAAGCGCATAGGCCAGCCCGTAGCTGAGCAGGGCCATCAGATAGGCCGGCAGCAGCACAGTCAGCATGAAGTGCCGGTTGTAAAAGGCGCGCGCCGCGGGAGTCACGCCCACATTATCGCGCGGATCGTGACGCAGACGGCTGTCGCCTCTTGATACCGGAAGCGAGCTTGAACAAAGTCGCCTTTGAGGGCCTGCTCAGCCCAGCTGTGGATTCTCTGTGGCAAGCGCTTCTTGTAGTTGTCTTCAACTAATGCTGATTGACTGCACTATGCTGCAGGTCGGCAAGGCTTATCGCGGCTGTAATTCGCAGGTCCGTGTCCACTGCGAACAGAACATTTTGCAGATCGGCTTGAGCGGTCTGACCTTCTGCGCCAAGTCGGCCAATCATCCATGCGCTCTGTAGCCGCGCCATCTTGCTGCCACCGAACAGCAGGGCCTGCATTTCATCAAGGCCGTCTGCTGCTGCGGGGCCGTCTATCTGACTCAGGGCGCAGAAAGCCGGCCAAATCAAATCACCTTGACTACCCGTCGACAGCGACTGCAATTGTGGAATGCAGCGAGCTGCCGCCGGGCCGCGCTCACCGGCTTCCTCGATGGCAAAGGCCAGCAGCCAGGAACTCGAATTGCGGCTGAGAGCCTGCTCCAGCAATGCCGCGGCGTCTTGATCGTTCTTGCTCAGCCTTGCCGCTACTACCTCATAGGTAGGACGAGAGTTCTCGCCTGCCGCCGAGAGTATTTTGATGATGCTGGCGGCCGCTTCTGGAGACTGTTCTCCAACCGCCATGACGCTGCCCGCGGCGTTGAAAAGTTCATAGCCGTGGCATAACGAGGCGTACCTTGCCAGGGCTGCAACTGCTTCAGGGTAAGGGGCCGCATGACGGGCCAGCGCGCTGCAGGCCATTGTGCGGACCATTTCGTCGGGGTCCTGCTCGAGGCTGGCGATGAGCGCTTCCAGGCCTTCTGGCGGGCAGCGCTGTATCTTGCCAAGGGCCTCAGCGGCTATACCACGATCGTCAAAGTCTGCGCCAGTATGCAAGAGATTGATCAGTGGCTGGAGGATGTGCCTGCCATCTGGATCAAGCTCGGCCAGGTACCTCATATAGGTCGAGCTGCCACCACTCTCAATACTGCTTTGGATGTTTCGACTGAGCTCCGGGAGAACTTCCTGAGCATAAGGCGCGAGTGGGCTCAAATCGCGCTCGTAGGGTATCTGGCTGACCATGCCGCAGTTTGCCTCAGCGAAGTTGGCCAGGGCGGACCTGCTTTCCTCTGGCAATGATGGCAACCGGCAGAGCAGCTCCGCGGCCTGCATTCCCGGGTCGCGCACATCGTCGAAAGAAGCAATCTCCTCACTGCGCATGATCCGGATAAGTTCCGGGATCAGTTTTTCCGCCATCTCAGGCTGAGTGGCGAGCCCGCAGCAAATACCGCAGTGCGCCTCGCGGCTGTCCACTTCCATGATCGCGCGCCAGTCCTCCAACTTGAGCGAGCTGGGCTTGGCAACACAGGCAATGCAGGCTGCCGCGCTGGACCTCAATTGTCGGTCCTGGTCTCTAAGGAGTGGCAGCAGCGAACGGACGCGATAGTCAGCAAAGTGACCATAAGCGGAGATACTGTCTATGCATTGGACCCGCAGATCCAGCGGTTGATCAGACAGGGCGATGTCATAGAGGATGTCCGGCACATCGTGGAGTCGAGGATCGAGGGCTTCAAGCCGGTCTGGCGGCTCTGGGATAGGGATAAGTCCGCCGACTTCGCTCTCGATCTTGATCGTCATGCCAGTGCCCAAGCGCGGAAATGGCGGCTTAAGCGCAGCGCGAGCGGCATTGATCTCTGGCGGGCCCGGCGGCTGCCGGACCGCACCGACCAACTGCAGCGAATATGCCGCAGCCTTGCGCTGCATCGTATTGCCACCGTTCTTCAGGAGTCCCTTCAACTCAGGTACATAGTTCATCAGGCGCTGCGGGTCGATTCTGCGCAGTGCTTCAACAGCCTCCTCCTGGATCATCGGATGGTCGCGGGTGAACTGGCGGCAGAGCTCCTCGGTGGCACAGGCTGCACGCGGACCCATTTCGCCAAGCGACTCCGCTGCCGCTGTGACGATCAGGTCATCATTCCTGCCCAGCAGAAAGGTGAGCCGGTCGGCATAATCCGCACCGTGACGCGGTGCAATCTGCACCAGCGTTCTGATGGCCTGCTCGGCGGTACGGCGGTCCGGACTCTCCATTAGCTGCAGGACCCTCGGAACCGCATCCTCTGCGCCCCAGCCAAGTCGAGCCATAGCGCGCAGGGCACCCTGCTGATCATAGATATCTTCGGAGTTGAGTTGTTCTATACGCTCATCATAGAACTGACGAGTCGTGTAGTCCGGCATCACATTGGAGTCGGCGCTGCTGTCAGGCGTGACTTTGCCTGTTTCAGGAGCTGGAATGTTCAGCTTGAACTTCCTGCTATCGAGGGGGCGGATGACAGGCTTTGCCTCTGCGACCGGAGCGGCGGAAGCCCGACGCAAGCCGGCACTGGGAGCGATAGTCCCTTGACCCGGACAGGAGGACAGCAGCATTAGCTGAATAGCCAGGCTGCCGGCCAGGAAGGAAGCGAGGCCTTTCATCCTGTGATTGTAATCGCAGCAGCCTCGTCGGCGCATAGCCCTTGCAGCGTCAGTTCATACTCAGTGTGTAGCCACCGCCGTAGGGGCCACCATCGTCGCCATAGACGATCAGGTAGTAAGTCTGTCCCATGCTGATTGTGCCGCTGACGGAATCAAAGCCCTGATTGCTGCGCGCGCCGTCAATCATTGTGAACTCCTCTGTAAGTTCATCATACTGGCCCAGGGTGACCCCCAATGTGTAGAAGAGGGGGTTGTAGTTGAGCACCGCGCTGAAGTCTCCGCTGAACGGGGCGGTAAACTTGAAATAGTCCTCTGAATCGCCGTCGGAGGCGTCAGCACCGCCGCCGAGGTCGCCAAAGATTGTATCGGTCGACATAAGAACCTGAGCTCCGACGAAGCTGTCGTTATCCTCAATCTCAGTGTATGGGTACAGCAGCAACACTTCTGTCGTGTCGGAACCCTGCGAGCCGTTGTCTAGCGTGATAGTGACTCTTGGGTTGTATGTGCGGTAGCGGTAAAAGGTCGTGCTGGCCTGCGGATCCACAGTCGCAAGGTCGTCAACCTTGTCGCCGTCGAAGTCCCAGTAATAGCCGCTGATGCTGGTCCCCACAGGTACATACTGTGCAGTCGCCGTGAAGTTAACCAGGTAGGGAGCACCGCCTGGTGATACCTCCGCATCAATAACGGCTACCGGCATTTCGCCATAGTCGGTGACGGAAAGTCCATAGTCTGCGTCTGGCGCGTCGACCGCATTGAAGACCTGAAAGTAATATGTGCCATCGCTTTGCGCTTCCAGGCTGATTTCTGAACCAAGGCTAGCGCCATCCCAGATTTCCAGCAGCTCCTGGCCTGAGCCATAGATCCGGACGCCAATGGTCCCAACGCTTGCGTAGTCGTCGATCTTCAGTCCGTAATAGTGTCCGCCCGTCGCCTCGAAGCTGAAGTTGTCCTCAATTCCCCCGTCGTAACCACCGGTGCCCACATTGGCGTTGATCTCCACGCCATCCCGAAGGGTAATCGGATTGGCTGTGTTCAGTGTGTTGTTTGGTTCAACTTCGGTGTAGGCCAGATCATAGTCCGCTGTCGCCTGCAGCGTATAAGGCGCGTCATCCGAGTCATTTGCTGTGGCCAGCAGTATGTAATCGCCGGGAGTGTCGAAGCGATAGGCCAGGACGTTGGTATTGGGGTTGCTCAGCTCGACAGTGCCAGTGCTGTCAAATAGCTTCAGCAGTATGAACTCACCGATAGGGGCTTCGAGATAAAACTGCACCCTTGCCGGTTCGCTGACAGTGTAGCGGTAATGATCCAGGTCGTCGCCATCATTGAAACTGTTGGAGTAGCATTTGAAGTCAGTGAAGCTCATCGCCGGCAGCTGACATGCCGTGGCCGGCGTGTTGTCAGGCTCGATCTCGTCATAACCTGCGACCAGGCTGACCTCGATCTCCGCACTGTCGGTGCTGCTGTGTCCGTCTGCGTCCGTCACCCGCAGGCGCACTGTAACCGTCCCCGCTGCTGCGTATGTCTTGCTTGCGGTGGGCACAGCGCCGGAGTCAAGCTCAAAGCTGCCGTCGCCGTCCAGGTCCCACTCGTACTTGACAATGCCGTTGTCGTCACTGCTCTCGGTGGCACTGAAGTTGTCGCTGCCGCCAACGGACAGGAACTCATACTGCGGCCTGAGTACCGCAACCGGCAGGCTGTCGTCGCCGAAAGCAATCTGCTGTAATGCACTGATGTCGCTGCCGGTAACCAGCACAACTACATAGCACTGGCCGCTTGAAGATTGGAAGTCAATGCCCGCTGGCAGCTGGAGCGGCTCGCTGCTGTCGCCGCTGAACCAGGTCCAGGCATTCAGGGCGTAGTCTGCGACCCCGATAAAGAAATCGCCACCGGCGGGCCTGGAATCCCAGCTGGTTGCTACAGCGCCTGCGCCGGCAAATGCCGGTATGTCAAAGTGGAAGATCGCATAGGCCGCCTTGGCGAGGCTGTCGCCGGCGGGGGCAAAACTCAGTTCGGCGCCGCTGCTGATGACCCGCGACTTGGGAAGTGCGTTGTCGAACTCTGCCCCGTCCAGCACGCGGTCGCCCAGGCCAGCGCTGGCGGCGCGATCAAGAACTGTGGGGCTGGGCAGCTTGAGCGTCGCCGCTGCCTGGCTTGCAACCGTAGTTGTAGCACTGAGCGGCTGGCCTGGTGCGCTGCTTTCCAGCCCATCTGCTTCACGAGCTTTGCCGCATGCTCCGAGGAATACTGCAAGCATCAGTGCTGCTGAAAGTAGGAGCAAAACCCGGGGCAGTTGGGGGCGCAAGCGCATAGCATTCTCCGTGGGCAGGACCAGACCTGCGGGTGAACTAACTATACCCTCCGTCGCAGTCGACCTTCCCAGATTTGCAGCAAAGGTGCCGCAGGCACTCACCCGGACCATTCTTGAAACACAGCGGCCCGCGTCTTCAGAGGCGCGGCCCAATGATCCCTCCGCGAAGCCTATGTTTGCGACCTAGTTAATGCTGCAGTCCAGGTGATAACCGCTGGTGAGGGCTGTGTAGTCATTTCCCCCAACCAACAGGTAATATTCCTCCCCCATTACTGCACCGGTGCCAACCTGCAGGTGGTCGCCGCCACTGGTGTCGGAAGCCACCAGGTCACCCATGTAGTAAAGCTCCAGGCTGATCCCGGCACCAAGAGCGTTTTCATAGTCCAGATCGAAGATGAGCACACCATTTGAGCCTGCGGTCAGCCTGTAAAAGTCAAGGTTGCCATCCGGGTCTTCGCCTGGCCCAATAACACCAGCGAAGTTGCTGAAGTTGTCCGAAGGAAGGAGCTGCGCTTCGGCAAAGCTGTTGTTGTACTCAGACTCGTCCACGCTGCCGCTGACATCCACTGTGTCTATTGCTGTTGCGAACTGGCCATCACCCTGGATAATCTTTGCGGTAATCGTGTAACTGCGCGGTTCATACAAGACCACCTGGAAGCTGCCGGGAGCGCCGGCGTTGAAGTCGTCGATGCCGTCGCTGTTCCAGTCGATGAGGACCGCGCCAAGGAAGTCATCCGGCGCCGCGACCGAAGCGGACGTATCCACCGTGATTGTCAGCGGAGCGTTGCCGTTGTCCGGGCTGATTGAAACTGCCGCAGTGGGTGGCTGGCCCAGATAGCTCATGTCAAGGTAGTAGTCGGCCACCGCGTCGGCAGGTGAGGCGGCCTTGATGAAGCAGCGCAGGTAGTACTCCTGGTCGTCGGGAAAGACAAAGTAGATGTCCTCCGTCATATCCGTCGTGTTGCCCGCGCTTGCCACTACCGTTACACCGTCGGCCGCGAGCAATTCGAGGTCGATATCCGCCTCCGCTATGGGGAAGGTCGCCTTTATCGAGCAGCCCTCGCCGGCTTTCCCGGTGATCCGATAGAAGTCCTCGCTGTCGCCGTCGTAACCGGTATCGCCGAGGCTGGCGCGAAAATCGCTTACCCCATCAACCGACAACACATTGGCCTCGGCGGGCGAATCGTTATTCTCTGTCTCACTGTAGCTCGGGTAGTAACTGACGCCGCAATCCAGGACATAGTCAAACGAATCGACACCTGGCTGGGTTTCAACCAGCAGCACATAGGTACCTGCTGCAGGCAGCAGGGCATCAAGCCGGGCATGATCAAGCTGCTCATTACCTTCAAGAAGCACAGTGGCTCCATCCGGGGCCAGCAGGGTCAGTTTCATCGGGACATTGCTGGTGTTGAGCACGGTCATGCTTATGCGCACTAGCTCCGGCATTGGAGCTACCAGTCCATAGACGTCCAAACTATCGCCGTCGTAGCCGCCAATGCCGATATTGCCCTCCCAGCCAATGAAGGCTCCAGGGGGCAGCATGTTGGCAGGTGCCGTGGCGGTGTCATTCGGCTCAAGCTCGTCATAGCCCGGCTGGTTGCTGTAAAGAGTCAGGGTGGTCGCAGCGGTGAGGCCCTCGTCGTCCGTGACGCGCATGCCGACAACCTGGTCCGCGGCCGCACTTAGTCCAAAGTTGTAAAAAGGATAGTTGCCGCCATCGACCTCGAAAGTCCCGTCATTGTCGAGGTCCCATTCCCATTTTGAGATGAAGCCGTCCACGTCACTGCTCAGCGCGCCGCTAAGTGTGGTGGAGAATGCACCCATTGCGAAGAGCGGCGATGCAGTCGCGCGTGGCACCGGGGCCACATTACCGCCGAAGCGTAAATAGTCCAGCAGGCTGGGGGTCAATCCCTTAACCACTACGACCACGAACACTTCGTTACTGTCATTGCGGTAGTCGCCGGCTGGCAGCTGCGCCGAGACACCGGTTCCGCCAGCAATCCAGACCCAGCGCTGAGCTGCAAAGTCGGCCACCGCATAAAAGAGCTCTCCATCCGCCGGGGGAGTGGTCCAGAAGGTCTCAACCTGCGGCGTGCCGCTGAAGCTGGGCAGGTTGAATCTGTACATCGCAAAAGCCAGTTCGCCAAAATTGTCGCCACCAGGAGTGAAGCTCAGCTTGGAGTCCGTCACACTGACTGAGCGGAAGGGCAGGCTGGCATCATATTCACCGCCGCTGGCCAGTGCGATATCCTGCGCAATACTGGCAGAGCGGCTGAGGCTGGCGACAGCAGGCAGGGACGCTCCGATAGGCGCGCCTGCTTCTGTTGCAGGGCCGGCAGCAGGATGACCGGCCGGATGAATCTGACGCCTCTTTGCTGCAACAAAATCCGCGTTTGATGTCTCCTGGTGCAGGCTGTCCGGCAGCGAAGCACCGCTGTCTGGCCCAGCAGGCCGCAATCCGCCAGCGCAGGCGGAAAGGGCAAGGCATAAAGTCAGCACAGTGGCAATCTGAAAAGCAAGCACACACTTGCTTGAGGCGGAATAGTGCTTGGCAATCAGCATGATTCACCTCTGGGGCCGTCGCCCACACATCAATTGTAATTCAATTGAGTTGCAGCGTACAGCCGGCAGCTATCCTGCTGAACCAGGCCGGCGCCTGTTGCGCAGGTTCTGCTATCAAGGCGCCCTTCGGCACTAGCTGACGTTTACATCCAGCTTGTAGCCTGGGTGACTGCCGTGTTGTCGTCGCAGTAGACCTGGGTGTAAATCGGCGTTCCGTTGGAGACAGGTGTGCTGATCTGCAGCAGGCCGTCCGACGACGTGTCATTTTCAAGCAACTGCTGTGTGTCATCGATAGGTCCGAACACGATAAACGCCGGAGCCGGCTTACAGCCCATGGTGACAGTCATGGTGCCGGCAGCACCTGCCGCACGTGTCGCGCTGCTAAGGCATGTCCGACGAGAGCGCATAGCCCTGGGCCAGGTTTGAGTTGTTCTCAGTGTAGACCACCAGGTAATACAGCCCGCCCATGACCATGTTGTTCTGAATCTCCAGCGATCCATCGTGACTGTAGTCGTTGCCGAGCGAGAATAAATTGCTGTCACGAAGTTCCATGTAAACAGGGTCGAAGCTGGACTCATAGTTCAGGAAGATGCTGCCCATGCCGTTGTTGTCCGCGTAGAAGCTGTACCAGTCATCATTCCCACCGTTATCAATCCCGGGGCCGATTTCCGCGAGGAAGTCGGCGAAGTCGGAGCCGGGGAGCTCATCTGCCTCAGTCGCAACATCGTTATTGGGCTCCGTTTCGTTGTAGCTGCCGCTGACTGTGCAGTTGTCCTCAGCCCGCACCTCCTGGCCGTCCGACTGGACCACTTTGAGGCTGATCACCGTGTCGCCATTACGATACAGCGTCAAGGGGAAGGCGGAAAAATCTATCCCGACCGCGTCAGTCTCCGTGTCGTTGTTCCAGTCGTAGAGTACATAGGACAAGGTCTCGTCAGGCGCCACCGAGCAGCCGGTGAGGTCGAGGTTCACCGCCAGCGGTGCTGCCCCACTGTCCGGCGTGATAGCCAGTGCGGCAGTCGGCGCAACGCCTGGGCGCTGCACCCGCAGGATGTAATCCGACTGCGCTTCAGGCGGCGAGCCCGCCTTTAAAAACGTGCGGAGGAAGTAGTCCCCGGTCTCCGGCGCGACGAAGTACAGCATGGCATTGCCCTCAGTCTCCGCGCTGCTCGCCAGCGGCGTGCCATTGGAGTCAGTCAGCTCAAGGTCGATGTCTGCGGCCGTCGTATTGAACTCGGCCGTGATCATGGTTCCCTCACCGGCCACGGCGCTTAGGACCGTGTAGTCAGCGCTGTCACCGTCATAACCGTCCGCGCCAAGGTTGCCATAGAAGTCGTCTTCTTTTTCTGGAAAGATTCTGTCAGCATCACCAGTAATGTCGTTGTTTTCGACTTCGTCGTATGCAGTGTTGCCGTTGACCGCGCAGCTCAGGCTGTAGTCGTAGGCCGGCTGATCCGGCAGGCAGATCAGCTGGAGCACATAAGACTTGCCCTTGTAGACGCGCACATCAACGCTGGCCATCCCCAGGCCAACCTGTCCCGTCGCCACGGTAGCAGCGTCTTCCACGCCCCACACAATGGCGCCCATCGGCTCCGAGTTGCCGCTGCTGACCTCATAGCGCAGCCGCACATCTTGTGTCGCGGTGAACAGATAGTTGTCGATCAGTGAGCCGTCATAGCCGCCCACGCCAAGATTGCCGTCCCAGCCAACAATGCCTCCAAAGGGCAACTGGCTTTGCTCAGTCAGCACATCATTATTCGGCTCGACTTCGTCATAACCTTCCGCATCAACCAGGAAAGTCACCGTTGTGGTAGCGGTCTGGCCGATGCTGTCCGTCACCCGCAGGCCGATGCTGCCGGAGCCCTGGACGGTCTGGGTCAACAGAGGGTCAGTCCCCTTGTCCAGCTCAAAGATCCCATCGGTGTTAAGGTCCCACTCATACCTGGCGATGGCGCCCTCGTCATCGTGGCTGCCAGCGGCGCTGATGTTGGTCTCATAGGGCAGTTCGCCATAAATCGGGTTCGCGAAAACCACAGCTGTCGGTGGCAGGTCTCCGCCAAAGTTGACATAGTACAGCTCCGCGGGGTTGAGCCCGCGCAGCAGCACCACGATCAGCACATCGCCGTTGTCACTGACATAATCACCGTCCGGCAGCGTAACGGCTTCGATGGCATCGCCCGCGACCCAGCGCCAGCTTTGCGTGCCGTAATCGGCCACGCCATAAAACAGATTGCCGGCGATTGGCAGTGCATTCCAGTTTGTAAGCACCTTGTTTGGGCCGCTGTAGCCCGGCAAGCGCAGATGGTAAATCGCGTATGCAACGTTCTGAAACCCATTGCCGTTAGGCCCGAAGGGAATGAAGAAGCCTCCGTTATCCTGAATGCGATGGCTGGGCAGGCTGGTTTCGAAATCGTAAGCAGCGATGATGCGGTTACCAACCTCAGCAGCGCTGACTTTTCGCAGCATCTCGCCGGGGCTGGGAAGGGCGGTCACAGGCGGCGCGCTGAGGTGTGAGACCATCCGCTGTGGCAGGCCGTGAGCTCCGATGCCGGCCTTGCCCGCAAGCTCGCGCTGGCGCCGCCACTTGGCCCAGGGATCACTTTGGGTTTCTGGCAACGCACTCAGGTCGACCTGCGAGGGCATCCGCATCTGCTGGCGCAGCCGCTGTTCAACCGCCGGGTCCACCATCTGCGGCGGCCGATAGGCATGGCCATCCAGACTTCGCAGTATCGGGCCAACTTCAGCGACAGGACTTGTACGTCCGGCACCGGGCGTTCCTGAAGCGACTTGTCCCCGCAGCGCAGCAGCCGCATCTGAAGATTGCTCACGGACAACATCCGAACCAGTGCTACCGCAGGCGGCCAGGGCCGTGGCCAGCAGAAAGACCGGCAAAATGCGGATAGCTGATCTCAGCAAACGGGCGGCAATGCGCATGAATCCCCCGGCGGGATCATGGCCCGCACGCAGGGATTGTATCCGAAATCAAGTGTCAGCGCCGAAGGCCGCAGTGCCGCATGATTCCACCGAAGACAGCTTTCAGCAGCCCTAGAAGGCCGACCCAGACAACCTGTAGCCGCTGAAGGCGAGTTGGTCTGTCTCCGCGCTGGCCACCACTAGGTAAAGGGTCTTGGGTGCCATACTGGAATTGCTGTAACTGACAGTTTCCTGTCCATCCTGATCGTAAGACTCGGACAGAATCGTCTCGTTTGAGCCATCGAAGTCCACAATGTACAGTCCAACGCTGTTGAAACCAGGCTGGTAGTCCATGGTGAATGTCACGGACTGAGAACCAGGCAAACTAAAGCTGTAATAGTCGTAATAGCCGCCGTCATATCCGGCGTAACCTACATCGCCGTAGTAGTTGCTGATCGGGAATCCCGGCAAAGCCTGCACCTGGGCGTAGGAATTGTTGGGCTCAACCTCGCTGGCTGCTCCACTGACGCTGACGCTGGTAGCGGCAACAGCCGCAGCATCGGTGTTGAGGATGACTTTTACCTTCGGCGAGTAACTCGCCTCGCCACGGTAGTAAGTCGCACTGATGGTCGACTGTGCGCCATCCGTCACCTGATCAGCCACATTATCGCCGTTCAGATCCCAATAGTACTTGTAAACGTATGTGTCGGGCGGCAAGGTGCCTGAGACATCGAAATCAACGTGCAGCGGGCGCGTTCCGGTGTCTGGTGAAGCGTTCAGCTCAACTACAGGCACCGGACCGGCGTCCCGAAGCTTGAGTTGGTAATCACTGTTCGCCAGCGGATTACCGCCGGAACGGATCTTGCAGCGCACCAGGGCCGTTGATTGGTAGAACTGATAGCCAATCTTATAGTCCTCAATGACCTCAGTGCTGCCCAGCAGAGTGATCCCATCCTGCTCGTAGAGCTCAATATCCAGGGTCAGGTCAGGACTGAAGTAGTTGATCTGGAAAACGTAATAGTGGTCCAAAGTCGGCGGATGGAACAAAAACCAATCCTCGCTTCCGCCGTCATATCCGTCAGCGCCCAGGTTGCCCCAGTAGCCATCCGCGCTGGCCAGGGTGATTTCGTTGTACGCTGCCGGTTCATTGTTCGGCTCGACCTCATCGTAGGACGCATCCTGCAGGTCCATACTCAGAGAATAGTCAATGGGCTCTGGCTGAAGGATATCGACATAGACTTTCAGTATGTAATCACCAGCGGCAGCGAAACGGTGCTCAAAATCAGTTATGCTGCCGTCTATCTGGGTCGTTCCGGTGCTGTCATAGAGGAGCATTACCAGGGCACCAGAAGGGTTACAGCGGAACTTCACAACCGCCGGCTCGCTGAGGCTGAAGCGATAGAAATCCTCAAAACCGCCGTCATAGCCGCCCGGCCCCAGGTTGCCTTCAAAACCATTGAACCCACGGGATGGCAGCTGGTTCGCGTTGCCTACTGCGTTATTGGGTTCAACTTCGTCATAGCCGTTGCTATCGATCTTCAAGGGGGCGGTGGCGACATCAACCTGATTGGCATCATCAGTTACCCGCAGCTTGATCGTAATGTCCGCCGCCAGCGGGTAGCTCTTTGAGGTGTTGGGGACCACTCCGCTGTTTACCTCAAAGCTGCCGTCGCCGTCGAGATCCCATTCGTACTTGAGAATGTTGCCTTCAGCGCTGCTTGCTGAGCCGTCGAAGTTGATCGTGGTCCCGGTATCGGCGAAGCTGTATTGCAGATGCAACACGGCCAGCGGCCCGCTGCTTTCGCCAAACACCAGCTCATTGAGGTCGTGCTGGTCGCTGCCGCTGAGCACAACGGCGATATATGCATTCCCCAGCGGGCTGAGGATGTCCAGGCTGCCCGGCAGACTGACCGCTGCTGTTGGGTTGCCGGCAATCCAGTGCCAGCTGTTGCTGCCATAGTCCGCCACGCCGTAATAAAGCGTGCCAGCCGCAGGATTCGTGGCCCAGCTTGTGCTGACGCTCTTTGCACCGTCATAGCCCATCAGCGGTAGCTGGTAGACAGCAAAGGCCACCTTGTCGAAGGTCGCGCCGCTGGGGACAAAGCTGGCCGCCGGCGCAGCGCTAAAGACCCGTGAATGCGCCAGCGCAGGGTCGTACTCCGAGCCGGTCTTCTGGCGGTCGAACATTGATGCGCCGCGCGGCGCAGCATCAGACTCCAGGGCCGCCGGGGCCGGCAACTGGAGCGGAGCAAGGCCGGCCGCGCCCAAAGCTGCACCAATGCCGGGTCCGGCCTTGGACGCCTGGAGCGTCTTGTCGCCCGCGCTGCCGCAGGACAGCAGACCGCAAAGCAGCATAAGCAGCAATGGGCGGCAGATGAGTTGGGTCGTGCGGCTTGATCCAGACATTGCAGTACTCCAGCGCGGCAGCTTTTTGTGTGGGACCGCCTTACTATAACAAAGGTCCGCCGCGCCCGCGCCCGCTGCAATAATTAGTACAGCCATGGTCTTTCCCAACGCTTTCGAGAAACTGCACATCGGGCCCAGCGGCGTGCCCGTCGACGTCCCGGCGAACGCCGGCACGCTTGGCGCCATCGACAAGTGCGTCGAGCACGGCTGGACCACGATGGAGCTGCCCTTTGTGCACAGCACTTACCTCAAGCTGCCCGAGGCCCAGCAGGTGGCGGTCAAGGTGCGCGAGCTGGCCTTCCCGATCTCCTGCCACGGCAGCTATTACGTCAACCTCAACGCCCAGGAGAAGACGAAGGTTGGCGCCAGCCGCAGCCGCATCGTCGAGGCCGGGACGCGGATCTTCCAGGCCGGCGGGCACAGCGTCGTATTTCACTCCGCCTTCAACCTGGGCATGAAGAGCGAGGAGGTGACGGCGATCGTCATCGACGAGCTGCATAAGGTGGAGGAAGAGCTCGCCAAGAAAGAAGTAAAAGTCTGGCTGAGGCCGGAGCTAACCGGCAAGCCCCTGCAGCACGGCGACGTGGATGAGCTGATCGCGGTCTGCAACGGCGTCGAAACCGCGCTGCCCTGCATCGACTGGAGCCACCTGCATGCGCGTTTTGGCGGCGGCTGGAACAGCTATGAGGAGTGGTGCGGGGTGCTGGACCGCCTGGCAACGGGGATCACCAACAAGAACGTGCTGCAGCGGATGCACATGCACGTCAGCGGAATCGAGTACGGCCCCAAGGGCGAGAAGAAGCACATCCCGCTGGCGCAGGCCGACTTGAAGTACAAGGAACTGATGAAGGCGCTCAAGCAGGCCGGCGTCTGCGGGACCCTGATCGTCGAGGCCCCGGAGCTGAGCCAGAAGCTGGATGTGGAGATGTTCATGGACGCGTGGGAAGCGGCGTAGGGTAAGGCGCAAGGCGCAAGTCGAAAGGCGCAAGTCGAAAGTCGAAAGTCGAAAGGCGCAAGTCGAAAGGCGCAAGGCGTGAGGTTCAAGCCGAGGCCGGTAGCGCCGCACTCTGTGGCGGCGCAAGACAGCTGATATCTCGGTGCACGTATCACCTGTGCCGTCCGAATTCTTCTTTGTGTTCTTCGTGGAGCTTTATGTTCTAGGTGGTTGCTCTTCCTTCCCATCTTCGAGCAGCTGTCAGCATTTCGCCGCCACGGAGTGCGGCGCTACCAGCCTCAAACTATCCCAACGCTAAGCAGCAGCCACCCCTGCGCCGCTACGTAATGCGGCGCTACCGGCCAGGGACAAGCCGCAGCCCTACTAGAAGATATGCCGGGCCAGGCCCGGCGCTCCAAGTTTTTGCCGCCACGGAGTACGGCGCTCTCTTGACAACATACAAGATGTACTGTATATACAGATAGTTCAGTATGTCAAAAGGCACACCAGCAGGGGTCAGAAGCGCGCAGACAGGGGTCAAGGGCCGCAGCGGCTCTGCAGCGCGCCAAGGCCGGGCATCCAGTCCGGTCGAGCTGCAGCTGCACAGCGTCAGCCAGGCGCGGGCGCTGCTGCAGCCTTTGCGAGTGGAGCTGTTGCGCCTGCTGGCTGAGCCTCACGGCATACGCGAACTGGCCGAGGGCCTGGGTGCCACTCCGCAAAAGGTGCACTACCACATCAAAGCCCTGGAAGCTGCGGGTCTGGTGCGCAAGGTCGATGAGCGCCGCGTACGGGCGCTGACCGAGAGCATCTATCAGGCGGCCGCAGCCAGCTTCGGGCCGAGCCCGGAGCTGCTGGGACTGCTGGGCGGTGGACGCGCGGCCCGCGACCAGCTCAGCCGCGGCTACCTTTTGGCACTGGCCGAAGACCTGGTCGCGGATGCGGCCCGGTTGGCCCTGAGCACGGAGGCGGAGGACCGCGAGCACCCGACGCTGAGCATCAGCGCGCTGCTGGAGCTGGCCGATCCGGAGCGGCGCCAGGGATTCCTGCGCGAGCTGCAGGCGGTGCTACAGGTCCTGGCTGAGAAGTACAGCGGTCCGGCTGACACTGCGGCTGCGGCAGGCACATCAGAAGCTGCGGCCAGCGAGTTGTACAAACTGGTGCTGGCCTGCTACCCGCAGCCGGCGGGATCCACTGCCCCGCAGCCAGACGGCAAAGAGGGCAAGGAGAACTAGAAGTGCGGCATACTCGATCTGTAGTGTTGGTACTGCTGGGTCTGGCAATGCTCAGCGGTCTGAACAGGGCGGCGGCCGCGGCAGACGGCGCGCCTCAGGAGGCAGTCATGGACGCAGCCACAAGGCCGCAGGTGCAGCCGGGGAATGCAACGCATCCCTTCTGCTGGATCGACATCCAGGCCCGCAACATGGAGGCAAGCCAGAAGTTCTACAGCGAGCTCTTCGGCTGGTCGATTATGGCCTTCGGGCCCGACTATGCCATGTTCACGCCGCCGGCCGGACTGATGGGCGCCCTGACGGCCAAGCCTGAGGACCTCGAGCAGACAAAGCAGGGCAGTACCCCCTATATGTACACACCAAGCTTTGATGCCGACATAGCCGCGCTGCGGGAGCAGGGCCTGACATTTGTTCAGGAACCAAGCAAGGTCAGCGGGGCGAATGTCGCAGTCTTCCTTGACCCGGCGGGCACGCAATACGGCCTGATCGACACGGCGCCGCAGCTGCCGATCCCACACCTTCCGCCGATCTTTGGCGGCCCGGACCACCCGCCGTCCGGCACGCTCTGGAGCCTGGAACTCTATGGCGGCGACTTTGCTGCGGCCCAGGCCCTCTTCGGCGAGCTCTTTGGCTGGGGAACTCTGGAAACCATGCCGCAGTACATGGCCTTCGATCCCGGCGCCGGGATCGGCGGCGTCTTTCAGTCGCACACTGCGATCCTGCCTTCAATGCCTTACGTCTGGGTAGACGACGTCCCGGCCACCCTGGCGCGGGTCGAAGAACTTGGCGGCAAGGTGGAGGGCGAGCCTGTAGCTGTACCAGGTATGGGTACCTTTGGCTACTTCAATGATCCAAGCGGAACTGCGATGGGCCTAATCGGACCCTAAATGATATGGCGCAGATCGCCGGCGTGCTGCGATCTGGTTATCCGTCCGGTGAACGCTCTTTATGATCACAGATCGCCCGCCTGAGCGGGCAAATCCAAGGGGTTATCATGCGAATTTTGTGGCTAGCTCTGCTCAGCATTCTGCTGCTCAGTGCTGTTAATGTGGCGGCGGCCGCGGAAGGCGGCGCGCCTGGGGAGGTAGACATGGACGCTGGGGTAATGCCTCAGACACCCGCTGGCAATGGAGAGCACCCCCTTTGCTGGCTCGAAATTGCAGCGAAGGATATTGACGCCAGCAAGGCCTTCTATGGCCAGCTATTCGGCTGGACCTTTGATGACTTTATGCCGGGCTACTCCATTTTCCAGCCGCCTGCCGGTGTACCTGGAGGCTTGTCCGCCATGCCTCCCGCCCTGGCCGAAGGCGGCCAGCAGACCAAGGCCTTCATCTATACCTCGGATATCGACGCCGAGATCGCGGCTCTCGAGGGCATGGGTATGAAGTTCGTCCAGCCCAAGACACCGGTCAATGACTGGGGCCATGTGGCGATGTTTGTCGACGCCGCAGGCACGACATATGGACTGTCCAACATGTCGGCCCAGCTCCCGATCCCGATCATCCCGACCGGACTCGGCGCAGGACCGAAGCCGCCCGCCGGCAGCGTCTGCAGCATCGAGCTGTATGGCGGAAACTTCGAGCAGGCCCGGACGCTCTTTGGCGAGCACTTCGGCTGGGGCCTGCTGGACAGCATGCCGCAGTACATGATGTTCAACCCCGGCGCCGGCATCAGCGGTGTCTTCCAGGGCCACACTGCCGTAGCCCAGTCAATGCCCTATATCTATGTCGACGACGTGCGCGCGAAGATCGCTGAGATCGTTGCCGCCGGCGGCAAGAGCATGGGCGAGCCGGCTTCGATGCCCGGCATGGGCACATTTGGCTACTTCATCGACCCCAGCGGAGTGGCGATGGGCCTGATCGGTCCTTAGCCTGCCTTCCACCTCGGACCAAGTCAGGGGAACAGCATTTGTGCTGTGGGACAGGAATTGAAAGCGCTCTCATCGCAGAGCACCAGGGGCAGGAAATGCGATTCTTGATGTCGTTGCTGCTGAGCACCATACTGCTCTGCAGCCAGATTGTGGCGGAGGCCGCGGAAGACGGCGCGCCCGGGGCTGAGGCTCCACAGGAGGAAACAATGGGCATGCCTCAGGCACCGGCAGGGAAGGGGACACACCCGATCTGCTGGCTGGAGATCCAGGCGAATGACATGCAGGCCAGCCGCAGTTTTTACAGCAATGTGTTCGGCTGGACCCTGACGGACATTGGCCGTCCCGAGTATGTCATGTTCAGCACGCCCAGCGGCCTGAACGGGGCGCTGACCGCGCAGGCCAACGACCTGGGCCGTGAACAGGCCACAGTGGCGACAATCTGCTCGCTGACCATGGACGCGGATATTGCCGCGCTGGAAGCGCTGGGCGTTGAGTTCGTTGAGCCCAAGACCGCCATGGGTGAAGGTGAGCATGTCGCTCACGTGGCAGTCTTCCGCGACACTGCCGGCACTTTGTATGGCCTGATCGACATGGCGCCGGGGCTGCCAATCCCGCACATCCCATCAGGCCTTGGCAGCGGGGACAAACCGCCGGTGAACTCCCTGTGCAGCATTGAGCTTTACGGCGGTGATTTCGCCGCGTCAAAGCAGCTCTTTGGCGATGTCTTTGGCTGGGGCCTGCTGGACACGATGCCCCAGTACATGATGTTCGACGCCGGGGGCGGTATCGGCGGCGTGTTCCAGTCGCACACGGCCATTGCGCATTCTATGCCTTACATATATGTAAGTGACGTGGCGGCCAAGTTGCAGGAAATCGAAGCCGCCGGAGGGAAGCGCGTTGGCGAGCCGGCCGCCATGCCTGGGATGGGTACCTTTGGCTACTTTGTAGATCCGGGCGGAGTGGCGATGGGACTGATAGGGCCCTAAACTAAGTCCATGCAACCAAGCGGCGAGGCACACTCTGTCCATTCCCGGCTGCGCCTTGCCGTTCCGCCGCGCGGGGTCTTCGACGCGCTGGTGGATATCGGTCCCAGGCACCGCTGGTTTCTGCGCCACGCGGGGAGCCTCGGTGCTGTCGAGCCGGAGGGCGAGTACGGGCTGCGCGGCGGCTACCACTTCTGGAGCCACTTCGCGCCCGACCCGCCCCCGGCCTTGACGACCACACTGACAGCGCTGGCGCTGCCCTCCGAACTGGACGCCGCGGTAAAGATGCACTTTTTGTGGAACCACCGCGGCCGCCAGACCGAGGTTGATCTTGAGCTTGAGCCAGAGGGCGGCGGGTCCACACTCTACCTGCTCCACCATGGGTTGCGCCCGCTGGCTGAGGAGCCACTTGGCGGCGCGGCGTACTGGACTGTTGTGCTGGAGAACATGCGCCTGTACCTGCTGGGCAGCGACGGTCTGCTGTTCCATCACGCGCGCAGCCAGGGGGCGCTGGAGCTCGGCCTGAATCTGGTTACACCCGGCCTTGACGGAACTGCGGCGGCCTGGGATGTGTTGACCACACCCAGTGAGCTTGACCGGCTGTGGGGCCGCGGTGCCTTCATCGAGCCGCGGGTCGGCGGCGAACTAAGCTTTGGCTGGGAGGGTGGTGGACCCGGGCGCATCCTTGACTTCAGCGCGCCCCGGCGCGATGGTGGCGTGGTCAGCGCGCGCCTGTCCAGCCTCTGGCAGCTTTCCAGTGATGCGCTGCCGACGGTCCTGACCTGGCAGCTGCGCGGCGAAGGATCGCGCACGCGCCTGACCGTGGTTCACAGCGGCTTTGGCGATGCCGGGAGCGGAGATGCCTACCTTGATACCTGGCGGGCTATGCTCGGCAGGCTGAGCAGCGCTTTGGATGACCGGCAAAACTGGGAGAGCTAGCTGTGGCTTCGGTGCGGAGATGCTGGCTTAGACCTGTTCCCCACGCCAGATCAGTCCAGCCACATACCTTCCAGCAAGGTAGGAACCACCAACGATCAGCGCTGGAGGCACGTTGTGCACGAGGAGTGCTTCAATGCCAAGGCCAAGCTGGCGGCGCTGATGTCTTGTCAGTATCTCCCAGCCCTGAAAGGCGCACAGCACGGCAGGAACACAGGTGAGCAGTGCCAGGACATTGCCGCCGCCGCCGCTGAGGCGTCGGTCTGAGAGGGCTGATATCCGAGCAGTCATCAGGCCGGCAATGAACGACAGCACTACCGCGGCAATACGAAACATCATTTTGGAATCAAGTTCCATGCGATCTGAGTTTAGCCTTAGAGCTGACCAAGAGATTGCGCAACAACAAGGTTGCTCAAAGCTTGCGTTGATGTTAATATGCAACCCGGAGGTTGCATATGAGCAATGAGAAAAACAACGGCGCTGGGGCACAGGTTGTCAGCGATCGTATTGAAAAAGAAGTGCTGATCAGCGCGCCGCAGGACAAGGTCTGGCGGGCCCTGACAGATCACGAGCAGTTCGGCCAGTGGTTCAGAATGAAACTTGACGGCCCCTTTGTCGCCGGTGCAGCCAGCCATGGCCAGATTACCCACCCGGGATATGAGCATGTAAAGGTGCTCATGAAGATTGAAGCGATCCAGCCGCAGGACTACTTCGCCTATCGCTGGCATCCCTATGCCGTGCGAATGGACTACGACTACTCAGTCGAGCCAACCACCCTCGTGGAGTTTTCGTTGAGTGAGCAGGATGGAGCGACCCTGCTGCGGGTTGTTGAGTCGGGCTTTGACCGGATCCCGGCCGAGCGCAGGGACGAGGACTTCAGGATGAACGAGGGCGGATGGAAGGGCCAGACCGGCAACATCAAGCGCTTTGTCGAGGAAGGCGGTGCCTAGGCAGACAGGGCCTGGCCGAACGAGTAACATCGGGGCCGCGCGAATCGGTGTCTCTCCTGCGGCGCTGCGCGAATTGAGCGCGGCTGTGCCGCTGTTTGCCGCCCTCGGCGACGGCACCCGTCTTGGGCTGCTGCTGGTGCTGGCGGACGGGCAGCCGCGCTCGATCAGCCAGCTTGGCAAAGGCCGCAGCCTGACGCGCCAGGCTTTGACCAAGCACCTGCTGGTGCTGGCCCAGGCGGGCCTGCTGCGCAGCAGCCGCGCCGGGCGCGAACATCTTTGGGAAATGGAACGAGATGGACTGCTTGAAGCGCAGAGATATCTCGATCTGGTTTCCAGCCAGTGGGATGGCGCATTGGCAAGGCTGAAGGCGCAGGTGGAAGGATAGCTTCACTCCAGCGGGCCGACGGGCCCTTTGTCAGTCAGCCGGGCGGGGATATAGCCCAGGGCAAAGGAGATCAGGGGCGCCCAGAACGCCATCTGCATAAACAGAAACTGCGGATCGCGCCCGCCAGCGCGCAGCCCCGGAGGGTGCGGCCAGGCTATGGCTGCCGTGATAAAGGCCGCAATAAGCAGCACGCTCCAGACCCAGCGACTGCCGCCACCGGTCATCGCGGCAAAGATCCCGCAGCCGGCAGTTCCACCGCCGTAGCCGCCATGCAGGCCGCTGGAGCCATAGCCGCTGTAGGTGCCACCTCGCGCTGTGTCATTCCAGGCATCTTCCTGCCACTGTGGCGTTGAGCGCCCGAACATCCAGCCGGCCAGAACTGCGAGGACTACCGTCAGCACGCGCAGAGCCCAGAGAGCGATATCCACAGGCTGATAATACTTGCAGCCTCGGACAAGCAGCCCATTTTCCAGAGATGATCCACAGAGTGCTGGAGACTTTATGCTGTCTACATCGGAGCTTTCGGCGGAGCCTGAACTCCACGGGTACAATGTTTCACCCAGTTTTGATGGAGCGTTCCTGGAATGTCTAACAGCAGCCTGAAAAGCCCGGCCCTGTCCGGCTCGGCCAGCCCCCTCAGCAGACTATCGGCGCTTGGCCTTGCCTTTGCCGCAGCCCTTGCACTCGGCGCCTGCGGCGGCGGCGGCGGGGGCTTTGATCCCGAGCTCATCGCCCGGCCCGAAGCCAAGGAAGGCACTCCGGAGGTGGCAGCGACCCGTACAGTGCCCGCCCGCCGGGCCAGCCCCGGCGAATCAGCCGGCGGTCTCGCCAGCCCCAGTGTGCTGGCCCGCGATGCGTCCTTTGTCGACAGCGACCGCTTCAAGACCGGAGCGGAGTACGACAACGGCCTGCCGAGTAATCGCGTAACCGCCGCGGCGCCCTTCCTGCAGTTCACCCCGATAAACGGATCGACTGGCGCCGCACTGGACAAGTCGGCCTACGCCATCTTTGGCTACAGCCTGTCCGGCTTCACTGGCGACCTCAGCATCAAGAACAGCTTCCAGACCGCGCCGTCTGCCGGAGCCGGGTTCATCGGTTTGGCTAACTGGACCAGCGACCGCTGGGACTGGTTTAGTGCTGAAGCTGGTACGCAGCAGGACTTCGGTGCCAGTGACCCTTATGTGCGCGGTGCTGACGGCGCTGTGTTGGTGGTGGTAATGGTGGTGCGCCAGCCCGCCGCCCTGACTTATGTCCGGGTCGGCGGCAACATCGCACCTGAAGTCAGCGCCATCGACCTCAGCCCTGGAGACACCGCGGTGGTCGGCGGAACCGTTACCTTTACAGCTCAGGCGCTGGACCACGACGGGACCATCGCCAGCTATGACTGGGACCTTGACGGCCAGCCCGGTTATGAGTCTCTCGGTGGCACTTCAAGCGCACAGTTCAGCTACCCGGCTGAAGGCCAGTACACGCCGAAGGTGAGGGTGAATGACAATGACGGCGCAAGCACGGAGTTCACAGGTCCTACCGTGACTATCATCCCGGCGGCGCAGAACGAACCGCCGGTGGCCGATATCCAGAGCGACAGCCTTGGCGGTACAGCGCCGCTGACAGTCAACTTCGACGCCAGCGCAAGCACGGACCCCGACGGCAGCATTACGAAGTATGAATGGGACTTTGACGGCGACAGCATTTACGACCAGGACAGTGGAACTACGGCAACTGTGGCGCATCTCTACCCTGGCGCCGGCGACTTCAATGTGACAGTGCGCGTAACCGACGACCTTGGCGCAACGGATACCGCCAGCGTGCTGATCTCCATTGGTGCCAGCACCAATCAGGCGCCGGTCGCGCTGTTCCAGCCGGACTACTTTTTCGCCGATGCGCAGCTGGATGTCCAGATTGACGCCAGTGACAGCAGCGATCCGGACGGCAGCATTGTTAAGTACGAATGGGACTGGGACAACAACGGCAGCTTTGAAGAAGACGCCGGTGCCAGCCCGACTACCAACCACAGCTTTCCGGCTCCTGGGACCTACCCGGTTACGCTGCGCGTAACAGACGATGGCGGCGACAGCGATACCGTGACGGTCACGCTCTACAGCGATAACGGTTCAAGCGGTTATGACGACCTGGAGCCGCATGACGATGCGGCGAGCGCTCAGGCGCTTCCCGGCATCGGCTTCAAGCAGTGGGACGGCCGCATCGGCGACGGCGATGTTGACCCCGAGGACGAGGCCGACTGGTACAGCTTCAGCCTCGATGCGCTTGAGGCTGTTCACATCACCATGGACTTTGTGGATGCTGACTGCGATATCGACATGAAGCTCTTTGCCGCTGACGGCACGACAGAGCTGGACAGTTCGACCGGCACCACTGATACGGAAACCCTGGATTACGCGACTTCCGTGGCGGGCAGCTTCCTCCTGCGAGTTTACAAGTTCACCAGCGAGCCGCTGGCCGTAGCGGACTACACTTTGAACGCGGACCGGACTGACGGCACGCTGCCGGAAGCGGTTCTGACAGCGGATGTGAACAGCGGCAGCATTCCGCTTACCGTCAACTTTGACGCTTCGGGCAGCTATGACCCGGGCGGCGGAACTATCACCAGCTACGACTTCGATTATGACGGTAATGGCACCTGGGACACCACAGCGGACTCGGACGGCCTGGTCAGCCACAGCTATACCAGTGTCGGCGTTTTTAATGCCACAGTCCGGGTTCACAGCAGCCTCGGCTTTACCGACACTGCGGTTTATCCCATCACGACCGACGACAGCAATGGCAATTCGCCCACCGCTGATATTGATGCGGATGTGACCAGCGGAAACATCGCGCTGACTGTCAACTTTGACGCCAGCGGAAGTACCGCGCCCGGCGGCGGAACGATCGACAACTATGAGTGGGACCTCGACGGCAACGGTGTCTTTGAAAGCGACACCAACGCAGTAGCGACAATTTCGGCTACCTACTTCAAGACCGGGACCTTCAACGCGACCGTCCGGGTGACCAGCAATCTCGGTATCACCGATACAGCCAGCATCAGTGTTACCGCCAGCGGCAGCATGGACGAGCTTGAGCCTAACAACGCCTTCAGCAGCGGCCAGGCTTTGCCGGTGATGCCGTTTAGCGGCTTCTTCTGCGATCTTGGCCCCGGCGGCAACGACGGCGGAAATGAGGACTGGTACACATTCACTCTGGCTGCGCCGGCAACGGTGACGCTGACGATGAACCTGCATGACAACTTCGGTGACCTCGACATGAAGCTCTATGCCAGTGACGGGACGACCGAGGAGGGCAGTTCGACCGGTACCGATAACGACGAGGTAATCACCAAAGCGCTGGCTGCCGGAACTTATCACGTAAAGTGTTATGTCTTCAGCTCCAACACTACCAACGGCCCCGGCCACGGCGGTTATGAGCTGGTTGCCAGCACCAGTTAGAGCAAACCGTTCAATCTCGATCTGCAAAGAAAGCCCGCCGCCCTGCCGGCGGGCTTTTGCTTTGGTTGTTGACCACACCATGGTTGAAACTGACCTGCAGATCTCATCTGGCGCACCAGTGCGTTCAGGTTAGGAATTGGTTTGATCTCAAAGCACTGCTTCCAGTTGGGCTATACTCGCAGCATGCCGCTTAGCGACGCGCTGGAAAGCTGGTTTGAACGCCAGCACCCGAAGTGGATGCAGCGCTGGTGGCCGGCTCTTTTGCTCGCCGCCCTGCTGCTGTTGGCCAGTCTGCTGATTGCCTTTGTCAACACGGCCGAGACCCTGGCTGCCGATCCGGGCCCGGGTCGCTTGCTCAGTCTGCTCAGCGCCCTGCGCGGGCAGCGCTGGCTCGATATTGGACTGGGACTCGAACTGGGCGGCACAGTCCTGCTGCTGGCGGCCCTGATTGAGCGCCGCCGTTTGATCAGTCCGCCCCAGGATCTGCGCGTGGCCCTAAGCCCGGCGAACTATCGCAGCTATGCGCGGGCCTGTCTGGATGGTGTCGAGGAAAGCCTGCTGCTCTGGGCGCTGCCGCTGCTCGGTCTGCTTGCGCATGGCACGGCCTGGCTGATGCACTTTGCCCGCGGGGGCTTTCACCTTGGCAACATCGGGCTGCCGGCCCTCGCCAGCGTGCTCTTCAAACTCCTGCTCGCCCAGCTTTGTATGTACCTGCTGCTGCGAGCACAACCAATGCTGTTCAGCCTGATAACCGTGGTCGGCGCTTTCGGGATCTGGTGGCTGCTGCGTTTCATCCTGGGAATGCTGGCAGCCAGCGGAATCCTGAACTTCGGCCTCCCCGCAGCCTACAACACAACCTTTGTCGAAGTGCTGATTGTGGGCGGGGCAATAGCAGTATTGACACCACTGCTGACCCAGCGCCGCTATGCGGTTTACTCCAGTTTCGGCAAACTGGATTAGATGGTCGGGCTCACCTTCGCTCTGGCTTAGTTAAGAACGGCGAACTTGATGTTCTGTGTCGCGTAGTCCACATATACCACCGCCGGACGGCCCTGGATCCACGCGCAGCAGGGCTGGCTGCCGGCATCGCCGGGATCTGTCGGCTCAATGGACGAACTGCCGGAATCCGGCCCGGGTTCGTACCAGCCCAGGTCTTCAAGATACTCAAAGCCGAAGAGTCCTCCGCCCGCGATAGAGCAGACCAGAAAGACATCGGCCAGATTATTGATGTTGTCTTCCGCGCCTGCCAGATGCAGCTCTCCAAGGCTCAGCGGAGGGAGTCCCAGACTAATGCCGTCACTGAGCTGTCCGGTGAACAGATCTGTCGGGTCATCGTGGATGTAGCGCAGGTCGCCGGTGAAGGCCTGTTTGTAGGCGAAGATGCTTCGCAGGCTGCCGGGGTAGTTCACTGAGCGGTAGCTGGCACCCGTCATAGACTGCCCTGATGGGTTGGTGCTGTCGAGGGTGTGCTGATACAGAAAACTGCTGCCTGCCGGGTCGCTGTTGTAATAGACCGGCTGGGTGCTGAAGGCCGTCGTGTTCAGGCTTTCGGCGCAGCAGTAAAGCTGCTGATCGAGAGTGGGCCATTGAATACCCATTGCCAGGGCCGGCTTGTAGTAGGCATAGCGCGTCGCATTAGGCTGGTCGATGTTGACAGCCGCTTCCCACGCAGCACTGTTGGTACCGGTGTTCTTGCGCAGGTCGGTCGTGCCGCCATGGTTGTAGGCGCAGAAAAGGTCGCCGTTGAACACTTCCAGTGTCGCCCCGCCTTCACTGTCCACGCCTGCGCCGATGGCGATATACGTCTCCCAGCCGCCAGCACTCGCATCCGTGCTGCGGGTGAAGTACAGGTTTGTGTCGCCAGGGTCGTCGCCGCTGAATACCAGGCCACATTCGCCGCCGCTAAGGCGCGCTACGTCCTGGAGGATGTAGTTGATCGGCATGGCAGGCTCATCAGTGACGGCATCCGCGGCCGGGCTCCAGCTTTCCAGGGTCGGGTCGTCCCCCAGCAGGCCGCGAACGGATCGGCGGATCTGCGGTGGGGCATTGGTTGAATCGACTGTGCTTTCCGACCATAGAATCAGCGGGTACTCGCCTGAATCGGCCCTGCTGCCAAGCAGCATTGGAGTACGGACACTGGTTGTGTGCTGGGCATCGTTCAGCGAATCGGTAAGCGTGTACAAATTCCAGTTTCCGGACAGCCCGCGCATGGCATGACTGCTGCTGACCTGAGTTCCCCAGTCAGAAGTGATACGCAGTCCGACATTGGTTAGTCCAAGGTCAAGGCTGGCGTTGAGCACCTCGTCGACCATATCGGTATCTGTCTCATAATCACCATCCCCGTCGAGATCCCACTCGAAGTTGACGATGCTGCCGGTAGCGATACTTGAAGTGGACTTGTAGGACAGCCCGCTGGTCGGAGCCCAGACAGTGAAATGGCCGGCCCCGGCCGTATTCCTGAAGTCCGCAGTCATCAGTGGGTCGCCTAGCCGCATGGCGTCCAGAGAAGCACCAGTGCTGCCGGTCAAAAGAACGACAACGAGCATCTCGCCGCTGGGTGAGACATAGCTGGATATGGAGCTTGTTTCATCGATCGACACCTGATTGCGGTTCGCAGGTCGGAACCAGTCCCAGCGATCAGTGCTGAAGTTGCCAACAGCCAGCCACAGCTGATCAGTTACTGGCGGTGAATTCCAGCGCAGCCGCAGCAGCCCCGTGCGGTCGTAGTCAAGTGCGTCAAAGCGGTAAAGACCATAGGCCAGATCGGTCAACGCTCCACTTCCTGCGGGACTGAAATCACCAAGTCCGCCATCAGTGATCAGATTGGCGCTGACGGCAACATCAAAATCATCACCACCGCGCAGAAGTCCTGCTTCGTTCACTGCGCTGGTTCCCCGCGGACTCAAGTGTGAGTGCGGTGCGGGCGGACGCTTGGCCAGACTTCTCGGAGCGGGAAGCCGCAGTACAGTGTTGCCAGCTAAGACAGGTTGAGTGGCGGATGCACTTGAACCTGGAGCGGGAGGCAGGGGACCTGCAACCTCATCAGTGCAGGAGCTAAGGCAGCCCAGGAGCACAGATGCAAACAGACTGGCTGCAGCACCACGGTACCAGACTTGCTGGCATATGATCATCCCTTGCTCCCGACATATATGATTGTCAACGAAAGTATAGCCACAATCTAGTCGCAGGAAGGGATAGTGTGAAGATGTGTCTAGTTCTTGCAAATATTGACTTGATATGTTATGCTATACACATGTTAGCACGGATCAGGGCGGTGTCGTTAATCGGGCTGGAGGCCTTTCCGGTCGAAGTTGAGTGCGATCTCCGACCCATGCTGACCAAATTTGTCATCGTCGGTCTTCCGGACGCCTCGCTAAAGGAAGCGCAGGAACGGGTGGAGAGCGCAATCAAAAACTCCGACCTGGAGTGGCCGGCGGCAAAGATAGTAGTAAATCTTGCGCCGGCGGACCTGCGCAAAGAGGGACCGGCCTTCGACCTGCCGATAGCGCTCGCGATCCTGTGTGCCAACGGACAGTGCGATCCAGGTGAGCTGGCAGGTTACCTGGTGGCCGGAGAGCTGAGCCTCGACGGCAGTCTGCGGCCCGTGCCCGGTGTGTTGCCGATGGCGCTCAAGGCCCGCGAACTCGGCTTGAAAGGCATCGTCATCCCGGCGCAGAATGCCTCGGAAGCGGCGGTGATCGAAGGGCTGGAAGTGGTGCCGATTGAGCACCTGGCCCAGTGCGTTTCCTGGGCCCGCGGCTACACGGAGATCGAGCCTGCACCAACCCGGGCGATTGCTGAGCTTCTGCGCAACGCCCGGGGCGAGAAGGACTTCGCGGATGTGAAGGGCCAGGAGCACGCCAAGCGCGCGCTGGAGGTCGCCGCGGCCGGAGGACATAACCTGCTGATGGTTGGTTCGCCGGGCAGTGGCAAGACGATGCTTGCGGGCCGCCTGCCGGGAATCCTGCCTGATCTCAGCGAAGAAGAGGCGCTGGAGGTGACCCGGATCTACAGCGTGGCCGGACTGTTGGATCCCAGCGTCGGGCTGGTGACCACGCGGCCCTACCGCGCGCCGCACCACACCGCATCAATACCCGGCGTAATCGGCGGCGGCACAGTGCCGCGCCCGGGCGAGATCAGTCTTGCGCACCAGGGCGTGCTCTTTTTCGACGAAATGCCAGAGATGAGCCGAACGCTGCTGGAAACCCTGCGCCAGCCCTTGGAAGACGGGCAGGTGACGATCAGCCGCGCGCACCTGACCCTGACCTTTCCTTCGCGCTTCATGCTGATCGGGGCGATGAACCCCTGTCCCTGCGGATACTATGGTGACGTAGCACATAAGTGCACATGCAGTATGGGGGCGATTCTGAACTACCGCCAGCGGCTCAGCGGGCCTCTGCTGGACCGTATCGACATGACTCTTGAGGTATCACGCCTGCCGGTAGAGAAACTGGTCGCGGACGAGCCCCGGCGCATGCCCCGCGGCGCAGGCAGCAACGCAGTATCTGCCGGGCACCCAGGAGGTCAAAAGGAGGCGAATAGCAGCCCGGCCCTTCGAGAGGTCCCGGGTCTGCAGGCGGCCTCTGTTGCGCTTGCTGATCCGGCGGACTGCGCGGCCCCCGGCGGCCCGGATATGCTCTTTGCTGCCGGGGTATCGCGCCGCACTGCAGACAGCGCCGCGGCAGCTCTGCAGATCAACGGCGTCGAGACCAGCCACGCAATCAAGCTGCGGGTCATGGCGGCCCGGGAAATGCAGCGCCGCCGCATCGCCGCCAGCGAATGGGCCCCGAGCGCCGCTGATGTGCAGGCTGTCCGCAACACCAATCTTGGTGGCGGCGGATCCCTGCATTTGCCTTATCGCCAGCGTGCCGGCCTGCATGTAACGAATGCAGCCCTCAGCAGCAAACAGGTCAAGGCCTTTTGTGCGCTGGACGAAGCCGGCCAGGCACTGCTGACCCGCGCGGTCGAACGCCTCGGCCTGTCCGCCCGGGCCTATGAACGCATCCGCAAGGTTGCGCGAACTATTGCCGACCTCGCCGCCTCGGAGCACATTGAGGTGCCGCATCTGGCAGAAGCGATTCAATATTATCGGGCAATTGACCTTCGAGGTTAGTGGCCCAGAAGGGCGCTTTGAGCAGGATAGATACCGTGCCATGCTTCTGCTTGTGAGATGCCTCGGGGTCGCGATAGAGGCGCAGCTCGATACGGTCCACAGTGGCGAGCAAGAGCTTGCGCACCTCTGTCATATGGCCATTCCTGACCAACTCCTGGATCAGGTTGATCTGCAGGATCTCGCACTTTTCCGGCTTCGCCTTCCTGGCGTGCTCCAACTCCTGCTGCAGTAGCGCTATCCTGTCGGCAGTGCGCTCATACTCCAGCTTGGCGGCTTTATGCTCGGCGTCCAGTGAATCAATCAGAGACTGGCCCATCTCCTTGTCATAAGCCTGAAGCAAGTGCCTGCCTGCCTTGACGCTTCGGGCGCGCACCTTATCCAAGTACAGTTCCTGCTCTGCAATCAGTTCCTCTAGTCTGGCAATCGAGGTCTGCTGGGCTTTTCGCACTCGAGGTAAAAGCGCCTTTGACCCGGCGACATCAGCGTGTTCAATCAGGCGATTCAAAACCAGGTCTTCCAGCCACTGCGCTCGGACTGTACCAATCGGGATGCCCTCGCATGGCTCGCCGTCTGTGACCTCAAAGTGCTGGCCATTCTTGGTCACATCAACTCGTTGATAGACCGGTGTCTCGAAACAGCCGCGGCACTGCATAGGCATAGGATCGTTGTGGTACCTTCGCCGACTACTGACTTGCCAATATGGCGAGCAGACGAGATTGCGAAGCAGAAAGAAGCGCTCCGAAGGCCGGCCGCACTTCGATTCAGCCTGTTGAAGGTCGGGCCAGTACTCGCGCGGTACCAGGCAGTCATGTCGGAGCAAGGTGCCAACGTTGTCAACTCCGCGATAGAAGGGGCTGCGCAGGATGCTCCAGATGGTCCCTTGACGCCAGAGACCGCCCAGCCGCGAAGGTACACCCAATTCGTTGAGCCAATCGGCAATAGCACACTGGGACTGTCCTTCCCTGTGCCGCTGGAAAATCTGAATCAGGTAGTGCCAGGTTTCAGGATCTTTTTCAGGTACGCCCTTGACGGCACCCGGCACCGTGCCGAATGGTGTGCGGCCGAGCCAGAGACCACGCTCACGCCTCACAGGAATGCTCGCGCGAATGCGGTCACTGGTCTTGCGGGCCATGTATTGCAGTGCAAGCCAGATAACGCCGTTGACCAGCTCACCCTCTGCTGTAGCCAGATCTTGCTTGGAGTCCAGGGTCCAAACTTCTATGCCGTTGGGAGAGAGATGATTGAGGTAGAAGTCGATGAACTTAGGGTCTCTTGCATAACGGGCGTGGTCAGCCGCCAGCACAATGTCGATCCCGCCAGCTCTAATGAGCTCTATCATGCGCTTGAGGCCTGGGCGCTCCATCTTCCGGCCGCTGATGCCATGGTCAACGATGACCTCGTCCACGAGCCAGCCCTTGCGTTTGCAGAACTCGCGAAGCTGGGACTCCTGGTTTTCCAGGCTGGTCTCCTGCGCCGAGTTCTTGGTGCTGACGCGAACGTAGCAGAGCACGTGCTTGAGCGTCTGGCTGTTGTCTGGTCTCATCGAATCGATTCTACCTTCCTCACCTGCGGTCCGCGCAGTGCCTTGTGCATCACTTCTGGCCAACGGGCTTCCTCCTCTTGCTGTTCCTCGACTCAAGCTTGTTCGGGCTCCCGGGGTCACGTTTGGAATGCGTGCTCGGCCTGGATCTGCCGTTGTGCAAGATTAAATCCTCCAAATCCTCGGCGAGCTCCAGCCCCAGCTTGTCGAGGCACTCGGCTACGACGGCCCAGAGCGCCGTGTCTCTCTCCGCCAGCCCGGCAATGGCTTCGCCGATGAACTTCAGCTCTGTTCGGACCGGCAAACGTCCGCTGGGTTGGGTGGCGCCCTCAGGTTCGCACAGGGGATAGAAGATCGGCACTGCCTTGCACGATTCGGAGGTCTGTACTGGTTCAAATGCAGGAATCTCCTGACTCCGTACGTGTGGCTCAACGTCTGTGGAATCCGGAATCGGTGCCTCTATCGCCTTGACTGGCACGGCTAGTTCTGGGGAACCCTTCGATTGGCACTTACTCATTGGCTGCACACCCTTGATGTCCAGCTAGCGGAGATGAATGTGCCTGCCCGAGGAGATCTAGAACAGGGACAGTTACTCTCTCACCTCGTCTTGCCACTGCTTTGGAGACAACAAGCGCGTCATGGGCACACCTTCTGTCGCGCTTGTCTCGATGTCCGCCAGCTAAAAGGCGGGGCGCTGCACAAAGAAGAATTGGGCAGAGTGTATAGCTCACGGAACAGGTTATAACACGAACGGCCTGAGAGAACAACCGGAAATCCGGATATACAGAAAATAAGGTAGGCCTGATAATTACTAGCGCTAGCGTGGATCGGATCGAAACTACTGATCGGACAAAATGCACACTTTGTGCAGTCTGTGCAGTCTGTGCGCAAAACTACTATACAAGACAAATGGCCACATTGGCCCGCGAGGGTGATACCTCTGCGTTCCACAAAAAATGGAAAAAACTTCCGTCCGTACCTTCCGTATGAGGCGGCGGGGTGCCGGCCTAGGATTCTGTCGCTACCAATGGATGCGTGATATTGGGACTTATCACGCATGCCGGGCTCTTAGGCTCGCTGGCGCCTGATCCTGGGCCAGATTCAGGCTCTGGCGCGGTCCAGTTATCACGCATGCCGGTAGTTATCGCGCATGCCGGCGCGGGGACCTGGCGCGAGGTGGCTGGCGCTGAGAACTGGGACGATTATTGAGAACTGGCGGCCGCGCAACTTAGCTCCCAGACAGTGTTTCATGTCTACTATGCACCTTAGTAGAAGTGGCTATCTTTTGTGTCTTTCTTCGGTGCTATTCGCCCCTCTTGTCATTGTGTGCGCCGCGCTTGATCTGCTGGGCTAGTACAAGCTGTGCGCCAGGCTGACGGTACGTAGCGCAATGTACCTGCAAACTGCTGCTGATTCACACTCTGATGCTGCGTTATTGGGTATGGTAAGTACTGGATATCGGTTTAGCACAATGTTAAACTCATATCTCCGTCAAGGCTGGTCATTACTAGCGATAATCGTTCCACAATGCGTCGTATTCTTCTAATTACTACTTGTCTAACCGCGCAGAATATGGATAATAGAAGGTGCAGCGGGTAGACTGCAATCTACCCGCCGCGAGACATCAAAGCAATAGAGGTGCTTCAATGTCCAAGGCGTATTCTACCGCCAAACGTCGTGGCGCGGGATCTGGTTCCGCGCCTAGTGCTCCCGCCAAGCCTGACCGCCGTGCTGAAGCCTGGGCGCGTCTGGAGTCCGGGCTCGCGGCTATCACCACTGGCGAAGCCTGGCGCGCCTATCTCAATGTGCAGGCGCGCTTCCATAGCTACAGCTTTGGCAATGTGCTGCTGATCCTGAGCCAGTGTCCGAATGCCTCACGCGTGGCTGGCTACTCTACCTGGTCTGCGCTGGGCCGCTATGTGCGCAAAGGTGAGTCCGCGCTCTGGATCTTTGCGCCATCTGTGCGCAAAGCCCGGCCGGCTGCTGATGCGGCAAGCCCGGCTGAGTGTGCGGCCGAGGATCCGGGCTGCAGCTCGAAATTGGTCGCCTACTTTGTCGCGGTGCCGGTCTTTGACCTGAGCCAGACGGATGGCGAACCTCTGCCGGAACTGCCGCGCCTGGAGTGGCGTTCGCAGGCTGGCGAAGCGGACGCGGCGAGCAACGCTCTGCACGCGAGCCTGCTGACCTTTGGCGCTAACCTGGGCTGGGAGATCAAGACCGCGACTAGCGGTGAGATTGAGGCGCTGGGTCACTCTGGCGCGCTCGGACTGTGCTGCTACAGCGAGCGTTCTATCCTGCTGTTGGATAGCTTGGCTGGCGCTGAAGTGTGCCGGACGCTGGCGCATGAGCTGGCGCACGCGCTTTGCGATGGCCAGGCCGGCGACCGGCTGGCGATTGAGGACCGCGAGCTGCGCGCCGAGAGCGTGGCTTTCCTGGTGCTGGAGTACTTCGGGCTGGCGGCCGGGGATGAGAGCAGCTTTAACTATGTCGCCTCATGGCAGGCGCGCCATGGCAAAAACGCGAGCGCGCGTCTGCGTGAGCTGGGCCGCAGTGTGCAGCAGACCGCCGCGCGGATCATTGACAGCGTTCTGGCTAAGGCGAGCTCAGCGCAGTTCGCGCAGACTGGCGAGGTGGCAGCATGAAAAGTTTCTACTGCCAATTCGACTCGCCTAGTTTTGTATTGCCAATGGCGCCGGCTTTGCCGGCGCCGGTGCTGCGCGTGGATGCCGGGCTGATTGATAGGCTCGGTGCACATGGCGGCGCCGATAGCTGGGCTCAGGCGCTGGTGGCAATGGCTGGCGGCTTTGATGCTGCCAAGGCGGCGATTGATGCGCTGGCCAGCACTGCGCAGCATGAGGCGCCTGAGAGCTATTTGTCTGAGAAAGATGAGTCTGAGCTCTTCGAGGGCTCTGAGAACTTTGAAGCCTCTGAGAACCTGGAGTATCAGGATCCTTTAGACGATTGCGCTCTCGCCAGTGCCTTTGACAGTGAGCGCGACTGTGTGCAGACCGGGCTCAGCTATCGCGAGCTGGAATCAGTCATCCTGGCGCGCGCGGCGAAGTATGGCGAGATACATGCTGAGAATCTGGCTGACCAGGTCTATCGGGCTGAGTCTGGCCATACCCGCGATGAAGAAGCGCGCCGCATTGCCAATGTCTGCGAGGATCTAGGCTTTGAGGCGGATGAAGTCGCCAATGCGGGCTATGTGAATCGCTGGCTGGTGGCGGATGCGGCGGCAGTGATTGAGGACCGCGTGCGTGTGCTTAGCGATCTGCCAAAGGATGCGCCGCCAAGATGGCGCGCCAAGGTCGCGGCGATCTTGCTGGCTAGGAAGCGCGCCAGCGCCGGGATGGGCGGCCGGCGCCGGGCTGCGGCTTATGAGAAGCGCCTGGGCTCTGCCGCGAGCCAGCATTACGGGGTGCAGCATGGCTAAGCGCGCAACAGCACTAGCCGTGCGACTCAGTGAGGCGGCAATGCCGCGCATGCTCAGCGCCGAAGAGGTCGCGCTATTCGCGGCGGTACCCGGCCAGGATACGCTGCCGGGCTTCAGCAGTGCAGCCGAGGTGCTCACGCGGCCAGTTGGGCGTCAGGCTCAGTGTGCAGAACTCTTCAGCGTTGAAGAGCTCGGGGCGACAGAGAACGAGGTGTGGCCATGAGCGCAGTGCGCATACTGGAGCTGATCAATTTTGAGAACCTGGAGAAGCCTGAGAACTTGGTGCGCGGCGAGAACTCTGAGAACTCTGTGCTGGCTGAGAACTCAGTGCCCAGCGCGCCAGACCGGCTGGCACTGCGCGAGACTTCCGCCATGCGCCTCTGGCTGAGAAAGGGCAATCCAAACACTGCGAGAGCCTACAAGCGCGCGCTGGCTGACTTCCTGGCCAGCTGCGGCGCTGAGAACATCCGAACAGCGTGCGCCAGTCGCGAGGCCGGCGAGTGCGCCATCCTGGCCTATACCGCCGCTCTGGAGCCTTACGCGGCATCCACGCAGAATCAGCGCCTGAGTGCCATCGCCAAGCTGCTGCAGCTCTGCGAGGCTGAAGGCGTGATCCCTGAGAAAGTCAGCCACTTGGTGCTGCGGCCGCAGGTCACCTGGGAGGTGCCGGAGCTGGAGGAGCTGCCCAGTCCTGAGAAAGTCCAGGCCATGCTGGCCTCTGAGAAAGTAGCGCGTAATCGCGTGCTGCTGTCGCTGCTCTATCTGACCGGCTGCCGCTGCTCAGAGGCCGCTGGACTCCGCTGGCAGGACATCCGCCGTCGCGGTGCCGGGCTGCAGCTGAAGATCCACGGCAAGGGCAGCAAGACCCGCCGCGTGATGATTGAGAACGAATGGCTGATCATCGAGCTGGCTTACATGAAGCTGGCGGCGCTAGAACTCGACCAGAAACCACGCGCGAAGCTTTACGGCAAAGCTTGTCCTTCTGAGAAATCCAACGACTCCGCTGGAAACTTCGTCGGCTCACCTGTGGACTCCAACGATTCCCCTGGAAGCACTCGCGACTCCTGGCGCAAGCATCTGGAGAGCCCGGTCTTTGTTCTGAGCGCCTCTCAGATCGCGCGGATCTGCAGAGCCGCCTGGCAGCGCGTGGGTGTCAAAGACGACGCACGGCGCGGTACTGCTGCACATCTGCTGCGCCACTGCCACGCGACCCACGTCCGCCTCGCTGGCGCCAGCGCGACAGAGCTTCAGCAAACACTGGGACATAGCCGGGAAGAAACCACGGCGATGTATGGTGCCGTGGCGGCGGCAGGAAGCGGGAGGGTGCTCAAGCTGCCGTGGTGAGGATTGTGGCTCAGCTGCAAACGCAAGAAGTCTCAAAGTAACTGGCTGAGTGGTCTGGGGATGGCATTCTGCCCCGCTGTCCGTGGAGAATTGGCCTGACCAGGTCTGGTCGGACCCTGCACTAGAATTGCAGCAACACGGAGATAGCCATGCAAGTTGTTGGGAAGCCGTCAGTTCCGAGTTCAAATGTGCCGCGCGCCGGCAGATTTGCCTTGGTGCGCAATCGCCCTGGCTTAATCGATCAAGTGCGGCCCTTTGGCTCCGATGGCGGTCAGCTGCATCTGGTTCGTATCGAGTACAAAGACGACCTGCTTCCAAAGTCTGAAGAACTATTGTGGGAGCTGGAGCCCAGTGCGGCGCCATTGTCAGGCTCTGAATTGCCACACTGCTCTTCCAGTCCTATGCCGCTCAAAGACCTGGATGCGTTGGTACACGCTGCTAGTTGGACTGCCTTAACGCCCTACTTGGATCCTGACAGCACAGGACCCCTTGACCGGCTGCCGGCTATTGCGCCCTTGCAGGCGGCCGTCGAGCTGGAAGAGTATCAGCTGGTGCCATTGCACAAGGCGATGCAAATGCCGCGCGTTAACTTGATGATTGCTGACGACGTTGGTCTCGGAAAGACAGTCGAAGCTGGCCTGATCCTCACGGAACTCCTGACGCGGAGAAAGGTTAACCGCGTGCTGATCCTTACGCCGGCTTCACTGGCAGTGCAATGGCAGGATGAGCTCAATTCCAAGTTCTCGCTGCCTTTTGAAGCGGTGGATCGAGACTCCACCTTGAAGCTCCGCCGCAATGTTGGCATCGACGCCAATCCCTGGCGCTACAGCTCCAGGATCATCGCCTCATACCACTACCTGCGCCAGGAAGACATCCTCGAACAATTCCTTTCGGCCAGCGAGAGCCCTGAGAAGAGCTGGCAGTTACCTTGGGATCTGCTCATTGTCGACGAGGTACACAACCTCATGCCCGCGCCTTTTGGGCCCGAGAGCGACCTGAGCAGCATGCTTCGGCGGATCGCCCCGCTCTTTGAACACAGGCTCTTCCTGACGGCAACTCCGCACAATGGCCACACCTGGTCGTTCACGGGACTGCTTGAAATGCTTGATCCCGTGCGCTTCAGCCAGGCGCACTCGCTGTCTGACAAGGCCCGCGAGCGTGTTAGCGAAGTTGTAGTCCGGCGTCTGAAGCGACAAATCAACGCGCGCAGTGTTCCAAGCAAGTTCTGCGAGCGCATGCCCCCTGAAGCTGTGCTGTTGACGTTTTCGCAGCCCGAACTCAATCTGATCGAGGCCTTTGAGAATCTGCGCAGAGAAGTTCGTCGTCTCATCGCTTCATCCAACCGCAGGCACAGCCAGGCTGGAGCTTTCGCGCTGGAGATCCTCGGTAAGCGCATGCTTAGTTGCCCCATGACCTTCCTGGAGTCATGGCGGCGCTGCAAGCTGGGGCTTCGCGAGCAACAAAGCGCAGACGACCGCGAGATCATTGCCCTGGGTCAAGCTGCTCGCGAAGAGCTGGCGGACGACCGGGAAGCCGAACAGCGTGAGGTTGTCGCCGCCGGTGCCATCGGGTCGTGGCTTGTCCCACTAGCACCTCAGCTGACTGAGCATATTGCCGCTATTGACCAGGCTGCCGCCAGCCTGGGCTTAGCGCTAGACAAAGAACTCAGTATGCATAGCCCTAAAGTAGACACTCGCTTTGCTGCTTTGAAGGCCAAGATAGAAGGCTTGCTGCTGCAGGATGGCGAATGGCGCTCAGACGAACGCCTTGTCATCTTTACCGAGTACAAAACTACACTGGACTATCTATTGCGCCGGCTGCATGAGGCCTTTCCAGCGGATCACGCGCGCTTCGCTTGCCTCTTCGGCGGCCTGGATTCGACAGCCCGCGAAGCTATCAAAGAGAGCTTTGCCGATCCGAAGAGCAACGTGCGCGTCCTGCTGGCCACCGACGCCGCGTCCGAGGGTCTCAACCTGCAGGACGCTGCACGCTATATGCTGCACTTTGACTGCCCCTGGAACCCGGCCCGGCTGGAGCAGCGCAATGGCCGCCTCGACCGCTATGGGCAATTGCGCGATGTTTACATCTTCTACCTCACCAGCGACCAGGATGCTGACCTCAAGTTCATGTCGCACCTGATCAAGAAAGTCGAGCAGATCCGTGAGGACCTGGGTGCCACCGGGGAGCTCTTCGATGAGGCGGTGCACCGCCGTTTGGTCCTGGGTGAGCCGCTTGACGAAGTAGTGCGCGACCTCGACCAGCGCATAGATTTCGCTCGCAATCGGATGAGCATGAATGTCGATGAGACTATCGCCTTTGAGGGTGACATCGCGATCCGCCTGAATGCCTTGAAGCAGCAGATTGATTTGAGTCCGCAGAGGGCTTATCGCGTGCTGGACACAGCCCTTAGCATGAGCGCGCAGGGACAGGCGCTGTCAGCGCTGGATGCCGACCAGTGCTTCCGCATCAACAATGCCCATGACCCGGCCTGGCGCGAACTCTACGAGGAGTACCTGCGCGTCAAGACTGGTTCCGAGAGCAAGGGGCGTCTGCCGCGCCTGACCTTCAGCCCGGATGTCTTCAAAGTGCAAGCCAATGGCCGCTCAGTCTTCCGTCCGATGGCGGATGTCAGGCTGCTGCATCTGGCCCATCCTTTGATTCAGCAGGCGCTGGACCGTCTGTCGCGCTCCAGGCTGGGCTCCAGCGGAGTCTCACGCTGGTCTGTCGCTTATGCGGAGTTGCCGGCTGATTGCCAGGTAGTGATCACATTGCATCTTGAGGAGCTGGCCGTTAACGATCTGCGCGAGACCTTCCATCACTGGGTACGCCGCGTCCAGTTGCCTGTCTCGAACGGCAAGCTTGGGGCGGCGCTCTCAGCGGATCTGGCAGTCTCGCCTGCCGATGCTAGTGCGCTAATATCCCGGACTGACCAGGAAATGGCCAGTGAGCTCTTCGGCGATGTCGAGCGCGCCTTGAAAGACTTCATCAGAGAACACGCACGCTTACTGACTGCTGACCTTAAGCAGCAGCTGGCCTTGGATCTGACTGCGGCCCAAAACGACGCCAACGAAAAGTACAACCGCAGGCACGGCGAGATCTCCGACATGATCATTTCACGAACGGTCAAGTCTCTTGAGCGTGAAATGAATGAGTTGCTGGAGCAGATACGCCAGGGTCAGCTCTTCCAATCGAAGTTCGAGATTGAGCAGATCCATCGTGACCTCGACCGCAAGGAGGCGGAGGTTCACAGAATCCGTCAGCAACTTGAGCGGACCAGAGAACACTTGAATCGTGAACGCGAGCGCATCACGCGCGAGGTGCTGCCCAAACGCTTCGCCATGGGCCAGGAAACTGAGGTGCTGCCGATTGCCGTGCAGATCTATTTGCCCTTGCCAAAGGGAGCTGCACAGTGAGCACACCGCGGCATGAATGGTGGGCGAGCCTGCGGCATGGCGGGCTGCTGGTCGACACACAGCGCCTCGACAGCCTGCTAGGCCCAGAGCCGCCAAAGTTGTCTGGCTGGCTGCACGAGAAACTGCGCCTGGAGCTGTTGGCCTTTGAGCGCGATGCCAAGGACAAGCGCAGCAACTTTGTGCGCTTCGTGCTGCAGCGCCTCTGCGGCTTCACCATGGAACTGGGCGAGTGGGCCGGTGGCAGCAATGTGGACACAAGCTGGACCCGGCACGGGCCTGCCGGCGAAGCGATCCGCCCGCAGCAGCTATGGCTGGGTAGTCCGGGCGCGACACTACCCATCTTTGTTGTGGAAGACGCACGGCTCGGCATTGGCAAGGGCCGGGTCAGCTATGCCCGAGTGTTGCAGTGGTTACGGCGCGGTCCAGAGCAGCTCGCCATCCTCACCAACGGCCGGCAGTGGCGCCTGGTCTTCGCCGGGATGGACTATGACGCCTTTTGCGAGTGGGACACCGGCTCCTGGCTTGCCGAGGGTGGAGTCACGGCTGAGTTCCAGGGCTTCATGGCCCTGGTCTCGCCAGCGCTGTGGGTGCCCGAGAATGCCGAAGCTCCCTGCCGGCTCCTCGCTGCGGTTAACGACAGCCGCAAGGGTCAGGCCGAGCTCTCGCAGGTCCTCGGCGAACGCGTGCGCAAGGCTGTCGAGCTGCTGATCCAGGCCCATGCCCCGGCGCTCAATGACATTGTCAATGAAGTCAAGCCGGCGGACATATATCACGCTGCGGTGCGCGTAGTGATGCGCCTGGTGGTGATCCTCTTCGCCGAGAGTCGCGAGGGCCTGCTGCCGCGCAGTCTGGAGCTTTATCACCGCAGCTATAGCCTGGCGGGCCTGCGTGAGGACCTGGTCCGCGCCAGCCAGTACCGGCTGCGCAAGAGCCACAGCGGCTGGCCGCGGGTCCTGGCGCTGATGCAGCTGATGTACAAGGGTTGCGCGCACGAGGCGCTGCCGGTCAGCCACTACGGCGGCGAGCTCTTCGCGCCGGGCGACGCAGGCAGCCCCGACAGCATCCGCCGCGTTTTGCACGTCTTCGAGAATGCCTGCCTCAACCCTGACCGTCCCGTGGTCAATGACTTCAAGGTCAAAGAGGTCATCGAGCTGCTCAGCCGCACCGAGGTCAGGATACGCAGTGGTCGAAGCTCAACAATGTTCCGAGTCCCCGTAGACTTCTCCAGCCTCGACAGTGAGTACATCGGCATTCTCTATGAAGGCCTGCTGGATTACGAGCTGCGCTGCGCCGGTAAGGACAAGGCCATAGTGTTCCTGGCCGTCGGCAACCAGCCCGCTCTGCCGCTTGAGACCCTGGAGCAAATGGACGACAAAACGCTCAAGACCCTGCTTGAGAAGATGAAGAAGGATGCCAAGGCCAGCAGCCCCTCTGCAGAAGAATCGGAAGAAGGCTCAGGCGAGGAAGAAGAGTCCAGCGAGGAGGCTGAGGAGGAAGATGATGCCACTGAGGAAGATGGGAACGATGAAGAAGTCGAAGCAGAAACGACTGACGTTCTAGGTGTTGACGAGGAAGAAGCTGAGACTGAAGACATCGGCCAGACCCTGCGCGAGCGTGCGCTGGCCTGGGCCAGGCGCGCCAGCCTGGTGGCCGGGCTGATCCGCAAGCTGCCCGTTAAGGCCAACGCGTTACAGCAGGACGCACACGCCAAAGAGCTGGAAGGCAAGGCGAAGCAGCTAATCGCCGCGGTTGTCCTGCCCGGTGAGTGGTACGTCGTGCGCTGGGGCGGCACCCGCAAGGGCTCGGGCACTTACTACACCCGTCCGCAGCTGGCTACCCCCACTGTCCACCGCACTCTGCAGCCCCTGGCCTATGACCCACCGCTGGGCGAGGACGGCCAGCCGGACCTCAAGGCGCCGTCAGTGCAGTGGACGCCCAAGCCGCCCGAGCAGATCCTGGCGATCAAGCTCTGCGACCCGGCCTGTGGCTCGGGCTCCTTCCTGCTGGGCTCGCTGCGCTATCTGACCAGCGCGCTCTTCGATTCCCTGCAGCTCCATAAGCGCCTGGAGGACTACGAGGGCCGCAGCCTGCCGCAGATGCTCTGGGGCGACGACGCGCCCGCTGGCATCGACGCCGACCGCCTGCCCGACCGTCCCGAGGATGACAACTTCGAGCCGCGTCTGCGCGCACTGTTGCGGCGCTATGTGGTGGAGCGCTGCATCTATGGCGTGGACCTTGACCCGCTGGCGGTGGAGCTCTGCCGCCTGAGCCTCTGGATCGAAACGCTGGACCGCCAGTTGCCGATGACCTTCCTCAACCACAAGGTCAAGTGCGGTAACAGCCTGGTTGGCGCCTGGTTCGACACCTTCGCGCACTATCCCCTGATGGCCTGGGAGCGCGAGGGCGGGGACAGCACGCACAGCAACGGCGTGCACTTCAAACAAAAGCAATTCACCAAAGCGATCAGCGCAAAGGCCGCGGAAGCCAAGGCCGGAATGATCCGCCTGCTGGATGGCCGCAACCTGCTGAGCGGCATCGACATCGCCCAGGCGCAGCAGAGCCACAGCGCAGCGCTGCGCGAACTGGCGGCGATCCATGCCCTGGGGGCGACCCAGATTGAAGCGCGCCGGCAACGCTATGAGGCGCTGCAGTCCGAGCCCGGCTTCGTGGCTTTGCGCGAGGCCTTTGACCTCTGGTGTGCACTGTGGTTCTGGCCGCTGGACAAGCTTGACCTGGCGCCGCTGCCCGAAGCCTTCGCCAGCGGCAAGCTTGGTGCTGAGGTCTGGGACGCCGTGCGCGAGACGACCGCGCAGCGGCGCTTCTTCCATTGGGAGCTGGAATTCCCGGATGTCTTCAACGCTCAGAGCTCCGGCTTTGACGCCATGCTGGGCAACCCACCCTGGGACACCCTACAGCCGATGTCCAAGGAGTTCTTCTCAGCCATCGACCCCTTGTTCCGTGGTTATGGCAAGCAAGAAGCGCTGGAGAAGCAGCGCGAGTATTTCTCGCAGGACGAAACTACGGAGGTCGACTGGCTTTCCTACAACGCGGGCTTCAAGTCCATTGGTAACTGGCTCAAGAACGTAGCCACGCCTTTTGGCGACAGGATTGCGCGTGACGCGAGCGGCAAACAGACGCACGATATTAACCTTGGCAACCGCGGTGCATCTAGCTTTGAGAGCTCAAAGACTCGACACGGAGTCTGGAAGCAGCAACGCGACATCTCTAAGACATTTGCCGATCCAGGACATCCTTTCCTTTACCAAGGCGAGGGCAAGGCCTACACCTACAAGATGTTCCTGGAGCTGGGTCATGCGCTGCTCCGTACCGCAGGGCGCATGGGCTTCATTGTGCCCAGTGGAATCTATAGCGACTTTCCAAGCATTGGACTGAGACGTCTGTTTGTCGAACACTGTCGATGGGAATGGCTATTCAGTTTTGAAAACCGCCAGAAGATCTTTGACATTCACAGTAGTTACAAGTTCAACCCAATTGTCGTCTCTAAGGGAGGCACTACTCAGTCCATCAATGCAGCATTCATGCGGCGAGACTTGAGCGATTGGGAGCATGCGGAGCTCCACTCGACTCAGTACCCTAGGGACTTGATCTTAGAACTGAGCCCAGTGTCTATGATCGTCGTGGAAATCCAAACTGAGGAAGATGTCTACATACTAAGACAGGTAGCGTTGAATTCATGTCCACTAAGGTACTCGCTATCAGGAGAACCGATGTGTATTGCTGAGACTCCACAGGGCGACGTGAATTTGTCGGACAAGAAGGAGCTTGAGACGATTTGGCACAGTACCAGAGTGCCACCCGGATATCAAGTTGATGACTTCGGACGGCTGGTTGACGAAACAGGTGTACTGGCCGCGCTTCCCATTTACCAGGGGGCAATGATTCACCAACACAATCCATTCCACGCTGCCTACTCGACTGGATTTGGTCACCACACAAAATGGCAAGAAGCTGAGTGGACCGCTGGAGGAGCTCAGTTCTTTTGGCCAATCAAACTGCGCGATCCGATTCCCACGGGAACCCTGCGATTATTGAGTCGGCGCATTACCAACTCCACAAACACGCGGACGATGATCGCCGCGCTCTTGCCAGAATGGCCGAGCAGTGACTCCACATTGATTTGGATGAACGCCGACAGGGCGCTTGTCACTAAGTGTTTTCTTGTGGGTGTAATCAACAGTCTTGTCTTTGACTGGATCGCTAGGGGGCGTATTTCAGGCTCCACAGGCGCCACGTCTCTGGATATGAGTAGAATTCAAGAATTGGCGCTACCAAGCGAAGTATCTAAGACACTAGTACACGCGGTGGCACGTCTTGCAGCTATGCTCAACCTTGTTCACAACGCTTTCGCTGCGTTTCGGTTGAGACTCGCTTGTCAGGGAGTCTTAATGCAAAATGATACTCGATCGCCATACTTACATGCCGAACGAACCAGGCTGAACGCCTCGATTGATGCTCTCGCGTACCTGACGTACGGCTTGACTTCGCAACAATCCAAAAGACTGGTTAATGGCTGCGACTACCCCAAGGCAGCTGTCATGTCTAAGTCTTTCACGAGAGAACTTGATGCTAAAGGATTCTGGCGCGTGGACAAAGATAAGCACCCTGAGCATCGCCTGACAGTGCTCTCGCTGGTCGCCTTCCATGACCTCTTGCAGCATGTCGAGGCCTGCGGCGGCGACCGCGAAGCCGGCATTGCGGCCTTCATGGCGCAGAACGACGGCGAGGGCTGGCTGCTACCCGGGACCCTGCGCCTGGCGGACTACGGCCTGGGCCACGACGAGCGCGCGCTGGAGCATCAGCCCGTGCGCGAGTGCTTCGGCCCGCGCTTCTATGACTGGCAACTGGCCCAGAGCGCCGAGGAGAGCTGGCGCGAGTGCCACCTTCACGCCCGCAACCTGCTTGGCGCCGAGGGCTACCAGGCCCTGCTGGATGAGTTGGATGGTAAGGCGCCGGCGCCAGCGGCCGGGCCCGGCCAACCGCAGAAGTACCCGGCCACCCGCAAGGGCCAGCATGTGCTCTTCACGCCGGAGCAGACCGGCGGCACACCCTTGTTTGAAAGTCAAGATGATACTGAGGACCAGAGCTGATGGCGCTTAACCCGATTGCCTATACCGAGAAGATCACGCGCAGCTTCCTGAGCTACCAGCTCAGCGCCTATCCCTTCAGCGACCCGCGTCTGCACACCCAGATGCGCAGCCTGCTGAACCTGGACCAGGTGCGCCGCACGCCGCTGCTGCAGGGGCCCTACATCACGCTCTCGCGCAGCTTCAAGCCGGGCGCGGCGGTGGCCGAACTGGTCAAGGACGGCCTGTTCCACCCGCACATGGCGCAGATCATCGGCCCGCGCATCGAGCGGCTCTATGGCCACCAGGAGCGCGCCGTGCGCTCGATTGGGCAGGGCCAGCCGACACTGGTATCCACCGGTACAGGCAGCGGTAAGACCGAATGCTTCCTCTATCCGATCATCAGCAAGTGCCTGGAGCTGCGGGATGCTGGTGCGGCCCCCGGGATCAGCGCGGTGATTGTGTACCCGATGAATGCACTGGCGGAAGACCAGCTGGGCCGTCTACGCGGGCTGCTGGCCGGCAGCGGGATCAGCTTTGGCATGTATGTGGGCAAGACACCGGAGCACGAACGCGACGTGGACGGCGTACGCCTGCCGCCGGGCAGCAGCCGTTCGGACTATGCGGCAAGGCTGGCCGAGAGCCAGAAGCGCGGGCAAGGCGAGACAGTGCACCCGGCGGAGGAGGTCTGCAGCCGCGAGGCGATGCGCACTCCCGGCGGCCAGCCACGGATCCTGCTGACTAACGTCAAGATGCTGGAACTGCTGCTGACCCGCCAGCGCGATATCGAGCTCTTTGACAATGCGCGCCTGGACTTCCTGGTCTTTGACGAGGCGCATACCTTTACCGGCGCGATGGGCGCGGAGACGGCCTGCCTGATCCGCCGCCTGCGTCATTACTGCGCTGCGCAGGAGACCAGGTTTGTGGCGACCTCGGCCACCATCGCTGACCGCACGGACCCGGGGGCCGGCCGCCGCTTCGCCGCGCGCTTCTTTGGCGTGGACAGCGCTGGCGTGAGCTGTGTCTATGAGGAGTACGAAGACGATGTGTGGGACGGCGGCCGCCAACTCCCTGCAGCAGCGAAGACCGACAAGAACGAGCTTCTCGCCAGTGTTCTGGCGGCACTGGATAGCGCTGACCCGGAATCAAGCGGGCCAAGCGCGGAGATCAGCGCATCCTATAAGGCCCTGAGCGGCATGGAGCTGGGGCCAGGCGCCTGGTCGGCAGCCCTGCACGCGGCGCTAAGGCGCAACGAACTGGCGCATCAGATCAATGGTGCGCTGATGCGACCCCGCAGCCTGGAGAGCCTCTGCCTGGAGCTCAAGGCGACTGCCAAGCGTGAGGTTAGCGAAGAAGAGCTGATGTGCTATCTGGCACTAGGCGCGACGGCGTATTTGGATGGACGGCCAGTCTTCCGGCCCGTCGTACATGCTTTTACGCGAGGAGTGCCGGGCGCGATTGTCAGCTTCCCGCCGGGGGCTAAGGAGCCGAAGCTATATCTCAGCGGCGAGGATCAGCTCAAGGAATCCGGTGGCAATGAGCGTTTATGGCATGTGCCAGTGTCGACCTGCACTACCTGCGGCCAGCACTACTTCGTCACCTGGCTACGCGACTTTGAGTTCATCGGCACTGAGCCAGGCGGCGGCCAGCTCGCCGAGGGCGGCAGCCACTTCTGGGATCCACTGCTGGAAGAGAACGGTGGGCGACGCGCTGTATTGCTGGATCGCATCCTCAGCGAACCTGAAGACGCCGACCTGGAGTCGCACAGCAAACTGCACCCTCTGTACTTCTGTCGCCACTGTGGCTCGGCTCACGGGCACGAAGTCAGTACCTGCTCAAGCTGCGGCACCAGCGGCGAGAAGGTCAAGCTCTTCGCGGTGCTTAGCTCGGCAGGCAATCCGGGGCAACTTTCTTCCTGCGTGTCATGCACTTCAAAGGGACGGCCGCAGGGCAGCGGCTACCGCGAACCAATGCGCCAGGTGCGCGCGATCAATGTGTCGGATGTACATGTGCTGTGCCAGGACATGGTTCACCACGCCGAACGCAAGCGCCTGCTGCTCTTTGCCGATAACCGCCAGGACGCGGCTTTCCAGGCTGGCTGGATGAAGGATCATGCGCGGCGCTTCCGGCTGCGCAGCCTGATGGCAGAGGTGCTGAAAGACAAGCCACTGTCTGCCGGTGACCTCATCTATGCGCTGGATGAACTTCTCGGTAAGGACGATCAGCTCTCAAGAGTGCTGCTGCCGGAAGTCTGGCGCTTCGTGCCGAAGTCCGGGCATCTTGCGACGCATAACCGTGAACGTGTGAAATTCATCCGGATACAGGTGCTGCGCGAGCTGACCATGGCCGCCAACCAACAGCTGGGCCTTGAGCCATGGGGCCGAATGAAGGTGGACTATCTTGGCCTGGATCCTGGTGCGGCCTTCATGCAGAAGTGGGCCAATACCCTGGGGATTCCGCCAGAGGATCTGAAGTCTGGAATCGAAGCCGTGCTGGACCAACAGCGGCGCCAACGCAGGTTGCTGGACAGGATGGGCCATCAGTTCTCGCGCTTCTGGCACGATAGCGATGAGGAGATCCAGCGCGGCTACATGCCCTTGCCCCCGGCACCAGGGGGGATGAAGCTGCAGTACGATTCCGGTGACAAGAAGGAATATCTAAGCGCTTGGCTGAGCCAGCGCAATACGTTGATGAAGCAAATCGCCAGGACCTGGGGCGTCAACGACAAAGATGTCGCTGAGTTCTTAAGAGAGCTCTGGGAATACCTGAGTAGCGAGTCGGTTGGGATACTGGTGCCGGCGCAACTTGTAAGCAGCCGGGGCAAGGCTCTGCCGGGGACAAGTGGAGCGTATCAGATCGATGCCGACAAACTGAAGCTCAGCAGTAACCATGGTTACTATCGTTGCGACGTGTGCCGCAAGAAGTTCCTCCGTCGGACACCGATGGCTAAGTGCATCGCCTGGCAATGCAATGGCACTCTGAGTTTCATCCGCGAAGACCTTGAGAATTACAACCTGCAGCTCCTGGACCAGCACTATGAGATGTTGCGGCCGGAAGAACATACGGCTATGGTGCCGGCTGATCGCCGCGAGCAGATTGAGAATCTCTTCAAGGGCGAGAAGGACAGCATCAACACTTTGGTCTGCACGCCCACACTAGAGCTCGGAGTGGATATTGGCGCACTCGATGCCGTGCTGATGCGCAACGTGCCACCGCTGCCGGCGAATTATTGGCAGCGCGCGGGCCGCGCTGGCCGCCGCAACCGCATGGCGGTCTGTCTGGCCTACTGCCGTACCACCTCGCACGACCGGGCCTACTTCGCTGAGCCTTTGAAACTCCTGGATGGGAGGGTGGACCCGCCGTCCTTCAACATGCGTAATGAGGCCATGATCCGCAAGCACGTGCACGCCGCAGTGATGACGCGTTTGTATCAGCTGGCCAAGGGGGATGGCACCGCAAGTGAAACCGCTGCCGCCGCTGTGCACGAATGTTTGGAGCAGTGTTTCCCCACACGGATCACAAGCTTCCTCTTTGAACAGGGCGGTGAGATTCGAGCCAAGGCCTTCGAAGTAGCGACCCTGGGTATTCAGATTGGCGCGCATATAGACCAGCTAGTTGATTACGTGGAGGGGGCCTTTAGTGCTACCTGGCCGGAAGAAGACAGGGATTCAGTAGGCAGATCTGTCCTGGAGAGCCATGTAGCCGGCATGGTTGCGGAGTTGCAGCAGATCGTAGCCACCCTACATCGCCGTCTGCACTGGGCGCATAGCGAAATTCTCAGACTCGGCGAGACGAGAAAAGTGTTCGGCACACTGGAGAACGAAGACGAGGCCCATTACCGCCGCTGCGAACGATTCATAAAGACGATGAGAGGAGAAGCTAAGCGCAGGAGCAGCCAGGCCGAGTCAGTGGACAAGATCAACACGCTGATCGTATTGGCCGAAGAGGGGTTCCTCCCGGGCTATGGCCTTGAGAGTGGCAGCGTCGTGGCGCTGGCGGAGACGCCGTATGGCCAGTTCGACTCTGGCCGGGAGTTTGCTTTGCCGCGCCCGCCCAGCGTGGCTCTGCGAGAGTATGTGCCCGGCAACCTAATCTATGCCAATGGCAACAAATACATCGCGCGGCGTTTCCATCGCGAAGCTGGCGAAGACCGCGGTGAGCAGCCGGTCTTTGAGGTTGACGTGCAGAATGAAGCTGTACAAGAAGTCAGCTCGCCTGGGTCCAGTCAGACTCTGGGTGGGACTTTCCTGAGATCCATCTCGGTGTGCGACGTGGACTTGGTGCATCAGTCTCAGATCTCGGATGAGGAAGAGCACCGATTCCAATTGCCGGTCATGGTCTTCGGCAAGGAGAAGGGGAGGCATAACGGTGGACAGGCTTACAACTGGGGCGACCAGAGTCTGCACTACCGGCGAGGTGTGCACCTGAGGCTGGTGAATGTCGGCCCCAAGGGCAGCAATTTGGGCACTCTTGGCTACCCTGTATGTCCAGTATGCGGATCCAGCGTGTCGCCGCTGAGCAGTACTGCCGAGCTCACCTCGTTCAACACGCGTCATCAGGAGCGGTGCCACCGTTCGCCAGAGAATTTGGGATTCTTCGCTGATGTCGTGACAGACTGCATTAGCCTTGAGGGCTGTCCCTCCAGAAAGGCAGCTCACAGCATTCTGGAGGCACTGCGCATCGGGGCAAGTCAGATCCTCGACATGACAGTTGAAGACCTACAGATCCAGGTTATTGGCCAGCTCGATCAGCAGACCGTGAATGCCCTCTTGTGGGACCCGATGCCGGGCGGCAGCGGCCTGTTGGATCAGCTGCTGGCAAACTTCCCCGCAGTAATAGAGGCTGCCACAGCGGTAGTGGCCGGCTGCCCCTCAGACTGTGAGCAGTCCTGTGTGGATTGCCTGCAGAGCTTCCGCAACAGCTTCTATCACAAGTACCTGGACAGGCATGAAGCCCTGAGGATGCTGCAGCAATGGGGTAGCAAGCTGGAAGACTCCCACGAAATCCCGCCGATGCAGCAGGTCTCGGCGACCGCACCGGCGAGTGGTGCAACAACAAATGCGGCCGAGGACAAGCTGAAAGGCCTACTAGAGGCCGCGGGCTTCACTGCAGGGGCTTACCAGGAGCGAATTGTCTTCGGGCACGTGATCAGCCTGAGCCTACCCATCGGGAGTACTGTGCCTGATGTGTTCTTCAGGGCTGAGGAGGACGACCCAAACCTCAAGGGCGTCTGCATCTATCTCGACGGACTTAGCGAGCGCAGCCACGGTAACCCGGCAACTGCTGAGCGGGACAAGATGATCCGCCGACACCTTACCAGCCTCGACTACGAGGTTATCGAGATCGCCGCGAGCGAGTTGGATGATGAAGGGGCAATGCGAGCGTACTTTAAGAGATTGGCTAGGTATTTACACGCATAGGCGTTCAATGTCTCAGTTCCCCCTTCATGAGTCCTATTGGCTTGTGTGTTAATCATAGCTAATCTCCACGCTGCAACTCTTCTGCCACGCCGAGGCGCGGAGAAGTTTGCAGGCAGCGATCCTCGCACACACCGGGGTAGGTCGCCCTGGGGCGATCCTAGTCCAGCACCTGCCTTATGGGAATAGTGCACCTCGCAATATTGTTCTCTCAACGGATCGACCTCTGCAGGTATCGTGCAGAGTTGATCACTGCCAATCGAGCTCTGGATTCTTCGCATCAAAGGGATTGCCGTCTGCATCGAATGCAAGATCAAGCCTGCAGCTATTGTCCAGCGCTGTTAGCCTATAGCCGACGGAGCGTACTTTTTCCAAGGACAGCTCAAAACGCGCCTCGGCAATTTCTATCTTCAGGTTGCCCGGACCCCTCTGTTCCTCCACCTTTACACTTCTCGGAAAGACGAGATACGTGGCGTCTTTTATGTTCACGTCAACGCCAATGGGCGGATCGGCCCAGATCAAGATCGTCGGCCATTCCACTTTATGGGTGAAGGGCCTTATGGTGCTCAGGGAGGATGACGGCTGAGACGCGGCGGCGTTCTCGGCCGGTGGTGCAAGCACTGGGAACTCGGCAATTTCTGCAGACTCGATAGCATGCTCGCGCTTGAGCCTTTCGATGTCCCCATCCCGGTGGCGCAGAGCGTTGCGAGCGCGTCCGTGGCATCGGACTAAGCGTTGAGCAATTTGGGCTGCATGCTGTGAGCCTTTATGCTCCTCGTAGAGCTGCCAATAGCAGTCGAAGGCCTTCCTATGTTCGCCCGCACGCTCGAGCGCGGAGCAGAACTCATCAATGGTAGCTTCTAAGGACTTTGGAAGTGCGAGGTTACCTTCGAAGAGCCCTACTTCGGACAGGAAGCTTGTCACCTCGGCCTGCACGTTCGACTTTGCGCGGGGGAGGTTCTCGGAACGTGCAAGCCACCTGACAACATTGCCTAGGATGATGCCTCGGTTGTCTCGATAGACTCCACTGAGCCTTTCATCAACACTTGGGTTAATCTGACGGATGCCTACCTTGGCGAACTCGGCGGTGATCGACGTCTTTCGCGTAGCTCCGCTATGTTTTCCCCGGGCGTGGTGATGTTGTCGATTGGTTTCAAGCTTTGAGCCTTGTGGAAGGGGCCCGCACACCCGCAAGAGTCTGAGCGCCTCGCCGAAGCGGCGGTCTGCAAGCATCAGCTCGATGGTTCGCAAGAGGAAACCGAGCAACATTGTATTGTCGTGATTCTTCGAGAGTGCGCGCGCAACATGGTCGAGCGAATCTCGATAGCTGGCGACTGTGACCGTGGCTAAGGCAGACTCTATTTGGTCTAGCTGGGCCATGGCTTCGATAACGAAAGACATTGTGCCGGTGTTTAGATCCAAACGCGAGCCGTTCTCTTTCCACTCAAGCAGCAGTCCCTGGAAGTCACGAAGCTCAGAGCTCCATTTAAGTGTTTCCGGGAATACCGCGACTTTTCGATTCGCGTCGAGAAACTCGTCATGGGAGGTGTTACGAATGGATTTCCAGATCTGGATCGCATCCTTAAAACTCGCAGACTGGTAGGCCAGCCTGGCTAGATCCTCTGAGAAGCGGTCCCCCTCTTTGGGAGTCGGCGTAGATGCTCTCACTAAGGCGTAGAGTTTCGACTTGAGTTCCGGAGGGAAGCTGCCCCCTACCCCCTGGGCTGCAAGCCTCACAAGGGGAATGAGGATTGCTTGCCAAGCATCGTCATAGATCGCCTCGGAATCATCGTCGAACAAGGCGCACAATTGTGTGGTCAGCGCAATGCCCGCAGAGTAGGATGCAGCGCTTTTTGTGATAGTAAAGAACTCGGCCCCTTGGAAGCGGAGACGCTGATGCCCGTCAAGTTCTGCGACATCGAAATGTTTAACGATCCGTTGGAAGTCCTTGGCATCCCAATAGGCGTTGAAGGCATCCTTCTTCATTCCTATCTCGACAAACCGATCACCGGCTTCTACAAACTGGCCGTCGTACTTGGCTGCAAAGGCCCGGCACATACGCGCTTCTCGCTCCTGCCCGGCCAGATGATACTGGGATGCTGCCTGGCTCATGATGTAGTAGTTCTGAGACTCCTTGGCCTGGCGATAGTATTCACGAGCCAGCGCGATTCGATCGGCGGGCGAGACAGCGATCTGGTCGAGCTTCTCAACCGGCATTTTTGCCAGGGCCTCACCCAAGTCGTCATTGGTCACTCTGAGTCTGCGTCCGCCTGCGTCGGAAACGTGCTTGAGGAGCTGTAACGGATTAAAGGCGAAGGACCAGAATCCTTGACTAGCCGAAAGGGCTCGCCCCGTGTCTACGATCACCAACGTCTTCTTCGCGCGCGTGGCGCCCACGTACAGCTTGTTAAACAGGTACTCGTAGTGCATTTGCCGGCCTCGATCGTACTCTCCCTCGCCCCAGAGAAGCCTGAGGAGGCCTTGGTACTGCTGGTCCTTGTGGCACTCCTCTCCGAAACCATAAAGCACCACTCGTTCGTACTCCATGCCCTTAGCGCGCGACGCGCTCCACACATTGGCCGGCACGTGATCGTCGATGCTTACGAAACTGCTGAGGAACTCATCACTCAGCACGTACTGTTCCTCCTCGCCTTCGTTGCATGGAACGACAATCACCGCGTTGGAGCGCTGAATCCAGTCACGTAGCGCCGTCATCTCCTCTTCGAGATCAACGGCACGTGGCGGAATACCCCCGGGCATTGACCATGCGTGCTGGGGCTCTGGATTACGTGGCTCACCGAAAAGCCGGTGCCGCTGCAGCTGGATCACGTTGCTGAACTTGACGATTGGCTCGCTAGAGCGGAAGTTATCGAGCAGTTCCCTGTAATTTATCTCTGGCTTGCCGCCGCTTGGTAAGAAGCCTGCCAGCTCTTGATAGATACTGGACTGAAGGCTCTCCCAGCGAAACCCCGATGGATTGAGGGTCTGGAAGGGATCTCCTGCAAAAATGAGTGGAACTCCCATCAGGTTTTGCGGATTAGGGATTTGGCGGTGCGAGAAGAGGGAAAGGGCACGGATCAGTTTCAAGTCGTTGTTAGTGAAGTCCTGTGCTTCATCGCAAACGATTGCTGCCGCAAAGTGCTCCTCGAAGGCCGAAGGATTCTTGTCCAACAAGCGGAGCGCCTCGCAGACCAGATCTTGGTCGTCCCAGGACTCAAGTGTGCGCAAGGTGGCTTCCCTGCTTTGCCACCACCGGTAAATATGATCGAACAGCTCTGGCGAGACGGACTGCTCGCTTGCGGGCAGTTCACGGTATTCCTCAGGGCCGAAAAACCACTCGCTGGGCTCGTCTGGGTCGTAGCCACGGCCCTTTATGTATGAGCGGATCACATGCCAGACCAGATCCGGGCTGAGGCGAGAGAGTTCGCCAGAGCGACCTTTTTCGCCAGCCCACACTTTCCTGAACATTCGGTAGTCAGTGCGGTGGTTGGGCAGGAAGCGGGAATCCGAGCCGCCCGATCGGACCAGATCGAGAATGTACTCTTGGAAAACTCTGAAGCACTTCTGGAGCAACTGCTCAGCTCTTTGCCGATGCCTCTCATTTTTCTTGAGCCAGACCTCGAGCAGTTTTCGGACATTCTCGCAGGCGTGGTCGCACAGAGTTCGGCTGGCAGTCAGGTAAACAGGCAGCTGCTTCAAATCGTCATTGAGCGCGAAGCAGATAAAGTTAACCATCTGAATCTGAAGCATTGTGGACTTGCCACTGCCTGCGGGTCCATTGATAAACATTGGATAGCGTCTGGACTGCAGGAGCGAATCAAGCACTTCTTCCTCGCGCGGCGACAGCGCGAAGTTGGCTGCACTTTCCTTTTCCACGGCAAGCCATAACGGAAGGTCGGTCACCATCAGCAGTGGATAGGTGCGCCGGCATAGCTTTAGCAGCGTATCCGGGACGTCCGGCGCATCATTGATGGCGTCAACTTCTGCAAGAACCGCCTTCTCCTCATAACTTAGCAGTGTGTTCTTAGTGTGAGGGAATAGAAGGACTAGCCTGTCGCACTGAGGCAGATAGCGCAAATGAATCTCATAATCTTCGTAAACAAATGGCGAGGAAGGCTCTTGGTCGTTGAAGCGGTTTAGGGCCTTGTTTAAGAGTGCACCAGCCTGCTCTCGAAAGGCGTCATCCTGAAGGCGTTCGACCCAGAGCCGATGCTCAAGCACAAACCCCAGTTCCGCGTCTTCATGCCACCAAGGAAAGATCTGATATGTCCACCGCGCCTCCGCCTCGCTCAGTTCGGGCAGCTCTACGGCAGGTTTGTCGAGCAGTGCCTCAACTTCATGCCGCAGCTTACCCTCATCTATAAGATTGACTGCCCAGCTTTCCAACTCTTCAGTCGTTTTAGAAAGAAACTGGCGCTCGTACTCTTGGTGCTCATTAAAGTAGCGCAACAGCACCAGGACCTGAGCTTCAAGATCGTGGAACGACCATTCAATAGCTACTATACGCGCGCCCTTCGGCCTCGCCCGGTGCTTGAAAAATCTCGTACCGTAGCGTTCGAAGCTAGTCCCGATCCATTCATTTGCCTTGAACACTCGCTCACGCAGACTATGGAGAGCTTTGACCCCACTGGGGTGTGACCTGATATCCTTATCGCATCGATCCGTCCAACAAACCAGCTTCTTCATTATGCCTCCAAGACCAAAAGTCTAGCAAAGATCAAACGGTCTCTGCTTCTGCTGTATCAGCAAACAGCGTTTGAGCTCGCGCTCACGTTTGTGTGACCTGTGAATCAGGCTCTGAGTCTCAACCTTGATCTGAAGAGATGACCACCAAGCGCAGCGTATGAAGTAGTCTCCCATAAACTGAATGCAACTCGGTCGGACGGACCGGGCGCGTTCAATTCTAACTTCCGGCCGTTATCGCAGACAACACGCTGCTCAGGCCCATGCTGCTGCTGCTCCAGCTCTGTTAAGAGGCGCGCGACCCGATTGCCGCCGATACTGAAAACCACCGCCCGGCATTGGCATTCCAGTGTGTAGTCGTCAAGCACGTTTTGCTTGCGGGAGATGCTTTGACCTTCTGTCCTAAGCCGCATCTCTGTTAAAGCCATCCTCGCCAACGGCCTTGCTCCAAACAACAACAGCAAGCAGATTGCCTTTGCGACTGCGCCCATTCCTGCTTTTCGGTCTCACCTTCACGACCAAAACTAACAAAGGTCTGTGATGAATCACATTACGCCGGCGCTGAGTCCGCGTCATCCTGGCCGTCAAAGGGGTCGAATTCTGATATCTCTTTGCGCATTCGTGCGATGTTTGCATAGTAGGCCAACAGTGCTCGTTCACTCAGTTGCTCAAGACGCTTATCAGCCAATTCGAGAGCCAACTCCTCTCCTGGCTGAGGCTCCACCAGGTGCACGGTCACATTTCGCCACCCATCGTTCTTAGGTCCCTCCCTGCCCATCGAGCGCACTCCTTGAGGCCCCAGAATCGAGCGATTCGAAGTGTATCGCAAGACAGTGTCACGACGCAGTACAGCGCCTCGCTTACGACCCTCAGTCGCCGCAGCAGTCGCAATATCGTCTGATAAATCAGCAACGAGAGAAGTGCCCGAAACTCCCTGTCGGGGTTGCAGCGTGAACCTGATGCCTGCAACCACGCGTTGTCTATGCATGACGATCAGTGTCAGATAGACAAAGGTCCAATAGTGCAGGTGTTCGGCCCCGCATCAACACTAGCCGCATCAGGCCTAGCCTGATCCTTTACACACTAATATCAAGTCGCAGAAGCGATTCAATATTATCGGGCAATAGATCTGCGGGGATGAACCGGCTGCTTAGGGCGAGGCAGCGCCATCCGGCTGGGGCGCTGTGCTGGCGCGTGAGGCTGCACCGTGGGTGTTCGAGCGCCAGCTCAGGCTGACCCAGTCGAAGTCCTCAAGAGCCAGCAGCTGCTGATAGACGCTGCCTCCCGGAGCGAGCAGCAGATTCCAGTCCCGCGAGTCGCGGTAGAGGTCGGCTTCGTAGCCCTGGCCGGCGAAGCCCTGCCAGCGCTGATTGAGCTGCTGCTGCAGATTCTGCAGCAGCCCGCCGCCGCCGTTCCAGTACCTCTGCGTGGCGCTGTTCTGGACGAATGTACGAATGGCAGCGTTGATTCGGCCAAGATCCTGGTCCAGGCGGCTGAGGCGCGGGTCGCTGCTGGTGAGCTGCGGCATCCGGCGCGAGGCGGCCAGCATCGAGTCAAGCTGCCGCAGATAGAACATGCTTTCAATGGAGCTGCAGCCTGGCGCACGGGCCATCCGGCACAGCGCGATGTAAAGCTCGGCCTGCAGCGCGCGGTCGCCGCTGCTGCGGCAGTGCTGAATGCAGGCCTCCAGCGGCCAGCGCCGCTTGTAGTAGTTTTCGCGCATGGCATTGACTTCAAGCTGGGCCAGAACAGCACCGCTGAGCGGGTCAGCCGGTGCGCGGCCCTCCCGGCAGGCCAGGTAGTAACTGTCCAGCGGGCAGCCGCGCATGGCGCTGCAGCCGCCGGCGGCATTGCCACGGGCGAGGTGTTCGCGGGCGGCGCGCCAGTCCCCGGCTTCGCAGTCCTGCAGCGCCAGCGAGTACCAGATTGCGCCTTCACCTGGGGTCTGCCGGGCCAGCCGTTCATAAGCGGCGAGCTGCTCTGCACCATGCTTTTGGCGGGCATGCTGGTGACGTGCCAGTTGAAAGAAGTCATACTGCGCCTGGCTGGCCCCGGTCTTTGGGCGCTTGAGTTCCATCTCCTGCTCGGCTTCATTCAGCCAGTCCAGATACTGCAGCTCCAGCGCGGCCAGCCCAAGGCTCGGCGAGGACAGTCCGCGCTCCTGCAGCTCCCTTAAAGCTTCCTGGCGCGCATCATCCTTGCCTCGGTCGTAGTCCGCGAAGCCCGGATCGTCCGCGCTTGCAGGAAGCACCACAATCAGCGCCCGCAGCTCATACAGTCGCGGGTCGTTGATATGCCTCTGGCGCAGGTCATCCCAGGCGGCTGGGCTGAGCCGCAGTTCCTGCATCAGCAGCAGGGGCTGGTCAAGGCCGCCGTCGCGATAAAGGGTCGCAATGAAGTCGTCGAAGACCGGGTCGCCGATGCCGGCTACCGCCGGGTCCAGCCGCGGCTGGCGCAGGTTGCAGGCAAGCAGCAGCAGCAGTGGGCTCAGCAGCAGCAGGGACCAGACCGCCAGTTCGATGCCGCGCTGACGCGCCTGCCACCCCGATTGAAGGCGCTCCTGCAGCCGGGTTTCCTGTCCAGCGGTGGCCATCAGCGCCCCTCCCACTTGCGGCGCTGAATCGCATCACGCGCCAGACCGGCGAGAATCGGCAGCGAGAGAAGCTGCATTGTGCCAAAGCTCAGGATGACCTTCAGCGCGGCCTGGCCCTCACCCCCGAGCAGAATCAGGAAGGGCAGGGGGTTATAGCAGGACAGGGCATAGAGCACTGCAAAGCCGGAAATGGCAATCGCATTGGCCGGAGCGAGGATATCGCCGGTCAGCAGCAGCAGTGCATACAGACCGGCCAGCACAGCCAGCAGCGGGCCAGCGATGGAGTGCCCGATCAACAGCCGCAGCCAGGGCCAGCGGCGGGCCATATACAGGCCAAGGATGATCTGCAGCCAGCAGGCAAAGGCCAGCGGCAACAGGACCAGCAATCCCCCAAAGGCCTCCTCTTCTGGCAGGAAGGGCAAAACAAGCAATGCCGCCAGTGCCACGGGCACCAGCCAGAGCTGGGTCTGGGCCTGCAGCCAGGCGCCGCTCTGTGGGAGCGCCGAAGGCCCGGCGCTCAGGCTCAGGCTGACAAAGAGCAGCAGCAGGCAGACACATCCGCCAAGCGCAGTGAGCAGCGTTCCAGTGCCTACAAGCAAAAGCTGAGACAGCGGCATGGCCGCAGGTAACACGGTCATCCAGCTGCTCAGGCTGATCCCGATCGTATCCTGGCCAAACCAGCAAAGCAGCGCTGCGGACAGCACTACAAGCACCAGCGGCAGCAGCAGTCGTCGCAGGCAGTGCAGGAGCAGGCCAAGCAGCAGTTGCTGCTCGGTCAGTGCGGATACTGCCAGCAGGTCGTCAAGGCTGCGCCGCAGAACCTGGCGTGGCTGGGGCTCAAGGAAGCCCAAGGCCAGCGCGGCGCAGGCCCCAAAACTGCTGACCATCCATAGCAGCGACAGCAGGTGCATACCCAGCAGCAAAATGCTGAGCTGCAGATGCAGGATCCGCTCGCCGCGGACCAGGGCATCAAGTGAGCCGGGCAGCGCGCCCTGCTGCAGGGCTTCGCTGACAACAAGACCCGTACAGACGGCCAGGCAGACCACCAGAGCTGCAAGCAGCAGTCCGGGTGAGCGGCGATACCAGGGCAGTATGCGGCGGGCTGCCAGATCCTGGCTTTGCCAGTAGGTCAGCAGCGGGTTGTCCGCGCGGGTAGCCCAGGCTTCGAACCAGCCCCGCAACACATCTCCCGGTCTGCTGTACACCGCGCGCACTGGGGAGATTATAAGTTTATGCGTCTAAACGCTGCGGCGGGGTTTTATCCACTATGCCAGCCGGGTATCATGCCTTCTGCCGCTGCGTATATGCGGGCGCGAATCTGCGCCCCGAAGCGCGGCGAGCTTAACGGCAGGGCGGGCGGAAGATAACGCGCCGCCATGCTGGGAGGATGGATGTATGTGGTCCGAGGAGAACAGCCCGGCTGAGGTCGAGGCTGAGCATATTGAAGCGGCGCACGACACGGCGTCTCATGAAGCGGTGTCGCAGGACGAGGTTCTGCATGGCGCGTCCGGGAATGAAGTGTCCGCGCCGGCGCATCAGGCCAGCCACAAGCCAGGCACGCATGTCATCAGCGTTAGCGGCAAGGTCGCCAAGCTCTGGCTGCCCGTAGACGACATCGACGCTTCAGCGCAGGCGCAGATCGGCGAGATGCTGTCGATGCCGCGGCTCTTCAAGCACCTGGCGATCATGCCCGACTGCCACTATGGCAAGGGGGCGACGGTTGGCGCGGTGATGGCGTTGGAGCAGGCGGTGGTGCCGAACTGCGTCGGTGTCGATATCGGCTGCGGGATGGCGGCCTATCCGACCGGCCTGAAGTTCGAGGGCGAGCTGAAGCTGCGCGAGTTCTGGTCGCAGTGGCTGGCGCGGACGCAAAAGGCAGTCCCGACCGGTTTCACCTGCCACATGAGCGCGGGCAAGGCTGAGCGTGAGGCCAACGAACAGCGGAAGGAGCGGCTGGAGACGCGCTTTGCTGCCAGCGGCGCGGAGCTGGACGGCTTTCACGCCTACCCGCTGATGCAGCCGGCGCAGAAGTTCAGCGACCTGATCGACATGCTGGTCCGGCAGGCCGGAACGCTTGGCGGAGGTAACCATTTCCTGGAGGCCCAGCGCGATGAAGACGGCCAGATCTGGCTGATGGTGCATTCCGGCAGCCGTAACATCGGGCTGAAGATCGCCGACCACTATGACCGGATGGCCTGCATGCTCAACGAACGCTGGGAGAGCACGCGGCCGAACCGGGCGTTAAGCTGGCTGCCGCTGGAGACGGACGAAGGCAAGCACTACCTGCACGACATGAGCTGGGCGGTGACCTATGCCCTGGCCAACCGGGTCGAGATGCTGATCAGCGCGCTGAGCTGTCTGGGCGTCGACTTCGACGAGGCGCAGATGATCAACATCCCGCACAACTATGCTGCGCTGGAGCACCACTTCGGCCGCAACGTGATCGTCCACCGTAAGGGCGCGACGCGGGCGCGGGCCGGCGAGACCGGGATCATCCCGGGCAGCATGGGCACGGCGAGCTACATCGTGCGGGGCCGCGGGCATGAAGAGAGCTTCCATTCCTGCAGCCACGGCGCGGGCCGGGCGATGGGGCGTAAGCACGCACTGCGTGAGCTGAACACCGATCAGTTCGCATCGGCGATCGAAGGCACCTTCAGCACGCCCAGCGCGGGCTATCTTGACGAGGCGCCGATGGCCTACAAGGACATTGATACAGTTATGGCACGTCAGGCCGAGCTGGTGGACATCGTCCACGAGCTGCGGCCGATCATCACGCTCAAGAGCGGCGACGGATCGGTGGATTAGAAACAAAAAGGGGCGCAGGGAATGCGCCCCTCTTTTTTATAGCAAGTTTCGGCTGCAGGCATCCGGCGGACTAGACCTGAGTCTTGAGCGTGTCCTTCAGGCCGCTGGTCGCTTTCTCGACCACCTTCTTCAGCTCAGCCGCCACACCGCGGATCTCCTCCAGGGCCTCGCTGATGCTGCTGTCAAGACCATCGCCGTTCACATCACCGCTGGCGACCGTCACACCGCCGCTGCTGTGCATCTTGGCGGCATCCTTTGATGCAGCGTCAAGCGCGGCGATAACCCCCTGGGCCACATCGGGGTCCAGCACCGGTGCTACCTGCTCATTAAAGATCCGCAGGGCCTCTTCATACTGCGCGGCCATGTCCTCGGCGGCGGCGGCGTCAGCTTCCTGGGCCTGGCGCGCCTGCTCGCTGAGGCTGGCGATCTCGTCTTCCAGGGCGTCGATTGCCGCCAGCTCCTGGTCAACCTGGCTGGCGAGCAGGCCAAGCGCCTGCAGGCGTGCCTCCAGTTCATCAAGCCGCGTGCGCATGTTGTCGATAACTGCATCGCTCTCGCCGCTACTGCCTCCGCCGCCGTCATCCGCCCGGATGCCGCCGCGGGATTTGTTGCTGCGCGCCTCGTTCTGGTTGTCCGGGGCAGCCATCACGCCCTGTGCAGCCGTGAAGCAGCTGATGGTCGCGCAAAGGGCGATGATGCCAAGGCGAAGGAAGTCGGTGGTGTTCATGTTGTTTCCCCCATCAGAGTCATGTCGGCGGCTGCCGCGAGGCAACCGCTTGTAATACCCGGCGTCGTTGCACCACAATCAGCATAGGGCAATTGCGGGCAAACAGAAAGCCCCGCGGGCCAGGGGGCTCACGGGGCTGCTTGGTCAGGTTGGTTCGTCTGGCTGCGGCACTACTTCTTCGCAGCCTTCAGGTCGTAGGTCGTGATCAGCTCAGACGAAGCGGTCTTGCAGCTGTCCAGCGCCGACAGCGCGCTGGCTAGTGAGCTGGAGACTTCCTCAAGCTCGTCGCCAAAGCCGTCATCATCACTGTCCTCGTCCATGGCCCGGGCCTCCATCTCAATCTTCTGGAAGTGCAGGCTCACGGCTTCGACGGTACTGGGGTCCAGCAGCGGAGCGACGCTGGACTCGAAGGCCCGACGGGCGTCCTCAATCTGGGTCAGGGTCTCTTCGGAGCTGGCTGAGGATGCAGCTCGCGCTTCACTCAGTGAACTGCTCTGCTCCATTAGCTGGGCATGCAGGCTGCTCGCCTGAGACAGGCCATCCTGGATAGACGACAGCAGGGCGTCAATCTCGCTCATGGTCTCGCTCAGCGCCTCAACGCTCGCCTCGCTGCCGCCCTGATCGGCGGAGCTGGAGGACTTGTTTGAGCGGCTGGAGTTGTGGTCGTCGGCGGCATAGGCCGGGTTGCTCAGGCCGAGGCTCAGGATCGCCGCGGCGGCGATGACAGCGCTCAGTCCCATGGTGTTGCTGATGTTGTTCTTGTTCATTTCATTTCTCCTTGACTCTGTCTGATAGTGCCGCGAGGCACATTGGCAGTTACTGCTTAGGCGCCCTTGCCCTTGGCCAGATCCCAGCTAGCTTTGCAGGCGGCGGACTGGGTCTTGAGCTCTTCAATGGCGGACTGCAGCGAGCTGACCATTTCATTCAGGGACTCAAGGTCGGAGCTCATCGTCGGCTCTTCCGCGCTGGCGCCCTCCGCAGCCGCGGCGGCCGCCGCATCAAGGCTGGAGGTGACCGAAGAAGCGACATCGCTTTCGAGTTCACTGGCTACTTCTTCCTCAAAGGCCGACTTGGCATTTTCCAGACGGGCCAGTTCCTCGGCACTGGCTTCGCTGGAAGCAGCGGCCTGTTCGTCGATGGCCTGGCCCATTTCCTGGGCCGAAACACACAGGCTCTGCAGCTGAGTCATTTGCTCCTGCAATGAGCTGATCAGGGCGTCGAGTTCCGCAATGCGGGCGCCCATTTCTTCTTCAGTTGCGCCGGTGTCCGGTGCGGTGGGGCTGTGCTGGCGCTTGCCGGTGGCCTGGCCACTGGCCGCGTCGCGCGGGCTCTTGGTATCAGCCGCGTGCGTCGGCGTCCCAAAGCCCAGGCTGAAAGCGGCTGTTGCGGCCACAAGGACGGAGAGGCCGATGTTGCGAGTGTTGAACGTGTGGTTCATGACTACTCCCCCGGATGCTTTATTCTTTTGGGGCTCCCTGCGGAACCGGCTGTTATACCCAGCTTGCGGGGAGTGAAACAGTATGGGCCGCAATTCTCTGCCAGGGTCAATTGCGGCCAGAAAGCAAAGAGCCCCGCACCTCGAATGAGGCACGGGGCTGCAGAGAGCCGCTGGTCAGTTCCTACTTGACGTTTTCCTTGAGGTTCCAGTTTCCCTTGATAGCGCTGGAGGACTCCTTGCAGGCGTCCAGGGCCGCCAGAGCGGCGCTCAGCGAGGTAGACAGCTCCTCAACCTCGGAATCCAGTCCGTCGTCGTCGCTGTCCTCGCCACTGGCGGCGCGGCTCTTGTAGTCGAACTCAATCTTGGTGAAGTTCAGGCTGACCTGCTCAACTGTGGCGGTATCCAGGAGCGGTGCAACATGCTCTTCAAATGCCTTGCGGGCGTCTTCGATCTGGCTGAGCATCTCTTCCGAGCCCTCCGATGAAGCCATCCGTGCCTCGCTCAGGGCACTGCTCTGCTCGGCCAGCTGGGCCTGCAGCTCGCTGGCGCGGGCCAGATTCTCGCTGATAGAGGCCAACAGGGTGTCGATGTCGGTCATCGTGGTGTCCAGATCCTCCATCAACTTCGTCGGAACCCCCTTGTCAAGCTCCTTGTCTGCCGAAGATGAACTCTTGTTCGAGCGGGAAGAGTTGTGGTCGTCAGCTGCATAGGCGGGGTTGATCAGGCTGATGCTCAGGACCGCGGCTGCGGCGATCACAGCGCTCAGGCCCAGGCTACGCATTGGATTGTTGGTGTTCATTCGATTCTCCTTTTGCTTGCGATGCGGGCAGGGTTGCTGCCTGGACTTGTGCCTAGACCTTCTCGTTCTTCTTCAGATCATATCCGGCCTTGCAGGCAGCGGAGCTGCTCTTGAGCTCGCTGATCGCGTCCTGCAAGGAGACGATTACCGAGCTGAGCTCCTCGAGATCGCTGCTCAAGCTGGTCTCCTCTGCACTGGCGCCTTCCGCCGCACTGGCGGCAGCCTGCTCGAGGCTCGAGGAAACCTCGGAAGCCACATCGCTCTCAAGCTCGCTGGCGACCTCTTCATCAAAGGCCTTCTTGGCATTCTCCAACCGGGCCAGTTCCTCTGCACTCGCTTCGGTTGAGGCGGAGCTGGCCTCATCAATCGCCTGGCCCGTCTCCTGGGCGCTGCTGCTGAGTGCCGTCAGCTGAGCCATCTGCTCTTCCAGCGTCGCCAGCAGGGTCTCAAGCTCCGTGATGGTCAGGCCCATATCTTCATAAGCCTTGGTGATGCTGATGTCATGTACGCTGACCTTGCCGGCACCGCCGCCGCTTCCGGAGCTCGCGGCCTCAGCCGGGGCTCCACCGCGGTTCGATCGCACTGTGTTGTTGTTCTGGGCCGGCTCGGCAAGGGCCGGGCTGCTCAGACACAGGCTGAAAGCGGCCCCAGCGGCGACTATGGCGCTGATGCCTATTCCGTGGATCATGCTCGTGCGTGACATGACTACTCCCCCGAGATTGTTTTGTATTGGGGCTCCCTGCGGAACCGCTAGTAATACCCGCCCCAACTGAGTCTAAACAAAATCCAAGAACTTTGGGCGAAAAGGCCGGGGATCGGGAGAATATTGTGGCCGAGGTGGATTAGTCCAATTTGAACAGAAAGCCCCGCCCTGCCGGCAGGCAGGTACGGGGCACTCTGTTTCAGCAGGTAGAGCTACTTCTTCATCGACTTCAGGTCGTAGGTCGTGATCATCTCCGAAGAGCTTGACCTGGCCGAGTCAAGAGCGGCCAGGCAGGCGCTCAATGAGCTGGAGAGCTCCTCAATGATGTCCGTCATGCCGTCGTTGTCGCTGTCCTGGTCCATGCTGCGGTAGCTGTATTCGATCTTGGTGAAGTTCAGGCTGACCGCTTCAACCGTGGTGGCGTCCAGCAGCGGAGCGACGTGCTCGTCGAAGGCCTTGTGGGCTTCCTCGACCTGGGACAGCATTTCGCTGGAGCTCTCCGAGGAAGCGACGCGCGCCTCGCTAAGGGCGGCGTTCTGCTCACTGAGCTGCGCCTGGAGCGAACTGGCCTGGGCCAGGTTGTCCTGGATCGAAGCCAGCAGCGCGTCGATTTCGCTCATCGTCTCGCCCAGCTCTTCGGTGCTCGGCGGGGAGACACTGTCGGACGGTGAGCCGTTGTTGGAGCGGCTGGAGTTCTGGTTGTCGGCCGCCTGGGCCGGATTGTTGAAGCCGAAGCCGAGAGCGACGGCGGAGGCAATGATGGCGCAGAGGCCAAGCTTGCGGAAGTTGTTGTTCATGTCAGTTTCCTTTGATTAGTAGTGTGCGCGGACCCTAGAGGGACTGCGTGTTCTGGCTGGCGGTGACCTTCACATCGTTGTAACGTGTGCGCGCGGCCGCCGCGCTGCTGGAGAGTTCGTCTATTGCCGCCTGGACCGAGCTGATCATGGAGCCGAGCTCCTCCATCTCGGAGCTCAGGCTGCTCTCTTCGGCGCTGGCGCCTTCAGCCGCCGCGGCTGCCGCGGCGTCCAGGCTGGAGGTCACCGAAGAAGCGACTTCGCTCTCAAGCTCGCTGGCGACTTCTTCTTCAAAGGCTGTCTTGGCATTCTCAAGGCGCGCCAGTTCCTCGGCGCTGGCCTCACTGGAGGCGGCGCTGTGCTCGTCGATCGCCTGCGCCATTTCCTGGGCTGAGGTGCTCAGGGCCTGGAGCTGCGCCATCTGGTCCTGCAGGGTGACGACCAGGGCCTCAAGCTGGCTCAGGCTCAGATCCATGTCCTCATGGACCCTGGTGATGCTGAGGTCCTGCACATTAACCTTACCGGCCCCGCCGCCACCGCCGCCGGAACCTTCAGAGCTCTTGCTCTCCGTGCGGTTTGAGCGCACAGTGTTATTGTTCTGGGCAGCATTGGCTGGCTGAATCAGGGCCAGGCTGAAAGCGGCTCCGGCAGCGACAAGCACTGACAGGCCGATGTTGCAGTTTGTGAACTTGCGTGTCATTACTACTCCCCCGAGATGTTTGTTTTGGGGCTCCCTGCGGAACCGGCTTTAATACCCCTGCGCGGAAGCATGTAAACAACAGACAGCAGAATGAGGGCTGTTACCGGAAAATCCTGGCCCAATCAGAGGGTCGATGGAGTCAGGAAAAAGAAAGCCCCGGCGAAGGCCTGACCGGCTGTTCTGTGGAAACACAAGCGCCCTGGCTGGCAATCCAGTCCAGGGCGCTGAGATGTCGCTGTTGAAAGACTCACCCTCTCCGCTGGCAGTGCATAATGCTCAGCCGCTACAGAGGTCCGCAGACATGGTGATTAGCGGACGACTAGTTTGACTTCCTTGATGTGCTCGCCGTTGGTGCGGCAGGCTGCAACGAAGCTGCTGAACATTTCCTGCAAGCTGCTAAGTTCACTCAGCACCGGCGAAACGCTCAGGGAGAATTCCTCAGTGGGTTCGAGAATGGTGTCTTGGTAAATGGTGATGGATGAAGACAGCTCGGAGGAGACCTGCGAGGCAACCTGCTCGTCCAGGAAGGACGCGACCTGCTCACTGAAGATGCGCTGAGCCTCTTCAAGGGCGGCCAGGGTCTCGGCGTCGCTGGAGCTGCTGCTGGCCATTGCGGTGTCGACTTCGGCGGACAGGCTGCTCAGCTCGGCGCAGCGGGCTTCAAGCTGGGCCATCTGCGCGGAGATCGAGGCGATCAGCGCGTCGATCTCCTCAGTCTTGGAAGCGCATTCCTCGATCTTGGTGATGACAATCGGGCTATGCTGGCGCTTGCCTGTCGGCAGGCCGCTGGCCGAGTCGCGCGGCGACTTAACATCGGCCGCCTGCGCCGGGGCGCCAAGGCCAAGGCTGAAGATGGCCGCGCCGGCGACCAGTGCGCTGAGACCCAGGGTCTTGTAGCTGAAGCGGATCATGTCTGTTCCCCCAAGATGAAAGTTTTGCGGCTCCTGCGGAACCAGTCTTGTTACCCGCCAGCTGAGGGTTCTAAACAACAACCTCCGCTTTGGCGGGCAAACTTGTCCCTGGCCACACTCAGCAGAAGCATAGCCGCAGGCAAGGAAGCTCGCCGGCCGGCTATCCAGTCCAGTGCGTCTGACCTTCTGCCACCATTGCTGGCCTCTCCTGCCCGTTGCCGGGGGCCAGCGCCTGGCGCCCAGGCTGCCTAATACTTGTAATCCCCGCTGTCGGTGGCAACACACTTCCCGAAACGGGCGGTGATGGCGCTGATCTTGGCCAGGTTGCCAACCTCGTCGCTCATCGAATCTATCAACTCCTGAAGCTGCGAGAGGTCATCCATCTCAAGCTCGGGCTGTGGGGCCACGTCGCTGAGGGCTGACTGCCGCCGGGCATCCAGGTCCTTGCTCACCTGCTCGGCAATGCTGGCGTCAAGCAGCGAAGCGACCTGTTCGTCAAAGATCTTCTGGGCATCCTCGATCTGGGCCGCAAAGTACTCTTTTTGATCTTCACCCTGCTTGCGGACCTTGAGCAGCTGGTCTCCAAGGCTGGCGAATTCGGGCCCCAGCGCCTGCAGCGCCTGGATGTCGGCCGTGATGGAGTCGATCAGGGCCTGCGCCTCCTTTGACTTGTCGCACAGGTCTTTTTCAATGACAGCCGTTTCGCCTTTGACGCCGTCAAGTTCAAGCAGGTAGTCGCTGGCAGCGCGGGCCGGAGTAACCAGACCCATTGCTGCAAATGCTGCGGTGGCTGCAAACGCGGCGAGGCCGGCATTGCGGATGCTGCTGGTAAAGGTTGTGATGCTGTTCATGGATTTCTCCCCCGAGACAGGTTTGTTTGGGGCTCACTGCTGAACCGGAAGTGTTACCCGGCTGCGGGATTTGTAATCAGCTCAAGGAGAAATGGCATCTGGCTGTTGACAGCAGACTGCTCGACCGAGGCGCACCGACAAAAAGAAAAAGACGGTGCCCAGGCGGCCTGCGCCTGTTCACCGTCTCGCTGTTAACTGCTTTTCCGGGGAGCGGAGCTACATCCCGCCTTCTTCATACATCTGCGGGTTTGGCGCCGTCACTCCATTCAGGTAGACGCTCACGCTGACATCCAGGCTCTTATTGCCGTTGGCCGGCATGTACTGGTTCAGGCTCAGGTCGAAAGTGGCCTCGGGAGCCAGGGCCTTCAGCATCGCGCTGACCTTGGCATAGACGGCGTCGAAGCTCTCGCCCCAGCTGACGCTGAATTTCTGGCCTTCCCAGACCAGCTCGGCAGGCCCGCCGTTATCGCTGTGCGCATAGACATAACCATAGCTCAGCGGGCGCATGCTCTGCTTTGTGTCCGCCAGCTTGCCGCTGAAGGGATAGGCGGCCAGCACTGCCTGCACATCCTCGGGAGTCATGCGGTTGAAATCAATGGTGTACTCCCAGCCTCCGTCGACCTGCACTTCGCCCCCGACCGCAATCGGGTAGGTCTTCACATCGATCATGTTGGCGATGCCCCGGGCCTTGCGGCTGGCGTTGGCGGCACTGACCAGATTGATGAGGCCATAGGAATAGTCCGGGGGCAGCAGGTCGGCCCACCAGCCACGGGAAGGCTCAACCAGCTGGCTGGAACTGCTCAGCACCAGCTGTGTGCCGAGCATGTAGTTGCCATCCTCGGCGGCCCAGGCGCGCGGCTGGGATACAGCCAGCAGCACGATGGCGGCGCACAGCGCACTGACGATGCGGATCATGTTCTTGCTCCTTAAAGCGGCCGGAAGGCCTCAAATTGACGCTGCATTTTCGCACGCCATCTGCCATGCTTGAGCGAGGCGATCCGGCGCAGCCGACAAACCGGCCGCAATATGGACGCGGCGCTCAGGCACATGTTTGCATCTGGCTGCAAATCTGAGCCTTTGACCTGCACGGCTGGCTCAAGGTTCCTGCGGGCCGCTGTCTTCCTCAAGCTCGTCATCCATGGGATAGTCAAATTCCCGGACGAATCCGCAGTGATTGCACAGCAGGTTGACGCGCTCGTTATTGGCTGCGCAGACCGGACAAGTCCAGCCGATCTCGTCGGCATCCTGCAACTCGGGCTTTTCCATGATTCAGCTCCCAAAGATGAACTACCCTAATCAGATGAGAAATATCCTGTTTGCATTGCGCCGCTGTGCAGCTTGACGGCGTTACTTGGCCGCCGCCGGGAGGCTCAACCTAAAACCCGGCATATGCGAGGATCAGGTATGGCACTGGAACGCAATCAGCTTATCGGCAAACTGGCGGCAGCCTTGGGCGCCCAGCCCTGGGCCCACGCCCTTTGGGAAGGCGGCAGTGCCAGCTTTGGCCGGGTGGACGAGTTTAGTGACATAGACCTGCAGTGCTATGTCGATGCCGACAAGGTTGAAGATGCCTTCAGTTTCCTGGAAGACCAGCTGGAGCAGATGGGCGGGATTGCCATCCGCCACCGCATAGCTGAGCCGGCCTGGCATGGCCAAAGTCAATGCTTCTATCAGCTCCGGGACGCCAGCCCGTTTCTGATGCTGGATATGGTCTTCATCCGGCTTGGCAGCGACTTCAAGCTTACCGAGCAGGAACTGCATGGCGAGCCCGTTGTACTCTTCGACAAGGGCGACCACATCAAGGTCACCCGGCTGGATCAGTCTGCACACCGCGAAATTCTGCGCTCACGCCTTGAGAGTCTCGCAGTCACTTTTCCGCTGTTTCAGCCCCTGGTGGAAAAGGAAGTTCGCCGCGGAATGGCGCTGGACGCACTGGGTTTCTACCAGGCCTTCACGATTCGCCCCCTGGTCGAGCTGCTAAGGATCATCCACGACCCGGACAAGTACAACTTCAACCTGCGCTACTTGGCCCATTACCTGCCCGCGCAAGTGGTGGAGAGACTGACCGAGCTGGCCTATCCGACAAGCCTGGTTAATCTGGGCCGCCGCCAGGAAGAGGCGCGGGCCTGGTTTGATGAGTTGATGCCTCTGGCACGGCAGGCGCTGCAGGACTAGAAGCCCAGCGCTCCAAGCGGGATGTTGGTGCCGAACACATCAGTCTGGATATCGTTGATCAGGCCTTCCGTGGGGAAGAGGAACTCCGAGGTCATATCGTCATCGAACAGCCGGCGCGTGTCGAGAGTTCCCGGATACTGCGGCAGTGCGTTGAGGTAGAGGTTCACATAGACCTCGTTGATCCCCGTGCGCCAGCCGCCTTCGATAGTGGTGCAGCAGTTGACCTTGCGCACAATGATGCGCTTGACATAGTCATCGAGGAAGTCGCCGACATCCGAGGGGATGCCGCCGTCGCTGCCGGACTGCTTCCAGGATGTCGTCAGCTCGGTGCTCCAGCCACTGCCCCAGTTCTTGTACCAGGTGGTGTCGATATTGCGCAGCGAGTGCAGCTGCCAGTAGTCCGTATCCGCCTCAAGACGCGTAGCCAGATACCAGTTGTAATAGCCGTCGGGCCGCGTGTAGGACGAGTGCCAGCGTGCGCTGATATTGGACGGGCGCCAGCTGCGGGACGCCGAGTCGTAAGACACTGTGTGCTGCAGAGTAAAGGTGTCGTTGGGATCCCAGTAGAAACTGCTTGATGTGGTCGTCGGCAGAGGCCATGAGCGCTTGCGGCCATTGGAATTCAGGTGCTCGAAGTCATAGCCGCCGCGGATATCCCAGCGCCAGCTGCGGTGGTTAGTCATGTTGAGGTTCCAGCTCAAACGGTTGTCATAGAAGGTGCGGTCGCCGTCCACGGGAGGATTGCGTACACCCTGGCGGAAGTTGAGCTGGTAATTTACGCCGAAGTTGAACCAGCGGCCATCATCGTATTTATAGTTCAGCCGCGGGGCCAACACATACTGCGCGTTGCCGTCGTCGTACCAGTACTGGCTGAAGTCGACGCTTGTATCCAGCCGGCTGGCCCGGGAGAACTGGATGTCGTCACGGCCGCCGATGGCCACCTTGGCCCTGAATGCGTTGGTCTGGCGCCGGCGCGTGCCGCTGACCAGGTTGTCAAGGTTGATCTGGAAATTCTGGAAGTAAGCGCCGTCCTGGATCAGGTCTCGGGGCAGGGTTACCTGTAAGCTCGGGATCTCGCGGCGAATGGTCCGGCGGGCATCCTGGCTGGTGTTGTTTTTCTCGCGGTCATAGTCGATGCCCTGTTTGCTGTAGCGCAGCAGGGCCTGATAGCCTGCCCGCGGCGTGTCCTGCTTGCCGATAAAGTTGAGCTCGGCACTCACGTTGCCTTCCTGGTCGGCGGGAATGCCGGCCTGGCTGGTGTTGCCCTTTACCGCTGTGTAGTCCGTGCGGTAGCGCAGCTTCAACTCGTCGTTGAGGTCCTGCTCAAGGGTGAAGGCCGCAGACAGGCTGGAGTTCTCGCTTTGCAGGCTCTGGGTGCCGCCGTTTCCAGTGGTTCCACCGCGCTTGGTGATGGTCTGGTCCGCCGTGATGCCGATTCTTGTGTCTTCCTTGGCATAATTTAGCCGGAAGTTATTGCGCCAGTCATTGTTGCGGGTGGTAACGCCGGGGCGGCTTGAAGTGGCCTGATTGCTGCGGTCGATGGTCAGCGAGCCGGTCAGTTCCTTGGACAGGTTCAGTTCCTGATTCAGCTCGAAGTCAAAGTTCTCGGTCGGCTTGGCCACAACACCGTCTTTTTCCTGGCGCAGCCATTCCCACTGCCGCTGGTAGTAGGCCCGCATCGTTGTTACGCCGAGCGAAGGCGTATAGAAGTCCTGGCGCACACCGATACCAGGTCCCTGTTTTTGCGACAGATCCAGCTTGGCCACACCCAGCAGCGGCCCGTTGACATTCTCGGCATAGCGCGTGCTGTAGGTATAGGCATACTTGGCGAACCAGCCGTCGGTACGGTTCTTGCCATAGTTCTGCTGCAGGTTGCTCTCTTCCTCGTCGATGTCAAGCTGGTCGTCAATCCGGCGCAGCGGGAAGGCCAGCACGGGGACATAGCCGATCTTGCTCTCCCGGGCGTAGATCCACACGTCATGCAGCACAATGCTGGTGTTGCGCTTGAACACGGCCTTGTGCGCGCCGACGTGCGCTTCCTTCGGTCCGCCGCAGAAGGGGTCGCAGGTGGTTACCTCGACATGCTCCATGGTCAGGCGGTCAAAGGAGCCATACGCGCGGTCGGCCGTGAAGTAGACATTGCCCTGCACCTTGGGTCCGCTGGTATTGCCCTCAATGTAAAAGAGCTCCAGGGTTCCGGTGTCATAGTTCATGTAAGCTTCGTCGCAGTAAAGGATGTCATCCTGCCGCTGCAAAGCGACATAGCCCTTGGCGTAGGTTGTCGCGGCGGAGTCATTGACTTCGATCAGGTCGGCCCAGATAGCAATGTCGCCGATGATGATCTCAGCGTTTCCGGTAAAGGTCAGGATCCGGTTGCGACGGTCAAACTGGAAAGCATCGCTGGCCTTGAAGGTCACTACACCGCTGGGCAGCGGAATCTCTACTCCATCGGGGGGACGATTCTCGCCCGTCAGGGTCAGCAGACCCAGTGATTCCTCAATGCTGCGAGCAATGCGCTCCTGGTCCGTCTCGGTCTCATCAAGCGCCGGCAAAGGGCGGTCCGGCAGGTAGACCCGATCCGGCTGGGTATAGTCGTTGTCCAGCGGCGGCTCGGGTATCGGCTGCAGACTTGGCACAACCAGGTTGATCTCCGGCGGCGTATAGCCCTCGACCGCCCCGGCCACAGTCTCGGGCAGCGGCAGGATCATTTCCGGCAGCGGCGGCTCCGCCGCGCCATCCTTACCATCACCATTGCGCAGACCGGAACCAACCGGGCCGCGGCGCATCAGGTCCAGCGGCTCCTTAAGCCCGGGGATAGGCAGGCCGTCGCCTTCAGCCAGGTTCTCGGCCGTTCCAGCAGCTGGTCGCGACTCGGCCGTGTTGCCTGCGGTGTCGGAGCCCGGCGTAACCGGGACCACCTTAAGCACTCCGCCCTCGGCAGTGTTTACCAGCGCTTCCCCAACGCTCTCCTCGTCGGCCACGGCAGTTTCGTCGAGCGCGCCCTCAAGTTCTGAGGCTGCGTCTTCGACTACTTCATCCGTGGCACTGGCAGCCTTCTCGGCAGTGTTGGTTTCCTCATCCGCGCCAGCTTCAGACTCGGTCCGGGTCTTTTCATCGACGGCTTTCTTGGTCTTCTTTGCCGCCTTGGCTTTTTCGGACTTGTCGCGTTGTGGTGCCGGTTTGGCTTCAGCCGTGTTCTGGGCGCTGGAGGGGGCGGGGAGTGTGCAGATGATCAGGCAGACGAGCATCAGCGCTACGGCCAGCGGCGTCAGACCGCGACGCAACACTGCGCCGGCCACCACCGCCCTGCCTGCCCAGCCATACTGGCTCAAATGCTTCCGCCTTCCTCGTGCACGTAAACTTCGGACGTGTGGCCGGCCCCGGGTGTTGAACTGGCGGGCCAGATCGCAGGGCAGGCCGATTATCCCACAGGGCCCTGTGCCGTCAGCGACAGAAATGCGATAGATACGCACACGCAGGGTCTGTCCAGCGTCTGTCCTGTGTTAGCCTTTGCCTGAGATGAGCTCTATGCCGCTTACGAGTCGAAATGCACCCCGGCCCGCGTTATGGCACTGCAAAAGCACGCGTCGCGCCCTGGCGACCCTGCTTGCCGCCTCTGCGTGTCTGCTGCTGTTGCTCCCTGGCGGCTCGGCGCGGGCGGCCGAGACTTCCCGCAGCCTGAAGATCCTGGACTTCTACCTCTACCCCGACGACCGCACAGAACGCAGCATGACCGATTTCAGCTATCCGGATGAGAAGGAAATCAACGCGGTAATTCAGGTCAAGGCCGGTGGATTCAAGGGCGAGGAGAACATCACTGTTCTTCTGGTGATTTTTGACGACGACGACAACGCTCTGGAGAAGCACAAGGTTCGTTTCAAGCTGCCGGTTGGCACCCATGATCTAGTTCTGAATGACATCATGGCCACCGGCGAGACAATGGCCCAGAAGCAGCTGCACTGCAAAGTGGAAGTTACGCTGAAAGGCGCTTTGCCGCAGAAGGATGAGCAGTCTTTCAGCGTCAGCGGGCCGGAGCCGCCACGGGTTGAGATCCGCGACATGCTGCTTTACAACCCCAGCCTCGGCAAGGACAGTTCCACCTTTGACCCTGGTGACAGCTTCATGCTCGAGTTGGAGATCGAGATCGCCGACAATCCGGCGCGCATGGCCCCCACACTGGTGCTGTATGCGGTCAGCGAGGAAGACGCCTACGACAGCGACCCGCATGAGACCTATCAGCCTTTTGATGACAACTGGGATCGCCTGAAGCTGTCTACGGCGAAGGATGGAGGGGTGGAAGGACTGTATCGGCTGCGCGCGGAAGGGCACATGCCACGCTTCTTCTCGCAGCCCTACGACAGCCATCACGACATCCGGATTTACGCTTTCATCGACTGGGGCCTGCCCGAGCCGGGGCATTTCAGCGATCAGGCGGTGGAGGACTATGCCAGCGGTGAGGTTTTTGATTTCTACCCTGGTGAAAGTCGCTCCAGCCAGGAACTGCGCGATCGGCTGGTGGAACTGAACCGCGCCTACACCTGGGACCTGTCCCGGATCCGCGGTGACCTGCCCGGTGAAGATTAGCCTGCGGCGCACGATAATGACAGGGCGCGGTTTTCCTTGAGGAACGTTGCATATAATGCGTGGCATCTATGGGACCTGAAGAACACAACGGAATCGAAAATCCAGCCGAGGATCGGATCCAGATTACTCAGGACATCATCCAGGAGCTGCTGGGCTCGTTGGGAGATGCCTGGGCCGAGATTGAGCAGCTCAAGCAGAAACTGGAAACCGCCTCGCGAGCGGCGCCGCGCCCGGCGGCTTCGCCTGCGCCGGCCCCCGCGCCTACATCCGGCGGACCGGTATTCGACAAACCAGCCCCGCTGGGCGAGCAGCCGCTGCGCCGCGGTGTGCTGATCATTGACGACTCCAAGGTGCTCCAGATGCGCCTGCGATCATTCATCGAGCCGCTGGGTTACCCCGTGCTGGCGGTGGCCGACGGCGGCGTTTACGGCGCGGACATGGCGATCAGTCTGCGCCCGACCCTGGTGATCGTCGACCACCAGATGCCCGATATGAATGGACTGGACTGCGTCAAGGCAATTCGCGAGCAGAACAAGGAAAGCCGGATCATTGTCTGCAGCGCCTATATCACTGCTGAACTCAGCCGTGACTATGCCGTGCTGGGAGTAAGTGAAATCCTGGCCAAGCCGATCCAGCTGGATCTCTTCGTTAAGGCGATCCACCGCGGCATGGGAAACGCAGTACCTGAACGCAACTAGCCGGGAATTCTAAAGGGAAGGCTCTAAAGGAAACGCTAGGGCCGAGAATCTCTCAGCGCCTGTCCATCAGCCCGCCGATGCCTTCCGGGTTGATCTCGACCGGCTGGGCTGCGGCAATGTTCTGGCGGCGGATTTCCTCATAGACCTCTTCGCGGTAAACCTGCACGTCCCGGGGCGCCTTCACGCCGATGCGTACGGCTTCACCCTTGACCGATACGATCAGGATCTCAATCAGCCGGTCGGCTTCAGTGCCGATCACCACGCTGTCATCGACCTTGCGACTGACCTGGATGATGCGCAGGTGCTGATCATCTTCAACACTGCCGTCGACCTCGATTCGTCCAGGCATCAGGGTTACGGGCTGGTCGACGCTGAGGGCCACTTTCACCACTCCGCGTTCTACCGCAACCACTTCGACCAGATAGTTCTGGCCGAGCACGATTTTCTCCCCCGGCTTGCGGGTGACGACGAGCATCGCCAGCATTCTAGCTCAAAAGCGCCCGGAGTATTAGTGGGGTGTTGAAATGCGCATTTCGACCGGAGCGGCCAATCCATTCAAACTGAATTGAATTGATCTAAACGATGTACTGGTCAACACGCCGCACTGGTCAGCGCCGGCTGAAGGACCATACCGCTCGCAGCGCCATGGCCAGAGCCCCACCGGCGCTGCGGATGCCTGCCAGCCAGCTCGTGTCGGGATCGGCCTGAGTGGGCAGGCTCTGCACCACGACGCTGGCACCCCACAACTCGCCGCTGCTGGCCTGACCATCCCTGGCTTGCAGGTCGGCAGGAGTCAATTGCTCGTCCAGCTCGGAAGCGCCGCGTCCACTGCCAAAGCGCCGCTCGGTTTTCTTCAGCGTCATCGGCGGCAGCTTGCTGCCTGCCGGCCGCGAGCCCTGACCGAGCCCATCGTCAGGCGGAAGGTCGCCTGCAGAGGTGCCGCCATCCACAACTGGTTCTGTGGCTTCGGCGGCCGGAACTGAATCCGGCACCGCGGTCGTTTCGCCCGGCTCACGCCGCACCCGGAACGCCGGCGCGTTCGGATCCGCAGCCTCTGTCGCAGCCGGGGCAGTTTCCGCCGGACTGTCCGCCGCAGCCGCTCCGCCGGCAGATTCGGCCACCTCGGCCTTCGTGCCAGGCTGGCTCTCTGGCTCAAAGCCAGCATCAGCCAGCAGTTGCTCCACCGGGTCTGCGTTCGTCTTTACCGCCGCCGGCACCTTCGCTTCGACCGGCGGTGCCAGACTGGCGCTCAGCAGCAGCTGGCCGACCTTGAGCGTTTCGCCGGCGACCAGACGCGCCAGCTTGGCCGGGTCATAGTGCTTGGTCTGCCAGGCGGTCCAGGCTTCGGCGCTGGTTTTGAATTCACGCTGCGCCGAAGGTTCGCGCAGATACAGGTACTTGTTCTGGTAGTCGAAGGTCACACCGCCATAATGGCGGGCCAGCAGCGAAAAGCCGATCGAGCCGATCACGGGCACGCCGTTATAGCTGTAAGTGCCTTCCGGGGCCGCGTCGACGGTCTTCTCCTCAAAAGTCTGCCCGCCGAGCGTCAGGTTCAGCTTCTCCAGCATGTAGCGCGGCAACAGTGAGCCGCCGATGTCGCCCAGGAAGCCGTCCATTACCAGGCTGTCATCTAGCTTGTAATCCTGCAGCGCGTCGAGGTTTACCGAGACCGGCGTACGCTGGCCGGTATCAAGCAGCATCAGGGCCTTGCCCTTGCCGGCAACCTCGGCTTCAACATGAGGGAAGTCGTTGATAAAGGTCAGCGGCAGCGGCTGTCCGGCAGGGGTAGCGCTGTTGTCCGCCGGCAGCAGGCGCATCTGGCCACTGTCGAGGTCTAGGTCAAGGCGGCAAAGCTGCAGCACCTCGCTGCCGACCACGCCATGGATTCGCATCCCGGCGCCGTAGGCAATGTTGGTAATCGTGCCGCCAACCACAGGCAGGTTCTTGAACTCCACCCCGCCGACGTTGAAGGAGAAACCTTTATAGAGCTTCATGCGGCTGGACGCGACAGCACCTTCCATAGTGGTCTCGCCGGAAGGCGTCAGCTTGGCATCCAGTTCCAGCACCAGATCGTCAATAATCATCGTGTCGGCGCCGGAGTCCAGCAACAGATTAAGCTGGCGGCCGCTGGGCAGGCTGGCCTGAAACACCAGCCAGTCCTTGACCGGGCGGATCGGCACTGCCTGTGCTTCACCGGCGGGGAAGCTGACATAGTCCGCAGCGTTGAACTTCGGCAGGCTGATCGGTGGCTCCGGCGACGCTTCGCTATAGCTGAAGTCCTCAAAGAAATATTGATACAGCTCGCCGGTGGGGCCAAGAATCGCGAGATCCTTGGGCACCTTGCGTCCGCCGATGTCCTGGCGCGAACCGACGATCACCAGCGGCCCGCCGCGGTAGCGGCCGACAATCTCAAAGCCGCGCTCATCAAGCTGCACGGTATCGATCTCAAGCTGCTGGGCGATATAGCAGGTGCCGGGGCGAATGCTCTCGGGTGCGCCGATCACCTGGCCGATCACGAAGTGCCGCAGCAGGGCCGAGCCAAAACTGGGCAGCGAGTTGGCATCGCTGACGCTGCCGAAGCGCTGGGCCGGCCGGCCGCCAACCTGCCAGATTGAGGGCATGGCCTGCGGCGCCGCCTGCAGCTTGCCCGGCATTACCTTGAAATCCAGGATGTAGCTCTGCGTTATCTCTTCAAAAAAGTCGTTGTTCGTCAGGTCAATGGTGCCGCGCACATAGCTCAGATACTGGCGGTCATTGTGAACGACCCGCGCGGTGTAGCTCAGGCTGCCATGATCGCTGTTGCGGGGCAGGGGCATAGCCTGGGTATAGCTGCGGCCAAGGGCCGAAGTCGAAGTGCCGGGGTTGCTGGACGGAGGCGACTTGGCGCCCTCGGGCGCAGCGACTGGCTGGTCCGCGGCGGCGGCGGGACCGGCGACCAGTACAAGAAGGGCCACGGCCAGGACTGCCTGCCGCAGCGGAGTAAGGGGCGAGAGCACACCTTGATTATAGGCTGCGCAGCCGGGCTGTTATAATCCAGCGCCTGGGGCAGATAGTGGAATCTTCTTCGAAACACCTTGAGGCATCCAGTGAAGTGGATGTACCGCCGCGAAGTTGGACGCGCATCCTGACTGCGGCCGAATCTGTGTGCGCCGAACTGCTTCCCGATTCCATCGTCGCGCTGCGTTTTGTCAGTGATACTGCCATCCGGGAGCTGAACCGCGGCTTTCTCGGCTTGGACCGCGCCACGGATGTCCTTTCCTTCCCCAGCGAGCCTGAACCTGCGCCGACGCATGGACGCAAGGTCACCGCGCTAGCCCTTTCACACGCCGGTGATATCGCTGTTTCCTGGGACACCGCACGGCGCCAGGCGCTTGCCAATGGCAACAGCCTTGAAGATGAGTGCATCGCCCTCATCACCCACGGACTGCTGCATCTGGCGGGCTATGACCATGAGACTGACGCCGATGAAGCTGAAATGCAGCAGCGCGCCGAGAGACTGCTGGCGCGGGTCGGCGTAACCACCAGGGTCTATGGACATTAATGTGTTGTCAATCCACGCTTCACGGTGCCGCGCATAACCATGAGTGATGACCTGCCTCCTGGACTTATCCCCGCGCTGCTTTTCAGCCAGAACGGCATTCTCATGCTGGTGCTGGCGATTCTGCTCTCCGCCGCCACCGGTCTGATCATGCAGGCGCTGATCGTCGGGGTGCAGGCACGCAGCCTGCAGCGCCCGGCGGCCTGGCGCAGCCTGCAGGCCGCCATGGTCAATCTGACTCTGGCCACAGTCTGTTGGAGCTTCTTTCTTCAAAGCTACAGCAGCGCGCTGTGGTATGGGGCCCATGGCAGCGAATCACGGTTTCTCTATACGGCGCTCTTTGGCACCTGGGGCGATGCCTTTCTGCTGGCATTTTCCAGTGCGCTGATCGTCGCATTAGTAATCGGCATCAGCGGCAGTTTCAGCCCGCGGCGCGGCAGCATGGGCTGGAGCGTTGCCCTCGGCTATGGCATCGCAAAACTGCTGACTCCCTGGGGTGCCATCGGCAAACGCAACGGCGGCAGGAATGGCGAGGAAACTCCGGACTTTGAGATAACCATGGCCAGCGGTGAGCAGGTTGAGGACGCTGAGCGCGAGTTGATCGAGAACATCCTTGAGATGGGCGACACGACGGTTCGCGAGGTGATGAAGCCGCGGCCGGATGTTGCGGCGCTGGATGTCGCCTGGCCGGCGGACCGCATCATGGCCGAAGTGGCCGGCGCGCGTTTCAGCCGCTTCCCGGTCTACGAAGACACGATTGATAACGTCATTGGCGTCCTGCACCTGCGCGATCTCTTTGAATTCCTGGCACGCGGCGACGGCACGGAGAACTTCACGCTTCGCGAGCTGCTGATGGAGCCGCTGTTTATGCCCGAAAGCAAGAAGGTTGATGACGCCCTGCGGGACCTGCAGAAACATAAGAGCCACATGGCGGTTGTCCTGGATGAGTACGGCGGCACGGCAGGCATAGTGACGATCGAGGACCTGCTGGAGGAGATCGTCGGCGAGATCCAGGACGAGTACGACGATGAAAGCAAGCTGGTGCATCAGCGCGAAGACGGCAGCTATGTCGTCACGGCCCAGCTGCCGCTGGATGACCTGGCCGAGCTGCTTGAGCTGCCGCTAGAGTCAGAAGACGTGGACACGGTTGGCGGTTATATCGTCGATGCGATGGGTCGCATTCCGGCGGTTCAGGACGTGCTGGAACATGACGGCCTGCGATTCACCATCCTCAGCGTCGAGAAGAACCGCATCGGCCGCGTCAAGGTTGAGCGCGCCTAGCAGCCCTCGACATGCACAGCTGGAACTGGTGGCAGGTCAGGCTAGGGGGCCCAGCGCAGCATCAGCGCGCTTCCGCTGAAGTGGAAGCCGTCCAGCGTCCCGGTCAGATCGGCCGCCTCGCCGGTTATCGCGGCGAAACTGGCGGTGATGTCGCCGCTGCCTCCCACGTTGCTTTGCACTGTTCCAACTCTTGAAGTCAGCGAGTTGCCCTGGAAGACTGTAAGCGCACCGGGCAGGCCAGTTGTTGTACCGGAAAGGTGGATATTGCCCGCGTTGTCCAGCTCAAGACCACCGAGGCTGGCTTCACCGCTGTCGTTGTACTGCAGTTGCAGATCCTGAACACCCAGGTTGCCGTCATAGCCCAGAACGAAGATGCCTGGTGCCCCGGTAATGTCCTGTGAATCGCCCGCTACGCGGATCAGACCGTCGCTGGTAAAGAGCACTGTTCCGATGCTGTCCTCGCTGCTGCCGCCCCAGGTCCAGCGTCCGTTGACCGTGCCATTTGATGCCACCAGCATCAGCAGGCCGTCCGTGCTGCTCAGGTTATTGTTCAAGGCGCTGCTGCCGCCGACGATCAGGTTATCGCTGAAGGGGTCATAGTCAACGCAGCTGGCGTTGTCGGCCTTGTTCGCCCGGTCATACTGTATGTCCCAGTTCAGCGTGCCGTCGGCAGTGAATGCAGTGACCAGCGCATTCAGCGACGGACCGGAAAGGTCGTCAAAGCGGCTGCCCACAGGGTAGATGTTGCCGTCGGGGTCAACGGTCACAGCGTTGAAAAGTTCAGTGCCGCTGGCCTTGGCCCAGTACTTCTGCCAGACCAGGTTGCCCGCGGCATCGAGGCGCAGCACGGCTGCATCCTTGTCGCCGCCGTCGCTGCGGTCCGCCGCGGCGATGATGTCGCCGCTGGGATGCAGACACAGGCCGTTAACGTGTGAGATGTCGTCAGTGGTGTTCCACTGGGCCTGCCAGTTCACCGCGCCGTCCGGGTCAAAGGAAGCGATATAGCCGCGCAGCCCGTCATCAAAGCTCTTGGTGTCACCGCAGATAAGCAGATTGCCGTTAGCATCCAGACAGGCACCGGTAACATGTTCATCTTCAAGGCCGCCCCAGCGCCGGGCCCAGACCAGGCTGCCGCTGCGGTCAAACTTGACGAGCAGCACATCCTGCTGCAGATCGATGGTATAGCCTCCGGCGCCGTAGAGGTTGCCAGCGCTGTCGAGGACCAGCTCGCTGAGGCTCTCGGGCTGGATGCTGCCCCATGTATGGACCCAGCGGTCAAGTGCCAGCTCAATCTGCTCGGTATCCGTCAGTCCGCTGGCGTCGCTGACGCGCAAAACAACGGTGTGCAGCCCGCCCGCGGTGAAGGTGTGCTGGGCCAGCGGCTGGATTCCGCTGGAGTCATAGAGGCCATCGTTATTCCAGTCCCATTCATAGAGCACCACGGCATGGTCGTCGCTGCTTTCCGAGGCGTCGAAACTGGCATCCACAGGTGTGACGCCGCTCAGCGGTCCGCCGCTGAAGACGGCCACCGGCGGATCGTTAACCGTGACACTGATGCTGATGTCGTCGCTGCCAAAAGCGCCATAATCATCTGAAACCCGCACCGCAGGAGTAACAGCGCCCTCGTTGGTATAAAGGTACTGCAGCTCGCTTTCCCCGCGGCCCAGACTTTCGCCATTGTCGGCCTCGCTGAAAATGCCATCGCCGTCGAGATCCCATTCGATGTCCGCGATCACGCCGTCGCTGTCGGCCGCCTCGGCGCTCAGGCTGACCAGCAGGTCCTTGTCGCCTTCAAGCGGGTCGGCGCTCAGCTCCACCGTCGGGGGCGCGTTTACATGAACCAGCAGTGGCAGCCCGTCGCTGCTGTGGTCAACGCTGTGGACCAGGCCTTCGTCGTCCTCAACCGTCAGGCGCACCAGATAGTCTCCGGGCTCGGTGAAGTCATGGTTCAAAATGGCCGTCGTCTTGCTGTCGAGGTCAACCAGCCCGTCGCTGTCCCAGTCCCAGAGATAGCGGGCGATGCTGCCAGGAGACTTGTCGGAGCTGCCGCTGGCGTCAAAGCGCACGCTCAGCGGTGCGTTGCCGGCCAGCGGGGTGGCGCTCACAATCGCACCAGGCGGGTTGCCGATCCGCACAGTCACAGATGCGCTGTCCGATCCGCCATTGCCGTCGCTGACCGTGAGGCGAACTTCATACGCGCCGTTCGCACCATAGTTGTGGCTGACAGAGGCGCCCGATTCCGTATCGCTGCTGCCATCGCCAAAATCCCAGGCGAAACTCAGCTCATCGCCTTCCGGATCACTGCTGGCCGAAGCATCGAAGCTGACCTCCAGCGGCGCGGCATTCGCGCTGAGATTGCTGCTTTCCAGGCTTGCCACAGGCGGGCGGTTGCTGCCCGGCTCCAGTGCACTGATCACCACGGCGTCAGAAACGTCAAGCAGGCCGCTGTCATCAAAGACCCTTGTACGCACCATGAATTCGCCAGCGATGTTGTAAGTATGTTCTGCCAGGCCGTCGGCCATTACTTCAAAGCCGCCGCCTTCGCCGAAGTCGATCTCATAGCTGCTGATGCTGCCGTCCAGGTCAGAGCTGGTCGTGGCATCAAAGCTGACACTCAGCGGCACCTCCCCTGAGCGCGGATTCGCCTCAACTCTGGCCACCGGCATCGGCTCGCAGCCATTAAACGAGGCGAAGCCGCCGTTGGAGCGGTCGCCCTCTTCTTCCTCGTCCACTGAGAAGGGCACAACAAAATAGTCATACTGGAAGGCACCATCGCAGGGCTCCTCCAGAATGAGCCGGTAACGCTGCGGGCTTGGGGCGCCTTCCTGCCGCGGCAGGGTCAGCGGGCTGGCTCCGTCCAGGGGATTGGGCACCAGCACCGGCTCCGTGTCGCCCGGTCCCTGTCGATAAACGCGGTAGCCGTCCAGCTTCTGCTGCCAGTGGATCGCGATCGGCGTCAGGTCCTGAACACTGATCACGCCGTCGGCGTTGCCGTCAACCTTGGCGAGCTGCCAGTTGGCCTGGCCTTCGCCCTCGTCTTCGGGATCTCCGCTGGGCCAGCCGCCAAAGCCCTGGTGCTGGCTCGCCGGGTCATAGACGACATCAGCTCCGAAGTTTATGCCAATGGGCGTCAGGTCGTTGACAGTCACGCGGCCGTTGCCGTCGTAGTCGCCCACCAGGCGTTCGGTCCAGCTCAATTCCACCTGAAAAGTGTTCTCCGCCGTTCCCGGCCCCAGCGCCATGACCTCAAGATCAAAAACACGCGGATCCTCGCCGCCGGCGAAAACAGCCGCGGCGCTGCGCTGGGGATCAATGCCCAGGCGGGCGAACTCCTGGTCCAGCAGCCGCGACAGCTCGCCAAAGCTCGGCGCGTTCTGTGGCGTCAAACCCGCTGGGGCAAGGCCGCCCCCCTGTCCACCGCAGCTGCCAAGCAGCAGCGCGAAGGCCAGGGTGGAAATGGCGGCGCGAATACGCGGCATTGTGGAGGTGGAACAGGACATGTGGTCCCCCGCTTCTAAACTTCAGCCTGCGGCGGTTATACAGTTTTTTCGCAGCGCCGACAAGGCGCGCCGGGGTAAAATCGCTTCTCTCGGTAAAGGAACAGGGGCATGAACATTGACCAGGTAGCCGGGCGGATCGACAACGCCTTTCTGAAAGTCGACCAGGGCGCCAGCGTGGCCGCGCTGCAGCGGGCCGTTGCAGATACGCGCAACCTCGGGCTGCGCGCCATCTGCGTCGCACCGCTGCTGGCCGGGACAGTCAAGAAGCACAACCCCGATCTGCGGGTGGCCAGCGTGGTCAGTTATCCCCTGGGCAATGACTCTCTCGCAGCCAAGATTTTCACCGCCAGCGAGCTGGCCGAGCAGGGGGTGGACGAGCTGGATGTGGTGATGGACCTGTTCGCGATTCTCAACGGCAACTTCGCTAAGCTCGGCCGTGAAGCGCGAGACCTTATATATGTTTGCCGCGCCCATGGGATGCTGCTCAAGTGCATCCTTGAGACCCCGATTTTGAGCCCGGACCAGATCCGGGCAGCGGCGGAAACCCTGCTTGAAGCCGGGGTGGACTGCCTGAAAACCTCAACCGGCTACAGCCGTGAAGCAACCAGGCTGGAAGATGTGATTCTGCTGCGCCAACTCGCCGGAGACCGCTGCCTGGTCAAGGCCAGCGGGGGCATCCGCAGCCATGATGAGGCCAGACTGCTGCTGGATGCGGGGGCCGATATCCTCGGCAGCTCAAACCCGCGCGATCTGCTCCCGCCGATCCCGGAGGAAGCCCCGGCGGCACAGGGCGCCGGTCCGGCGATGTAACCTGCCGCCACTCCACGGCGTCAATATCATTTGCTAAACACAAGTTTGGCTGGAGCTGACTGCGGGGTAGAACAATTGGTGGGGAGAAAGGTCTGCGAGACTGGAATCCCGGCTTGGCGTCGCAAGGCAATGCGGGCCCTTCTGTATTGCAATGCGTGGATTTCAGTTATAATCCAATCTATCCTTCTCCAAATGGAGTGCTGACCGGCAGTAAAGGAGGCTTCGGCAAATGTTAGCCAAACTCAATAGCGGCCTGCTTTGGCGGGCGCTGGCATTGGTTGTGGCCAGTCTCATCGTGTCCTGCTCAAGCAGCGGCGGTGGAAATGACGACGGCGACCTTAACGGAATCGCCCCGAGCATTTTCAACCTGAGTCGTTCTGCGGCGCAGGCGGGCGATGAGGTTGTAATTAGTGGCTCCAACTTTGGGGCCAGCCAGAACAGCGGTACTGTTACGCTGAACAACACGAACTTCAGCATTACCTCCTGGACTGACACTCAGATCCGTGCTGTCGTTGTGCCTGGTATGACCTCGGGCATCGTAGTGGTTAAGCAGAACGGCCTGGTCAGCCAGAGCGGCGGCAACGCCCAGCTCATCATTGGCCAGATCGTTCCGGGTACACCGCTGCTTTACGCGATCACCCCGGATTACGGCCGCCGCGGCACCGATGAAGTCGTGCTGACTGGTATTAACTTCGGCGCTTTTGCCGAGACCAGCGGCGTCTTCTTCGAGACTGCTGATGCCGGTACGGGCGTGGTTGAGGCCACGGTGGTTACCGACTCGATCAGCAGCCTGCCCAAGTGGTCCAACACCTCAATCACCGTCCTGGTCCCGGCCAACGCTGTGACCGGCGATGTGTATGTTGAGGTGGGTGGTGTGAAGAGCAACGCCAAGGCCTTCGTGGCCCAGCCGCCTCCGGGCTCCGGCGAGCTGCAGATCACCAGCATCACTCCGGCCAACGGCCCGATCGGCACTCAGGTCGATATCGTTGGCGATGGCTTTGGCAACCAGCAGGGCGGCTCGAAGGCCACTATTAATGGCATGAGCCTGCCGGTCTCCAGCTGGACCAACAACCTGATCAAGGTTACGATCCCGGACGGTGCAATCACTGGTCCGATCCGCGTCACGGTGGGCGGCGATGTCTATGACAGCCAGACCTTCATCGTGGCCAACACCCCGGTTATCACCGGCGTGTCGCCTGGTGCCCTGAAGATCGGTCAGCCGGTTACGGTCTTCGGTAAGTACTTCGGCAGCACGAAGGGTACGGGTCGCCTCAACATCGGCACCGGCGCTCCGCAGTCGGTTGCCAGCTGGAACAACGGTCAGGTCACTGTGACCGCGCTGCCCGCCATCACTGGCGATCCCAGCTCGATTCTCGTTACCGTGACGGCCGACAACGGCCTGACCAGCGCGCCCTTCGCGGTGACCCTGGCCACCTCGCTGGTGGGCTCTGTCACCGTTTCGCCGAAGATCGGCGTTGCGGGCAAGACTGCCTTCAAGTTCAACGTCTCGGTGGCCGGCGGCTCGGGTAACTACAGCTACAAGCTGTTCCCGATCGGCGGCGATACCACCACCACGGTGAACGGCACCAGCCTGCCGCTGAGCTATACCTATGCTGCCAAGGGCACCTACAGCACTTCGGTACAGGTAACAGATTCGACCACGGGCGATGTCGCGATCCTGCTCGGCCCCTCCGTTAAGGTTGTGGGTGCGGATGAGATCGTCATCACCGCGGTTGAGCCCCTGGACTTCGGTCAGCCCGAGGCTTCCGAGAACGAGTGGAGCCGCTGGAACGATCCAAACGATGCGGCCAAGCTCCTCTATAACGACTTCGTCTTCTTCGGCGGCGTGACCTTCTACACCAGTGCCTTCACCGGCGTGGTTAACGGCACGCAGGAACTTCCGGCCATCGTCCGCGACCCGAACAAGTTCCTCGGCACAGCCGTGTCCCCGCGCCCCTATGCCTGGCGTCGCAGTGCGGCTGGCACCCGTGTTCGGATCCGCGGTTTCAACCTCGGCGACACGGGCGGCCAGATCTGGCTGAACAGCTCGGCTCCCGGCGACGGCACTGCCGTCCCGGGTGGCAACATCACCTGGCCGGCCACGAAGGTTGGCGAGGAAGATGCCATCGAGTTCACCCTGCCGGTTGGCGTGCAGGATGATCTCTCCGGCTTCGTGACTATCCAGCGCTCCGATCTGGCAAGTGCGACCAGCGTTGACCCGCTGATCTGTTCAGCCATCGTCCAGAGCGTGGTCCCGGGCACCGGCGCTGAGCTGAAGACCGGCTCCGTTGATATCAGCGGCTTCGACTTCGTCGCTCCGCAGATCGACGGCATCAGCGGCCCGAAGACTTACCTCTTCTTCGTGGTCATGGCCCAGTACACTGACCCCTTCACCAACAGCCAGGTGACTCAGCCGGTTAACCTGATCTACCCGATCGACGTGACCGCTGACATCAACGGCGCCCTGCTGCAGTTCCCGCTGAGCCGCCTCGACAAGGATGGCGATGTCAGCGTCGATGTCCGCAACGACATCGAGCACTACAGCGCCGACGGCACTCAGTTCGCCGTGGTCCAGGATGCCAAGCTCGTTGCCGGAACCTACTTCTTCTGGTTCTGGACTGGCGCGCTCGACACCGGCACCGGCAATGCGATCGCCAACAGCGGTATCTTCAGCCAGACTGCCACCCTCAAGGCCACCGACAACGGCGGCGGCGGTGGCGGCGGCAATAATAACGTTTCCGGTACCGTCCTCGAGGACACAGACGACGACAACGTCGGCGACAGCCCGCTGGCGGGTGTGACGGTCGCCATCGGCGCGCTGAGCGATGTTACGGATGCCAACGGCGATTACACCATCACCGGTGTTGCCGATGGCGCCGGCACGGTCATCCCGTCCATGGCGAACTTCACCTTCCTGCCGGCCAGCCGCAACGTCTCGCTCCCGCCGGATGCCACTGGTGTTGACTTCGTGGCCAAGGGCGGCGGCGGCGGCGGTAACCTGTCGGTCAGCGGTCAGGTCACCCGCCTGACGGCCGACTGGCCCGATCCGATCGGCAACCCTGATCCCCCGGATGAGCCCTTCCCCGGCGTCCACGTCGAGGTCTGGGACTCCGCTCACGCTGTCTTCTACGGCTCCGGCATCTCGGATGCGAACGGTAACTACACCGTGACCAGCCTGCCGACCGATACAAACGGTGTCTTCGTCTTCTGCAACGCGGCGGATGTGGATGAAATCGGCCTGCCAATCGGCGGCGAGCACTTCCTGATCCCCTTCGATGTGGATTACACCGGTAAGAACTTCCTGGACAAGAACGGCTTCCTGATCGCCGGAAACTAGTCCAGTCGGACCGACTTTGGAAAGGGCAGCCCGCAAGGGCTGCCCTTTTGCTTTACGGCTGCCGATAAATCCGGGGTGGTATGGCTGGCCATGGTCCGCCGCCACTGGATGGAGCCGCATGCAGGATCGGGAGATCAACCATTACTTCAAGCAGGTCGTAAGCGCTGCACCGCCGGACGCCCTGGCCAGGCTGGGCCAGGCCCTGCTGGCGCTGCAGGCGGAGCGCGACGGCGATACCCAGGCCGGGGCCGCGCCCAAGTTGCGGGCTGCCTGGCTGGCTGTCGCTCGCGGACTGCTCAGCAGCGGCCGCGGGGAACTTAACCCGGCTCAGCAGCTCTTCCTGTTCACGGGAGCGCTCAGCGACAAGGTTGAGCTCAGCCTTCCCGGCGGCGGCAAGCAGCTGATCGAACTGCTGCCCCGCGAACTCTATCAAGCCCTGCTGATCGAGTTTGAGCTGCTGCTCAAGGCCAGCTGGCGTCTGGCGCCCGGAACTGGCGCCGCTCCTGTCAGCGGGTCTGCGGAGACTGATCACGAGTCGCATGCCCTGGCAGCCCAGGCTCAGGTCCTGCAGGACCTGCCTGCCGTGCTGATGCCGCTCCAGAGGCTCTGGCTGCTGGCATCCGGCGAGATGGATCCCTATGACCCCGAGCGCTCCGGACGCAGTCCCGGCACCGCCGTTCGCGGCAAGACCCGGGACCTTACCGCAGAGCGGCACGACCTCGAGCACACTGTCACCCAGCTGCGCCATGCACAAACTCAGCTCGCCAGCGCGGCCCGCGGCCTGATGGAGCTCTTGCGCGCTGACCGGCTGGCTCCCGCGCTCAAGGAAGTTGGCGACCTCAATCGTCTGGCTGGCGAACTGCTCAGCGCGGCCCAGCATGACTATCACGCACTGGCTGCCTACGAGCTCAGCGCCAGTCAGATGGAGGCCGGCGGCACGGAGCTGCGCCGGCTGCAGTACGAACTCAAGGCCTGCTTTGAAGGCTTGTGCTCCGATGCGGCGCAACTTCGGCAGTTCATGCTGCAGGCGCGAATGCAGGCCCATCGTATCTCCAGTGCCAACGCCAGCCAGAACTCGCGAAGCAGCTATGACGGCGGACCGGTGATGCTCAACGGTGAAGGCCTGGCCCGTGCACTGGCGGACTGCGAGTCGATGCAGCGCTCGGCCGAGGCCAGCCTCGTTGCCGAACATCGAACAGGGATCAACGGTGCCTCAATCCTGCTCTGTGAGCAGCTCGGCCGGCTCGAAGACCCGCTGCACGAGTGCTTTGCCACGCCCTGGAACGTCGCCTCGGCCCTGCTGAAGCTCGACGCACTGCATCCCAACTGTTTTCCCCATGACTCCGAAGGCTGGCCCCAGTTGCCGCCGATCGTCATCGTCCCCGGCGTGGGTGTTTCGCGCTGGCTTGACGATCGCTTCCTGCTGGGCTTTGTCGCAGCGGACACACCGCGTCATGGTCCAAACCTGTCGCTGTCTTCCCTGGACCAGGCGGTGCTGCGCCTCTTTGGTCAATATCTTGCCCGCGGCGACATATTCAACTACCGCGGCGAGCGGGTCAGCGACAGCTTCATGGCGGAGTACGCCGGCGAGATCGAGCAGAAGGCCGTGCGCAAGTTCACCGGCCAGGAGAAGAAGCTTACCATTGTTGGCACCCAGAACGAGAAGGACGGCGCCAGCCGCGAAGACGCCGTACGCGACTACTGCGATTTCATCTTCGCGGTCTACAACAACCAGCCGATCCCCAAGCGGATCAGCCAGCGCAAGATCGGAGTTCTGCTGAAGTACTGCGTCATCGGCAGCGAGGAACAGACCGCCATGCTCGCCCTGCGGCTGCTGCCCCGGGAGCAGGTGCTGCAGGTGCGCGAGACCATGCTTAAGCTGGCCGGCCGCGACCGCGCCAGACTGGTAGAGCTGTTCCGGCACGCCCTCGATAACGACCCCCAGGTGCGCTCGCGCTTCCGCGGCGATCTGTCCCAAGCCCTCAGCGAAGTGTTGACCCGCGAGTTGCTGGATGAGATCAACGATCTTGGCCTGCTCGGTCGTCAGCCGGTGGCGGCCCAGCCGGCCCAGCCGGGCAATCCGGCCGAGCCGGTGGCAGCGCGCAGCGATGAACCGCACAAGTACTTTGACCTCTAGCTGCGAGCGGCGGCGGGCGGGAGTGTTACAATCCGTCCGTGGAACTATTCGTCAGGGTGCTGCAGGGTGCGATCGAGCTCTACATTCTGCTGATCATCGTCTGGTCGCTGGGCAGCTTTAACCCTTCCTGGCGTTACAACAGCTTGTACCGCGCCGTTGAAGGCATGGTGGAGCCGTATATCGCCCTTTTCCGCGGCATGCGACTGCAGGTGGGAATGTTCGACCTCTCGCCAATGCTTGCCGTGGCCTTCCTCAGCATTCTCAGCATTGTTGTGGGCGCGGTCGCCCGAAATGTGCGATGAGCCAACTGACACCCCTCGACATTGAGAACGCCGTCTTCAAGGTCGGCATGCGTGGCTACGACCGCAATGAGGTCGAGCTCTTCCGCAGCGCCGTGCTGCAGGCCGTCGGCGACTACACGACCCAGATCGCCCAGTACCGCAGCCGGATTGCCGAACTCGAAAGCCAGTTACGGACCTATAAGGAAAGTGAAGACCTGCTCAAGAGTTCGGTCATGCTGGCCCAGAAGACAGGCGAAGACCTGGCCCATGCGGCCCGGGCGCAGGCCGAAACGATCATTGCCCAGGCCCGCCTTGAAGCAGACCAGATCCGCGCCGGACTGGCCGATCTGCAGTCGCAGCGCGAGCGCTTCGAGTACGAATTCTACGGCCTCCTGTCCGGCTTCATGGCCCGACTGGAGCACCATAACCCGCAGCTGCTGCCAGCCCAGCCTGAGGCCCCCGCCCGGCCTCACAGCGCGCCCATGCTGGCCGAGGCTGGTCCGCAGCCCGCTTCGCGGGAAACCCCGGCACGGCAGCCCGCTGTATTCTCGCCGCCTGCTGCGTCTGCTCCCGCGGCCGAGTCAGAGCCGCAGAGGGATCTGGACATTGATGCCTTTTCCGCCGCGCTCAGCGGGGCCAGGCCGGTTGAGCCCGGCGTGCCAGCGTTGCGCAGCAGTCACGGCACTGCCGCCGAGCTGCGGCATGAAAGCTGGGAGGATGTAGAGCCGGATGTCGACGAGCCCGAGGCAGACCCATACAACGAAGGCGACGACGAGTGGCTGGAGGAAGACCTCGATGACGACATGGCAGCCTATGCCGTGTCTGGTGCCGCCGACGACCCGGCTATCTATGAAGACGAGGCGCTGACGAAAGATGACGGGGCACTGGAAGTACCAGTGCTGGCGGAGATTCAGCCGGCCTCTGCTTCCCCGACCGGGTCCGCTGTGGCTGTGGAAGATTACGACGACGAGCCGCTGGAGAATATCGAGCTGCCCGGCCCCGTTCGCAGCGCGCAGCTCTTCGATCCTGCCGCGGCTGCCGTTGACGCCGAGGCAGTGCATGAAAGCGCCGGGGCAGGCGAAGGTGCTGACGCCGACGACGAGACGCCCCGTCCCAGTGGGCTGACGGTGCACCCGGTAGAAGACGACGAGGACGAGGATGAGGATGGCGGCCCCCGCGTCCGCCGCACCAGCCGCTGGCACTAGGCAACCTCCTGCACCTCCGCCCGGTCTGGAACTGCAGTTATGGACTTTCGCTTCAAATACAGGCGGCACCCGGACTCCGAGCTCGAAAAGCTCAGGCAACGCAATGAAAAGCGCCAGGAGCGCGACCGGGTCAGCCGCATGCGCGGCCTGGCCTACGGCATGAGCATCCCGATGACGCTGGCTGCGGGTCCCGTCGGCGGCTGGCTGCTGGGCAGCTGGCTGGATCGCAGTCTCAATACGGGCTTTTGGATGATCACCCTGATCCTGCTCGGGACTATTGCCGGCCTGGCTTCAACGATCCGCATGCTCAGCCGCTTGAGCAGCGGATCCTGACCGGCAGCCGGGCGACACAAGCCCTACAATGGCGCTGTGACCGACATCGGCGCCTTTTCCCGCCTGCTGATCCGCGATTATCTCGCGCTGGGTCTGGCCGCAGCCCTGCTGGGCAGCATTGTCGGCTACGAGGCCCTGGCCATCAGCTTTGGCGCCGGATGCATCTGGGTGGGCATCAACACCGCCCTGCTGGCCTGGCTGCTGGGGGCTATGCTTCGCCTGCAGGGACGCTCCAGAACGTTTATTTTCCTGCTGTCGTGTGCTAAGATTCCGGCGGCCTACCTCCTGCTCTATTGGCTCTTCACGAGGGATTACCTCGAGCCGATGGGCCTGGCGGCTGGTCTGATCACGCTTCCGGTGGTCATTGTGGTGCGCGGGCTGAGCGCGCGGCCCAGGGTGGAAGACCCCTCTTCCCCCCGGCCCTGATGGGGCCAAGGCCAGCTTGGATGCGCATTTTCTCCGAATCACTCTTTCGGGCTTTGCACGCGAGGGGAAGGTTGAACAGGTTCTCAAAATTAACTTTCGCAGCTCTGGCCGCTCTGCTTGGCATGTGCCTTTGCGCGCTGCCGGCCGCAGCCCAGGACTACGCCCACGGTGATGATCACGGCCACGCGGTCGCGGCGGGCGAGGACATGCACGCCGCGGGATCCCACAGCGAGGCCGAGCACGGCGAAGGCGGACATGAGGCCGAATCGGCCGAGATCCCCCATCTGCCTGACCTGATCGGAACGATCCATCATCTGATGGAAGGCAGCCACGGCAGCGAAGGTATCGCCCCGGAAGCCGCCGAGCAGATGAACGAGGCCATCGCCAGCACCGGGCTGAATGACCCGATGGGCGGTCCCTTCAAGGCCTTTGAGCATCTTTTCTATGCCGCCCTGATCATCATCTTCCTGATGGTGCTTTTCGGCATCGCCAGCAAACAGCTGCGGGCCGCGCCGGTCAAGGGCCAGCGCATGACCCGCCTGGCCATGTTTGCCGAGATCGTGGTGACCTTCTTCGAAGATTTCTTCGGCGCCATCCTTGGTAAGCAGAACGTCCGCCGGCACCTGCCCTTCATCGGCACGCTGTTTATCTATATCCTCTGCTGCAACCTCTTCGGCCTGGTCTTCATGGGCCATGCCAGCACATCCAACCTGTCCTTCAACCTGGGCATGGCTGTGCTGGTTTTCTTCTATGTCCACGGCAGCTCCATCGCCAAGAGCCCGATGGGCTACCTGGCCCACTATCCCGGCGCGCTGCCCTCGGCCAAGGAGCTTGGCCTCGGCATTGGCTCGTACTTCCTGATCATCTTCATGGCGATCCTCTTCATCGTGATCCACGTGATGGAGGCGCTGATCCAGCCGATGAGCCTGTCGCTGCGACTCTTCGGCAACGTCCTGGGCAAGGACGTGCTGCTGGGTGTCTTCGGCGGCCTGCTGCAGATACCAATCGGCGACACCGCGATCGCCATTCCACTGCATATTCCCTTCCTGTTCCTGGGGCTGCTGCTGGGCGCAGTCCAGGCGCTGATTTTCAGCCTGCTGTCCGCGGTGTACATCACGCTGTGGGAGCCCCACGAGCATCATCACGAAGAGCATCATCACGATGAGCACGGTCATGGCCATTCTGCAAGCCATGCCCACGCCTAAACAACTGTATTAAGAGGAGTAGAGTTATGGAAGCAGGAGCTGCACTGGGTCTGGCTTTGCCTATCGGCCTGGGTCTGGCTGCCTTTGGTGCCGGTCTTGGTATCGGCAACGCCGTCAACGGTGCCATGGAAGCCATGGGCCGCCAGCCGGAAGCCATCGGCAAGATTCAGACCGCGATGCTGATCGGCGCGGCGTTCATCGAGGCGCTGGCGATCTATGCCCTGGTCCTTGCCTTCGTTCTGATGGGCAAGATCCAGTAGGAAGGAAACCTTGGGCGAAATTCTCAAGCTAATCAACTTTCCGCTGCTGGTTTCCAGCGCGATCGGCTTCATCGTTCTGTGGATGTTCCTGAGGAAGTCTCTCTTCGGGGCCGTGCTGAACGTTGTTGACGAGCGCCGGGACAGCATCGAGCAGGCCTTCCGCGAAGTGGATGAGGCCCGCCAGGAAGTGGCGAAGATGAAGGCCGACTATGAGGCCCATCTGGCGCAGATCCAGGCGGAGGCGCAGTCCAAGCTGCAGGAATCCCTCGACCGCGGCAAGCAGATGGCCGAGCAGATTCGCATTGAAGCCGAGGGGCAGCGTGAAAAGCTGCTGGCCAAGACCCAGGAAGACATCCAGCGCGAGAAGGAAAAGGCGATTGCCGAACTGCGGGAAGCCGCGGTCGGCCTGAGCTTCGACATCTCCAACCGCGTGCTCAAGGATGGCCTGGACCGTGGCCAGCACGACAAGCTGGTCGCCGGCTTCATCGACGATCTCAAGAGGCTGAACTAGCATGCTGTCGACGGTAGCCAAGCGCTATGCGGTAGCCCTGTTCGCAGCGGTGCTCGAGGCCGGCCGGGTCGAGAAAGTCGACGCCGAGGCCAAGAGTGTCGCGCGGCTCTTCGACGACCGCCTGGTCAAGGACTTTCTGACCAGCCCGCAGATTCCCGCGGAACGCAAGAAGGACGTCCTGCGCAAGCAGTTCGGCGGCCGGCTTGACCCGCTGATGGTGAATCTGCTGATGCTGCTGGTGGACAAGAAGCGCATCGGTGAGCTGCCCCAGATCATGGAGCACTTCGATGTGCTGACGGACCAGAGCCGCGGCGTCGAGGAAGCGACCATCGTCAGCGCCGTCCCGCTCAGTGCGGAACAGCAGCAGGCGATCGAAGATCAGCTCAAGCGCTTCAGCGCCTATGGCCAGCTGCGGATCACCGCTCAGGTCGACCCCTCCCTGCTCGGCGGGGTGATGGTGCGCCTGGGCCGCAACCTGGTGCTCGACGGGACTGTCTCCAGCCGGATGCAGGCCCTGCGCAGCCGGCTCGACCGTGTTGTGCGCCAGGGACTCTAAAGTTCGAAAGTAACCGCGGCCGCCCGGCGGCCGCATGAATTGTTTGGATTGGCAAGTTTGGGCCGCTCCAGTGGCCCGGACAATGGTGAGGCATCGTTATGTCGGCAATTCGACCAGAGGAAATCACCGCGCTGCTCAAGCAGGAGATCGCGTCCTACGACGCTGATCTCAAGCTTGAAGATCGCGGCACCGTGATCCAGGTGGGCGACGGTATCGCCCGCGTCTTCGGCCTGAGCAACTGCCTGGCCGCCGAGATGCTGGAGTTCCCCGGCGGGGTGACGGGCATGGCCCTTAACCTCGAAGCGGACAGCGTCGGCGTCGTGCTGCTGGGTGATGCGACCAAGGTTAAGGAAGGCGACTACGTCAAGCGCACGGGGAAGGTCCTCCAGATCCCCTGCGGCGAGGCGCAGCTGGGCCGGGTCATCAACCCCCTGGGCGAGCCGCTGGACGGCAAGGGGCCCATCGTGGTCTCCGAAGGCCGCCCGCTGGAGCGCAAGGCCGACGGCGTCGTTTATCGCCAGCCGGTGAAGCAGCCGCTGCAGACCGGCCTTAAGGCGATCGACTCGATGATCCCGATTGGACGCGGCCAGCGCGAGCTGATCATCGGCGACCGCTCGACCGGGAAGACCGCGGTAATCCTCGACACGATCATCAACCAGAAGTACACCCACCAGACCGAGACGCCGGTGTTTTGCATCTATGTCGTCATTGGTCAGAAAGAATCCACGGTGGCCCGCACGATCAAGAAGCTGGAAGAGTTCGGCGCGATGGACTACACCGTCATCGTCTCAGCTACGGCTTCGGACCCCGCCCCGCTGCAGTACATCGCCCCCTATGCAGGCTCAGCGATCGCCGAGTACTTCATGTACAAAGGTTTTGACGTGCTGATCGCCTATGACGATCTGTCCAAGCAGGCGGCGGCCTACCGTACCCTGTCGCTGCTGCTGCGTCGTCCGCCGGGCCGCGAAGCCTACCCGGGCGATATTTTCTATGCGCACAGCCGTCTGCTGGAGCGCGCAGTCAAGCTGGCCGACTACAAGATCGATCCCAAGACCGGCCAGATGATCCCGCTGATGCCTGGCCACAAGTATGAGGACCAGGAAGCCTTCCACAAGTCCCCGCACACCGGCGAAAGCATCACGCACCTGCCGGTCAAGCGCGGTGGTTCGATCACGGCTCTGCCGGTGATTGAAACCCAGGCCGGCGACGTTTCGGCCTACATTCCGACGAACGTAATCTCGATTACCGACGGCCAGATCTTCCTGGAAAGCGACCTGTTCTATCAGGGCGTACGTCCGGCGATCAACGTTGGTATCTCCGTGTCCCGAGTCGGCGGTAACGCCCAGACCAAGGCGATGAAGAAGGTCGCAGGCTCCCTGAAGCTCGACCTCGCCCAGTACCGCGAACTGGCGGCCTTCGCCCAGTTCGGCTCGGACCTCGACGCGGCCACCCAGGCCCAGCTCACCCGCGGTGAGCGCATGGTCGAACTGCTCAAGCAGGGCCAGTACCAGCCGGTGCCGGTCGAGGAGCAGGTGCTGGCGATCTTCGCCGGCGCTTCCGGTGTTTATGACAAGTATCCGGCGCGCGACACGCGCGCCATTGCCGACAAGCTGATCGCCTGGCTGAAGGAAAAGTATGGCGATCTGGTTCTCGAGCTGCGCGCCAAGTCTTCGCTTGAAGGCATCGACGACAAGCTCAAGGCCGCGTTCCAGGAATTCAGCGCCCAGTACGGAGGCGAACAGTAAAGGATGGCGGAACGTCAGGCCATAACGATGGAGACCGTACTCGGCACCCGGGTGCTGGTACATCTGCATCGCGAGGCCTACGAACTGCTGTCCGTCCAGGGCATCGAAAGCGAGCGTTTTGTCGCCATGGTGCTCGGGCTGGACAGTTTTGGTTTGTGGATTGAAAACCCGAGCTACTGCACCATTCCGGTCTATGACGACCAGGGGGCCTATATCCCGCCGGAAAAGCGGGCCGAGGTCTGCCACCGGGCTGCGGTGCTGATCCAGTGGGGCTATATCCAGACCATCCTGCAGTTCCCGGACCGGATGAACTACCGGCCCGGGGTGGATGAGACCGAGATCGGCTTCCGCCGCCACATGGTGGAGATGGGCCCGGACAGCACATCCGGCAGGATCGCAACCCCGGGCGGTGGCGGGAAAATCACGGTGCCGGTGCAGCAAAGCCCGCTGACGGGCACCCCGGCGAAGACGAAGGACAAAGTGAAGGCGCAGGCCGGATCCGGCAAGAACGGAGCGGGCAGCGCCAGGACAAGCAAGGAGAAGAAGCGTGGCTAAGGGCGGCAAGGAGATCCGTCGGCGGATAAAATCCGTCAAGAATACGCAGCAGATCACCAAGGCCATGAAGATGGTGGCCGCCGCCCGTCTGCGCAAAAGTGAAGGCCGCACCCAGGCCAGCCGCCCCTACAGCGACACCCTGCGCCGCGTCATGCAGCGCCTTGGCGATGTCACTTCCGGCGGCAGTTTCGAGCATCCCTTCCTGCGCCATATCGCGCCGGATGTGCCGCGGGTCATGCTGGTGCTTTTCACCAGCGACAAGGGCCTCTGCGGCAGCTTCAACACGAACCTCATCCGCCGGGCGGAGGACTTCCTGCGCCAGCAGCAGAGCCTTGGCCGCGAAGTCGATCTGGTCCTCGTCGGCCGCAAGGGCTACCAGTACTTCAAGAGCCGCGGCCTGGCCAAGCGTGATTTCTTCGCCAGCTATACCCACAAAAGCAGCTTCGCCGATATGAAGCCGCTGGTGAATCTCCTGACCAGTGCCTACATGGGCCAGCAGGTCAGCGAAGTGCACCTGATCTACGCGCGCTTCGTTAACGTCGTCAAGAACATTCCTACTGCCGTGCGCCTGCTTCCGATTGAGGCGCCGGCCGCGCAGGACACACAAAGCAGCGCCTTCCGCGAGGACGTCAGCCTCGAGCCGAGTCCCGAAGCGCTGCTGGAGGTCCTGCTCCCGCGTTACTTCCAGACCGTGCTGTTCCAGGCGGCGCTGGAGAACTTCACTTCGGAAAACGGCTCGCGCATGGTGGCGATGGAGAATGCCACCAAGGCGGCGGGCGACATGATCAGCGATCTGACGCTCCAGTACAACAAGGCCCGCCAGGCCGGCATTACTCTGGAGCTGCTTGATATCGTCGGCGGTGCCGAGGCGCTTAAGGGTTAGGCGCTTATTGTCTTCGGTTGGGGTTGGAAGAAAGGGGGTTTCAGAGATGTTGACAAGCTTTTACAGGAGTCTGCTCTTGGCGCCGCTGGCGGCGCTGCTGCTGCTCGCGCCGGCATTCGCCCAGGGGAATGATGCCCCTCCGGGAGCGATCGGATCGGTCGTAATGACCCTCGAGCAGCTCACCAAGGACATTAACACCTACAAGATCGACAAGTTCGGCATCCATGCCCACTTCGTGCTGCCCAAGAACTGGGTGCTGCAGGAGCAGGGCCGGGATCCCAAGACCAACAAGGTCAAGGAAGGCCTGCCGATCTATGTCCTGACTTCGACAGCGCCGACTGAAAAGCCGACCGACCCGACGGACATGATCTTCGAGGTCGACATCTTCGACGGTGGCCTGACCCGCGACCTGCCGGCCGGCACGACCGACGAAGCCCGCAAGGAAGAGCGGGCCAAGCGCTTCTGGGCCTTCCTCAACACCCAGATGAGCCTCAACATCAAGTCGGGCAACAAGATGATCACCAAGCGTCCGGACATCAAGGCGCTGCCCTACGGCTTCGCCATTGATGAGAAGACCGGCAAGCGCACGGTGCGCCCGGGCCGCCCGGTGCAGTACTTCGTGCCGATCTTCTACGAAGTTGCCCCGCCCAAGGGCATGGCCAACGCGAAGGGCGCGGTGCTTTACACCTTCAGCACTTTCACGGGCGACACGCCCTGGATGATCAAGATCCTGGTCAGCAAGGAACAGCGCGAGCAGTACGGCGGACTCATCGCCATCATTCTCGACAACTCCTTCGGCCTCACAGATGCGGACTACAACGCGCTGATCAAGGCGCGTGACGCGGCTGCTGCCAGTGCGGCGAAGAAGCCCAAGCAGCAGTAAACCCCCGGGGCGGGACTGGCCCCACAGGAGCGCGGACCCAGGTCCGCTAACACAGGAGCAATGGCAATGAGTGCAGTGGCAACGGCAGCGAAAGGCACGGTGGGCAAGATCGTTGAGATCATCGGCCCGACGCTGAGCGTGGAGTTCCCCGAGGGGCAGCTGCCCGCGATCTACAACGCGGTTGAGGTTGTGCACCCGGAATCCGGCGAGCGGATCATCTCCGAGGTTGCCCAGCATCTTGGCGACAACCTGGTCAAGTGCATCTGCATGGAAAACACCGACGGCCTGCGCCGCGGGATGGACGCCATCGACCTCGGCGGACCGATCACCATCCCGGTGGGCGAGCCCTGCCTCGGCCGCCTGTTCAACGTGCTGGGAGTGCCGATTGATGAGCGCGGCCCGGTGGTCAGCCAGAAGCAGTATCCGATCCACCGTGATGCTCCGCCGCTGACCGAACAGGCCACCAGTGCCGAGGTCCTCGAGACCGGCATCAAGGTTGTCGATCTGCTGGCGCCCTACCTCAAGGGCGGCAAGATCGGCCTCTTCGGCGGAGCGGGCGTCGGCAAGACCGTGCTGATCCAGGAGCTGATCCGTAACATCGCCACCGAGCACTCCGGCAAGTCCGTTTTCGCCGGCGTCGGCGAGCGCACCCGCGAGGGTAATGACCTGCTGCTGGAAATGACCGAGTCCGGCGTAATCAAGCAGACCGTCATGGTCTTCGGCCAGATGAACGAGCCCCCCGGGGCGCGTCTGCGTGTCGCCCTGACCGGCCTGACGATGGCTGAGTACTTCCGCGATGAAGAGGGCCAGGACGTGCTGCTCTTCATCGACAACATCTTCCGCTTCACCCAGGCCGGTTCCGAAGTGTCCGCGCTGCTGGGCCGCCTGCCCTCCGCGGTGGGTTACCAGCCGACCCTGCAGGTCGAGATGGGCGCGATGCAGGAACGCATTACCTCCACCAAGCGCGGCTCGATCACCTCGATCCAGGCGGTCTATGTACCGGCGGACGACTATACCGACCCTGCGCCGGCCAACACCTTCACCCACCTGGACGCCACCACGAACCTGGAGCGCCGCCTGACCGACCTTGGTATCTATCCGGCGGTTGACCCGCTGGCCTCCACCAGCCGTATTCTCGACCCGCTGGTTGTGGGCGACGAGCACTACCGCGTGGCCCGCGGCGTGCAGCAGACTCTGCAGCGCTACAAGGACCTGCAGGACATCATCGCGATCCTGGGTATCGAAGAGCTGAGCGAAGAGGACAAGATCGTCGTCGGCCGTGCGCGCCGCCTGCAGAAGTTCCTCAGCCAGCCCTTCTTCGTCGCCGAGCCCTTCACCGGCCAGGCGGGCAAGTATGTCCGCCTGAGCGAGACGGTGCGCTCATTTGGCGAGGTCCTGGACGGCAAGCATGACGATCTGCCCGAGCAGGCCTTCTACATGGTCGGCGGCATTGAAGACGTGATCGAAAAGGCCGAGAAGATGCGCGGCTAAGAGTCGAGTGCTCAATGCGCAGTGCTCAGTGCGCAGTGGAGGCGAGGATGAAAGGGCCGTCGGAGCAAGTGGAGTATCCATTTCTGGCTGAGAGGAAACAGCCCGCGGGCCCTTTAGCTGAGCGAACCATGGACTTTGGATTAAGCGTGGTCAAGTTGCATGGCAAGCTGCCCCGGACTACAGTGGCTGAGGTGATAGGGCGGCAACTGCTTAGAAGTGCTACCTCGGTTGGAGCACAGTACCGTGAGGCCTGCAGAGCGCGAAGCAACGCAGAGTTCATCAGTAAGCTTGAAAGCTGCATGCAGGAACTTGAGGAGAGTGGTTATTGGCTGGAACTGCTTCTGCGGGCAAAGGTGATTGCCTCAAGTGAACTTGAGCCTTTGTTCAGGGAAAGCACCGAGATCGCAAGGATGATGACGGCTTCGATCCGAACCGTTAAGAGCAAGAATTCTGGAGCGGCCTCCGGCCGCAAGCCACTGAGCACTGAGCACTGAGCACTGTGCACTAGGATCTGAAATGTCAAACGATTTCGCGGTACAAGTGGTCACCCCTGATGGTGAGGTCTGGAGCGGGCGGGCGGTCAGTGTGATCGTCCCTGGTCTGGACGGCTATTTCGGCGTCTGGCAGGGGCACGCCCCGCTGGTCGCCGGCATGGGCATCGGCACGCTGTCGATCAAGACCCCCGGCGAAGTGGTGGTTGATGTAATCGCCGTCTCGGGCGGCTTCGTCGAAGTCAGCCGCGAGGGCGTTACCGTCCTGGCCGAGGCCGCCGAAATGGGCGCCACCATTGACACCATCCGCGCTACGGAATCCGAGACCCGCGCCCGCGAACGCCTCTCCGGCAAGTTCGCCAACATCGACATCGAGCGGGCCCAGGTCGCCCTGCGCAAGGCGCAAAGCCGCCGCCGCGCGGCGGAATTGGCCCGCAGCAAGCCGACCAGTATGGTCTAAGACACGGAAGCTCTGTTCAACCTGGATCCTGCCGCGACGCAGATGCACCCGCTCTGGTAGACTAATCCCTGATGCTACGGCACTGGTGGGTGCGCGTTTTGGTGTTTGTCGCCATCTCTCAGGCGCTGCGCATCTTTGCTGGTGCAAACGGCGTGAAGATCAGCCCCAGCTATTGGTTCATGCTCGGCGGCGTGGGCCTGGCTGTGATCGCTGTGCTGGTCGCCGTCTGGTACTACCGCCGCCACGATATCGGTCCGGCCCTGATGGAGGACGATCTCGTCCTGGTGGAAACCGCGCTGCGCAACGGGGCAAATCCCAACCGCACCTTCAACCTGCCTTCCAAGCTGCCGCGCAAGCGCCGGGACGGCCAGTTCACCGGTCTGCACATCGCGGCAATCAATAACGATCTGGAAGCCGCGCGGCTGCTGCTGAACTGGGGCGCCGACCCCAACCGGCGCACGCGCTTCCGCTCCACGCCCCTCTTCTTCGCTGCTTACAAGGAACACTGGGATATGGTCCGGCTGCTGCTGGAATGCGCCGCCGATCCAAACCTGCTGCCCGAGTCCGGCCGCAGCCCGCTGATGCTGGCCGCGCGCGCCGGCGAGATCCCGATCATCAACCTGCTGATTCTGCATAAGGCCCAGCTTGACGCGGTTATCCCCTCCGGCGAGCCGGAGGCCGGCTTCACCGCGCTGCATTATGCCGTGCTGGCCGAGCAGCTCCCGGCCATCGACATCCTGCTTAACGCCGGGGCCAACCCGGCAATTCCTGAGGTCAAAGGCTGCACACCGGCGATGCTGGCCGTGCTGAACGACAAGCGCCGCGCTCTGCTGGCGCTGCTGGATCATGGCGTCGACCCCAACCACAGCCCCGGGACGAATGTGCCCTCGCTGGTCGAGCTGGCCTACGAGCATGCCGGCCGCGGTATGGTGGATCTGCTGCTCTCGCGCGGCGCGCGGGATGTCCCGCGCTCGGGGCGCAACGGCCGCTCGCTGCTGCACCATGCCGCTGTCGAGGGCGATGTGATCCTGGCCCGCAGCCTGCTGGAGGGCGGCATGTCGCCCAACGCCCCTGACGAGCGCGGCCTGACTCCGCTGCACTGCGCCGCAACCTGCGGCAACCAGCAGCGCTATGCACTGGTGACCGAGGGCAAGGGTTATCCGGAGCCCGGCGGCGACCTGACCCAGACCCGCGAGGCGCGGATTGTACGCCTCCTGCTGGAACATGGCGCGCGCTGTGATGCCCGGGATGAGGAAGGGGACACACCGCTGCACCTGGCGGCCCACTTTGAGAATCCGGCTGCGGTCCGGGCGCTGCTCGACGGCGGCGCGGACGTCAACGCCCGCAACAAAGACGACATGACCCCGCTGCACGAGGCCAACGTGCACGCCTCGATTGCCTCGATGCGCCTCCTGCTGGCGGCCGGCGCCGACCCGAATGCCCGCGGCACCTACGGCCGCCAGCCCCTCGACCTGCTGCTCTACAACGCTGACCGCCTGGACAAAAAGCTGCTGCAGAAGGCCAGCCGCATGATGCTGGCTGCGGGGGCGAAGCACAGCGCGGCCCCGGGCTGGGTGGAAGAGGGCAAGTACGGCCAGCAGGGCTGATCAAAGGCTGCTGCAGCAAGCAGAGGGCGGCCTCGCGGCCGCCCTTGATGCCAGGTCTCGAATCGCTCAGCATGACTTGTCTAGTTAGTCGTCGCCCGCGCTGTAGAAGTGCTCAAACTGGTCCGGCGGGTTCTGGTGGCACACCGTGCAGGTATCAATCACGCCGGGGTGACCCTGGACTGCAATCGCCTGCAGGTTGTCCTCTTCCTGGACCGTCGGAGTGATGGCGTGCGGGCTGCCGTGACAGGCGCTGCACTGGATGCCGTGATGGCCGAGGCTGTCGCGGAACAGCACCCCGGGCTGCTCAAACTCGAAGCCCGCCCGGCTGTGACACTGGTCGCAGCGCGGCTCATCGGCCCAGGGCTGGCGCTGCGGGTCGCCCACCGCAGTCATGTCGCCGTGGCAGTCGGTGCAGGTTACACCGTTGCTGTAGTGCACGTCGCGCAGACACCGCGTGGTCTGGCCCGGATGGCAGGCATAGCAGCTGTTCTCAAGGCCGGCCATCGCCATGCGGCTGGCATGTGCGCTGTGTACTGCGCCGGACAGGGTCGGCAGGCTGCCAAGGCCGGCCATGCCAAGCTCGGGCTGCGCGTGGCAGGTTCCGCAGACCACTGGCTGGCTGTTCTCAAGATTGGTCCCGTGCATGCTGTCGTGGCTGCGCAGGATCGAAGCCGGGTCGTTGCCATGACAGATATTGCAGGAAATCTCCCAGCTCACCGGCACCACCGCCTCCGTGCGTGCGGTTTCCACACCGCCCTGAAACACTGACACCGTGGCGAGCTGATAGGGGTTGAAGCTCTGGTCGTCGTTAACCGGGGTAACCGGGATGCCGGTCACCTGCCAGTCGGTGTGCGTGCCGCCGGTCGGGCTCAGGAAACCGCTCAGGCCGTTGCCGGTCAGGCCCACATTCGGCGCCAGATCAACGCCGAACAGCAGGTCCTCATAGTCCCAGAAATTGGTCTTGCCCACGGAATAGCTGTTGCCCTTGATGCTGTAGCGCAGGGTCACGCCGCTCTTCACGATCCGCGGATCCTCGCCGCTGCGGTCAATCACCTGTGCATGCAGGGTGTTGAAGGGCGGCAGGATCATGAAGCTGCTGAAGTCCTCGTTCATGCAGTGCATGCCAAGGTCGTTGTAAGCCAGCACCACCATCGTGCCGCTGGGGTTGCCCCCGCGGAAGCCGGTGTCGCTGGCGCTGAAGGTGCTGCGCTTGCCGCCCGCACCAGTGGCCACGAGCCAGTAGGTATGGGCATAGGTGTCGGCCACGCTGTCGTCATAGCTGCTCACATCGCCGAGCACTGCCAGGGCATTGCTCTGGGTATCGCGATAGATCTCATAGCCCGTGGCTCCGCTGACTTTGGTCCAGGCGACGCTGATCTTCTCGCTCGAGCTGCCGTCGCTGGCGCTGACCCCGCCGGGGGCTTCAAGCTCGGTCGTCCCCGCCTTGAGCCAGCCGATGGCCGGCGCGCTGAAGTTCGAGACGCGTACGCCGCTGAGGGCCTGGACCCAGTAGTTGTGAGGCGTGGTGTCCACCGGTGACAGGTCGTCATAAGTTGAAACATCGCCAAGCTCCGCCAGCGGCGTTTCCTGCTGGTCGCGGAAGACGCGATAGTTGATCGCCTCGGCGGACTTGCTCCAGCTCAGGGTGACGCGGTCGCTGTAGGCCCCCTGGCTGGCAGTGAAGTTCTCCGGCGGCAGGATTTGCCCCACGCCGAAGTAAACCGGGCTGCTCTCGATGCCATAGCTGCGGCTGGGACCGGCTCCAAGGTAGGGCACCACCCGGTACCACATCTGCGCGGCGGAGTTCGACAACGTGTACTGGAAGTGCCGCGCTGAGCCGTCGTCCGGGAAAGTCGAGCCGCCCATCGGCAGGTCGGCCAGCGTGTCCCAGCTCGTCGCGTTGGGATCAGTCGCTCCCTGCAGCTGATAGCCGTCGCACTGCGTCAGGTAATGGATACCAATGGGCGTCAGGTCCGCCACGTTGACGATCCCGTTGCTGTCGCCATCCGCCACACTGGCGGAGGCCCAGGTCGGGCTGCCGCTGTGGTCAAGGAAGTGGATGCCTATCGGGCTGAGGTCACTGACCGCCACCCGGCCATCCTGGTTATAGTCGCCACAATTGTGGTAACTGAAGGTGAAGATGACATCGCCGCCAATCGTGCCGCTGACTGCCAGGTCATCGACCTTGCTGTCATTGCTGCCCGGGGCGCTGGCCACAGCCTTGTCGGCGCCCGCGGCGGCGAGCACACGTTCAAGCTCCGTGCGGAGCTGCTGCCAGACACTGCCGTCAACCCCGGCGGGGCTGGTCAACTGGTTGATTTCACTGCGGTAGGCCGGCTGCAGGCTGCCCGAGTCTGTGCTTCCGGGCTGCGAGCCCGTGGCACAGGCAGTAAGCAGCAGCAATAGGCCCGTGCTTATCGCTCTTGCGAGCAGGTTTGGGCACCTCATTGCACACCTCCCAGGCGGCAGCCTGCCGCCCGGCGCCACTGCCATGGCGTATACAACTAGTACCTCGGAAACGATGGATATAACGGATACACTATATCGTTATTTCAGGATACACACTTTGCCACAGCTGAGAACATTAATCAACTGCGCCGTTTCGGATTGACGCAAAGTCCACAACCAAGCTTTGCACTATGCCCTTGCTGCAAAGCAGCAGGGCGGCGCCGGGGTCAAAACCCGTGCACCGCCCTGTGAAAGAAACTGCTCTATTGCCTGGCTCTCTATTCTCAGACTTTTTCAGACTGCTTTTTGTCCGTCGCACTCTTGCAACCGGGACGCCCATCTTTAAGGCTGTGGTCCCGCCCTGTTTCAGGGTTGTGGTATCAACGCTCCACCAGCGGGCCTTACCAGGCCCAGCGGCGGCCCTGGATCACGTTCACCAGGATCATGATGATCGCGATGACCAGCAGGATGTGGATGAAAGATCCCATGGTTCCATAACCCACAAGGCCCAGCAGCCACAGGATAATCAGCACCACCGCAATGTTCCAGAGCATTACATCCTCCTAAGAGCCCGGGTGTAGGGCACCGGGCCTAAACTCTGGTGTTGGCCAGAGCTCTGGCGGAAGATTCTGGGCCCCGGCCTGGCCGAGCTGCCCCGTTTCTTCCTGACCTGGGACTGAGTCCTAGGCCTTGTCCTGGCCCGTCATCCGGGCCCAGGCGATCTTGCCATCCTGGATCAGGTGGTTCACACGGTTCTCCACCTTGGCGCCCCAGAGCTTGCTGTCGCCCTTGGCCTTCTCATACTCGGCCCGCGTCACCGGGTCGAACTCCTTCTTGTCGAAGAGATACTTGATCCGGTCGCCCAGTTCACTCATTCCCGCCGCCGTCTTCTCACGGGCGGTGCGGAACCAGTCAACGATCTGGTCGTCAACCTCAGAGAGATTTTCGCTCCAGGAGCGTTCCCACTGGGGATACTGGCCGTCAGAATCATTGAACTGAGAATCTCGCGTATCAACGGTCATTTAGTCCTCCTAATCATGCACTCTGCGCACGACGCCTGGCCGGCGCAGTTTTGGGGCCTGTTTCCAGGCCCCGTACGGTCTGCCGGGCCGTAACTGAGGATCCACGACAGTTGCAGCCCAGCAGTCAGTACAAGCAGTCAGACCGCCCAGCGGCCAGCAGGTTCCCGGCTTAAATCTCGACTAGCGCAGTGTTCATTCACTTCGCATAACGAACAAGCCTTGTTTGCTCCCTTCTCGCATGGCTCTGCGGGCCTCGCGCAGCTCGTATGACCAGAGCCATCAACGCGCTGTACGCGCCTGTCCGCCATGGCTCACAATACTCACCTTGGCTGCCCCCGACACCCTCGGCTATCTCGCCCTGCTCGGCCGCATCATCGGCCTTGGCATCGAGCGTCCCACGATCAAGGCCATCTCGACCGCCGGCACGGATGACGCCGGGCAGCCCTGGACGCCGGACCCCATCGCCTCCTGCACCTTTTCCTTCGGCATCGCCTGGCTGCTGCTGGCGGTCGTCGTCGGCTTTGAGTGGAGCGTGAACCCCGCGCTCTTTGCCGCCATCGGCGACTGGTGGTGGCAGGCCCTGGTTACCGGCCTGCTCTTCACCGCCGCCTTCCACAGCTATGTCTATGCCATGAGCGTCGGCGAGGTCAGCTATCTGACCCCGCTCTATGCCACCGGCTTCGTCTGGCTCTATGTGCTGGATGTCCTCTTCGGCGACGCGCAGCTCGGCTGGCTCGCCGTCGGCGGCACGGCCGCGGTAGCGCTGGGCGTGATGCTGCTTAACGCGACGCCGCACAAGGGCGACGCCCAGGGCAGGGCAGGCTGGCACTGGCGCGAGGCGCTAAACCCGCTGAACACCCTGCGCCAGCCCGGGGCCATCGGCATGCTGGTCTATGCCTTCGGCCTGGCCTCCGGCCGCGTGATCGACAAGTCCGTCAGCGATGTCGCCCCGCCGCTGGCCTACGCCCTGTGCAACAACCTGCTGCCGGTGCTGCTGGGCCTGCTGTGGCTGCTGTACAAGCGCCGCACGGGGCAGTTCCGCCTGATCGCGCGCCGCCGGCCGGTAGCGCTGCTGGTCAGCGCAGTCAGCGGCATCTTCGCCTATGTCTGCCTGCTGCTGGCCCTGCGCCACGGCTTTAACCCCAGCGTGGCCGAGCCGGTCAGCCAGCTCTCGGTCTTCATCGCCATCGCGCTCGGCGGCCTGCTGTTTGGCGAGCCGGTCCGCGCCCGCTGGCTCCCGAGCGCGCTGGTGGTGCTGGGAGCGGCGCTGTTGTTGTTGTAGAGATGCAGGGCGCTGAACAGACAAAATTGTTCGCGCTGGAGTATACTGCCGTCACTTCACATCTAGTGTTCCCTTGACTCTCACAAAGAACCGAAAGTAGAGAATGATACTCCGGAAGGAGTTCTAACTCTATAGATCTAGGAAAGGGAATGTGGGAACTCACAAGGGAGTTGCACATCGTTGTTATGGGAGAGTATGATGATAGGACGATTGTTGTTTGCCAACGGGACTGACATAGCCGCATGGGCTGAGAGGCACACGTCAATCTCTGACTTTCCAGTTCTTGTTAGGAAGCTCATACGCTGTTCAGACCGCAGCGCGAACATCGATGACTTTCGCGACGACAAAGGAACAGCAATTAAGGGGTGGGATGGCATAGTTCTTTCTGAAGTTGGTGGAGCGCAATTACCAGCTGGCAAATCGCTCTGGGAACTTAGCACTGCCCAAAATCCACTAGACGCAGCCAACGACAACTACGACAAACGTACTAATGAACCACTTGGTGAAGATAAAGTTAACTCAGTATTTATCTTCGCAACTGCCAGACGCTGGGCCGGTAAGCGCAAGTGGCAAGCCGAGAAAAAGGCGCGTGGCGAGTGGCGTGATGTATTGGCATTAGATGCAGATGATATTGCACAGTGGTTGGAATCATTCATCGCCGTACACTTGGAGTTCTCGCGACAGATCGGAACAGCACCTGCAAGTGCCACGGCTCTAAGTGCGTTCTGGTACGACTGGTCGAACGCCACCAAATGGCCGGTGACGAATGCGCTTTTGCTGGCTGGCCGAAAAGAGCAAGCAGAGAAAATCGCGGGTTGGTTAAATGGGGAACCCGCAATTTGCGCGCTCCAGGCTGACACAGCTGATGAAGCCATAGCGGTGCTTGCGGCAACGATTGAGACTATGGAGCCTGCCGATTCCGAAATGTTTTTTGCTAGAGCCATTGTTGTTAATGATGAGGCTGACTGGGTTCAGCTCTCGGTTCGCCAAGAACCGCTCGTACTCATTGCCCGTCAAGCGCAAAGAGGCAATGTAGCTACTGCGCTGGAGCATGGTCATCACGTGCTGATTCCGATTGGCCCAAGCGAAAAGAACAAGAACGCAATCACGCTGCCTAGGGTGAGTGTTCAAGGAGCACGCGGGGAACTAGAGCGGGCTGGACTGAAAGGTCGTGTTGATGAACTAGCCCAGACCGCAAGGCATAGCATGGGCGCGTTCAGACGCAAGATCGCAAAAAACAAAGCGGTCTTGCTTCCAGAGTGGCTAACACAGGCTGACCCTGTGACACTCGTTCCAGCAGTCTTACTACTTCAGTGGGACGATCGCAATGAGAACGATCAAGCGGCTTTAGCTAGGCTAAGCGGTAAATCGTATGCGGACACAATTGCGATTTTTCAGACATGGTCTCAGCGGTCTGATCCGCCGATTCGGAAAACAGGCCCCGTATGGCGTATTGTCGCGCCGCAGGATTCCTGGGAGTTACTAGCCCAGTACATCGACAGAGGTATGCTAGACAAGTTCAAGCAACTTGCACTAGAGGTACTAGGAGAGATCGATGGCAAGTGGGACATGAAAGACGAGGAGCGGATGATGGCTCGCGTCAATGGAGTAGGACCGATATATTCAGAGCATCTCCGCTACGGCATAAGTCGAGCGCTCGCGCTTATGGGGGCTTTTGACGTGTATGACAGTGCCGCGCAGGAAGATATAGCATCTTGGGCGAGAGTGATTGTGTGGGAACTTCTTGCGACTGCCAATTCTTGGCAGTTCTGGGCTTCACACTACGAAACCCTGTCCTTATTGGCTGAGGCAGCTCCAGACGAGTTTCTCGCTGCTGTCGATCAAGACCTGAGAACCAAAGACCCTGTGCTTCGAGGCTTGTTCCATGATGATACGAATGCGCTGTTCTCGGGATCTCCCCACCCCGGCCTGCTATGGGCTCTTGAGACGCTGGCGTGGAGCAGAGACTACCTAGCGCCCGCTGCATTAGCATTAGCTCGGCTCTCGCAAGTCGACCCTGGCGGAAAAGTCTCAAATCGTCCCAGCGCAAGCCTAAAGACGATTTTTTGTTCGTGGCATCCATACACCAGCGCAAGTGTGGATGAACGACTCGGAGTTCTCGGGTTGTTGCGTAAAGAAACGCCAGACACTGGCTGGGAAATCATGATATGTCTACTGCCGAACCACTTCAACAGCGTACACGACACATCAAAGCCGCACTATAGAGATTGGGTTCCAGACGAGTACGGAAAAGTCACTTATAGCGAAATCTGGCAGACTCACTCCCAGATTGTTGACTGGCTAATCCAAGATGTTGGAGTTGATGTTTCACGTTGGTGCGAGTTAATCGAGCGCGCACCACTCCTTGCTGAGTCTGAGTTTCTCAAAGTCGGCAGTCAGTTAGTTGCGATTTCTGCGCAGATTAAAGCTGAGAAGGACAGGCTTCTAATCTGGGATGCGATTAGAAGGAAACTGGCACTCCACTATAGGAACGAAGACAAGTCGGTCAAGGTCTCGCAAGCTGGGTTGGATTTGTTTGGCCAAGCCCTGAAGAGCTTTACTCCCTCGAACCCGGCACTTACTAGTAAGTGGCTCTTCTGCCACCACGCGTTGTCAGACATCTGGACGAGAGAATCAGATACTAGAGCTGACCAAGCACGCCTATCGAAGATGCAAGGCGAAGCAGCGCAAGACGTGTGGAAAGCTGGCGGTTTGGATGCAATACTTGAATTGGCTGAAGGAGTCGATAGGCCAGATATGATTGGCTGGCAACTCGGAAAGGCGCTGCCAATTGCAAAAGACGATACCGAGTTCATTGCACGACTACTCACTTCCGAGGACAGGACCGACCTTTCTATCGGCGGCGGCTTTGTCTCCGGTAAGGCTGCGCAGCATGGTGAGCCTTGGGTACTTGGTTTATTGGCCGACCCAGCAACGCAGTGCTGGCCGCCAGCTGCTCGCGTTGTTCTATACGGCCTTCTTCCCTTCGCAGCAAAGACTTGGGATAGGCTCGACGCAGAGAAGACTGAAGTTATTACCGAGTATTGGATGAGCGCCTGGCCGTGGCGCGCCGAAGCTCTAGGCCAGGAGGAATTCGATAGGGCGCTGGCATGTTTCGTGACTTACGGGAGACTCGGAGCAGCAGTTGTGTTCATCCGAACACAGGATCGCAATGAAGCCGTCAAGCTGCCCATAGACATGACCTTCGATCTGCTAGCGAGGCTGATGAAATATGACTTTTCAAACGAGAAGTCTGTGGACGCTCAGTCGGTCGCTTTTGGTATCTATGAGATTCTCACAATGCTGGAAGAATCTGGCGAAGTTGAGCGTAGCGCGCTGGCGCAACTTCAGTACGCGTGGCTTCCACTTTACAAGAACTATGGCAGGGAAAACCCACGGGTGCTGTTTGAAGTGTTAGGTGAAGAGCCAAAGCTCTTTATCCAACTTCTATCCAGTATCTATAAGTCGCGGAACAAAGCTGAAGCTGATGAAGCTGAATCCACTGAGAGGGACAAGCGCTGGGCTAGTCATAACTACCACGTCCTGAGCGAGTGGTCGCTGCCGCCGGGCTGTGATAGGAATGGCAGCGTAGATGCTGACAAGCTAAATGGCTGGGTAAAGGAGGCCCGCCGTCTCGCTGCTGAATGCGGAAGATCAGAGGTCTGCGACTCAACCATCGGTGATGTGCTTGCCAATTACCCGGCTGAGGCGGATGGCATATGGCCGCATACAGTTCTCCGGAATCTGATTGAGGAAGTGGCTAGCCAAGAGCTTGAAGATGGGATAGCCTGCGGGCTATACAACAGCAGAGACGTGTTCTCGCGGAGTATGACCGAAGGCGGAGAACAGGAGAGAGCATTAGTAGAGAAATACACAGGCTTCGCTGAAGCCTGCCGAAATTGGCCCCGTACAAGTAGATTGCTTCGGCGGATCGCTGATAGCTATAAGCACGATGCTAGGCGCGAGGATGATGAGCGTGAGCTTCGAGAAGATGGCGTGTTTTAACTCGGGCCTTTAAGGAGGTCTACAGCAAAGTCTCTGTCCGAGCCACGCGGGGTGAATCCGATGAGAACGGTATAGAGCCAAGCCGCCCCCCGCATCCGCTAAACTTGTCGCCTATGGACCAGATCCTCGTTAGGGGCGGCAAGCCGCTGGGCGGCACCGTCAAGGTCTCCGGCAGCAAGAACGCCGCGCTGCCGATCCTCTGCGCGGCGCTGCTCAATGAGCAGCCGGTGACCCTGCGCAATGTGCCGGCCCTGCACGACGTCGCGGTGATCTCCGACGTGCTGCGCAGCCTGGGCGCGCGGGTCGAGCGCAACGCCGACGGCAGCCTGCTGGTTGATTCCGGCGGGCTCAACGCCACCGCCGCGCCCTATGAGCTGGTCAACAAGATGCGCGCTTCCTTCCTGGTGCTGGGCCCGCTGCTGGCGCGCTACGGCGTGGCCGATGTGCCCCTGCCCGGCGGCTGCGAGATCGGCGCGCGCCCGGTGGGCGAGCACCTGGCCGCCATGCGCGCCCTGGGCGCCGACATGAGCATGGACGCCGGCCTGATCAAGGCCCGCGCCCGCAAGCTGACCGGCGCGGATATGTACCTCAACGTCGCCTCCGTCGGTGCCACTGAGAACGCCGTGATGGCCGCCACCCTGGCCGAGGGCGTCACCACCATCCGCAACGCCGCGATGGAGCCCGAGGTGACGGACCTCTGCCACTTCCTGATGCGCTGCGGCGTGCGGATCGGCGGCGCCGGCACCAAGGTGATCACCGTCCACGGCCAGCCGCGGATCAGCGCCGCGGTGGACTACAGCGTCATCCCCGACCGCATTGAGGCCGGCACCTATCTGCTGGCGCTGGTCGGCACCGGCGGCGAGGGCACGGTGCACGGCGCGCGCCCGGACCACCTCGACGCGCTGGTGATCAAGCTGCGCGAGATGGGCGTGGCCATCGACCACGGCGAGGACTGGATCTCCGTTTCACCGAGCCGCAGGCTCAAGTCGGTGGTGATCAACACGGATGTCTACCCCGGCTTCCCCACCGACCTGCAGCCCCAGATGACCGCGGTGCTGACGGCCGCGCGGGGCTCCAGCACGGTTTCTGAGACGATCTTCGAGAACCGCCTGACCCACGTGCCGGAGCTGGTGCGCATGGGCGCGCGGATCCAGCTGATGGGCCATATCGCCGTCATCGAGGGCCCGGCGGAAAGCGATGATCTGACCCAGGCCGGCTCCTGCTTCGGCTGCGGCCTTTCCGGCGCGCCGGTGGAGGCCCATGACCTGCGCTGCGCCGCCGCCCTCGTCATCGCCGGGCTGATGGCCCGCGGCGAGACCCGCGTCGACGGCCTGCGGCACCTGCTGCGCGGCTATGAGCAGCTCCCGGAGAAGATCACCTCGCTCGGCGGCGAGGTCTCCTTCGCCAGCTCCACGCCCGAGCCGCCCCTAGATATCCTCGACCGCCCCAGCGTAGCCTGACCGCCGGGCGGGCTGCCGGAGCGCTTTTCGCTCGAGGTTATATCCCGGTTAGATGCAGCGCAGCCGGCCCCCAGGCGGGGTAGAATCTGCTATGCGTATGACACCTCTGCAGTTCCTGGGCATCGCCTGCGCGGTGCTGCTGGTCTGGGCCGTCTACGAGTACTGGTGGAAGTACCAGGATCAGGGCGAGTGGATCCGGGGCATGAACCACAACATGTGGACCACGGATACCGATGACGAGCCGATGGACACCGGCCGCAAGGAACGCTCGGACTGGCTCTAACCTCCGGCGTCTTGCAGGGCGCCTGCGCGCCTCATCCTTCACAAGAGCTGTAAGCACCGCGCTGCTTTGCGCGCCTAGGCACTTCTGCACAATCTCAGCCTGGCTTCTTTCAGCCGCATCTGAACGTTGAAAGGGCCGGGTTGCCCCGGCCCCTCCCACTGCGTTTCAAGACGGTTCGGAATATGCTGTTTACTGGTCGCCCGCCGGGCCCTCAATGTTGGGCGCGCCGGACTTGCGGTCCACGCCGCTGTCCAGGGTGATCACCACGCCGTCAGGCACGGTGTCGGAGCCGCCGTCGTTGGAGACGCGGCTGGGGGCCGCGCCGGTGTTGCACAGGCAGGGCACGTCGTTGCCATAGATGTTCGTCGTGCAGTCCGTGTCGCAGGTCTCGGTGCGGTAGCGGCCCTTGTAGTTACCGTTGCGGTTGTAGACATCCTGGCCGGCGGTGCGGATGGCGCCGTAACCGGCGATGGTATAGCCCGCGGGCTCGGCGAAGTTGAGCAGGCCAAAGGAGGCCTTGTCGCTGTTGCTGCGCGGCCAGTAGCTGAAGTTACCGGTCAGGAAGCGGTTGCCCGCGGGGTCCTGCCAGCCGTTCGGCGGGTTCTTCAGCTCGTCGCTCTCGAAGTCGTAGGGCGGGTTGTTGAAGATGTGGTGGACATAAAAGTCGCCGGCGATCTGCTGGCTGGGGCCAAGCCAGTTGGGCCCGAAGCACTCGGCCATCTTGTTGCTGTCGCGGCCGCCCACCACGCGGAAGAAGGGCGCGGTGCCGGGGTACTGGCTGCCGGGGAAGTGGTGGATCTGCGGCAGCAGGGTCGTGCTCTTGTTCTTGATGAAGGGGTTGGCCGGGTAGGAAGGCATATAAGCCTCCATCACCAGGGTGTCGCCCATTTCAGGGTTCGCCGGGGTCCACGCGTTCCGGCGATCCTCATTGACGATCTGGTTGGGGTCGAGGCCCTGGGTGTCAACCCAGTCCTGCCAGACGACATAACTGTCCGTCCAGTCGCCGCCCATCACGAAGTAGGGATAGAGGTTTCCCTGGGCGTCAACCGCATAGCGTTCCAGCGCCAGCTGGATCGCGTGGCAGTTCTGCTTGACTTCGGCCTCCTTGGCCTTGTCCTTGATCTTGATAAAGTTCGGCAGCGCAATGGCCACCAGGATGCCGATGATCACAATGACCACCAGCAGCTCGATCAAGGTGAATCCGAGATTCCGCTTATGCGAATTCATGAATGTCTCCTCCGAAACCTGTATGTTGGCGCGAACACGCCCATGCTTCTTGCGGGAAGCCTGTATGGCGGGTGTGGCAGCGGCCGCCCTGAGCTCAACCCCCTCAGGATCGCACCGCCGTAACGGCTTGTCTAACCCTCAGCCCTCGAGTGCGGCCCGCGTTTCCGAGGCGCGGGCCTGCGTGCTAGTGCCCGGCGACGTAGCCCGGTACGCCGTTGCGCAGCAGTGGATCGCCGGACTGCGAACCCTGCGGCGCCCTGGGCAGTTCAAGCAGCTGGACCTGCACATCGGTCCGGCCGCCGTCGGATTCCACGAAGGCCACCTGGGCCTGATAGCCCGGGCGGTTGTCTTCCAGCCACTCGTTGAGTGCCTGCTGGAATTCCTGCTCGGTGAAGCCGGGCGGCATGGTGATCACACGGTCGCCCAGCACAACGCTCATTCCCTGTTCGTCAAGGTCGATCTTGCCGGCGGAGATCCAGGTCGCATCCGTGACCTCCGGTGCCGGCACGCCGTCCACGCGGCTCATCGCCCGCTGGATGTCGCCAAGCAGGCGCTCATCCGCCCGGGCCAGGCTCAGCTTGACCAGGGTATGCCCCCCGGTCTCTTCCGTCGTAAAGCTCACAATGTTGCGGGGCTGCTGGCCCAGCAGGCTCATCGCCAGACGGCGCTGACGGCTCCACTTGCCCAGCGCAGCCTGCATCCCGATCACGCGCCCGTCGCAGATCCGCGGGGCGTTGGCCAGCGGCGCGCGGCCCTTCATCGCTCCGGCGGTGGCCACGGGGGCACTGGCCGTCGGGCCCAGGTCATAGACCAGCATGTAGCCGTCCATATAAGCCACCGAGCGGCCCGGCAGCATCAGCGTGCAGAGCACTGCCGCCAGGGCGATCAGTGCGACGCTGAACACGGCCGGCAGGTACATGCTGCGGCGGCTGAAGATCCAGCCCATCCCGGCCAGCAGGCCGCCGAGGTCCGGCTGCACGCTCTGGCGTCCCTCGGTCACCTGGGCCAGCATCCGCAGCCGGTCCGGGGCCTTCGGGGCACCGCTGGCCAGGCTGGCCAGCAGCTTGTTCTCGGCCATGCTGGCGGAGTGCTCTTCGCTGCCGCGGACGTCGATACGTTCCCCCGGTGGAAGCTCACCCAGCTCGGACAGCCGGTCAAGCATAATTTTTTCGTTCAACTTGTCCATGATCTATTCATTCCCCTCACAGCAGCGCGGCCAGGTCGCCCATGGCCAGGTGCGGCTGCATCAGCCGGCGCAGGGCCGCCCGGGCCCTGAACAAACGCTGTTTGACGGCTTGCGGTGCAATGGCAAGCACCTGTCCGGTTTCAGCAATCGACAGCCCTTCAATATAGAAAAGGACCAGGATTTCACGCTGCGACTCCGGCAGCCGGTCCAGCGCCCCGCTCATCAGCTCTGACAGCGGGTCGGCGGCCCATTCGGCATTGCCCGCCAGGGCATATTCCGCCACTTCCATATCCGTCGTCTGCTGGCGCGTCTTGGCCCGCTGGCGATGGCGCAGGAACTTGCTGCGGATGATCGAGAGCACCCAGCCCCGCACCGTATCCTCGCTCTTCAGCTGGTCGAGCTTGGCATAAGCGTGGCTCAGGCTTTCCTGCAGCAGATCCTCGGCGTCTTCACGGTTCGCGCACAGCCGCAGGGCGTAACGCCACGCGGACTGGTACACCGGCTCACTGATGAGCCTGGTGAAACGCTCAGATCGGTGCTGCTCTGCGATCACGTAGGCATAGATACTACCCGCCGCCGGGAGGTTACGGAAATTTTCCCGTCTTCGCGTTACTGCGCAGAAAAAGCCGCCCACGGCGGGCATTTTCAGCCGGAGCACCGGTCGACAGACGACACTTCCAGCCTTAGCGCCGGTCGAAAGACCGGCACTGGGAGCGCAGGCACACCGCCTGCATCTTCAGTTCCTGCCCCGTTCCGGATTCCCTTCCAAGAGGAGTTAACCACGCAAGCCGAGTTCAACAGAGACCTGGCCCAGACCGGAGCGCAGGCCGCAGGGCCGAATCTCAGTAGCAGCGCGGTCCCGTCCGCGCGTTCTTCCTGCTTCACTCTTCACCCTTCACTCTTCACTGAGCATTGAGCATTGAGCATTGAGCACTGAGCGCTGAGCGCTGAGCACTGAGCACTCCGTTCTCCGCCCCGCCCGCCGCTCGGAGAGCAGTCCGGCGGGTCGGCGCAATTCAGAGTTCGACTGTGCGCGGGAAAAACGCTCATAACACAACAACAACAAAACTTGACCCTTTCAACGAGTCGTTCTCCAAGCGGCTGATGCGAGATACGCTAACCAGAACGTGGATGACAAAAGTCGCTCGGAAAGAACATGAGTCCAAGAGTTGGCAACTCCTAGTGCTAGTTCTCCGACTTCATCACATGCAACTCCCAATGCAAGGGCCTTAGCGGAGCAAAATGAAGCAACTTGACCTCTGTGCTGCCGTCGTTCGACTCGAGAATCAGTACGCGATCAGCTTCTTCCTTGATTATGTGATAGTTCGAAACCTGGATGCCTCCCTCTAGATGAGCTTTCACGTCTTTCCATTTGCTCTTGGTCTGAAAACCAACTGCGAAAAGTCTCGACCTTCCGGTCCCATTGATCAGCTCGCGCCCACTTAGGATATTGGGATTGCTGATGTCGCTATACCCTCTGCTCATCTTGCTGGGCGTAGAGCCAGTAGGCACGGTGAGGCTGGGTAGCGGCCATCCAGTCGGGTAAACAAAACCGACACTGGATTTGTCAGAAACTTCTTTGCAACTGATGAACAAGCACAACAGGAATTCTACAACCAAAGCGCAAACCCATCGCATTTGCTGCTCCTTAGCTGACTGTTTTACATCAAACTGTGACCGCCGTCACCGCCTGTATCCCACGGTTTTGGAAGTGGTATCGGTGATGGGGAGCTACCACCATGGCCACCACCACCTGCTGACGGTAAATTGCCGACGCTGCATTGTCCATTCACGCCTGAAGCGCGTGACCAATCAGCAGACTGGTTGCCCTCAGTAACACACGCGCCCGTATCAGCGATCATTTGACAATCAAATATAAAGTCGCGGCAGCACACATAGCAACTCCAACCAACTCCTGCGAGAACGGGCCATAGCCACGGGTACTTGGCCAAAATACTCATAAACAGAGCCCTGATTAACTTCTCTGCCTCTGGACTTCCATGCTCGTCGAAGATACCTCCTAGATGCATCATTTCAGCTATCATTTTCAATAGTTCTTCCTTTTGCGGAGAGGCAAGTCCAGCCAACGCATCCGCCAACACATGGAGGAGACAGTTCTTTAGGCAATTATTGCCTTCGTGAGCACAGAGTGTATTAGGGTCTTCCCCATTGTGCTGATTAGGCAAAACACATTCGGAGACGGATAGTGGAAGTGCGCCCCAATAGCATGGCAGAACTTGACGGCGGATTCAGGGATATTGAGCGGCTGGCAGGAATCCTGTGGACAATGCTGACACACAGGCACGGGTATACCGCTGCCGACAGGCTTAGGGTCATGTCCACCGTCATTATCTCCATCATCTTTTCCAGAATCTAGTATTCGATTGCAGCGCTCCATGCACCTTGAGTATTCCTCAAGTGTAATCGAATGATCCTCAAAATAGGCCTTGTTACAGCGCGAAGCACAATTGAGGTATTCTTCTACTGGATCATAGTCGCCCCCTGTCCCGCGACCTCCTCCTCCTCCCGAATTGGCGCCACAGCATCCATTGTTCGAACTGTTGCCTTGCGACCCGCCTCGATGCACTGCACCCGACAGTTGAGCCTGAATCTTTCCAAGATTCTGCATCCCTCCCACAAGTGCATACCCGCCTCCCCTACCCAGCGGATTCACATCCCTTCCAATCGCTTCATTCGTCACACGTCCATAGCTGCCGCCGTAGCTCATCGCACTGCCGAAGATGCCGACGCGGCCTGCTTCGCGGCTGTCGGTCGCGCGGCTCATGTCCGTCGCGGCGACGGTGCCAATGAAGCTGAAGCGGCCTGCGGAGCTTCCGCCTCGCGCAGGCGCTCGTCGGCCTTCGGACGCCGGCCAAAGGAGTCCTTTGGGCCCGGCAGCGCCGCGTAACTGGGGCTGCGGGCGGCCCTGGCGGAACAGCTCGCTCTTCTCGCCCTCGACCGTCGGCTGGCTGAAGCTGCGGCGCAGGAGGATGCGGACAAGGTGTCCGCGCTCCATGAAGATACGGGACGCAGTCCCGCGCTTCGGGGCGGAGGGCCGAGGCCATGCTCGGCCCCTCCCGGAGGGGAAACTGGCCAGCGGCTCGCGCTCCAAACGCGGCGCAGCCGCGACCTTCCGTGCAGAGCGCGCAGCGCGCTGCGCGGCCTCCGGAGCAGTCTGCCAGCTTTGCCGGACAGTGGTCACTGGGGGAATTGTAACGCCGGGATGTGGCCCCGGCCGGTAGGCCGGGGAAAGGGAGCCCGCACTGCCATGCGGGCCTACAAGACGGGCGGCGACTGTGCGCCGCCCCTACAAGAGAAGTTGCGGCCAGGATGGCCGCGCTCCGACAGCAAAGATGCAGCCCGGGCGCCTGCGCTCCGACAAAAGGTCTTATTCCGGGCCCCGGATTTCTTTGTGTCCTTCGTGTCTTTGTGGTCGAGATCTTCCCTCAAATGCGGCGCCCAGGCTCGAGTACCTTCGGCCCCCAGGCCGGTTGGGAACAAGAACTGCTGCCATCTGTCGAAATACAATATTATATGGACAACTGTAAAATAAAAGCGCGGCCGGCAGGGTATCCATATGCGCCGTGTTCTGCGCCAAGTTCATGCTGTCGGTTAATACTTGTACACCCGCGCAACTGCTCACCTGGGCGCGCGCTTTCCGCCAGCTTTCCGGCGGTCATGCTCGACTGCTCGCCCGCTTGACGGCTGCGGCGCTGCCGCATCACGGCTGCGGCGTTTCTGAAAATGCAAAAGTGCTTCTTTCTGCAGCGAAATCAGCCTCGAAGGTTAAAACTCCCTGCCGCGCCGCCCTGAAAAACGAATCTGACGTCCAAAACGGAGCTCGAAAGTTAAAAGTCCGGCGGAGAGCGCGCCGCCCTGCAAACAGTAATCCACGTCAGTTTTGGGGCACGAAAGTTAAAGTTCCAGGTTTGGCTGGCGGTCAAAATGCTGCCCCAGTTGAAATCATGTGCAAGAGCAGCTTGGCGGCCGCATGTCACCTTGTAACCACCCTGCTGCCGGGCCTGGGCCAGCTCCGCCAGGGCCGGTGCCAGCTATGGAGTAAAGCAACGTCAGCTATGGCTTGCTCAGTGCTGCTGGGCTTAGCCCGGCCTAGCCCAGGCCGGCGCAAGCTATGGAGTAAAGCAACGCCGGCTATGGCTTGCTCAGTGCTGCCGGGCTTAGCCCGGCGTAGCCCAGGCCGCAGTGAGCTCGCGAGCTGCGGAAAATCAAACAGGCCGGGGATTGCTCCCCGGCCCTGCGGTGCCGTACTTCTGATCCATCCTGTTCCCAAGCTGGCTAGGTCATCCCGCGCACTGCGGGTGGCCAGGCCGATCCACCGGGCTATCCCGGCTGACTGCCGGGCCGCGCCTGTTCTACCGGGCTTAGCGGCCCAGCAGCTGGATCGCCGCCTGCGGCAGCTGGTTGGCCTGGGCCAGGGCCGCGGTGCCGGCCTGCATCAGGATCTGGTTGCGGGTCATGGACAGGGTCTCCTGGGCCACGTCGACGTCGCGGATGCGGCTTTCGGAGCTGCTCAGGTTTTCAGAGGCCACGTCCAGGTTGCGGATGGTGCTCTCCAGACGGTTCTGGATCGCGCCCAGCCGGCTGCGCTGGGTTGAAACCCGGTCGATGGCCACATCGATGATGGTGATCGCCTCCTGGGCCAGCGGGCTCTCGGCGACGATCAGGCCCTCGACGCCCAGCGCCTCGGCGCTCATGTCGGCGATGAAGGAGGAGATGGTCTGGCCCTGGTTGGCGCCGATCTGCAGGTCGAAGCCGCGGGGGGCGACGTGGACGAAGAAGCTCTCGATCTGGCCGCTAAGGCTGATCGTCGGCCGCTCAGTGGCCATCTGGTAGCCGAAGGAGGTGAGGGTGTTGGTTCCGCCGGCCAGGCTGACCGGAGGCTGGCTGTCGAGGCGCAGGCCCAGTGTGTTGTCGAAGAAGATGCGCAGTCCCGGGACCAGTCCGGTGATCTCATTGGAGTCCACCACGGTGCTGCCGACGCTCTTGTTCTTCTCCAGGTTGAAGGCCGAGATGCTGTAGACCGGGGCCTGGCCCTCCCGGACCTGCACCAGGCTGAGCGCCTTGAGCAGGGCCTCGTCGCCGCTGAAGATCAGCTCGGCGCCCGGGACCGGCGTGGTGATGGACATCGTGCCCTTGGCGGCGCCGATGGTGTTGACATGGACAAGGTCCGGCGCCTGATTGGCGTTGAGGATGCCGGAGTTGACGACGCCGCTGCCGTCGGGGTTCCAGACCGCCAGGCTGATCTTGCCGGCCATGTCCTCGAAGGTGTCGTTCTGGCTCAGGGTGACGGTGGCCGAGCGGCTGGAGCCGCGCAGATAGAGGTTGAACTCGACATTCTTGCGGCCGTCGAAGACCCCGAACTGCTGGAAGCGGTTAAGGCTGGCCAGGGTGTTGGTCTGGTCGGCGGTGAGCACATTGTTGGTGCTCATGTTGAAGGTCGCTGTCTCGCCGGTCTGCAGGTTGCCGTCGACGGTGAAGCGGATGTTCTCCAGCGGGTCACCGGCGGCGCCGGCGAAGGTCTCGCTGATGCTGAAGGTCTGGGCGCCGGCGGCGTTGGAAACCCGGCTGCCCCGGGCGGCGACCAGCGCGATGGTCTGGTCGGTGCCACTGGCTACCAGGCTGGTGTAGCGCTGGTTGTCGAACTCGAAGACGGCATAGGTGCGTTCGCTGAGGGCGCTGACCAGGAAGGTGCCGTTGGCCGGCGCCGGTCCGGCCTGCCAGACCTTGCCGTAGTCCTGGAAGCTGTTGCCGCCGCTGTAGCGGTTCCAGCCGATGATGTCACTGGCCGTGGTCGTGGCCGTCGAGACCGCGCCCCAGTTGTAGCGGGTGTCGAAGCGCAGGTGCACCTGGCCGGTGTTGGCGTCGCCGATCGAGAAGACGTTGCCGCCCTGGCTGCCGGTGGTGCGCTGTCCGGCGAGCTGTCCGGTGACCGCCACCGCGTTGTTGTTGAAGAAGCTGTAGGTCGCGCTGCTGAAGAAGAAGTTGGAGCTGGAGATCGAGCCCGAGGCATTGCCGAAGCTGAGGTAGAAGTCGGAGCCCGAGCCGTCGTAGTCCACAAACTTGGTGGTCAGGACGCGGCCGTTGCCGTTGAAGTTGATGCTGAAGTTGCCGGTGGCGCCGAAGTTGACGCCGTTGCCGCCGCCGCTGACCAGGGTGCCCAGCGCAGAGCTGATCTGGGCCGCCAGACCGGTGAGGCTCATGTTGAAGCTCAGGGCCACCGAGAAGGTCTGGACGCCGCCGAGGCTGGTTTCAACGGTCATCAGCATCTTGTCGCCGTTGGTCAGCTCCTCGGTTTGCAGCAGGGTGTTAAGGGTCGAGTTGCCGGCGGCGATGGAGGCATCGCGGACGACCAGACGGCCGTCGACATTCGAGTTGACGGCGATCGATCCGCCGCCGCTGACCGGGACTTCAACCTGGTACAGGCCGGTGGCGCCGACGCCGGAGGCCGAAGCCGAGCGGACGGTGGCGTCAGCGCGCCAGGTGCCGAGGTAGTTGATCTTGCCGACGGCGGTGCCGGCCTGGGTGGTGGAGAAGACGTCGGTCTTCTGGATCTCCAGGACACCGGCGCTCTTGGCCGCAGCCTTCAGCACGAAGTTGCCGCCTTCGCCGACATCGCCAGTGACCGCGGCGCGGACACGGGTGAAGTCATCGGTGGAGATCAGGGCGCCCATGGTGCCATCGAGCAGGGTCTTGGTGTTGAACTCGGTGGTCTTGGCGATACGGTTGATCTCGTCGGTCAGCTGGCTGACCTCGCTCTGGATCGCGGTGCGGTCCTCGGCGGTATAGATGCCGTTGGCTGCCTGCACCGCCAGCTCACGCATGCGCTGCAGGATGCTGTGGGTTTCGTTGAGCGCGCCTTCCGCAGTCTGGATCAGGCTGATGCCGTCCAGGGCGTTGCTGGAAGCGCGGTTGAGGCCGCGGATCTGGCCACGCAGCTTTTCGCTGATGGACAGGCCGGCTGCATCATCGGCAGCACGGTTGATGCGCAGACCGGAGCTCATCCGCTCCAGGGTCTTGGAAGTCGCCATGCCGGTAATCTTCAGATTCCGCACGGAGTTCATCGCTATCGGGTTTTGATAGACACGCAGAACGCTCATATCCTCATTCCTCCATGAACGAGTTGATGATGTTTAAAGGAACATGGCCAGGCTGCGCCTCAATGCACCGCCTGTCGCGACAACGCGCGCAAGCCGAAAGGGTAAGTGGATCGGGGAGTGGTTCCAGCGGGCGCGTCAGGCTGCGTCATGCAGGCGGCGGCATATGATGCTGGTTCAGGCTGCGCAAAAGCAGCGATATGTACTCCCCATGACAGCGGCCCGGACTGCCGATTAAGGGCCAGACGCATCCCCATTGTGCGTCCCGCTACGTCGATGGTCACCTCCGTGTTCCCAAGGACCTCCCCAATTGGAACTGACAATGCCTCTTATCGGCATTCCATACAGGAGCTTTACAGCCACGCTGGAAATCCTTCATAAGCGACAAAACTCAGGAGGTCGGCGAAAGGCGGGTGCAGGGCTGGACGCCCCTGGCCTTCAGAATGCGCGCCAGCGGACAGAAGCCGGTGATGCTGGACTGCAACATGTTGAAGCCGACAAAGGCCGACAGCAGGAACCAGCCGGGAGCCACAAAGTAGCCCAGCCCGAGGCCAAGCAGCACGAGGCATCCGGCCACCATAAAGATTATCCGTTCACGACACATCCTTTGGCTCCTTCAAGACAGGCTTGGCCTGCCGCAGGCCGGTTGACCTGCGGAATACAGGATAATACCGACAAAAGATATATATATTTTTCTACTGAGCCAAGGTAGTAGATATTCATCTGACGCGGTCTCCAGTGGATACCGTATTAAAGGAAGCGAGGATGGCAAGTCTGGATGTGGGCCGGGGGCTGCGCGTGGCAGTCCTGGCTATGTCGTCCGCACTGCTCCTGCCTGGACTGTCAATTCGTTCGGCGTGGGCGGACAGCGATGCAGTGGAGATTACGGCGGAGCTGGGCGCTGAAGCAGATGCCGAGGCGGTTGCAGTTCTGGAAGCGGAGTACTCGCCGGATGACGGCAAGCCAGGAGTCGCGGTGCGGACTGTCGATGCTGCCGCAGCTGTCGAGTCCGGGGGGGCTCTTGCTGCCGATTCGCCGGATATCTCGGATTCTGGCGATGAAGGTCTACCTTATCTGAGTCTTTCCGAGGCAGTCAGGCAAGCTCTGCTGGTCAGCCCCGGACTGGACGCGCTGCAGTGGCAGTCCCAGGCGCTGTGGAACCAGGCCGAGAGCGTGCTGGGGTACGGACGTCTGCAGACCAGTTTCTCCATTCTGGGAATGCAGACCAATGCCCCGCTGGGTGTCTTCGCCTCGAAGCTCAGCCAGGGCAGTGTAACCCAGGCAGACTTCAACCCAGCACTGCTGAACGACCCCGATCCCTACGGGAACATTGAGTATCAGCTCAAGCTGGTCTATCCCTTGTTCACATCGCAGCGCATCGAGCTGCTCGCCGCGGCATTGCGTCTGAGCGCCGAGGCCAGCTCACTGGACCGGCTGAAAGCCGAGCATGAGCTGGAAGGCCGGGTCATAGAAACCTACCTCGCCCATGACCTGCTTGAGGCCCAGCTGGAAGTGTTGGCCGAGTCCCGCGCGACGGTGGATGAGCTGACCCGCACAATCACCTCTCTGCATCGCGAGGGCCTGGTAATCGGAGCGGATCTTGCGGCCGCCGAGGTCGAATCAGCCCAGCTCGAGGATGAGCTGAACAAGGCCCGGGCGCGTCTCGAGCTGACGGAGAACATCATCGCCATCCTGACGGCCTCCTCGGCAAGCTTCAGATCCGAACTGGCGCTGGACGTGCTGGACCTGCAGCTTCCGGATCTGGACCTTCTGTATGAGCAGGCTTTAGCCAGCCGGCCTGATCTGCGGGCGATGCAAAGCCGGGTCATGGCGGCCAGCGCCATGCTTGATGAAACCAGCCGCAAGCGCCGGCCGCAGATCGGGGCCTTTGCCGAGGGCAAGCATGCCACTGCGGACCTGCCGGGCAACGGACACACTGAGGTGACAATCGGCGCCCAGCTCAGCATTGACCTGGACACGGGCGGTGTGATCCGCAACGAGGTCGAACAGAAAAAGGCTGAACTCAATGCGGCTCAAAAGGGCCTGGAACAACTTGAGCAGATGGCAAAGATGGAAGTCGCCGGCGCCTTTGCCGACCTTGACGCCGCGCTGGGCTCCCGCCAGAGTCTGCGCAGCCAGAGCGACAAAGCGGCGGAGAATCTGCGCGTAATTCGCAACCGTTACCGCGAAGGCCTGACCAATTACCTTGACGTCCGCATGGCCATCAGCAGCCACAAGGAAAGCCGCCTGCGTGCGCTGCAGGCCGATTACGACGCCGCTCTGGCATACATGCGGCTGCTGAGCGCCACCGGCCAGATCGGCTCACCGGATGATCCCTTCCTGGGCTCTCTGGACGCACTGGACCCGGGCGGGGCAACTGAAGCCAGACAAGTGATTAGCAAAGATGACATACAGGCAGGCTCAGTCGTCGCCGGCAGTGAATGGGGGAACGGCAATGAATAAGTTCACGATCAAGCTTCTGTTGCTGGTTGCTGGAGTGCTTACAGTCCTGGCGAGCTGCAATCGTAAGCCTGAGCTGCATCAGAACACCGCCCGGCCGGCGGCCTTGAGTGCGCTGACCGCTCAGGTCCTGCAGCAGACGCAGCCCGGCTATGTTGAGCTTACGGGTTCGCTGGCCGGAGCAAAGAGTGTCAGCCTCTCCACCAAACTGATGAGTCAGATCACGCTGCTCGAAGTGGAGGTTGGCGAGCGGGTCAACCTGGGTGATGTACTGGCGCGGATCGATGACAGCGACATTCAGGCTATGCGCAATGAAGCGGCAGCCTTTCGCGCCGAGGCCGCAGCTGCGCTGGCAGAAGTAGACACCGTAGTGGCCCAGGGCCGGGCCGGCAAGGCCCAGGCTGAAGCGGCGGTGTCTCAGGCCCAGGCGGCGGTTGAAGACGCCAGGCGCGACCTTGAACGGATCACGCGCCTGGTTGATGAAGACACCCTGCCCAGAGTACAGAAGGAAAAGGCCGAGCTGGGAGTAAAGATGGCCGAAGAGAACCTGAGCAAGGCGCAAAGCGCAGTTGATCAGGCTGAAGCGGCGATCCAGCAGGCCCGGGCCAGAACTCCACAGGTCGAAGCCAAGCAGCTCCAGGCCTCGGCCAAGGATCAGCAGGCCGCAGCCCTGCAGGACTACAGTGTGCTCAAAGCACCTTTTGACGGCGTTGTGACTCGCAAGTTCTTCGAAGCGGGACAACTGGCAATCCCCGGCCAGCCGATTCTCAGCCTCGATGCCCTGGGTGGCTACAAGGTAGTGCTCGGCGTCCCTGAGAATCTGGCCGGCGGGCTCGGCCTCGGCGACTCGCTTGAAGTGACCGTTGAAGAGTCCGAGGGCATCGGCCGCAGCTTGCAGGGCAGCGTTGCTGTTCTCGGCGCCGCGGCAGATCCGGCTACGCATCTGGTCTCCTGCGAGCTGCAGCTTGAAAGCGCTGAAGGCCTTCGCAGCGGTCAGTTCGTCCGGGTGAAGGTGCCCAGCGGCGAGCGAATGATGCTGCTGGTGCCAGCCAGAGCGGTTCAGCATGAGGGTGAACTCAGCTATGTCTGGAGGGTGTCGGCGGCCGGCGCAGCATCCAGGGCGCCAGTTGAGCTGGGAAGCCCGCAGGGCGATATGTTTGAAGTGCTCCGGGGGCTTGGCGCCGGAGACACTGTATTGCTGGAGATACCGGCAGGTATCTATGCCGGTGCTCAGATTTCCGGAGCGGGCCAGCCTGCTGAATCAGCCGCAGATACTCAGCTGAATGACGGTACCGAGCCCGGCTCTGATAAGCAGTCGGCTGAAGGCGGCGCGCGATGAACAAGGACAGGTCTCCAGACAAGCCAGACCAGCTGCCTGCTGATCCGGATGCTCCCGAGGCCGGGGCACTGGCCCAGCTGGAAGAGGCCATCGATACTAAACTCAACATCGGGGGCCTGATTGCCAAGACCTTTATCGACTCCAAGACCACACTGCTGGTGATGGTTGCGGCTCTGCTGTTTGGGCTGTTCGCGCTGTTTGTAACCCCGCGTGAAGAGAATCCGCAGATCAGCGTACCGGCAGTCAACGTGATAATTCCCTTTCCCGGGGCTTCGCCCCAGGAGATCGAAAATCTCGTCGCGGCACCAATGGAACGCCGGATCTGGAACATCAAGGGTGTTGAGCACGTTTACTCGATCAGCTACCCCGATTTTGCGGTTGTGACCGCTCAGTTTCTGGTTGGACAGAAGCAGGAAGAGAGCGTCTTCAAGGTTTACAACCAGGTCTATTCCAACCTCGACAGTCTGCCGGCCGGAGTCCAGCAGCCACTGGTTAAGCCGGTGGACATCAATGAGGTGCCGATTCTGGCCATCACGCTCTACAGCGCCACGCGCTCGAGCTTTGAGCTGCGCAGTGCGGCCGAACGACTGGTTGCCGGCCTGCGCGAAGTTCCGGGGACCAGTGCTTCGGTGATCGTCGGCGGGGAGACCCGCCAGATCACGGTGGAGCTTGATCCGGTGAAGGCCGCGGCCTATGCCATCGATCCGCAGGTGATTGCCCAGGCGCTCGAGGGGGCCAATATGCGCCTGCCTTCCGATCGCCTTGAGCATGGCAGTGAGCGGATCCTGGTGCGCTCCGGCCAGTTCCTGCGCAACGCCGAGGATGTTGGAAGCGTGGTGCTTTCAACCCGGCCAAGCCAGGCCGGACCCGGCGGTCAGCCGGTGTATCTTCGGGATCTGGCACGGGTTAGTGATGGACCCGCCGAACAGTCCAACATCAGCCGAATCAGCTTTGGTCCTGGAGTACATGCTGGAGGGCATCTGATCGGCGGCGGCAGCCTGGGCCAGGCCGATGCGGAACTCACTGGCCGCAGCTTCAATGCAGTCACCCTGGCGATATCCAAGCAGCAGGGCACAAACGCAGTACGCATCAGCGAAGCCCTGACCAGGCAGATGAAGCTGCTCGCACCGCAGATGCTGCCGGCCGACACCGCCTGGCTGGTGACACGCGACGATGGCGAAGGCGCCAACCATGCGGTCAATGAACTTGTTACGCACCTGACCTGGGCTATCGTGATCGTTCTGGGATTGCTGGTCGTTGCGCTGGGCTGGCGTGATGCCGCTGTTGTGGCGCTGGCAATCCCGCTCACCCTGCTGGTCACGCTTGGCGTCGGCCTGCTGGCCGGCCAGACCATTAACCGCATCACTCTCTTTGCTTTGATACTCAGCCTCGGTCTTCTGGTGGATGACGCCATCGTGGTTGTGGAGAATATCCATCGCCGCCTGAAGAGCCGGCCCCCGGGCGAGTCAGTAGCCAAAACCTGCATCCTCGCAGTTAACGAGATCTCGAGTCCCACGATTTACGCCACGCTGACGGTGATCGTATCGATGATCCCGATGGCTTTTGTGACCGGCATGATGGGGCCCTACATGGGACCCATACCTTTCAATGTCCCGGTGGCAATGATAGTCAGCCTGCTGGTGGCCTTCAAAGTGACGCCCTATCTGGCACTGCGCTGGTTGCGGGTTCACAGTGAAGCGCATGTCACGGACAGCAAGAGCGCTGCGGCGGATTTTGCCAGCGAGCACGGAGCCGATCAGCGCCTGCTGCGCTTCTACCAGCGCACGCTCCAGCCCCTGATGGACTCTCCGGCCCGGCGGGCGCTGCTGTTTGGGGTGTTGATCATCGCCCTGCTGGCCAGTTTCACCCTGCCGCTGTTCCAGCTGGTCAAGTTCCGAATGCTGCCGAAGGCCAACAAAAACACTTTCCTGGTGACGGTCGACATGCCTGCCGGCAGCAGCCTGAACCTGACTGAGCAGCTTAGCGCTGAGATCGAAGCCGAGCTTTTGACTCTGCCTGAACTGCGCGCGCTGATTACAACGGTCGGCACAGGTTCTGTGGTGGACTTCAACGGACTGCTGCGCGGTACGGCTTTCCGCAATGACCCGGCGCAGGCAGATATCCGGGTCAACCTGACGCCGAAGGAAGACCGCGATATCTCCAGCGAGCAAATCGTGCTGGGGTTGCGGCCAGAGCTTGCCGCGTTGGCAGAGAAGTATGGGGCCGTGGTCAAGCTTGTCGAAGACCCTCCCGGGCCGCCTGTCCGTGCCACCCTGGTCGCCGAGATCTATGGCCAGTACGGTGAGCAGCAGCGCGAAGCTGTGGCCCGGGTGCGCGGCCTGTTTGCTGAAACAGCCGAGGTGGTGGATATTGACGATTCGGTCAGTACCGCGGCTCAGCAGCTGCAGCTTCAGGTCGACCGCGAGCGGGCCCAGCGCGCCGGTTTGAGCGTGAAAGATGTGGCCATGTCGCTGTATGCTGCGCTGGCCGGCTACCGCATGACTGTGCTGCACGATCCGGCAGAACTCGTGCAGACCCCGGTTGTGCTGCGCTTTCCGCCGCAGTACCGCAGCCAGCCCAGCGACCTGAACAACATCGTGTTGCCCAGTCCTTCCGGGCCGGTGCCGCTCTCCAGCCTGACGCGCAGTGAACCCGGTGAGGCCCTGCGGCCGATTTATCACAAGGACCTGCGCCAGATCAGCTATGTCTATGGTGAGATGGGCCGGCGCTCCAGTGTCTATGCGGTGATCGAGCTGATGGGCAAACTGGCGCGCCAGCCGCTCAGCCCCGGCTATGAACTGAAATGGGAGGGCGAGTGGGACCTTACGCTCAAGGTCTTCCGCGACCTTGGCATAGCGATGGGTGTGGCGATCGTGCTGATCTATCTGCTGCTGGTCGGCCGCTTTCACAGCTTTGTCGATCCGCTGGTCATCCTGGGGGCCGTGCCGCTGACCATGCTGGGCATCCTGCCGGGCTTTGCCATTCTGGGCGCCTTTGACATCTATTTCAGCGCGACGGGCATGATCGGCGTTATCGCCCTTGCGGGCATTGTGGTGCGCAACTCAATCATCCTGATCGAGTTCATCAAGGACGCCATAGCCGCCGGGGTACCGCTGCGCGACGCGGTGATTCTCGCTGGGGCGATCCGTACGCGCCCGATTGTTCTGACGGCCGTGGCAGCCATTGCGGGCATGCTGGTTGTCGTTGGCGATCCGGTCTGGAGCGGTCTGAGCTGGGCGCTGCTTTTCGGTATTCTGGCCAGCACGACCTTGTCACTCATAGTCATTCCGCTGATGTACTACATCGCCAAGGAGCGCAGTCAGGGATCGCAAGGCCGGTAGGCTCCAGGGACTGAACGCCAGCTGTGTTCAGGCCGCTACAAGCGGTCCAGCGCTGGCCCGGCGGCGCGCGCCGGGTCTAAGTGGTCTGCCTAGCATTAGCTGGATCAGCGTGTGGAAAGCGGCCAGCAGACCAAGGATCAGCAGGGCTTCCGGACGGGCCTCCGGCTGAGCCAGGGCCTGTGGCAGTGTCTCCAGCAGCAGCCGCGGCAGGCTGCGCTCGGCGCCGTCGAGCGGACAGAGGAGAACGGACAGGGGAACAAGTTGCAGCAGTGTACGCAGCGCGAGAGGCCAGCTACGACTCAGGCGCTGAGCGGCTGCGATCAGGCTGCAGCCTGGTGCCAGCAGAAACAGGGCCACGAGGGCCTGAAACAGCACTTCTTTTTGTGTGCTCTGGCCTGCGATTACTGCGGGCCAGCTCATCAGTGCCCAGCAGGCCGGCAGTATCCAGAAGAGCAGCAGCCAGGCTGGCCCCTGCGGCTGAGCTTTGGCATCAAGAGCCCGGGGCCAGGTGGCCAGCCAGTAGACCAGCCAGACCGCGCCAAGACCCAGCGGGGCCAGGGTAGTCCAGTCGCCTGGCGCAGGAACCTCGGCCTGGGACAGCCACATGAGCACACCGGGTATCAGGCTGGCCAGCGGAACCATGATGCCTGCGGCCAGCATGATAGGCAGCAGGCGCGGCTGCAGCGCACGGCTGCGCCGTCCAAGCGCAGCAAGCAGCAGCAGCAGGCCGGCAATGGTCAGTAGCCCGGCGGTCAGGGCTGTCAGCCATAGCAGGATTTCATTGAGGTAAGGCGGGCTGTTTCCGATGGAGCGCAGAACGGTGACCAGCTCAACAAACTGCTGGCCCAGGCTCAGCGGAACACGATCCAGCCATGGCAGGTCGCCGCGCGCGCTGCGCTGCACCATGTCGCTGCCGTTAAGCGCCTGCCAGTGCAGCAGGAGGACTGCGGCCAGCCATGGACCAGCCGCAAGGGTCGGGCCAATCCAGCGCCGCAGTGCACTGTACAGCCCAAGCGACAGCAGCACAGCCAGGCCGCCACCAGCAGTAATGAAGCCGATGCAGGCCGGCAGCAGCCGCAGCTCGAACTCCACGGGGTCGGCTGTGGCTGCCAGCATCAGCGCATGGCCTGGAGTGTAGGGCAGCAGGGCCGGCAGGCAGGCCAGGGCCAGGCTGAAACCCGACCAGGTGAACCAGGGCCAGGCGAAGTTGAGATCCAGCATGTTGCCCGCCAGTCCCCCTGCGCCGCCGACGCCCTGATTCTGGCGGCAGCGCCGAAGGAGCTGCTCATAGGCCGGTGCAAGCAATGCGCCGGCGACCCACAGGCTCAGGCCGATCTGGTTCAGCAGCTCGGGCAGTCCAGGACTGACCGCACCGGCGCGGCCCAGCAGACCGCGCAGCAGCCAATAAGATGCAAGCGCCAGCCAGACCCACAGCAGCGGCGCGGCCAGCAGGCGTTGCCACCACTGCTGCCCGGGGCCCGACAGAATCCGGGCCTCCAGGCCGTCCATCATCTCTCCACCGTTCGCCGGACCAGGGTGCTTCACGATGCCGGCTCCAACGGGAAGCTGTATCGCAGGAAGCGGATATCGTCTTCCTTGTCTTCAGGGCCTCCGGGCAAGGCGACCCACAGCAGGGCCTGACCACGGCCGCTGGCCAGATCAGCGGCAGCCAGCCCGCTGAGCGGCTGGGCCATGATGCCCAGCCAGGCGAGCCTTGGCAGTGTCTCGACTCCCCCGGCGAGCTGGCCCTGGATCGCCAGCAACAGGCGGCTCTGTTCGCCGATGCTGCTCATCTCAAGTTGCTGGGCCCAGCCGGAGTTCTCGCGCTCCCAGATCGTCTCCCACTGCTTCAGGCGCTGCGCCCCCGGCCAGGGGTCAAGCCGCGGCAGGCGCAGCTGCACTTTGAAGCCCGGGTTTCCGGATGGAACTACCTGCCAGCCCAGCGGAGACTGCAGCAGGCAGCTCGATCCAGCCGGCAGACCGGAAGTATCCAGCTTGACCTGGATGAGGTCGCCGCTGCGCGTAACTTCGCTGCTTAGGGCGCCGGAAAGTTCAGATGCCTGTTCGACGGCTTCCAGTGAGGTAGCGACAAATGGGTTGCCGCCGCTGATCCTGAGCTCGGCCAGCGCAGGGCGCCATCCTTCGGGCCGGCTGACGCCCCACTCGAGATCACCGGCCGGGTTCTGCGCTACCCGGCGCAGCAGCGCTTCGGCGGGCAGCACCAGATCCTGCCCCTCCGGCCGGCTGCGTGTTGAGGCTGTCAGGCGGCGTTCGATAGCCCCGCTGCTGCCGGCAACAAGGTCCAGCAGGCTAAGGCTGACTTCACGCGCCTCGGCGGCGGGCTGGCGATACCAGAGCAAGCCGCACCAAACCATGGAAGCCAGGAGCAGAAAAGAAATCGACAGCCGATACGCAAGGCCATGAACACGGCTGCGCGGCAGGCTTAACAGCCCCAGCAACGCTGCGGGCAGCAGGGCGGCATAGAGCTGCCAGGGCAGCCGCCGCGGCGCACGGGCGAGCTGGTTCAACGGCGGAGGCGGGGGCGTGTACTCGTCGCTATCCTGGCTTTGCAGCGCCAGGTTGAAATAGGAGTTGTTCAGATAGCGTGAGTTGGGCTGGCTGAACTGCGGGAAGTCCCAAGGTTCGCGGGCCGCGCAGCGGCAGCTCTCGCGGTAGATGTAGACCGGGTTCAGATAACCAGGCTCATAAGGAGGCCACTGCGGCTGGACATAGGGCTCTGCGGGGTTATCCACTACCGGCGGCTGAATCCTCCGCGGGCGGTAGAGCCCCAGCAGGCCCGCCAGATCAAGCTGGCCGCTAAGGCGCTTGTCCGGTGGGAGCTGCATTTCGTTGAAGCTGAAGCCCCGCACACTGCCGCCTGACAGCAATACAAACTCGCTCAGCTCACCGGTCAGCCAGCGCTTGACTGCCTGGCGTGCATCGGCAAATCCGCCCGCCACGGGCAGCATGACCCCGCGGCCAACGGCTCCCGGTTCCTTGAGCGGCAGGCCCTGCCAGCTCTCTGTTGCCGGCGCGTTATAGAGGCACAGGTGTCCACCGGCCTCAAGGAAAGTCAGCAGGGCCGCCTGCTCTTCGGCGCTCCACTGCCGCAGCGCTGCCAGATCGGCAATCACAAAGGCGAAGTCGCGGGGCCCCAGCGGCGCGCCTGTCAGCTGGCGGTGTGGTGCAGGCAGCAGGTAGTGCCGCATGCTCAGAAATATGGGGTCGACATCCTGTGGACCATAGTTGGGCACGCTCAGCCTGAGTTTGAGCTGCTCTTCGTTGCCCGGGTTGATTTCATCGGACACAATCGCATCCGCTGCGTCAAGATGCAGCGAGTACAAAAAGTCCGGCGCGAGCTGATAGGCATAGCTGCGCTCCACGCTGACCGGCTTTTCGTTATCGCCCTGATACAGCCGCACAGTCAGCCAGACCGGCGAGCCGGGTGAGACCGGTGGAACCACCCGGGGCAGCATGGTGACCTGGAAATCCACTGACGGCGGCACCAGTACATCCCGGTGGATGGTAAGCACGGGATTGCCACCCGCTTCTACCAGCGACACACTGTTGCGGCACTCCACCTCAACACGGCCCTTAAACGCGCTGGGAAAACGGTGGCGGATCTGCACCTGCACCGGAATAACGCTTTGGTTGTAGGCCAGTTGCCAGGCGAGCCCGGTGTTGCTGGCGCCCTGGCGGGCCAGCGCGGCATTTGGCACTGGCAGCGCGAAGCTGTAGGTCCCGTTGCCATAGCCTGCCTGCACCTTGAAGACAATGCCGCCGGCCTCCAGGTCGTCTGTCGCGCTCGCTGCAGTTGCAGCTGGAGGTGCAATGCTTGTGTCCGCAGGGGCATCCTGCGCCCGCGCCGCTGACAGAACGCAGGTCAGCAGCAGGCACAGCACCAGCAAAGTGCGCGCAGGCTGCAGACCATGGAAGTCCATGCCCCGATTATAGGCCCGCCCGGCCACGTATAATCGCCGGGTGAATCCGCTGTTGGAAGTCCGCAACCTGCGCCTGAGCCTGCCTTCGGCGACCGGCCGCCGCTCCGAGCCGGTTGATGGCGTCAGCTTCAGCCTGGCGCGGGGCGAGTGCGTAGGCCTGGTGGGTGAAAGCGGCTGCGGCAAAAGCCTGACTTCCATGACCCTGATGGGACTGACCCGCGGCCTGCCTGGTGCCCGGATTGAAGGTCAGGTTCTCTGGAATGGTCACCGCCAGCGACCGGGCGGCGCGGCCCAGTCCGCAGCAGTCGATCTGCTGGCACTTCCCGAGCGCGAGATGCTGCAGTATCGCGGCCGCAGTGTTGGCATGGTCTTCCAGGATCCACTTTCCTGCCTAAATCCGCTGCTTCGCCTGGACTACCAGATTGCCGAGGTCTTGCGGCGCCCCAGCCTGGGCTCCGAGGGCCTGCGGCCGGGTCTGCGGGGCACAGCGCTGCACAGCCGCATCAATGAGCTGCTTGACATGGTCGGCATGCCCCAGCCTGAGATGCGCGCTCGGCAGTTCCCGCACCAGCTAAGCGGCGGCCTGCGCCAGCGCGCGCTGCTGGCTATCGCTCTGGCCGGCGAGCCTGAGCTGCTGATCTGCGACGAACCAACCACTGCGCTGGACGTGACGATCCAGGCGCAGGTGCTGGCCACGCTGCGCAGCCTGCAACAGCAGCGTCAGCTGGCAGTGCTGTTCATCACTCACGATATTGGCGTGGTCGCCCAGCTCTGCAGCCGTGTGCTGGTGATGTACGCCGGGCGGATCGTTGAAGACGCGCCGACCCAGGACTTCCTGCGCGACCCCCAGCATCCTTACAGTCAGGGGCTGCTGGCCAGCTTGCCGGGGCGTCAGGCCGTCCGCAGGCACAGCGCCGTGGCCGGTCATGACACGCGTCTATACAGCATTCCCGGCAGTCCGCCGCGGCCGGGGCAGTTCCCCAGCGGCTGTCGCTTCCATCCCCGTTGTCCGCGGGCCCAGCAGCGCTGCAGCGAGCTGTATCCGGATCTGCAGCCCAGCGGCGCCAGTCTGGCTGCCTGCTGGCTGGCCGGAGCCTCCGCTGAACTTGAGGCCGCGCTGACAGTACACACCTCCGCGGCAGAACAGCCGTGAGGCGGATGCGACTGCGGCGTGGTCCCGGCGGCCGCTCGCGCCGACCTTGGTGGCTCAGCCTCTTAGTCATGGCGCTTGTGGTGCTGTATCTCTATGCCCGCTCCGGACAGGCGACAGCGCCGGCCAATCGTCCTTCCGGTTCGGGCCGCCCGCCATCAGGGACGACCAGCCAGCCGCCCTGTGCACGTCAAGATGACGAACTGACAAGCAGGAGCTGGCCGGCACGGTTGCGCCACGTCATTGATGGAGACAGTTTCTACCTGGAAACGCTTGAGGGCCGCGAAGTCGAAGTGCGCCTGGTAGGAATCAATGCGCCGGAAATGGATACCCCGGAGGGATCCCCGGCACGCGAGTTCAACCGGAGACTGCTGGAGAAGGCAACAGCGATCAATGTCGAGCCTGAGGGCAGCGGGCCGGTCGACAAGCACGGGCGGGTGCTGGCCTGGGTCTGGCTGGACATGCCGGACGGGGAGAGGATCCTGCTTAACGAAGTGCTTGTCCGCGACGCTGCAGTACCCCTGTTCCAGTATGCCGATGGTCGCATGAAGTACTACGAGCGCCTGCGGCAGGCCCGCGAGGATTCGCTGTCCCAATCCGCCGCAGTCTCAGGCCCTGCGCGCTAGCCGGCTTGCTGCAGGGCCACACGGGACATCGCGGCGTACTTCTCAGCGTCCAGCGAAGCTCCTCCGATCAAGGCGCCGTCGATATCGTCGCAGGCCAGATAGCTGCCGATGTTCTCGGGGTTGACGGATCCGCCATAGAGGACCAGGGTCGAAGCCGCCAGTTCATCATTCAACTCATTGCTCAGCCACGCGCGAATCGCGGCAGCCATTTCCTGAGCGTCGTCCGGCGTGGCATTCTGGCCCGTGCCGATGGCCCAGATTGGTTCATAGGCGATGACAAAGCCGCCGAGGTCAAAGCCTGCCAGAACTTCCTTAAGTTCAGTCAGCTGCGCCAGGGTGTGCTCGACGGCGCGGCCAGCCTCACGCTGGGCCCGGCTCTCGCCGATGCAGATGACCGGCATCACTTCTGCACTGTGCAGGCGCTTTAGTTTCAGCGCCACATCCGCATCCGTCTCGCCCAGCATGTCGCGGCGTTCGCTGTGCCCCAGCAGGCAGTAGTCGCAGCCTACATCTGACAGCATCTGGCTCGATACCTCACCTGTGAACGCGCCTTCTTCATAGCGGCTGACATCCTGCGCCCCGAGGAAGATTGTGGAATCCTCAAGCAGGCGATAGATCAGGGAAAGGTAGGGCAGGGGCGGAAAGATCGCCAGCTCCACCGCCGGGGTGACCACTGCCGACTGCTCCTCACCGGCGCCGAAGTACTCCGGCAGGTGCTCGCGCAGGGCCGCGCAGTACTGCTCGCAGTTCTCCCAGTGGTGGTTCATCTTCCAGTTTGCCGCGAGCAGCGGCGTGCGGTTCTTATTCATTGCTGGGCCCCTTTCTTCGCATGGCCAAGCCGCAGTGCCTTCCGTGTGTACCAGAAGTGCGGAATGCAGTGAGCCTGGTAGAGGTATCTTATCCGATCCACCATCGAGGCATATGCCTCCAGTCCTGGTGCGGGGTCGCAGCGGGCGTACATGACCAGCACCTGGGCCTGCTGCGCTCCGGCGTCGCCAAGCTGCCGCAAGGCATGGCGGATTGAGCCGCCGCTCCAGGCGACGGTGTCAACCACCAGTGGACTGCTCAGTCGCGGCCAGGGAAACTTCTGCGCTTCATAGTCGGTAAACATGGGCAGCTGCAGGACTTCACTGAGGTACACCGCCGGAAACAAGCCGCTGCGCTTGATGCCGATGATTGCGTCCGGCCGCTGTGGAAGATCACCCACCGCGTCGGCCAGCTCGGCCAGCAGCTCCAGATAGCGTTCGGCGCTGATATGGACTTCCAGTGCGGCGAAGGGGCCGCCGGATTCGTTGCTCTGCACGCGGGGACTATAGCGCAGCCGCTGGAATGGACTGCTGCGTTTTGTTCTACAGGTCGCGGTTGACGAGGCGCAGCACGCGGCCCAGCACGTCGACGCTGTCGCTGCCATCGCCTTCCAGCAATCCTCCGCTGGCATACAGCGAGTTAAGCGGCACCAGCGCGACGGTTTCGCCGACGGGCATATAGTGCCGCAGGTGAATACGGTTAGCGTCATTGACCGCGGCAATCTGCCCCGGTTCGGGATCGGTCGCCGGGCTGATGATGACCCAGTCGCCGCGACAGATCAGCGGTTCCATCGCCGCATCGTCGACGCTGAGGATAAAGGCCTCGGGGTCGTGGTTGCACAGGCTGGCCGGCACCTTCAAGCCGGCTGGCTCGCCCGCCGCGTTGAGCACCGGGCGCCACTCGTTGTCATATAGCGGCAGACTGTACTCGACCACCTCGCCGCCGGGGTCCTGTTCAGCGGCAAGCTCGGCTGTTGGCAGCCCGCTGGCGCGGTCGCGGCTGCGCTGCTGCTCGGCGATCAGCTCCAAAAGGGCCAGGTTGCGCCGCAGCAGCAGCGCAAGATGCTCGGGATTGCCTTCGGCCGGCCCGTCCAGATCGCCGGTGTCAGTCTCGCCGCTGCTGTCGCCAAGGCCGAGACGATCAAGCATGCCCTGGTCGACAATTCCTGCGCGGCGCAGCAGCTGGACCTCCTGCACCTTGTAGGCCCGGGCCAGTTTCGCGAGTACCTTGCCGGAGGGCTGGTACAGGCCGTTCTCAATCTGGCTGATGTAGCCCTGGGTGACGCCGGAGAGCTCGGCGGCCTGCACCATCGTCAGCTTGCTCTTTACGCGCAGCAGGCGCAGGTACTGCCCGAGTGCGTTTTCCCGGGACTTGCCCCGCGCGACAGGGTCCGGCTTGGTGTTGGTCATGCCGGCAATCCTTCAATCTGACAGCTCTGCTTCAACATATCCTTCGTCGACTAGCGTGACTAACCCGCGGTGCCGGGCCACTGAGGCCGGCCGCTGTAGGCGCAGTCCTGCCCCAGAACTTCGACGTCCACATCTGTCAGTCGCGGGCACTCGGCGATGCTCCTGCTGCCCAGCGCCGGACTGAAGCCCTGGCCGTCACTGCCAATCAGCACAGGTGTGTAAACCAGGGTAAGCCGGTCGGCAGCCTGCTGCAGCAGCACGCTGCGCGCTACGGCCCCACCGCCTTCGATCAGCAGGCTGCGCAGCCCGCGCTCAAAAAGCATAACGCGCATCTGGCGCAGGTCAAGGCGGCCCGCGGAATCGAGGCCGAGTCCCATTAGCTGAACCTGCGGCGGCAGATTGTGCTCCGCAGGCAAAGCGTCAGCACGCCCAATCACGATCAGACCCGGCAAGTCATCGCGCTGGCCCTGCAGATCGAGCAGGCTGAAGCGCGCCGGATTCTGGCTAAACTGGGGCAGCAGCTCAAAGCTGGGGTCAAGCACCAGCCGCACCGGCTGACGAAAGATCCGAGCAGCCGCGCCTTGGTAGTAGGGCTCGAGAACTTCCGGCCGTACGGTCAGGCGCGGATTGTCGGCCAGCACCGTGCCACGGCCGACCAGCACGGCGTCGTACTTCCAGCGCAGGTAATGTGCCAGCCCCAGACTCTGCGGCCCGGAGAGCCACTGGCTGGCGCCATTGGCACAGGCAAGCTGAGCGTCAAGACTCAGAGCCAGCTTGAGGTGGACAAAGCAGCGCTGCTGCTGCTCGCTAAGCAGATAGTGGCGGAGAAAGGCGGCGCAGCTATCGGCCAGCACGCCGCTGCGGGTCTCGATGCCCTGCGCGCCCAACACAGTCGCCGCGCGTCCCGCGCTGCGCGGGTCGGCATCGTCGCAGCCCCAGACCACCCGGCTGACGCCAGCCTCGGCCAGCAGATTACAGCAGGATGGCTGGCGCCCAACATGGCTGCAAGGCTCTAGGCTGACATAGCAGGTCGCGCCCTGAGCATCCCCGGCATCCCGCAGGGCCTGCGCTTCGGCATGCAGGTCTCCAAGTTTCAGATGCGCGCCGCGGCCGATGATCCGGCCCTCGCGGACAAGTACGGCCCCCACCGGCGGGTTCGGCGCTGTATAGCCCATGTTGGCCTCGGCCAGGCGCAAAGCCTCGTGGACGAAGTACTCGTCGCTGCTGTGGATCTGTTCGTTGGTCTGAATTCGCATTAATCCGCGCCGTCAATTGTAATGAAGTCTCCCAGCCGCACCCAGTTGGCCGCGCCCGAGACCGGGAACTCCGCGCCATAGGAACCTTCGAAGTCCCACTCCCACTGGCCCGAACGCCAGACCCAGCGCAGCTTGCCCTGAGCCAGCCCGGCAGTGTCGCTGCCCCCGTCGCCATAATTCAGCTTGGCGGTCACATAGGCCCAGACCACATCGCGCTCATTCGGATCGTGCTCAAAGCTGCTCAGCTTCAGCGACTGCAGATAGCTGGTGTAGTTGGCGGGTACCACTGTCTGGAACAGTGCGTTCACCAGCTTCTGCTGGTCAGCCTGCACATAACCTGCCACTGATCCAAGCTGGCCGGCCATTGCGTCGGCGAGCATTGCGTCGCAGCGGCGCTGAAACTTCCAGTCCCGGTACAGGCCGGGCCCGAAATAGGCGGCTGCTCCCAGCAGCAGTACAAGCACAGCGAGTATGGCGGCAAGATTGCCGCGTCGACTGTCGTCCATCCCTGCCTCCTTCGGCGCTATCGCGCCCTTCCCCGCAGCTATAGACGCGCGAAAAAGAAAAAGGCTCCGGGATTTCTCCCGGAGCCTTCAATTTCGTTTCAGTAATCCGCTTACTCGGCTTCAAGCTGGCAGAGCATGTTGAGCACGATGTAGCGGCGCTGCTCCTTGGGCTCGACTTCAACCAGACGCGGCTTGCCGGAGATGTCCGTTTCGCGGGTGTTGTAGAAGAACTCCATGGTGATCGCCAGACCCGGATAAGTCATGTTGAAACCGGAGATCGGGTCGTAGGGAATACCGAGGTTGAAACCGCCCGGATATCCGCGCTGATACTGCCAGTCCTGGAAGGGCGGGCGGGTGATCGCGAAAATCGTGTTGGTCTCATAGTCGAACCAGTAGCGGGCGGAGAAGCCCATGTTGCCCCAGCTCTTGAACTCGGTCAGGGTGCCGGCGGCGTTGGTGTCCCACTCGTGGTTCCATTCGGTGACGCCCGTCATATCCACGACGGCCACCTTGCGGTCGCCGACGGTGCGGAAGTCGATCAGCTTGTACATGAACTTCGTCAGCACGGGCTTGTCAAAGGGCAGGCCCGGGACGTGGATCGGCATCTCGGAGAACCAGATGTCTTCCTTATAGACTGGATAGTCCGGCAGACGCAGCATGTGCGACCACTCGAAGACATGGCTGATGTTGATGTCAACGAAGTTCTTCTTGTCCTCGCTGTTGATCAGCTGGTTCTGACTGACCTTGCGCAGGAGGTCGAGGCCGCCGACGTCGAGGATGTTACCGCTCGGGTCGACGATGTAATCAAGGTTAGTGACGCGGATGGTGTCGAGGTTAACGGTCGTCGCGTTACGGCCACCGGCACGCTCGCCATCGCCGCCGCCGCCGTCACGGTCGCCGGGGCCGCCATCGCCGCCGCCGGTGCCCTGCAGAGGGCTCGGGCCGCTACCGGATCCCGGAGGCAGGCCCAGGGCGCCAATGAAGCCGCCGCCCATCTTGCCACCCATGCTGGTCGGCTTGGGGCCGTTACCGCCGCCACCACCGCCGCCACCTTCACCGCCGCCACCGCCTTCGCCGCCGCCGCCTTCACCGCCGCCACCTTCCTCGCCGCCGCCGTCTTCGCCGCCACCATTGTCTTCACCGCCGCCAGGGACGTCGGGGAAGGGGTTGCCACCAAAACGCGGGTCGTTGCGGTCCTGGCCAAGCCCGGTCTGGAGCTGCTTGACGTTATAGGTATAGAAGGTGACGCTGTGCCGGGTGTACTGGTTGGCCGCGTCCACAACTTCGTCCTTGTAGACAGTGCCGATAGCAAACTCGCCCCAGGCCATTTCATCCTTGATGCCGGGAGAGATGTGGGCACCGCTCATGACGAGCTGGAACATGTAACGCTCGTAGGATTCCTCCATGGGCTTGAAGCGCATCGACAAAGCCGAGCGCTCGAAACCCTGAGCGAAGTTAAGGGGCAGCACAAGGGCACTGGCGGCAAGCGCCACGCCGAAGGCCTTTCCAAGACGAGAAGGCATTTCCCACCCTCGCAGAGAAGTTAGCTCCTGCTGAAAGCCGGAGCGACCCGGCCATTAAAGCAGACTTACTGGCTATTGTACAGGTTCCAAAATAGCAAAAAAGTGGAGCTGAGGGGACTCGAACCCCTGACCCTCTGTCTGCCAGACAGATGCGCTACCACTGCGCCACAGCCCCACGAATGGGCGGAACGGGCGCCCGCGCCCGCGGCAAAAGCCTCCTAGGCCGCCTTGATCTCCTCACCACTGGCCCACAATTCCTCCAGCCGATAGAACTCTCTGAGTGCCGGCAGGAAGAGATGCACCACGAGGACGTCGTAGTCGATAAGGATCCAATCCCCTCGACGATAGCCCTGAAGATCGTCGCGGATTATACCATAGCGGGCCAGTTCAGACATGACGTTATCGGCCAGCGCACGGTTGTGCGTATCGCTCAGACCACTGGCCACCACTAGGTATTCCATGTAATCGCACTGGTCGGCTACGTCCAGAATCAGCACGTCCTGGCCCTTCTTGTCTTCCAGCGCCGTACGGATTACTTCCAGGATGTCGGCAATGGTCAGATCATCATCATCCGCGGGACCCTGGCTGCGTCGGCGGCTCTCCGGGCGTGTATCGACCAGCACGCCGCCGCGCGGATCTACCGGGTTCTGCTCCCCGCTGTCTGTCCCGAACTGCTTTTCTTCATCAATCATGCTCAAGCTGTTCCCCGGCCGCCTGAATCAGGCGGCCAAACAATAATGACGTACCCACATCCCGCAGACGTTCGCGCCTGCAGCGGGCGCAGCAAGGCGCGTTTCAGGCGGGACGGGCTTGCAGGTGTTGGCGCAATGCAGCGCTGACAGCAAATCCTGGCCGGCGAGCCTGGGCTCAGCATGCGGCCCCAAGGATCAGGTTGCAGCTGTGACGCCAATGGCGGAGAGTCATCGTCAACACCAGATTATCACTTGTGCAACAAGGAATTGCAAGTTTTGACACAAAGACGCCCGGCATCAGTTGAACTCAAGTACCAGATGCCGGTCGCTGCCAGCTTCGCTGCCACCGCCAGGGACGTAGTAACTCAGGACAAACTTCGTCGCATCCAGTACGGCCAGAGGCTTGAAGGATGTTGCCCCCGCCTCAAGCAGCAGAGGGATCTTCTGTTCGCCCTTCGACCCGTGAATCAGTACGGCCTGGAGCCGCAGCTCGCTGTCAGAGCCATAAAAGGAATCGCTGGCCAGTTCCAGGACCGCCAGGTAGGATTCCATGCTGGATGCCTGCAACTGGCTGCGCCGAAGGCTCATCGCGTGCAAAGTCCCGATGCTCAGCGAGCTTTGCTGGTCCTGGAGATATTGCAGCTTGCCGCCGGCCAGATCGCTTTCAGTCACCACCAGTGGCGAGTCTGACCCATTACCCTGCAGGCCCACCAGCCGGTCGCTCACCAGCGTAAAGCTGTTTTGCGTATGGCCTGAGCTTGAAACCCGCATCAGCTTAAAGCTCTCCGCCCCGCTGATGTAGTCCGTCAGGCGCAGCATCAGGCCGATCTGGCCATTGCTCAGACGGCTGTAACCCCAGTCCCAGAGGTTGACCACCTGCGGCCCGCTGCCCGTGGCCGTGTCGTGAATCAGATTGGCCGAGGAAAGCGGAAAACCGGACATATAGAACTGGAAGTTGGTCTGCCCGGTCGCCACGCTGGTGTCGAAGGCGTCAAAGATGCAAAAAGGTTCGGAGTTGATGTTGTAGCCGCAAAGGTTAACCTCGAAATCACCTTCCTTGGTATGGTTGGTGCTCTGGCCCAGGCTCTGGCGGTATTCGCTGATGGTGAAGTGATCGCCAAAGGTGGCGTCGCGGACAAAGAGCAGGCGCAACTGGCTGTTATGGTCAAGAGCGGCGCCCTGCAGTGCAAAGTCCGGTGCTTCGCCAGGCGCTGCCAGATGGAAGTCCCCGGCCGCCACATAGCCGCTGCCTGTCAGGCGCCAGGCCGAAGCCCAGTGGTCCTCATCCTTGGCAAGTTGACTGACCAGACGGTAGTCAAGAAGGCCAGGAGAAAAGGCGAAGCTTGATGGGCCGCTGGGTTGATAACCGGCTGGAACGCCAGGGCCGCCCTGCGGTGCAGGCCAGGAATGGGTTCCAAGGCCCTTTGCCACCAGCACCACGCTGTTGCTGTCCTCATTGGGAGTTTCTGCGCTATCCCGGGGCCGGACGCAGAACCAGTGGCTCTTGCTGGTGTCAAGTCCGGTAAGCGGCAGCACGCAACTTTCCAGCTTACGGTCGGTGAAGTCCAGAGTTTCTGCCGCAGCGAAGTCAGGTTCCTCGCCTACTCCGTGGTAGACACGGTAGACCACCGGCTCTGATTCCCAGAGCCCAAACTGGTCCTGCTGGCTGTCGACCGCAGTGTTGCAGACCAGCAGGGCCTGACCATTGCCGTAGTAAAGGTCCAGCAGTCCGGCTTCCCCCTGCCACTCAGGGGGGTAAATATCAGTGGCCCCGATCCTTGATCCCAGCACCTGCGCGTTGATTTCCTCGTTGGGTTGCTCCGCGCTGTCAAAGGCCCGCACCACGGCGCGCCAGAACTCGTCGTTTGCAAGTCCGCTGATTACAGCGGGGCTGGAACTGACAGTCAGCACACTGGCTGTCTCAAAGTCGAATGGTGCATCGGGCTGCTGCGGGTCGCCCTGGCTGTAATAGACGTGGTAGCCCACAGGAGGACTTTGCAGGTCTGTGGCCGTTCCAAACAGCACGGTCAGGCTCTGGTCGCCAGGCTGCACTTTGGTGACGCCAATGGTGGAATTCCAGAGCGGCGCTTCGGTATCGACGCCCGGATTCGGAGAGTAGCTAGCAGCCAGGCTCTCCGGCCCGACAGTCTGGCTCTGGCTGTCGCAGCCCTGAACGGTGAAGTACTGGTTGAACTGGGCATCCTCAAGCGGGATCTCCAGCGCATAACGGAAGGGCTGGCCCGCTGTCGCGCTGAATGCGCCGCGGTCAACGGAAACTAAGCTGCCGGTTCCCAGGTCGAGCGGCTGGCTGTCCCACTCGATCGACCCGTTTCCGCGGTTGACACCGCGGCGGATGAGGTAGCCATCCATGCGCTCGCCAAAGTGCACTCCGATGGATGTCAGGTCATTTACGCTGATGACTCCATCCGCAATGCCGTCTACCCGCGCCAACCGCCAGTTCGGCGCTCCAAGCCCGGCCGGATCACCGCTGGGCCAGCGGTCAATACCGCCATGGAGCTGCGCATCGTCATAGCTGACCTGGCGTTTGAAGTTCTGACCGATGGGGGCCAGGTCCTGTACGCTGACCAGGCCATCCTGGTTCAGGTCGCCCACAAACTGCTCAGTCCAGCTCAGGCGGATTGCGGTGGGCGGAGCACTGCCCAGTCCCGGGCCATCGGGATCGATATTGCTCAACCCCAGATCAAGCACGGCGTTGTCATCCCCGCTGGGCGCCTTGGCCACAGCGCGCGCCGGGTCGATGCCAAGGCGCTGGAACTCTGCGTCAAGCAGACGACCTAGTTCCGCGAGGCTGGGGGCTTGAGTATCTTCGTTTGGAACCTCAATGTCAGGGGAAGACCTGCCGCATGCACTGGCCAGCAGCACTGTCAGCAACGCAGCGTTGATCAGTCCACCCCTTAATCCCTTCACCTGACAATGGTAACAGGCCGAAGCAGGTAGTCAAGGGCTGCCAGCCATTAAGGAAAACTGATGAGCCTTAGGGCGATTGCTCAAAGTTAATCGGAGGCTTTGCATTGGATCCGCGGGCTACCTGTCGGCACAGGGATTTCGGACCTCGCGGCTGTCACCGTCTTCCTCGTTTGCTGTGGAGGCGCTGTCCGCTTCCGCATCGGTTGCATCCTCTTCATGTGCGGATCCACCGACAAACTCATGGGATGCCGGGTTGTCGCCTGCGGCAGGGTCCGCGCCTTCGCCTTCCACTGGTGGCGGCGGCGGCTGGGTGTTCAGCAGGAAGTCGCGGCAGGTATCCACGTCATTGTCGTAAATCGCCTGGGCGTCCATGCCGCCATCGGCACCGGGAAGGTCAATGCGATGCCCCGGCTCGCGGTTCCAGTAGCTGGGCAGGGTCATGCTCTGGATTTTGCTCAGCTCGAACTTTTTGCTCTGGGTCACCAGCGCCAGCATCTGGTCCATCTTCAGGTTGGTCTTGATCGCCTGACCCAGCAGCTGGCCCAGTTGCGGCAGCTTGGGAAGGTTCTCGGGCTTTTGCAACTCCGTGATGATCGCCTTGATCACCTGCTGCTGGCGGGCCATACGTCCAATGTCACCTATTGCATCATGGCGGAAGCGGGCATAGCCCATCGCCTGCTCACCGTTAAGCAGCTGCACGCCAGGCTGCAGGTCGATGTTCAGCCCGCCGGCGCGGTCGCGATACTTCATCCGCTTCTCGACATCAACCGTAATGCCGCCGAGCTCATCGATGATCTTCTGGAAGCCGTCGATCTCGATGATCATGTAGTAGTCGACCGGCACACCCATAAGGTGTTCGACGGTCATTCGGGTGCGGCGGATGCCGCCCTCCGGGTTGTCGGGGTTGTCTTCTGTGCCGTTGGCATAGCTGTGCGCCAGCTTGTCCCAGCCGAGCTCCTCGCCCTCGCTGCCGATGTGCATCACCCAGCCATCCCGGGGAATGCTGAGCATCCGCACTTCCTTGTTCTCGAGGTTGGCGCGGACCATGATGACGCTGTCGCTGCGATGAATCGGGTTAGGGTCGCGTTTGGTCGGCGGCACATGATCAAGGCCGACCAGCAGAAACTGCACTTCGGTGTGGCCATCAAAGGCGTTGATCAGTGCCTTCTGGGGATCGATCAGAATCCCGAGGTTCTTGAGCCGGTCGCCCTGGATGCCCTCTTCCTTGCCTGTCAGCGGGTTGATGAAGGGCTTGAAATAGAACCAGGTCAGCGGCAGGCCAACCAACAGCAGGATAGCCAGAAAGGTACCCCAGAAGCTCTTGCGCCGGTGCATCGGCCGCAGCCGCCTGGGGGGCACGGCCGGGCCGCGGCGCTCCTGCAACTCCCCGGGCTGGGCCATTGGCTGGACTGGCGGAATAACGCCGGCCGCGCGCAGGCGGCTGGCCGCCTCGCTGATGGTACCAATTCGGCCCTCGCCGACATCTGGAATGTCGTCGTAGTCGGCCTCAAGGTCGCGGGCCTCCTCTGATGCGCGCAGGGCGGCGTTCATCGCCCGCAGCTTGCGCGCGGTCATGGATGATGGGTGCAAAGCGCCGCCGTTATGTCCGTTGAGGGGCTGGCCGCCGGGCGCGTCAGGGAGCATCGAAGCCGCCTCGGCCTCGAACCCTGTTTCATCCTGCGTCTGCTTAGTCCTGTCCGCCAAAATCACTTACCCCTGCCGGGAGCGGTACCCCCGCCATTACCTGTTCGTTGTAAAGGGCGGCAGTGTTAGGCTCCACCAGGTAACCACGTTGTATCACACTTAGCAATTTGTTTCGTGCGACCAGCAGGACCGCCTGCTCCAGATCCTTGCCGGCCACGCTGCGCAGCAGCTCGACACCGGGGAAGGTACGGTCCAGCGCACACTGGTCGGCGACGTATAGAACGCGGCTGAGCAGTCCCATGTTCGGTCGACCGGTGACATGGTCGCTGACCGCCAGGGCTATGGCTGGATCACTGATCCCGAAACGCGGAGCAAGCAGCAGGGCGCCCACCTTGCCATGCAGCAGGGAGGGCTGACTAAGCTCAACCGCCGTGATCTCTATGTTGTTGTCGCGGGCGAGCTGTATCAGCTCAGTGTCTTCGAGCTTTTTGGCATTATCGTGCAGCAGCCCCGCAAGCTCGGCCTGTTCCCGCAGGACAGGCGCATGTATGCGCGCCAGTTCAGCCGCAGCCTGCATCACGTTCAAGCTGTGTGCATGGCGTCTGGTGCCGGTGTAGCGCCGCAGTTCCTCAATGAGAGCCCTGATGTCCATTCGAGAGGCCGGAATTATAGGCCGGGGGCCGGAATGGGCCTCTGATTTGACCATATGTTAATCATCCGCGGGCGGGCCGTTACGATAACATGAAATCTATCCTAAAGCCGCTCTGTATGGGCTGCGCGAGGTTATTATCCCCGCTGCGCCATGGGGTTGAGATCGCGGGGATATCCGCGGCCGGCGGGGCGCTCGGGGGAGTCTTTTCGGATGGATTTACGGCGCAGGACCCTGCTTGTGGTCGCCCTGTCATTCGCAGGGATTGCTCTTGCGCTGTATTACACCCTTAACTCCACTGTACTTGTCGGCCTATCCTCCTACGAAAACTCGGATGCACGCCGAGAGGCCGATACTCAGGAACGGCTTTTCAACTCCGAAATGCAGGCCATGAAGCAGGCCGCTGCCAACATGGCGGACAACAGCGCGCTGACTGAGTTTGTTGTGCAGCGCAACGTGGCCGGCCTGCAGGCGGGACTTCCGGCGGGGGATCTGCAGAAGAAAGGTTACAAGTTCGCCCTGGTGCTGGATGCCAGCGGCCATCCCCTGGCCGGCTTTTATGACCCGATGGCCAACTGGACCAGCAAGGTCTGGACCAGCAATATCAGCAGCCAGATCAGCGGCGGGGGCTGGCCGAAATGGAAGCAGCTGGCGACTGATCCCGCGCGTCTCTCCGGTGTGATCAATGTTGATGGAGAGACACTGCTGGTGGCCGCCACTTCGGTGCGCGGTGGACGCAGCCAGCGTGGGCGCGGCTATCTGCTCCTTGGCCAGCCGCTGGCCCTGACCAGTGTTTTTCGCGGTGATTCAGACACAGGAACCCGCACTGAGGTGCGCTGGTTGTCCGACGCCAATCTGCCCGAGGACATGTCCGAGGCCGCAACTCGTGAGATCAAGGCCGGCCAGGACTATTACAAGAATCTTGATCCCACGACCATTGCGGCCTATGTGCTGATTCCTTCGATGGCCGGCAATGACTCGTTGATAGTTCGGGTGAGCGTACCGCGCAAAGTCGCCCAGACCAGTCGCGAATTCGGGGCCAGTGCCCTGCTCGTGCTGATCGTCAGTGTTGTGATTTGTGGTTCCCTGCTGTGGATCACCCTTGACCGTCAGGTGCTTTCAAGACTGGGGCAGCTCTCGGCCGGCGTCGCTTCGGTCGGCGCCAAGGGTGACCCCAGCCTGCGCGTCCAGCTGGTTGGCGACGATGAGGTTGCCCGGCTGAGCATGTCGATCAACACAATGCTCGGCGAGCTGGAGCGTTCCCAGACACAGCTGCGTCAAAGTGAACAGCGTTTTGGCGCCTTGTCGGCGGCTTCCTTTGAAGCAATCCTGATCCATGACGGCAACAACATAGTTGATGTCAACCAGGCGCTGCTGGACATGTTCGGCTACAGCCGCGATCAGCTCGTCGGTTCAGAGATAGACGTGATTGCCCCCCGCTGGCTGCCAGAAGGAATCTGGCAGGCGGCCGAGAATGCCGGCGAGGAGCCCTTCGAGGCCTTTGGCGCCACCCGCGGCGGGATAACGGTGCCGCTTGAGGTGCGCTGCAGGACTCTGCCTTACCGCGAACAGCACTTCAGCGTCGCCGCGATGCGAGATGTATCGGAGCGGCGCAAGGCTGAAGCCGCTCTGCGTGAAAGTGAGGAGCGCTACAGGCGACTGGTGGATCTGGCCCAGGAAGGTATCGTCAGCAATGACGCCAATGAAGTGATCACCTTCTGTAACCCGACCTTTGCCAGCGTGCTGGGCTATACACCGCACCAGCTTGTCGGACGCAGTCTGATCGAGCTGTGTACACCGGGCAGTGCTGAGCGCATGCTGCAGGAAGCTGGCAAGCGACGCAGTGGGCTGAGCGGCACCTATGAAGTGGAGCTGATATCTCGAGATAATCGCATTCGGGCCTTCCACCTGACCGCCCGGCCGATGTTTGACGAAGAGGGAGTCTACGAGGGATCTCTCGGTGTGTTTACCGATATCACCGAGCGCAAACAGACCGAGCAGGCCTGGCTTACGGCCCAAAAGGCCGAGAGCCTGGGCGTACTCGCCGGTGGACTGGCCCACGACTTCAACAATCTGCTCGTCGGCGTCATTGGCAATATCAGTCTGGCGATCGACACGCTGCCTCCGTCCTCGCCGGTGCTGAAGTACCTCACGGAAGTGGATAAAGCCAGTCAGCGGGCCAGCGAACTGGTTGAGCAAATGCTGGCGTACTCCGGCAAGGGGCGACTGGCTTTGCGCAAGGTTGACCTCAACAACATGATTGAGGAGACCATCCGCCTGATGGGCACCAGTCTGCCGCGGCACGTCCAGCTTGAACTTGATCTCGGTCGACCCTTATCGACCATTGATGCAGATGAGGGGCTGATGCGCCAGATGATCACCTCCTTCCTGCTCAATTCGGTAGAGGCCATACACGACGCCGAAGGCTCGATCCGGATCCACACCGGCATGCTTGAGCTGGGGGCCGAAGACCTGCGCAGCATTGCCCCGTCTGCGGAAATGCAGCCGGGACACTACGTCTTTGTCTCAGTCACTGATAATGGTGTCGGCATGGAGCCGGAGATTCGGGAAAAGGTCTTCGATCCCTTCTTCAGCACCAAATTCGCCGGACGCGGACTGGGCCTGGCAGCGGTTCAGGGTATCGTCAAGCGCCACCGGGGAGCGATCCAGCTGGAAAGCGAACCGGGGTTGGGTTCCTCATTCCGGGTAATCCTGCCGGTTTCGATGCCGTCTTCCGCGGCGGCCGCGCCCGCGGTTTCCGGTGCAGTGGTACAGAATGGCTCAACCCCTGCACGCCCCAGGGCTGAACACCAGAGCAATGGCTCGGGCGAGCATGCAGGAGAAGCGGCGGAGCAGATCCTGGTCAGGGAAAAACGGCCGGCAGAGCCTGAGCGGACAGAGGCCCATACCCCAGTCCGGCGCCGCGCACTGGTTGTGGCTGAAGAAGCAACCGTGCGCCAGGTGACGAGCCGGATACTGGAACAACACGGTTATCACGTTTCGACGCAGACCGACGGCGCTGGTGCGTTGCAGGACTATGGCGATCACCACGCCAGCTATCAGCTTGTGTTGCTGGATATGGACCTAAGCGACATGTCTGGACACGAACTGTTCCATGCGCTCAGCAGTATTAACCCCGAAATGCACGCTGTTTTGATAACCGGCGAGCTGGAGTCCGGGGTCCTGACCAGCCCGGCAGGCACGCGGGCTGTAGTGCTGCGCAAACCTTTCTCGCCTGCGCAGCTGATGCAGGAAATCCAGGCAACGGCCTGAGCTAGGTCCTTTCTTCGTCAATGTGACCTTGGCGGGCCTTTCAGCTTATAATCGACACGGGGTGGCAGAAGAATGATGAGTGTGCAGCAGGAGGCTCAGTCCCCGCATCGGGAGCCCCTGCGCTACGCCACAACCATGTCCATTATCTGGACGCTTGCCATCATTGCCTGCGCCTTTTTTGCAGTACGGGGGCTGGCCCCGGACAATCGAGACCGCCTGATTGAACGCGCCAGGATCACGGCCAGCCATCAGCTAGCCCTGTTGCACTGGGCCACGGATCAGGGTGGGGTGTATGTAAGCGATGGCGGAACAGCCGACTCCAGCGATTTTCTAAACACCAGCCCTGGCGAAGGCCCGGATGCCAGTGGAACTGGCGTGCGCCTGATTGACCCCACTGCGCTCGCTGTTCCTTCCGAACTGGAAGAGCAGCGGCAGAGGCTCTTTGCCAGGCTGATCAGTGCCAGGGCGCTTAACCCCAAGAATCTGCCCGGCACACCGCCTGCAGACGATGAGGCCCCGCCGCGGGACTGGGAAGCCGTCGCACTCGAGCAGCTGCAGTCCGGCAGACCGGAAGTGGTATCAGTCGACGGCCCTGTCGGCGGACCCCTAGTTGTGCATTACATGCTGCCGATCCTGGCAGAGGAAAAGTGCCAGGTATGCCACGTTGAGAAGGCCTGGAGTCCAGGCGAACTGCGTGGTGCAGTGGCCATTGCGGCCAGGGTGGAACCTATAAGTCCGCAGTCACCCGGCATTCAGCGCAAACTCATTTTCGCGTTCTGCCTGGCCTGGGCCACCGGCATTCTGATGATTGCCATTGGCGCCCAGTTCCTGCGCCAGCGGCAAAGTGACCGCGCCGACGCAACGGAAAAGCTGACCCGCTCCGAGGCCAACCTGCGGGCACTGTTTAACAGCAGCCAGAGCGGCTATATCCTGATCGACCGCCAGTTCAGGGTACAGGCCTTCAATGCCACCGCCGGCGCCTGGTATGAAGAGCTGAACAGCGTAGTGCTTGAAAGTGGCCAGATGATCCTTGACTACTGGCCCAAGGAAGCGCGGGGCGAGTTCGTCAATCGCGTGTTTCAGGCCCTGGCCGGCAAGGTGAGCAACCACGAGCAGGTCCTCAGCGGCAAGGGGGGACGCTCTTACTGGTTTGAACTAAGCTTCAGCCCGGTGCATGAGCGCGACCGCGTGCTGGGCGTCTGCCTGGGCCTCCTGAATATCACTGAACGCAAGCTGGCTGAAGCCGCGCACCGTGAAAGTGAGGAACGCTATCGCCATCTCATGGGCTCTGTCTCTGAGGGCATCAGCATTACTGATGTCAATGGTTCAGTGCTTATCTCCAACCCGGCCGCCGAGCGGATCTTCGGACTGCAGCCCGGCCGCTTTATCGGCCGTAATCTGCGTGAATTTGTTGCCCCGGCGGAGCAGGGGCTCCTCGATCAGGCACGGCAGAGGCGCCAGTCCGGTGAATCCAGTTCCTACGCCATCAGCATCTACCGCAGCGACGGCGAACAGCGCCGCCTGCGAGTAGCTTCAAGCCCGCGCTTTGACGAGCAGGGCGCTTATGCCGGCGCCTTTTCCCTGCTCCAGGATGTGACCGACTCCGAGCGCGCCCAGCAGGCGCTGCGGGAAAGTGAAGAGCGCTACAGCGAGCTGGTGCGCACCGCAGTAGAAGGAATCTGTCTCACGGATCCGCAGGGCAACTTCCTCTTTGCCAATCCTGCGCTGGAGAGGATGCTGGGTGCCGATCCAGGCGGACTGGTTGGTCTGAACATCGCCGAGTTCGTCGACCCCGCCCAGCATCATCTGCTTGTTGAACAGCAGAGCCGCCGCCGGGGTGGCGAGAGTGATACCTATGAAATGCGTTTCAAGGCGCGTGATGGCCACAGCCGTGATCTATGGGTTTCGGCCAGCCCGCGCTTTGACGATCAGGGCGCCTATGCCGGCGCTTTCACGCTGGCCCAGGACATCACCGACCGCAAACGAGCCGAGGAACAGACCCGCGAAAGCGAGGAGCGCTACCGTAAGCTGGTCGAGCTGTCTCCGGACGCCATCATCATTCAGCAGAACGGCCGGATTGTCTTTGCGAATGCCGCAGCAGAGAAGCTCCTTGGAGCGCAAAACACGGCACAAATCATCGGCCTGCCTGTGGTGCGCCTGATCCACCCCGACTTCCGCGACGCTGCCGAGCAGCGGATGCGCAAGGTCCTTGAGGAGGGTGTCGCCGCCCCATTGACCGAGGAAAAGCTGATACGGCTGGATGGCAAACCGCTTGATGTTGAAGTCACCGGCCTGCAGTTCAGCTATCAGCACCAGCCGGCAATCCAGCTAATCGCCCGTGACATTTCAGGCCGCAAGCAGGCCGAGCGAGCCCTCCGCGAAAGCGAGGAACGTTACCGCGAGTTTGTCGAAGGCACGACGGACATCATCATCCAGATCGACCAGTTCGGGCGTCTCAGCTTCGTGAATACCACTGCCAGCAGCCTGCTTGGCCGCAGTGAAAAGGACTTCATCGGCAAACGCGCCATCCGTTATATCCACCCTGATGACCGCCTGCGGGTCCAGAACCAGCTGCTTGAGGCAATCCATAACCAGGATCTGTCCGTAACCTTCGAGTGCCGGATTGTTGACCAGGATGGCGGCAGTCAGGATCTGCTTTGGACCGCCAATCTGCACTATGACCAGCGCGTCTGGTTCACGGGTGCGAATCTGATCGGCCACAACATCACCCGCCAGAAGCAGATGCAGGAGCAGATACTTCAGCGCCAGAAGGAAGAGAGCATCGTCACCCTGGCCGGCGGTATTGCCCACGACTTCAACAACATCCTGCTGGGCGTACTGGGCAGCGCATCGCTGCTGCGGATGAACATCAACGAAGAAGACCCGAACTACGAACTTTGCGAGGTCATCAGCACCAGTGCCAACCAGATGGCTGACCTGACTCAGAAGCTGCTGGCCTATGCACGTGGTGGTCGCTACCAGACCAAGGCTGTGGATATGAACCGCCTGGTCGGCGACAGCCTGACCATGCTGCGCTCGACTATTCCGCCACAGGTCACGGTTACTACCGAACTGCGCGAGAACCTCTGGCCGGTGGAAGGCGACCCGGGGCAGTTGAATCAGGTGCTGCTTAACCTCTGCATCAACGCCTGTGAAGCTATGGGAGAAAAGGGTGGCAGCCTGCAGCTGCGCACCTTCAATCAGCACCTCTCCGAGGTCTTCCACTCACCCAGCCGCATGGACGTACCGGCAGGCGACTATGTCCATGTCCTGGTCACCGATACGGGCCACGGTATTCCAGAGCAGACGCTCCGTCGGATCTTTGAGCCATTCTTCAGCACCAAATTCCAGGGCCGTGGACTTGGGCTTGCGGCCAGCGTTGGCATTGTCGCCAACCACGGCGGCTGCCTTTGGGCCGAGAGCGTGGTGGATCAGGGAACGCGCTTCCATGTACTTCTGCCGCGCAGCGCCCGGGAGCTGACCCAGGCGGAAATCGACCTGCCACGCTTTGTCTCGGGGCGCGAGACAGTGCTGGTTGTTGATGACGAGGACATCGTCCGCAACACGGCGCGAGTGATGCTGGAACGCAATGGCTACAAGGTGATGCTGGCGTCCGACGGACCGGAAGGACTTGATATCTACCGTCGCCACAGGGACAGCATTGATCTGATCATCATGGATATTCAGATGCCACGGATGAGCGGGGCAGAAATGTATGTGAAGCTCCATGATTTTGACCCGCATGCGCAGGTGATTGTCAGCTCCGGCTATGACGAGGCCTTCTTCAACTCGGGGCCCGGCAACGCCCAGCTTGGTGGCTACAGTCTGTCAAACCTGCCAACTGAGAACTTCCTGCAGAAGCCTTACCGCGCCAATGAACTGGTCGCGAAAGTGCGCGAAGTACTGGACCGTGAGCGGCTCGACCCAGGCAAGCCGGCTGAATCAGCAGAGGCACCAGCGACGGATGTCTAGCAGTAGATAGTCTAGACATCTAATTGTGTTAACCGGCCTTGGATTAATTGAAAAAAGTACCACTGAGAATTTTGTTGCATTCACATGATCTTTCTGTTTATTGGTGTTAGTATGAATCTGTCGCAGTGATTCCGGCGGGATGAGGGCTGAATCCGGAAGACTGTTTTCGGGGGGAGGTCACATGGCCAGGTTAACATCGCTGACGCTTGTTCTTATTCTGCTCCTGCTCATGCTTTTCAGTTGCGGCAAGGGCACCGATTCGGGAAGCCTGAGGGACCCGCAGAGAGGCTTTACTGATGACGCGCAACTCGCAGCCAGTAAAGCCGGGTTTGCCCTGCACGTTCTGGACGAGAGCTTCACCTATGGCGGGACTGCGAGTTTCAGCCTTGATGTAGCCCAGACGGGCTCAGAGACCATGGTCAGCATCAGGGCCAGAGGACGCGATCTCAGATCGCTGTTTCTCGCTCTCGAATATGACGCGAGTGCAATGCACCCCGCCGAAGCGCTGCCATATGCCTGGCCTGGCGTAAATGATGAGCTTCTGCAGATGTCAGTGCTTGGCGACCAGCCGGATACCGGCGGGCGCGCCAGGGCGTGGTACGGCGCAGTAATGCCGCATCTCGACCGCCACAGCGGCGCCAGCGGGGAATTTGAAGTCCTGAGCCTGCGTTTTGTCCCCGGCCCGGCCGCGCCAGCGCGTCTGGCCAGCAAGGCGCCAAGTGGACCTGGGTCCATTGTGCCGGATCTGGCAGTGGATACAGCAACTGGCAGCGCTAGCTTCAGCCTTTATAACTCAGGTGACTATAACCAGGATGGCCGGGTGGCGGTGACCGACCTTACGCCGATCGGGATCCACTTCGGCGAGTCGCTGCCTTTGCCGCCGCCGGCACCGGAAAATTCGATCCAGGCGGTTGTGGATGGCAGCAATGACGGCGTGGTCAATGTGCAGGATCTGACCGCGATCGGACTGAACTTCCTGGTGCGTCTGGACAAGTATGAGCTGTATCTGGGCAGCCAGTCGGATTATGACGCCGCCGACAATGGCGCGGCGGTGCTGGCAGCGGTCATCCCGCTTAGTCCTGACGGCAGCGATCCAAACATAACTCGCAGCGGCAACCCGAGTGCGGTGCGCCTGAGCTATGGCGTTACGGCCGCCGCACTGCAGAACCCTGCACAGGCGCTCGCCTGGGTGCAGTGCTTCGCCGATGACGGAACCGGCGGCTTCGACCCCGGCCCCAAGGGAACCAGCCTGGTCCTTGGCGGCGGCGCCGATCTTGATCCGCCGGTCTGGACTGACGACGCTCACCCCGGCGTCCTTGGGGTGCTGGCTCGAGACGGGCTGGTCAGCGTGGTCTGGGGTGAAGCTACTGATGCGCTTAGCTCGCCGGTGATTTACCGTGTCTACTACTCTGAAGGACCTGCGGTGGACTTTGCAACGGCTGCGACACTTGATTTCGACGCCGCAACTCAGTTTACCGATATCAGTGGCCTGAACAACGGAACGCAGTACAGCTTTGCCGTCCGCGCGCTGGACAGCGCTCCGACTCCAAACGAAGATGGCAATACAGCTGTGATGAGCAGCACGCCGCTTCAGACGCAGGACCTGCCGGCCAGTGTTAACGCTGATACCACCTTTGAGGCTCCGATGCATGTCAACTCGGGTGATGTAACAGAGGTCGGCAACTGCGCTGTTCTGACTTTCAACAGCGACCTGACCATCGACGGCACACTACACGCCAGCGACTGCGACCTTTGCATCGTCGTCAACGGCAAACTCACCGTGAACGGCGGGTTGAGCCTGGACACCAGCGGCCCCGACCCGGGTGGCACTGGCGAGGATGCGTACTCCATTAAGGTGGAAGCGCATGGCGAGGTCGACTTCGGCCCGAACTCGCTGGTCAGCGGAAATGGCAACTTCTTCCTGGTTGATGACCCGGCGGAGATCACCTCGCCGCAGGAGGTCATTGACGACACTGATACCGACCAGAACCCCGAGCTGTATCCCTTTAACTTCATGCCGGAGCCTGAAGAAGAGCCCCTGAGCCCCAAGGGCGGCAGCCGTTTGCGTGGCTACAGCTTCACGCTGGGACAGGCCCAGCCAGCGCGCAGCGTCAGCAACACCATGAATGGGCCCTTCCCCTGCAACTGGCGCATTCGCGGGCCCTGGGGCACAGTCCCCACGCCGCCGCCGGGCGTCAAGCGGATTGTCTATAAGATCCGTGCGAACATGGGCGAGATCCAGTTCATCGACTGGAGCATCACCGGTCCGAAGGGACGCAAGGGCACCAACCAGAACGCCTGCACCGCAGTCGGCGGCAAAGGCGAGAACGCCTTCAGAATGCGTATCCACAGCCCGCGGAAGGTGACCTTCAACAATGTGACGATCAACCTGGGTGATGGCGGCGATGGCGGCGATGCGAGCACGCCACCCTGCTGCGATGCAATGGCGACTGGCGGAGAGGGCGGCAAACCCGGCAAGTTCCGCTTCACTGCCGGTGAAGAGATCGCCATTGTCGGAACCATGACCCTCTACCCGGGCCAGGGCGGCACGGGCGGCATGGCTAACGCCATCGGACAGGACGGGGTCGACTGCCCCTGTAGCGATGGCTGCAATGCCGTGGCGATGGGCGGTAAGGGTGGTGACGTCAAGTTTGGCATCGCCATCCGAGGCAACGTTAATGGCGTTGGCGGAATCACTATTGGCCCGGCCAGGGGCGGGATTGGTGGTGCGGCGGTGGCGATTGGCGGCAAGGGCGGCAATGGCTGTCCCTGCAGCGATGGCTGCCTGGGTGGCGATGCGACGGCTACGGGCGGAGGCGGTGGAGCTGCGCATTTCGGCAGCCTCGCCGGCACTGCTGGTGGCGGCGCGGATGGCGGTCCCGGCGGCAATGCTTCGGCCACCGGCGGTAATGGCGGAAACGGCGGCCCCTGCACTAAGTTCGATGCCGGAGGCAACGGTGGTGACGGTGGTGCTGCAACGGCGACCGGCGGTACCGGAGTCACCGGAACAGGCAACGGGCCGCTGAGCACCGGCCTGGACGGAGCGGGGACGGCCACTGGTGGCTCCGGCGGCAATGGCGGCATCGGCTGTCTCGGCGGCCTTGGCGGCGGCGGCGGCACGGGCACAGCCAGCGGCCTGCCAGCGGTTCAGGCCGACGGTGCGCCTGGAGCGGATGGCCCCACCAAGTGCCCGCTGCTGTGGTGCATCCCGATTCTGGATATCTGTCCGCCGGATGCAGCGCCGGGTCCGGAGCCAATCCCTGATGGTTTCAGTGGGATGGCGCCGCTGCTGGACATGGAATCAATGCTTCCTGTCGGCAGCGTACCTTTCACCTGGGATGTCTCTCAGCCCGGCTGTGTCACCTGGTTTGAAGGCGACGCGAACACGCCGGCGAATGTGCTGTTCTTCAACAGCGATAACACACTTCCATGCAAGGTCAGCTTCGACTTCAGCAACGTGAATTACGACGGCGTCTTCCCTGGCATTGTCGGCATGGAGATGGGGACCTACCAGGTGCGTCCGATCCAGCCCAATACAGGCGTCCCGCAGATGCGTTTCCTTGATATCGAGCAGATACCGATTGAGATGCAGGCTCTCGAACTCGTCGGCGTTCCGCCACCCTTCAGCGAGCCTCCGGTCAAACAGGAGTTCCACTCCGGGACGCTGGACAGCTTCTTTGATGTTTTTGCCGAAGTCTCGGTTCCTGCCAAGTGGGAAGTCCTGGTGACATACATTTACATAATCGATCCCTGACGAATCCACACTGATCACGCGGTCCCCGCCTGTGGGCGGGGACCGTTTCACTTTACTGCGTTTGAACCACTTTCGCCTCCCGTTTGTTAAACTTGAACAGAGGCGCAGGCCCCTGCGCCGTCCGGCTGATAAACCCACTGTCCGCTTCAGATCACGGAGGCCGGCTTAATGAAAAAGCTTACACACCTGCTGCAGGTGCTGCTTGTCGCTGCGCTGCTCTCGGGCTGCGGCAGCGGCTCCGCTTTGTTCGGCCAGGATGCAGCTGATGCACCGGCCGATGCCGGCCACATTGAGGCCCGCAAGCAAGGATTCAGTCTGCGCGTGCTGGATGAGTCCTTCCGCTATGGCCGGCAGTCCGACTTCACACTGGATGTGCGGCCCGACGGTCCCGACACACTGGTGACCGTTGCCACGTCAGGTGCGACCGATCTCCGTGCCGCCTATCTGGAGCTCGAGTACGACGCAAGGCTGCAGCACCCGCTCGAGGCTGAGGTCTCCGACTGGCCCCAGCTCGATCGTGCCCCGCTGCATCTGGCGCTGCTCAACGAAGCGCCTGCTGCCAGTGGCCGCGCGGTCGCCCACTTTGCAGCGGTGCTGCCTGGCCTTGACAAGGCACCGGGTGCCAGCGGCGATTTTGAGCTGGTCAGCTTTCGCTTTGTTCAGGGGCCCGCGACGCTGCAGCGCCTGGCCAGCAAGGTGCCGACAGCCGAGTCCAGCCGCATCCCGGATGTCGAGGTCGACACCGACAACGGCAATCTGACTTTCAGCTATTACAACGTCGGGGATTACAACCAGGACGGCCGTGTCGCAGTCAGCGACCTGACTCCGATCGGCATCCGCTTTGGCGACGCTGTCCCCGAATCAGCGCCCAATTCCATCGAGGCTGTCGTTGACGGCAGCTCTGACGGCCGCATCAACGTCCAGGACCTCACCCCGATTGGCCTGAATTTCCAGTCCAGGGTAGATTTCTTTAATATCTATCTCGGAACACAGACGGACTATGACGATGCCAACAACGGCGCGGCAACCGTCCTTGGGGCTGCAGCCTTCGCACCTGATAACAGCAACCCGAACATCCAGCGCCTGGGTGACCCCAGCCAGATACGTCTGAACTATTCGCTGGTCTTCCCGGCCCTGGTGGATCCTGCGACGGCGCTGGTCTGGGTGCGGCCCTTCGCCGACCAGTCGGGCAACCAGGAGCAGGGAATCGCTTCAACTCCGGTCACGGTCAGCGGCGGCGGCCCGGTGGGCGACTTGATTGCCCCGGCCTGGGCTAATGTCCAGAGCCCCGGAATCATCAGTGTCGAGGCGACGGACGGACAGGCGAATGTAACCTGGAGCGAAGCTACCGATGCTACTTCTCCCCCGGTCAGCTATCGTCTCTATTACAACGAGGGTGGGACGGTCGACTTCACCAGCGCCACTTTCCTCACCTTCCCGGAAGGAACCCTTAGCACGACGGTGACCGGCCTGACCAATGGCACCCAGTATGCCTTTGCCGTGCGTGCCCAGGACAGCGCGACACCAGTGCCGAATGTCGACAAGAACAGCCGCACCCTGCTGGCGACGCCGCTGGCCACTGAGGGCCTTCCCGAAACGGTTGGCGAGGATACGATCTACAACACGCCCATCCTCCTTGCTGACGGTGACGTCACCAGTGTGCTCGACTGCTCGGTCCTGACTTTCAACCATGACCTCACGATTGATGGCGAGCTCAAGGCCGTGGACTGCGATCTTTACATCATTGTCGAGGGCGACCTGACCATCAACGGCAAACTGACTCTTCAGACCAGCCAGGCCAACCCGGCCGGCAGCGGGAGCGACGCCTATTCGATCAAGGTTGAAGCTCATGGCGATGTGACCTTTGGCCCCGACTCTCAGCTCGAAAATGCCGGGAACTTCTACCTGGTGGACAACGCTGGTGAACTGAGCGATCCTGCCCAGGTCATCAACGACACGGACACAGACCTCAATCCTGAGATTTATCCCTTCACCCTGATGAACGAGCAGGAGCCGGCAGCCATGAAGAGCGGCAGCCGGGTCCGCTCCAGCGGCTACACATTCAGCGGCGGCCAGGCGCGTGGAGCTGATCTGACCCGCAGTGCTTCTGTAGCATCGCACCAGTGGAACATCAGCGGCGACTGGGGCCAACAGCCACTTCCAGCCGCCGGCGTCCAGCGTCTTGTTTACAGAATCTATGCCAACTCCGCGGACATCCACTTTTCCGGCTGGAACCTGACTGGTCCCGCGGGTCGTGCGGCGCCGGATGTCACCGATTGCAATGCTTTCGGTTCTCGCGGCAGCAATGCCTATCGCCTGCGCATCCACAGTGGCGAGCTGGTCAGCTTTGCCGATTCCAGCTTCGGGCTGGCGGAAGGCGGACGTGGCGGCAATGCCTCAGCACCGGCCTGCTGCACGGCCTTTGCTGAGGGCGGCCAGGGCGGACTGCCTGGTCGTTTCAGGATCACCTCCTTCACCGGAATATCGGTCGACAGTGGCACTCTGACTATTGATCCGGGCAAAGGCGGCGATGGCGGAAACGCAATCGCTATCGGCTCAGCCGGCGTCAATGGCTGCCCGGCCGAAGACGGCTGCCTGGCCAATGCCGAAGGCGGTGACGGTGCAGATGTCTACTTTGGTCTCTTTACCCGCGGTGAGCTTGCAGGACTCGAGAATCTGCAGGTCCAGCCTGTGCGCGGCGGTAAGGGCGGCAGCGGCACGGCTATCGGCGGCGACGGCGGCATGAATGTCTGCCTCTGCGGCGGCGATGGCGGTAATGCCGCGGATGGCGTAGCCAGCGGCGGCGCAGGTGGCGATGCGGTCTTTGGCAGTCTGGCCGGAGCCATGGGCGGCGGTGCGACCGGCGGAGACGGCGGTAGTGCCACGGCCACCGGAGGAATGGGCCAGGATGGCGGCTCCTGCATCAAGCAGGGTGAAGGCGGCAATGGAGGAGAGGGCGGCGCGGCGACTGCTCAGGGTGGAGCAGCCGGCACGGCCGACGCCAGCGCAGGCACAGAAACAGCCGGCGCCGAAGGCGACGCGACGGCCAGCGGCGGCAACGGCGGTACAGGCGGCGATGGCTGCAACGGCGGTGTGCCTGGTGCCGGCGGACAGGCCGTGGCCCTTGGTGCAAACCCTCAGCAGAACAGCGGTCTGAACGGATTTGCCGGCCAGGACCTCTGCCCGGCGGAGTGGTTTATCCCGTTGAGCTCCTTCCTGCCGGCAGACAGCGGCCCGGGCCCGGAGTTCATCGCCGACGGTTTCAGTGGCGACGCGGCACTCTTCAGTCTCTCTACGCTGACCCAGGTTGGAACCGTTCCCTTTGTCTGGCATGTCCCGGTGGCCAACGGCGCCTTCTGGGATACCGACCTGCTCACGAACACGTCTTACTTCCAGATGAACAACACCTCAAGCGACCAGACCATTTCCCTGGAAATGGACTTCAGCCAGGTCGATATGGTCGAAGGCGACCCGCTGGGTCTCCTCAGCAGCCGGCTGTTCATCCGGGATAACCATGAGATTACGTCCACGATCCTTGGCAGCTATATGGACCTGATCAACCCCAATGACATGTCCACACTTTACCTGGGGCCGCTGGATGAGATTACTCACCTGCCGGGCGACGATCCACTGGAACAGAACTTTGACTTTGGTGGACTGGTCCACGATCCGGTCTGGCGACTGGTCTGCCCGCCGAACTGGACTACAGCTGTCCAGCTGGTCTACATCACCGATCCCTAACTGCTCTGCCTAGGATGGCACCTCCGGGCCTCGCCCTGCCAGGCGGGGCCCTCTTCTTTGGGTTGAATCCGGGCTTGCGGAGGCCGCGATGGCCCCATATTGAAAGACTGGCTAAGCGACTGCATAGCGCCTAGCGCAGGCCTTTGCCTGGATGGTTTACCCGTCGGCTGGTCAGGTAAACGGCTTCCAGGATCGCCAGCAGGATCCACATGGCAATCAGGGCAGAGCCGCCGGCGCTGATGAAGGGCAGGGGAATGCCGGTTACCGGCGACAGGCGGATGGTCATGCCGACGCTGACATAGAGCTGGAACATAAACACACCCGCAGCGCCAAAGCACAGCATACGCTCATAGGGGCTTTGCGCGCTGCGGCTGAGCGCCAGCACGCGCGCGATCAGCAGCAGAAAAAGCAAAAGCACCACGCTGCAGCCGAAGAGGCCGAACTCTTCAGCGATCACGGTGAAGATAAAGTCGTTCTCGTCCTCCGGCACGAAGTCGCCGCGGTTCTGGGTGCCCTGGAGGAAGCCCTTGCCCCAGAGACCGCCGCTGCCGACCGCGATCTCGCTTTGGTTGACCTGATAGCCGATACCCTTGGGGTCAATATCGTGCTGGATGAAGATCAGGAGCCGGTTCTTTTGATAGTCGTGCAGCACAAAGAACCATGCCGGCAGCGCCAGGATGAACATTGCGACCAATGTCGCCAGCAGCAGGCGCAGCTTGACGCCGGCGGCCACGCTCATCAGAAAAAAAGTGAAGACGAAGACCATGCTGGTGCCGAGGTCCGGCTGCAGCAGCAGGATGCCGACCATGCTGACCAGCACGCCAAGGGCCTTGAAATAGGCGCCCTGAATCTGCGCAGCTTCGACGCTGTAGAACCAGGCCAGTAGCATGATGAAGACAACTTTGGCGAACTCGCTGGGCTGAAGGTTGATCGGTCCGAGCACAATCCAGGAGTTGGCGGTGCCGCCGCTGACGCCGGGGATCAGCACAACCGCCAGCAGCAGCATGACCACCCCATAGGCGATCCAGATCCAGGGTCCGGGGCGCACATTCCATTTCCAGCGCCGCATCAGATGGAAAGCCAGCAGGGCCAGCACCAGGGCGATGCATTGAACGATGAACTTGCGTGAGAAGTAGGGCCCGGGCGTGGGCAGCTCCTGCCAGGTTGCGCTGTACACGAAGGCCAGGCCGCACAGCGACAGCAGCAGTCCCATGATGAACAGGGGCCAGTCGAAGAGGAATCTTCCCACGCCGGGATTATATTCGCGAAGTCCGCCTGACTGTTAAGCCTCGCGGCGCACCAGTTTGCGGTACTGCCAGCTGCGGACCCAGAAGAAGATCACCGGGATCACGAACAGCACCATCACCGTGCTGCTGATCATGCCGCCGATCAGCGGGGCCGCCACCGGCTTCATTACGTCGCTGCCGATGCCATGCGTCCACATCAGCGGCAGCAGGCCGATCAGCGAACAGGAAACTGTCATCAGCTTCGGCCGCAGACGCTTGGCCGCGCCTTCGATCGTGGCACTGTAGATATCCCCCGGCCGCAGCCAGCCCTTGAGCAGCCGATGGTCAAGGGCCTCCTGCAGGTAGACCATCATCAGAACACCAGTATTCACCGCCGTGCCATATAGCGCAATGAAACCTACCCAGACCGCCACTGAGATATTGAAGTGCAGCAGCCAGACCAGCCAGATCCCACCAATGAAGGCGAAGGGCAGGCTGACCAGCACAACCAGGGTATCTGTCAGGTCGTTGAAAGTGAAGTAGAGGAAGACAAAGACGATCAGCAGTACAATCGGCATCAGGATTGCCAGTCGGCCCCGGGCGCGCTCGATGTTCTCCCACTGGCCGGCAATGCGGAAGTAGTAGCCTGCCGGCAGCTCCAAGCCGGCATCAAGCCGGCTGGTCAGGTCCTGCACGGTGCCGACCATGTCGCGGTCGCGCACATTGGCAAACACCACGCTGCGCAGCAGGCCGTTCTCCGCCGCGACCATGCTGGGCCCGGCGCTGTAGCCGATGCTGGCCAGCATGCGCAGCGGGATCGGGCCCTGATGTGGCGTTTCCACCAGCATTTCGCCGATGGCCTCCGGGCTGTCGCGGAAGTCCGCACCGTAGCGCAGCTGGACCTGGTAGCGCTCGCGGCCCTCGACCGTCGTGGTGGCCGCCATTCCGCCGATGCTCATCTCCAGCATTTCCTGGACCTGGCCGATGTTGAGGCCATATCTGGCGCAGGCGGCCCGGTCGATCTGCACATCCATATAGCGTCCGCCGGTCAGCTTCTCGGGGAAGGCGTCCTTGATGCCCGGCACCTGTTCGGCGATGCGCGAAGCTTCCAGCGCCAGCTGGCTGAGCTTCTCCATATCGGCGCCGTAGATCTTTATGCCGATGTCCGTACGCACTCCGGTGGCAAGCATCTGGATGCGGTTAATGATCGGCATGGTCCAGCCGTTCGTCATGCCGGGGATGCGGATCATGGCGTCGAGGTCATTTCGAATCTCGGCGGTGCCATATTTGCGGTACTTCTGGTCGATTTCCTTCCAGCCTCCGCCGGCCCCGGAATAGAGCCTGCCCTCGCTGGCCAGCCAGATCGCGCTGTCTTCATAATCCGGCGACCATTCGGGCAGTCGGGCATAGCCACGTTTCAGCAACCATCCTCCAATCGCCGGCAGCCCCGCACCCCAGCCCGGGAAGGGCCGGCTTTCCAGCACCTCGCGGAACTGCACGAAGCTCTCGATCATGCTCAGCGGCGCGGGGTCGGTGGCCGTATCGGCGCGGCCGGCCTTGCCAACTACGTTCACCACCATCGGATGCTGCATCATTATGCGGTCGGTCAGCTGCGTCAGACGCTTGGCCTCAGTGGCGGTCACGTTCGGCAGAGTGGTGGGCATGTAGACCAGTTCGCCTTCGTTGAGGTTAGGCATGAACTCGCTACCCAGGCTGCGGTAGACCGGCCACGAGGCCAGCAGCGCCAGCAGGGCCAGACCAACAGTCAGCCAGCGCAACTCCAGCGCCAGGCGCAGCGGGGGCTCATAGAGCCGGTTAAGGAACTTGTTGAGCGGGTTGGATTCCTCCGGCAGCATTCTGGTGCGCATCAGGATGCGCATCATCACGGGCACGAAGGTGACGGCCATCAGGGCCGAGCCGATCATGACCAGACTCTTGGTCCAGGCCAGCGGGGTAAACAGCTTGCCTTCCTGGCCGGTCAGGAAAAAGACCGGCGCGAAACCGCAGATGATGATCAGTGTGGTCACAAAGGCCGGCTTGCCGATCTGCTGGGAGGCGCGTTTGATGGTGGCCGTGATCTCAGCGCCGCTGGGTCTGCGGCTTTCCCTGCGGCAGCGTTCCCACAGCAGGGCCAGATGCCGGTGGCAATTCTCCGTCATCACAATTCCGTCATCCACGATCACGCCGACGGCGATGGCCACACCGCCAAGGCTCATGATGTTACTGGAGATGTCCAGCAGGTACATGCCGGTGAAGCCGAGCAGTACTGCTACAGGCAGGGTGGTGATCACCACCAGGCTTGGCCGCACCGAAAGCAGGAACAGCAGGATGACGGCGCAGACAACCAGGCCCTCCTCAAGCAGGCTGTCCTCCAGGGTCTCAACGCTCTTTTCGATCAGCCAGGAACGGTCATGCGCTGTGTTGATCGCCACGCCAGGCGGCAGGCCGCGGCGCACTTCGGTGAGCTTGGCCTTGACCGCATCAATTACGCTCTTGGCGTTCTCGCCATAGCGCATAACGATGATGCCGGTAACGGCCTCGCCTTCGCCATTGTGGTCAATAATTCCGCGGCGCTGGGCTGAACCGAGCTGAACCGTCCCCAGCATCCCCAGCCGCACCGGTGTTCCGCCGCTGTCATGGGTGACCACCACCTGGCGCAGGTCGGACATTACCCGCGCCGCCCGGGCCTTGGGGTCGGTAAGCTCGGCTTCTCCCGCGTCCGTCCCGCCCAGATAGCCCCGGGAACGGACGTAGAACTCAAGGTCACTGTTTTCCACTACCCGCGCGCCGACGTCGCTGTTGCTCTGCTCCAGCGCCGCGCGGACCTGGTCCGGCATGATCATGTACTGGCGCAGCAGCAGCGGGTCAAGGTCGACGTGGTACTCCCGTTCGAAGCCGCCGCCGGAGGCCACCTCGGCAACGCCGGGCACGGTGCTGAGCTGGTAGCGGATATACCAGACCTGCAGGCTGCGCAGTTCCGCCAGGTCATGCGCCGGCGTGGCCGGGTCCTTGTCGTTCTCCACGAGGTACCAGTAGACATGACCGACGCCGGTGCCCTCGGGGCCCATGGTCGGCGTCACGCCAGCCGGCAGCCGCTCGCGCGCCAGGGCCAGACGTTCGCTCACGCGTGTGCGGGCCCAGTAGATGTCCACCTGATCATCAAAAATGATGTAGATCATGCAGACGCCGAAGCTGGACATCGTGCGGATGTCTTTGACGTGCGGCAGCGCGGAAAGCAGCGTGCTGAGTGGGTAGGCCACCTGGTCGTCGATCACCTCCGGGCTGCGGCCCATCCAGTCGGCGATCACCACCACCTGGTTATCCGACAGGTCCGGAAGGGCGTCCAGCTTCAGGTGCCGCAGGCTCAGCAGACCGACCAGCACAATCAGGGCAACAGCCGCGACGATGATGAAGGGGTTACTGACGCAGTAGTTCACCAGTGCCGGGAAGAAGCCGGGGCGAACGATGATCTCCTGCTCAATACGCTTCAGCCGCTCACGCTCCAGCGGGCTCGCGCCAGCCGGGTAGCTGCCGTCCTCCAGCGCGAGGTTATGGACCAGATCGCTGTTATCCGGCTGCGGCAGCGGAGACTCAGTCATCGCCCGCGCCTTCGCTGTGGCTGTGTGCCTGGTAGGCGGTGGACTCAGCGGCAGCACCGGCTGTACCTGGCTCCTCCAGCGGCCGCGGGATGCCCTTAAGCTGGGCCTCGCTGTCGAGCAGGAAGACCGCCGTCCCTGCCACGGCCTCATCGGCGCTCAGGCCCTCAACAATCTCAACCTGGTCACCGAAGTCGCGGCCAACCTTGACGCGCCGGGGCTGCCAGAGGTCCTGGCCCGCCAGGACATAGACCAGATCTCCATCGCCGGTGTGCAGCACTGCATTACGCGGTAAAAGCAGGAGCTCGCCATAGTCAAAACTCAGCGTGGCATTCAGCACCTGGCCGGGGCGCAGGCTCATGTCAGGATTGGCAACCTCCACCCGGGCGGTCCAGGTGCGCGTCTCCATCGAGACTTCGGGCTCAATCAGAATCACTTTGCCGCGATAAGTCTTGCCCGGCTGGCTGGGGCTTTCAAAGGCAACCCGGTCACCAGCGCGCAGCTTGGCGGCATCGGCCTCAAAGACCTGCACTTCAACCCAGAGCTTTGAGAGGTCGGCGACCTCATAGAGACTCTCGCCTTTCATGACATACATGCCCTCGGCGACCTTCTTCTCCATCACCACGCCGCCTTTGCCGGCGTAGATCGGAATCCGGTCGGCCACCCGGCCGCTGTCCTCAAGGCTCCTGACCTGCTCGGCGGTCATGCCGAGGCGGGAGAGCTTGGTGCGCGAGGCCTCCAGCAAGCTGCGGCTCGACTGGCTGATGCTCTCGTAGCCGCTGCCAGACAACTGGTCCACCGCGGCCTTGGCGACCAGAAACTCCTCCTGGGCCTGCACCAGCTCTTCACTGTAGAGATCCAGGATGTGGTCGCCCTTCTTCACCACGCCCCCGGTGTCCTTCAGGAACAGGTCGTCAATCCGCCCCTCGGTCCAGCTCGAGATACTCTCGATCTGCCCATCCGGGATAACCGTCTGCCCAAAGGCTGGAATGCTCAGGGCCTTATGCTCCCGGCTGGGGTGAACGGCCTCGATGCCGCTGAGTACTGCCTGTGCCGGGCTGAGCCGGACCGCCGCGGTTGCGCTGTCCAGTGCCGGGTCAATCCCGCCGCCGGAGTCCTGCTTGGGGACCAGCTCCATACCGCAGATCGGGCAGGAGCCGGGATGGTCCTGGACAATCTGCGGGTGCATCGGACAGGTGTACATCTGTGGACCGGCGGCCGGTGCGCCCGCAGAGCTGCTGGCTGCTGAAGCCGAAGTTATCGGCTGCATGTCCATTCCGCAAACCGGGCAGGGACCCGGCTCTTCAGTCTCGACGCAGCGCATCGGGCAGGCATACTTCACTGCCTGAGCTGTGCTTGAGGCAGTTCCCTTTGCCGGCGCCGACCCGACCCCTCCGCTGCTAAGCAGATACTGCTGATAAGCAACACCGGCCAGCGATAGCAGCAGCAGGCCGACGACGAAGGTCAGCAGCCCCGGTGAAAGTTGTATACCTTTACGTGTCATATAAGTTGTTGTAGGTTTAGCTTGAACTCCAGGCTCACTTGGCTGCTTCGATCAGCTTGGGCTTGAGGGCATCCCACTGCATCAGGGTACCGCCCAGATCGGCCTTGGCCTTCTCCGCCGCCGCCTTGCTGCTGAACGCCGCGGTATAGGTGGGCATGCTGCCCTTCAGCTTGCTGGTGTCGTAGAGGAACCAGGCCTTGCCGACATCCACATACTTGCGTACATCGCTGCTCGCAGTGTTGTAGTCAATCACCTTGATGCTCTTGAGGCTGGCCCGGTCTCCCCACTCGGCGAGCTTTTCAAACACGCATTCAAGGCAGACAAAGCTGTGCTCTGCGGTCTTCCCATCCAGTGTGATCTTGGCCAGCGAGTGGGTGGTGCTGATGTCCGTGAACATGCCGCAGTTCTCGCAGCGCGGCCGATCGGCCTTGCCTGTTTCCGCAAAAGCGGTCTGCAAGCCCACGAGGGCGAGCAACAGGCCGACTAGCAATACCGCATAACGCATAGTATCCTCCAAAATTGTATATGGTTTACCCATTGGTATCCTCAAAGCGGCTGCGAAGAGCCGTCCAGTCCAGCAGCTCCCCTCCCAGTTCCCCCTGCGCAGCCTGAGCTGCGGCCTTGTCAGCAAAAGCAGCCACATAAGGCGGCATGCTGCCTTCCAGTTTTTCGGTGTCGTACAGATAAAAGGCCTTGTCGGCCTCGAGCCACTGTGGACTGTCGCCGGCGGTCGGGTAGTCCACAACCTGGGCATGCTCAAGCTGCAAACCCGCCTGGCGACCCCAGTTGAAAGTGCAGTCCCAGCAATCGTGGTCGGTCTCCGAGCCATTGCTCCAGTGGGCTTCGACGTGGGCGGCACTATTGGCAGTAAACATGCCGCAATAGGGGCAGCTGCCTGTTTCTGCCAGCGCCGAATCGGCTGGATCCTTAGCGGCATTGTCAGCGGCGGTTGTTTCACTGCCGGCCGATTGCGTAATCTTCGAATCAGCACTGCCAGCTTTGCCGCGCAGAAGTGTTGGCAGGTCAGCGGCGCTGAGATGCGGGTTGAGCCAGACATAACCACTGATGCCGATAACCGCCAGCGCCAGCAGTGCCAGGATCACGCCGGCGATGTCGCCGCCGCGCAGCTGGGCTGGCTCGACGTAAAAATCAGCCTCATGCTCCTCGGCCCGTGGTCCCTCGTGGCCCTGCTCAATCATCGCTGTCACTGTCCTTTGACTTTTCCGGGTCTTTCACTTTGTCAGCTGGTTCATCAGAGTCAGGTTCCTTGCTGGCCGGCTCCTCGTTGTCGGCTTTCGCGGCTCCAGAATCCGCGTCTTCAGAATCCGCATCCCCCGGGGTTTCTGCGCTGGATCCGGCTGCGGCAGGTTCAGCTTTCTGCTGGCCCTCATCAGGAGCCGAGGGCACAAAGGGCTTGAAGAAGGCTTCGCGGGACTTGTCGACGTCTTTGCCTTCCTGCCCATCCGGCTTGACTCCATCGCTGGTTGTCGGATTGCTGCTTTCAGGTGCAGGCGCGGGATCCGCTGGCGACTCGGTGCCAGTTGGGGGTTGCGGCTGTGGGCCTGGCAGGTCGAGCTGGCGAATGAAACCTCCTGGACGCAGTTCGCTGTCCAGAGCATCATTCGCGTCTTCATCGATATGCGGCGGCTGCTCAGCCCCGGCTTCCCGGAAGCGCGGCTGATCCAGTCGGCTGCTCTCAGCGATGGCCTGATTGGCCAGGTCGAAGGGCTGGGCCAGACCATTCATCGCGCCGGCCTCGGGGTCGGCCACCATATATGGCTGCGGGTCAAAGGCGCCGCAGCTCATCACCTGCAGGTCGCTGAGCGTATGGATGATGTGAATGTAGTTCTGCTCCAGCTCCTGCTGCTGAGTCAGCAGGGTCTGCTGGCTCATAACCAGGTCGCTGAGATCCATCATGTTGGCGCTGTAGGCCGCAATGTTACTGTCCAGCGCCAGTCTGGCCTGCGGAACCAGTCCTTTGCGGTAGAGCTCAACAAGCTGCGAGTGCATTCGCAGCTCATACTGAAACTCTTCCAGCTCGGACAGCAGGCTGTTCTCAAGCGCGGCCTGCTCATCGTCTGTCTTTTCACGCTCAGCGTGGGCTTCCTGCACCATCGCATCCTGGCGCTCTTCCTTGTGGGTGAACAGCGGAATCTCCACACCGGCCATCAGCCCGTCCTGGCCCATGGGAGAGACGCTGTATTCCGCGCTGAGTGTGTAGTCCGGGCGGTACTCGCGCCGGGCCAGCTCCAGTCGCAGGTCTTCCTGCTCGGCCCGGGCTTCCAGGAGCTGGTAATCGGGACGGCATTCCAACAGCGCCTGCAGCAATTCCTGGTTGTCCCAGTCAATCGCCGGCGGGATGGGATAGACAACGTCAAAGCGCAGGTCGGCGGCGTGGAAGCCCTGAGGCCGGCCCACGAGCCCTTCCAGCTTTACTTCCTGCTGGGCGATAAGGTTCTTCAGCTCGACCCGCATCGCTTCCATCTGTGTTTGCTGTACCTGAGCCGACATGACGGCCGCCAGCGGGGTAAGACCGACGCTGTATTTCCTGTTTGCCAGCTCGATCAGCACGCCCATCAGCTTGATGTTCTGCTCCAGACTGCGCAGCCTGGCCCGCGAGCCAAACAGGTCGTAGTAAGCGCCGGTCAGCTCCATGAGCAGATCAAGCTCTTCCTGCTTGAGCTCGAATTCCTTGAGCACTTCGTCACGGTGGGCAATCTCGCGGCGCAAGCCGCGCTTGCCGTAGCTTTCGAACTCCTGCGAGAGCATCACTCTGACCCGCATGTCCCGGGCCTGTCGCAATACTGGCAACGGGCTGTTCAGGTCGTCCAGCTCCAGTCCCAGCATCGGGTCCATTTTGGCCCCTTCCTGGCGGGTGCGCGCGGCCAGCATTCCCATCTCGGTGCGCATTGGGACCAGGTCAGGGTTGTTGTCGAGGGCTATAGCGAATAGTCGGCCGAGCTCAGCGTCCGCCGGTGCATAGACTGGGGGCGAGTCCGCCATCTGGGCCGGCTGGGTGTGGAGGTGCATCAGCAGGTCGTCCATATCCGCCAGCAGGCAGCGGATACGCTCGTCCAACTCGTCATCGTCGCGCAGGTAGTGCTTGGGCTGATGCAGGGCGGAGTTGTCCAGGATCTCGCCGCTGCTGCCGACCTCGACAGCGGTGTATTCCCCGGCCAAAGCGGGCGCGGACGTAAGCAGGCTGCTGAACAGCAGCGCCTTCATCGCGCCAAGCCATACCAAATGTCGCCCACGGCGCACAGCCAGCCAGCCTCCTCAGAGCTACTATAGCACATAGTAGATAGAGGTAGGCTCGGGCCTCGATGTTCAGCGTTGGGTCTAGCTTGTCTCCGCCGCCGCTAGAGCTGAAGGTGCGTCCTGAGGCAGCAGGACCTCGCTGATCGTATCGAGCAGTTCCTGTCGCAGGTAGGGCTTTTGAATAAAGCCGCAGAGGCCTTCCTGTGAAAACTGTCGATAGGCTTCGGCCTGGTTGTAGCCGCTGGACAAAACTACACGGATATCAGGCTGCAGCTCCCGCATAGCCCTGAAGGCTTCAACCCCGGACATCCGCGGCATGGTCACGTCCAGCAGCACCAGGGCAATCTCGGCACCGTGCTCCTGCACCATGGCTACCGCTTCTACTCCGTCCGCGGCTGTCAGCACGCTGATCCCCTGCTTCTTCAGAATAGCCTGCGTGATCGCGCGCACTGACTCCTCGTCGTCGACTACAAGCACATAGCCGCCAAGGTTCATGGCCTGCACAGCCGATCCTTCGGTCTGTCGCTGTTGCGGGGCCCGGGCTGGCTGCGCCGGCGCGGCGGGCTCAACTGTCTGCAGGTTGCGAGCGGGCAGGAATACCTTGATGCTGGTGCCCATGCCGGGACGGCTTTCTACGTGCACAGTACCGCCGTGCGCCCTGACTATGCCTTGAACCGCAGCCAGGCCAAGGCCTCGTCCTGTGAACTTAGTCGTGAAGAAGGGATCGAAGATCCGGCGCATCGACTGGGCGTCCATACCGCAGCCGCTGTCCTCAACTTCCAGCACAACATAGCTGCCGGGTGCCGGCGGGCCGTCGCTGTAATGTCCGCGTGTATCGGACGAGCGCAGATCCTCGACGCCACTGCGGATGACGATCTCGCCCGGGTTTTCTCCAATGGAGTCGCTGGCGTTGCTGAGCAGCTCCATGACCACCTGGCGCAGCTGGCTGGCCTCGCCTTTGATGGTCATTTCGGAGGGGGCCAGCTCGAAGCGCAGGTTGACCTTGCGGGAAATGACCGATTGCAGGAGCGCGCTCATCTCGCGCACGATGCTGTTGATGTTGCAGGACTGCTCGACCCGGCGGCCCTGGCCGGCATAGGCCAGCAACTGGCGGGTCAGGTCAGCGGCGCGGCGGGTTGAATTGATGATCTGCTCAACCAGTTGGCGCGTCTCGCTTTCTTCAGTCTGCCGCGAAGCCAGTTCGGCATAGCCGCCGATGGCGGTCAGCAGGTTGTTGAAGTCATGGGCGATGCCGCCGGCCATTTGACCCAGGCTTTCCATCCGCTGGGCGTGCTGGATCTGGGTCTCCATTTCCTGCCGCTCAAGCTCAGCCCGCTTGGCTTCGCTGATATCGATAATGAATCCTCGATCGCCGACCAGCGCGCCATCACGCAGCACCGGAAAATAATGATCGCGGATCCAGACCGCCCGCCCCTGAGAGTCCAGCATACGGTAGACCAGCTGGACCGGCTGGCCGCTCTTGCGCGCTTCCTCAAGCTGGCGGTCGGCCTCACTCATGTCGTCGGGGTGGATCGTCTCCAGCCAGAAGGAAGGGCGGTACCAGTTTTCCAGGCGATGGCCCAGCAGCTGCTCGATCTGCGGGCCGACATAGACAACTTTGCCTTCAACGAGGTTGGACTCATAGGCCACGATGCCGGTGGACTCAACCAGCAGGCGGAAGCGCTCGCGGCTGCCCAGCAATTCGGCTTCGACCTGCTTCTCCTCGTCAATATCAATCAGAAAGCCGCGAACCTCGCGCAGCTTGCCATCCAGCACCTGGGGATAGAAGACATCCTTGACCCAGACGTAGTGTCCGCTGTAATCCAGCATCCGATAGCTCGCCGAGATGGAGACATCGCTTTGTTCGACTGAACTCAGCAGAGCGTCGGTATAGCTCAGATCCTCTGGATGAACATGATCGCGCCAGAACTGTTTGTCGTACCAGTTCTCCACCGGGTGACCCAGTAAATGCTCAATCTGCGGCGCCACATACGTTATGTCCCCACTGCGCGCATCGAACTCGTAGGCCACCACACCAGTGGACTCGACAAGCAGCTTGAAACGCTCCATCGAGCGTGTCAGGGCATCTTCAGTCTGTACCTGCTTTGAGATGTCACGGCTGGAAACGACGGCACCGGTGACAACGCCGTCGCCATTAAGGAGGATGTTGCCGACTGACTCAACCCAGACGTACTTCCCATAAGCATTCAGGAAGCGAAAGCGCAACTGCCCCGGACGACGGCTGTCGAGGTGCTGCAGAAAAGCCCGGCGCACGACCATCGCATCATCAGGGTGGATAAACTCAAAGGCGCTGCGGCCGACAAGCTCATCAGGCTCATAGCCCATTGTTGCGCGATAGGAGGGACTGGCGTAAAGGAAGCTGCCAGTGGCATCCAGCGTACACACAAGGTCCAGGATCGTTTCTGAGATCTGACGCAACTGGGCTTCGCTGCTTCTAAGTGCTTCCTGGGCCTGCTTGCGCTCGGTGATATCGAACATGAAGCCCCAGTAGTGCCGCGGTCCTTCCGGACCGGTAATGGCGACTGCCACTTCACGAATCCAGCGCACGCGACCTTCAGAGTCCAGCGCGCGGTAATGCACATCAATCTGGCCGCCTTCCATCGCGGCAGTCCAGTAGGCCTGGTTAGCGTCCTCGCGGTCGTCGGGATGGGCTATCTGGTGCCAGAACAAAGGCTGGTACCAGTTGTCCAGCGGATAACCCAGGATGTGCACGGCTTGCTGTCCGACATAGCTGTAGCAGCGTCTCGCCACATCATACTCAAAGGGAATTGCCCGGGCGGATTCGACCAGGCGCCGGTAACGGTCATTGGACAAGCCAGGTGTTGCCGACACGGCCTGGCGCAGGAAACTGACCACAATCAGCGGGTCGCCGCCCCGCAAGTCGGGAACCAGCAGGGCTGAGGCAGTCACGCTAACCGTATCCCGCGAAGCCTGCAGCCGTACCTCTGCGCTGACTTGCGGCGTGGTGCCTGTGATCAGGCTGCTGAACAGCTCGCGGGCCAGTTCCAGATCATCTTCAACCAGCAGCTTAAATGCGCTGCTGCCAATCAGTTCGTGCGGCAGAAGGCCAAGCAGGGCTGCAAAGTCACTGTCAACCTGCACTATCTCAGCATTCGCGTTGACCACCAGCATGCCCCGGCCGTTGCCGGAGCCCGCCGCCTCATTCCTTTTGCTCGACGTCGACAGGCCCGTCAACGTCTGGCTAACAATGTCCAACGCCTTCTCCTCGAATTCAGCGGGCTGGCACTAGATTGCGCCCCCGCGCCCGGCGTTCTTTCTGCTCGCTGCTAAACACACTTGTCCTGTCATCGGCAGTAAGCCCGGCGGGCTGAAAGAAACGGCGCAGCAGCTTCCCCCGAATACCGCGCTGGGTGAATTCTAACGCGGCATGTCCACAATGATGCGCAGCTTTATCTGGGTTTAACTGAGCCTTTTGGACTACGCCGCGCGGGGTATAATCGTCGTGATGACGGCACCGGGGGAATACGCTTACTGTAGCCTGCTAGGCCCCGCCTGACGGCGGGGCGAGACCGGGCCCGCCTCGCGCGGGCATAATCCACCGTCCATCCGCTGGCGCCTGCGCGCCGGACTCCACCATTAACACCTGAGGGTGCACCCGCATGAACGAAGAAAACACAGGCAACATGCAGCCCGGCCCGGCAAACGCTGACACCCGCGAGGGTGGGGCCGAGCGCTACGAATTCCGCGAGATTGAGGCCCGCTGGCAGCAGCGCTGGGAAGAGGATGGCGTGTTCGCAGCCAGCGACAGCGACCCGCGTCCTCGCGCTTACGTGCTCGAAATGTTCCCCTATCCCAGCGGCGATATGCACATGGGCCATGTGCGCAACTATGTCCAGGGCGATACGGTCAGCCGCTACCTGCGCATGCGCGGTTACAACGTGATGCATCCAATGGGCTACGACTCCTTCGGCCTGCCGGCGGAGCAGGCGGCCATCGATCGCGGAATCTACCCCGGCGACTGGATCAGGACCTGCATCGAGCGTGCCACGGCCCAGCTCAAGCGCTACGGCTTCAGCTATGACTGGAACCGGATGGTCGTTACCAGCCAGCCGGACTACTACAAATGGACCCAGTGGCTCTTCCTTAAATTCCACGAGCTGGGTCTGGTCTACCGCACCAACTTCGAGGTCAACTGGTGCGAGGAGCATGGCGTGCTGGCCAATGACGAGGTCCACGACGGCGGCTGCTGGCGCTGCGGCCGTACGGTCAGCCGCCGCAAACTGGAGCAGTGGTGCATGCGCACTACGGACTACGCCGACGACCTGCTGGCGATGCTCGACGAGCTGCCCGGCTGGAATCCGGCGGTGGCCACTATGCAGCGCAACTGGATCGGACGCAGCGAGGGAACACATATTGATTTCAGCGTCCCGGCCGTGGACGCAGCCTTGCGCGTGTTCACCACCCGCGTGGACACCGTCTTTGGCGTGACTTTCATGGCCATCGCCCCGGACCATCCGCTGGCCCAGCGTCTCGCTGAGACCGGTGGCACCACAGCCGCGCTGGCTGATTTTGCCGCCGAGACTGCGCGTGAGGCTGCGGCTTTCAGCCACGATGAGGAGAAGCCCAAGAAGGGCCTGCGCCTTGGCGTCGACTGCATCAACCCCTTCAACGGGGAGGCTGTGCCAATCTTTGCCACCAACTATGTCGTCAGCGACTTCGGTACCGGCGCGGTCATGGGCGTGCCGGGCCATGATGTGCGCGACCACGCCTTTGCGAAAGAGTACGGGCTGCCGATTGTGCAGGTCATCGAGCCGGCCGACGGCAATGCCGTAAACGTCGAGGAAGCGGCCTATACCGAGAAGGGCGTCTGCGTGAACAGCGGCGAGTTCTTTGGCCAGAGCTTCGCTGAGGCCAAGAGCAATATGGACGCCTGGCTTGAAGAACGCGGGCTTGGCGGCAGGCAGGTTCAGTTCCGCCTGCGCGACTGGAACATGAGCCGCCAGCGCTTCTGGGGCGCGCCGATTCCAATGGTGCACTGCGACAAGCCTGCGGCCGAGGGCGGCTGCGGCTGGCAGCGGGTGCCGGCTGCGCAGCTCCCGGTGGAGCTCCCCAGCCACGCGGACTACAGCGACATCCGCGTCAGCCCGCTGGCTAACGACACCGCCTGGCAGCGCAGCAGCTGTCCGCAGTGTGGCGGGCCGGCCACGCGCGAAACCGACACCATGACGACCTTCATGGATAGCGCCTGGTACTTCCTGCGCTACTGCGATCCGCATAACAGCGAGGCGATCTTTGATCCGCAAAAGGTTGCCGCCTGGATGCCGGTTGATATTTACATCGGCGGCAAGGAGCACGCGGTTGGGCATCTGCTCTACAGCCGCTTCGTCTGCCACGTGCTGAAGCAGGCCGGAGTGCTGGACTTCGCCCGCCAGGACCCGCTCAGCACCGGCGGCACGGTCGACCGCGAGCCCTTCAAGCGCCTCTACAACCAGGGCATCGTCTACAAAGACGGAGCCAAGATGAGCAAGTCCAAGGGCAATGTAGTCTCCGCCGACAGCCTCGCCGAGGGCTATGGCGCGGACACAGCGCGCCTGTTTGAGCACTTCGGCGGACCTTACGACCAGGATCTCGAATGGACCGCTGCCGGTGTGCAGGGCTGCCACCGCTTCCTGGGCCGCCTTTGGCGTCTCAGCCTGGCCGTGGCCTCAGGGGCCGCACAGGGCGGTGATGCACGCGATTGCGACCGCGAAGCGACCAGGGCCCGCAACAAGGCGGTGGCCGGGGTCAGCGACGATATCCAGAACTGGCGCTTCAACACGGCGGTCGCCAAGCTGATGGAATGCCTCAACAGCCTTGAGGCGGCCTGGAAGCAGGCCGAGGGCCGCGACAGCTCCGGCGCCTTCGCTGAGGCTTTGCGCAGCTTTATGCAGCTGCTGTCGCCCTTTAGCCCGCATATCGCAGAAGAGCTCTGGCAGCGCCTTGGCGGCCAGGGACTGGTCTGCCAGAGCAGCTGGCCGGATTTTGACCCGGCGCAGCTGCTCAGCGAATCTGTCGAGCTGGCGGTCCAGGTTAACGGCAAACTGCGCGGGCGCATCACGGTGCCGACGGATGCCGACAGCGCGGCCTGCATTGCGGCGGCGAAGGCCGAGCCTGCTGTATCAACCTGGCTGGAAGGCAAGGAGATCATCAAGGAGATCTGCATCCCCGGCCGGATGGTGACCCTGGTAGTCAAATAGGATCGCTGGCTGAGCCCGTTACAATAGCCCGCAACGGTGACCAAACTTCTGATCGACAGCCTGGAATACATCGGCGGCGTTTCGCTGCTGCTCTGGCGCGTCGTCAAGCTGGTCTTCCGCGGCCGGGTCTATGGTGAACTGCTGCTGCAGCAGATGGTCCTGCTTGGCGTAAACAGCATTCCGATCGCCATCGTTGTCATGGCTTTTATCGGCTCGGTCTTCACCTACATGCTCGCCGGCGAGCTCAGCAAGCATGGCGCGGCTAACATGACCGGCGGTCTCCTGCTGCTGATCATGCTTCGTGAGGCCATCCCGATGTTCACCACCATTGTGCTGGCGGGCAAGGTCGGTGCGGCCATCACCTCCGAGATCGGCACAATGAAGATCAGCGAGCAGCTTGACGCGCTGAAGGCCCTGTCCACGGACCCCGACTGGTACCTCACGCTACCGCGCACCCTGGCGGCAATCCTGATGATGCCGGTGGTCGCGGTTTTCGGCGGTTATGCGGCCTGGTTCGCCGGCTATATCACCGCCCGTCAGCAGGCGGACATGAGCTATACGCTCTTCACTGGCCAGGTGCGCCTGCTGGTGGATGAGAAGGACTACATGATGTGCATCATCAAATGCGTAGTCTTCTCGGCAATGCTGGTGCTGACGGCCTGCTACTACGGCTTCCAGGCCAGGGGCGGGGCCAGCGGCGTCGGTAAGGTCGTTACGACCAGCGTGGTGGTCAACATCTTCCTGCTCTTCGTGCTGGACCTGTTGCTGACCATGCTCATGACCGGCTAGGCTGGGTTGTCGCCAGCAATGATGAACCGCCCGCTATCATGCTGTTGTGATCATCTTTGACGACGTGTGGGTCAACCTTGGCGGCCAGCGCGTGTTGCGCGGCGTCAGTCTGCACGTCAAAACCGGCTCGATTACTACCATCGTCGGTCCTTCAGGCAGCGGTAAGAGCACTGTCCTGCGCGTCGCCATGGGCTTTCGCGTCGCCGACAGCGGGTCGGTAACCGTAGACGGCGAGGATGTAACTCATATACCTGAAAAGCGCTGGGCCCGGGTGCGGCGCAAAATGGGCATGGTGTTTCAGCACAGCGCGCTGTTTGACAGCCTGACGGTGGTGGAGAACGTCGGCTTTTATCTCTACTATGTCGACCGCCTGCCCTGGCGCAAGGTGCGGGAGCAGTCCATGGAACTGCTTTCCGAGCTGGGCCTGGCCGACAGCGCTAACAAGATGCCTGAAGAACTGTCAGGCGGCATGCAGCGCCGTGTAGCCCTGGCGCGCGCGCTGGTTTACCACCCCAAAATACTGCTCTATGATGAGCCGACGACCGGCCTTGACCCGCAAAACAGCGATCTCGTCAGCCGCATGATTCGTGAGGCCAACGAGAAGTTCGGCGTCACCAGCGTAGTCGTAACTCACGACCTGCAGTGCATCCACTCAATCAGCGATGACGTGAATCTGATTACTGACGGCGAGTGCATCGACATCGGAAAACCGCATCAGCTCTTTGTTAACCCCGACCCGCGCGTGGTAGCTTTCACCTCCGTCTGGCGCGAGCAGATGCTGGAGTACGCCAGTGAAATGAGGGGTGAACCCGGCGGCGCGGTGCTGCCTTCCTAGCGCCCGGAGTCCTGCTGTACTGCGAATTGAGAGCCCACTGGTACCCTCTCCCGCTCCCAGTATCGGTTAAACTGCTGGCGGGCGAGATGGCCGGGCGTGGCCCGGCGGGGATTCCTGGAGGAAGGATAGATGGGCGGAAAAATGAGTCAGGCCGCGTCCGTGGGCCTGATTATCACGATGGCCATTGTGCTGGCGGTTATCTCGATCGCGCTGATTCGCAGCGAGTTCTTTTTCCGCGGCAAGACCTATTACGTGCTGGTTAACTTCGAAAACGCAATCGGCGTGACCGATGGCATGCCGGTCAAACTCAAGGGTGCGGATGCCGGCTGGGTCGAAAAGTATGAAATCCGCGAAAACGAGAAGGACCTCAGCAACTACACCCAGATCAAGATCCGCATTCACGAGAAAGTCAAGCTGTTCAAGAATGATATGTTCGTGACCGGCCAGGAGTCAATGCTGGGCGAACGCGTCATGATGATCCAGCCGGCCAAGGAGCATCGTCCGCAGGACCAGGTCAAGGAAGGCGACGTTCTGCTCGGCGAAGCCCAGGGCGACTTCACCCAGTTGATGGCCGGAGCGGCCAAGACCGTGGACTCGGTCAACGAGCTGTTGTCGGAGGACAAGCTCGGCGGCGACATCCACAGCCTGATCATGAGCATGAATACCTCGATGGCCCAGGCCAACCTGATGATGGCCTCGATGCAGGACACGCTGAATAACAGCCAGGGCGACATTAACGGCACGCTGAAAAACTTCCGGGCGATGAGCGCCAACTTCCTTGGCATGAGCAAGGATTTCTCACTGGCCAGTAACTCAATCAACGAACTGGCCTCTGACCCGGCCAACCGCGAGACCGCCGAGCTGCTGCGCAACAACCTGGCGCTGATGAGCGAGCAGATGCGCATCCTGACCGAGCAGATGAGCGGCCTGGCCGGCGACCCCGCCCTGCAGGGCGACGTGAAGGACTCGGCCCGCCTGACCCGCGAGACGATGGAAAACATGAAGGCGGTCAGCGACCGTTTTGATGCCACACTGACCAAGGTCGATACCCTGCTCGACAGCAGCACCGGCATGGTCAAGAGCCTCGACAGCGCGGCGAAGGGTGCCAGCGGGCTGATCAGCTCGGTGGGCGGAACCATGGAGGGCTTTTCCAGCGCCGGGGACGGTATTGATGTGAACTTCAATGCCGACCTGCGCGGCGTAGACATCGAGAACGACAAGAACCTGGATGAGGACGACGACTACGTCGGCGATATCAACGCCACAGTCGGCTTCGGAAAGAACTACTTCCAGCTCGGTGCGGACAACCTTGGGGAAGGCGACGACTGGAACTTCCTGATGGGTTTTGGCGGGATGCGCGGCGCCAGCTGGCGCACCGGCGTTTACCGCTCCGAGCTCGGCCTTGGCCTGCGCTACGGCTTTGGCAAGCAGGGCGACCTGACGACCATGCTCTATGACACCCACGACCCCAAGCTCAACGCCATCGGCCGCATCCCGGTCGGCGACAGCGTAAACGTCATCGTCGGCGCTGAGGACATGACCGACGATGCAAAGGGCACCGTCGGCGTCGGCGTAGAGTTTTAGTTTCGGACCGCTGGTCTAAGGTGTAGGGGCGCGTGGAGCGCGCCCGCGCTGGTAATCACCGCTACGCTCAGAGTGCTTGCCTGCAGCTGCGACTCACAGCTGCCACTCCGGGCGCGCTCCACGCGCCCCACAATTCGCCAGCCGCTCTTACTGCTCCACGTTCTTTGCGGCCAGGGTGACCTGGAAGCTCAGTGTCTCTGCGCCCCGCAGTACCTTGACCTCCACCACATCGCCCGGGTTTCTGTCCGTCAGGGCAAAGATGAAGTCGTGGATATTGCTGATCTTCTTGCCCGCGATCTCGATAATCACATCGCCGCCGAGTATGCCGGCGACTGCCGCCGGCCCGCCGGGGCGCACATCGCCAACGCCCATGCCCTCGACCGTGCCTTCGGTGTAGCTCGGAATTGTTCCAAGGGTTACCTTCAGCTCGCTGCGGCTCTTGCCTTCAACCGGCGCAGCCACTTCCTGGAAGCTCAGCGCAGCGCTGAAGTCGTCGAGGCGGTTGATCACTTCCTGCGCATAGTCGACAGTCTGCACGATTCCAGCCACATTGATCCTGTCGGCAGTGTCCCGCGGGGTGTGGTAATCCTCATGGCTGCCGGTGAAGAAAAACAGCGCCGGCATCTTCGCCTTGACGAAGCTCATATGGTCGCTGGCGCCAAAACCGCTGGCGCCCATTTCCACCTGCAGGCCGAGCTGGCTGTCCAGCCCGCGCAGCAGCTCCGGGAACTCCGCGGCCGTGCCTGTACCTTCGACTACCAGCTTCTCGTCGCGCATCCGGCCAATCATGTCGAAGTTCAGCATGCACAGCACCTTTTCGCGGGCCACCGGCAGGTTTTTCACAAAGACGTCGCTGCCGACGGTGCCGATCTCCTCAGCGCTGAACAGCACAAACAGCAGGCTGTGGCGTGGACGTACATCGCTTTCGCTGTAGCGCGCGGCGAGCTCCAGCACAGCTGAAACCCCGCTGGCATTGTCATCAGCCCCCCAGTGTGGCGTGCCGTACTGCTCGGGAGCCAGGCTTTCCGGCCCGCCGATGCCAAGATGGTCGTAATGCGCGCCGATGATAATCGTTCCCGCGGCAGGATCCTCGCCCGGCAGCAGGCCATAGATGTTCCAGGCTGGCACGCGGTCGCGCTCGACGCTGATATCTGCGCTGCAGCTCAGCCCCTCGACCGCCCGCGCCGAACTGCGCCCAGCCTGGTCGTTGTATTCCAGGATGTCTTTCAAGCTGTACGGTCCCTGGGGCAGCAGCGGCGTCGCGGCCTCGGCGGTGATGAACAGCACCGGGATGTCGAAGTTGGTCGCGCTGTAGGTCGGCCGCTGCTCCGGCAACTCGCCGGGGCCAAGCCGGCTGTCCTGCGGGTTCTCCACCACCAGCAGGGCCTTGATGCCAAGGTCGCGGGCCGCGGATGCCTTGCGCCGCAGATCGGCATACACCGAGGGCTGGTCCCCGGCAAAGATGCGGGCCGCCAGTTCCCCGGCAGTCGGTTCACCGCGGACGATCAGCGCTACAGCCCCATCAGTGTTGAGTCCGGCATAATCATCCCAGCCCAGATCAGGGGCATGGATGCCATAGCCGCCAAAGATCACCGGGGCCCTGTCCACCCTGCCGCTGTCGCTGATCGGGGCCAGGCTGTAGTCGCTCCCGTAACTCAGCTCAGTGTCGCCCAGCTTGAGCAGCGGGTTGCCGCCGAGGCGAATGCCCTGGGTGATCTCGAATTCCTGTGATTCGACCTTTACAAAGTTTCCAAGCTCCGCCCGGAGATAGGCCGCCGCTGCATCGCCGCCGGGAGTTCCCATACGCCGCCCGGCGCACTCCGGCCCGGCCAGGTACTCCAGGTAGCTCAGGATCTCTTCACCAGCCGATCCAAGGACCGCAGGCCGGGCTGCTGCGCTGGTCTGTTGGTCAGCGGCTCGCGTTCCGACCGGCAGCAGCATGAATACCAGCAGCAGCAGCGCAATCTGCATTGGGGCCCTGCGCGGGCTGACGGGGCAGAAGGGCAGGGGCCGGGGTGATTTCCAGAGCGGGCTCATTACTTCTCTCTTCAGACTGAGATAGCCCGCCGCAGTGGCTGGCCGCGGGTAATATAATGTACGCGCGTGCCCGTCTCAACCTGGCACACCCGTTCAACACCGATCGGCAAAGGTGAAGGCATGAAGAACAGCAACTGGCGCGCTCTGGCGCTCTTCGCGACCAGCGCCACACTGGCGTTTGCAGCTTCCTGCGGCGCGGATCTTTCGGCAAGTGGCGATGCGCGCTCTGCTTCCGGCAGCGTGCAGGCCAGCCTGGACCAGAACGGTTCCATCGGCGCGGACCAGGCTTCGCTGCTGCTGGCGGCCAGCGGACGCGACAGCTTTGTGCTCAGCGCCGACGGCCTTCGGGGCGGTAAAGCCGTCTACGGCACGGTCAAATATGACGCGGCCAGCCAGCACTACACCGGAAGCAAGTCCAGCGGCCCGGATGACAGCCTGTTCATCGCCATTGACGATCCGGCCAGTGGAACGGTGCACGTCGGCTGGGTTTTGACAGACTTCAACAGCAAGCCGGGCGTGAGCGGCGCGCTGGAGCTGGCCCAGCTGAGCTTTGCGGCAGGCCCGGCCCCCGCGACCCGCCGAGTCAGCACTCCGCCCCAGGGCCCGGATGATGCCTTCGCGCTGCGCGAGAACCCGCCCACCGACGACGGAATTCCTAATCTCGAGTGGGACGATACCCTCGCCGGCGACGGCAATAACGACGGCCAGGTCAGTGTTCAGGACCTCACTCCGATCGGCCTGAACTTCAACCAGACGACATCTGACGCCAACAAGAACTCCGCCCGCGACGCCGACTACAACAAGGACGGCAAGGTAACAGTTCAGGACCTGGCGAACATCGGCATCAACTTCGGCGCCAGCCTCGGCGGCTACGCCATCCTTTCCGGCTCCTCCGCCGGCAGCCTGACCGAGCTGGAGCGCGTTGATCGCTCAGGCCAGTTCACCGCGCCGACCAGTGCCGACGGCGTGCTGCAGTGGTCCTGGGATGGCGATGAGGTCACCGAGACTACTTTTTACAACGTCCGCCCCTATGACAAGACCGGCACTCTGGGCGACGCCAGCACCAATGTGGTCCAGATTGACCCGGCGCTGCCGGGTCAGACGCCCGTTGACGTGGCTGAGATTGTCTTTGAAGGCTCCGATACCTGGCTCAAGCAGGGTAATGACTACGCGGTCATTCTCACTGAGCTGGCTGTTGACGACACTATCGGCAACGCCGAGGACATCGACATCCTGGCGGAAGAGCTCGACCTTAAGGCGATGGTCCAGATCCAGGAGGACCCGGGTAACCCCATCGACGGCACCAACATTGTTCAATGGGTGCTGGTGGACGGCGGCGGTCTGGCGGACGTCGGTAACGGCGCCACCGACAAGGGCCACACCACCTTTAGCGACCGCGGACGCGTAGTCATCGAAGCGCACCTGATTGGCGACTTCACCAAGAGTGCCCAGATCGCCTTCCGCCTCTTCACCATCGACAGCCTCGCGCTGGAGCTGGCCGGCGGCGGCGCTGGCCCGACGGCAGTCAATGCAGGCACCGATGTGGACTTCACTGCTACCGGCACCTTCGACTGGGACGGCGCGATTAACGGCGATGAGCTTGACCGTGACCTGACTCAGTACGTGAACTGGACCATGCTGCCCGGCGGCGGCAATACCGGCAGCTTCAGCATCAACACCACGCTGGGCCTGCTTAGTACTGACGATGCCGCCAGCGGCGACTCGGCCCAGATTGTCTGCGAGTACCCGGGCACAGTCGAAGTGACACTGTTTGACAACCAGCGTCGCTCCAGCGACCCGGTCACGGTCAACATTAACTAGAACAGACAGGCGCGGGTGGGGCCGCAGGGCCCCATCCGCCTTGACTTTAGCGCTCCCAGCGCTTATCCTTTCAACTTCCAGCGCAGCTTCGGCAGCCGCCGTTTCTGCGCGCCAGTCCGTCAAGGCCAGCGCAGGCCGGGCTGGGTGCGGCGCGTATCTAGCGCGCCAGGGGCGCATCTGGAGGATCATTGATATGGCTATCGAGTTGATTGCCGAAGCGCGCAGCGAATTCGGCAAGCAGAACTGCAAGCATCTGCGGGAGGCTGGACGCCTGCCCGCCGTGGTTTATGGCGGCGGCCTGAAGGAGAACATCCACGTCAGCCTCGACCTGCACAGCTCGCAGCGCGTGATGAAGGACAACGGCCGCAAGGCTGACTACACCTTGAGCATCGGCGGGAAAGTCTACCCGGTTCGCATCGGCGAAGTTCGCCGCGAGCCGATCCGCAAGGGCTTCCTGCATGTCGATTTCATCGTCCTCGAAGGAAAGGCGGGCTAGCATGGATCAACTGCCGGTGCTGCATGCAGACGTTCATACCGAGCATTCGCGCAGCCACCTGCAGCGCATCTTTACCCTGCTGACAGGACTGAAAGGCAAGACCAGTCCGGCTGCGCACATCGAAGAGGAGGCCTTCCGTATCCGCGAGGGCTTCCAGAACTTCAAGCTTGAGGCAGTTGAAAAGCAGGCGCCCGAGATCGATTTCCGCCGCACAGGCCAGCAGCCCGGACAGCACCTCGTGCACTTCGCCCGCGTGCTGCAGCGCACTCAGCTGATCGGCCACTTCTACAACAAAGGTGTGGAAGTCCCGATTCACTACTCCATAACCGGAGCCGTGCTGCTGGAGCGCCGGGGCCGCAAGTTCAAAGTCTGGGGCGAGCCCGAGCTGCGCAACACCGTGTTGCTGCCCTTCGGCTTTGTGCCGGATCCTAAACTGCTTGAAGCTTTCCAGGGCGACAGCGACCTGCGTCTGGTTGACAGCGGCGGCGACCGCCCGGAGTACACCCAGCTGCGCATCAGCGCAGTTAAGAAGGCCCAGGAAATGGCCATGGAGCTGCGCGCCAGGATCTACCTGCGCTGGCTCAAGGCTGAAGGCTCCAACGTCAACGATGTGCTGACCGCCCATGGTTCAGTGGTTGACGTGCCCAACAAATACCTCAGCCAGAACTTCATCGCGCTGGACCAGCGCGTCTATCTGCCCTGGCAGAACAGCGAGCTGCTGGAAGCCCAGCTGCAGGTCCCGGCCTATGGCCGCGGCCAGCTCTTGCGGGTCTCCAACACAGTTGGCGATGACCCGATGACGAAGTACATGTGGTTTGTGCGCCTGCGCAACAGCTCCAAGGCCGACCCCGAGTTCGGCCTGCTGAGCTGCCTGATCCTGGCCGAGAACGACCAGCAGGCCATCGAGCGCGCCAACCAGTTCAGCCAGCGGGTGATTGAAGAGCGCCTGCCGGTGACCTTCCCCGAAGACAACTGGGACAAGCTGATCTTCCCGCTGAAACTCTGCCGGGACTATCTGGACAGCCTTGTCCCGACGCGTGAGACCGTGCGTTCCTATTTCGGTCGCGAGTAAAGGCTTTGCGAGTTCCGGCCCGGCGGCGCAGGCTGTCCGGCCCACGGAGGCTTAGATGGAAAATGTTAACGGCGGCGGCGGTGCGAACCTGGTGGAATGCAAGTTCCCCCAGTACGTCAACGCGGCTTATGGCGCGGTCGGCAAGGCCGCCAGCACCAAGGACCTGCCCAACACGGCGCAGTACTTCAACTTCTGGCTCGCCGCCGGCGTTGATACCCTCGAGCTCGGCAACATCGTTGCCGCGGTGACCGAGGACGGCCACATCACCTTCGGCACCGTGGTCGAGCTGCGCAACATCATGGATATCGAGTCCTTCCTTTCGGACTTCATCAGCCATGACTTCGGCGACCCGACGGTCAACCCGCCCAGCGACCTGGCCGAGATCGTCATCGCCAAGGTCAACGTCATCCGCGCGACCCACGACCGCATTAAGCCGATCGGCCGCGCGGTGGTCTATTTCGCCTCGCCAGACGGCGTGTCCTGGGGCCTGGGTATGGACTACTCCAAGACTCGCGGCGTGCCGGTGGGCGTCATGGAGAACGGCGACGGCTCTTTCGTGCCGATCTTCCTCGACGACGAATTCCTGATCGGCCCGGAAGGCAGCCACATGAACATGAGTGGTATTTCCGGTCTGGCCACCAAGACGAGCCTCGTCGAGTTCCTGCTTAAGGGCATCCTCGACAAGCTGGTCAAGAGCGAGAAGCGCAAGGTGGCCGCGGTCTTCTTCAACGTTAAGGGTAAGGACCTTCTCTACCTCGACAAGCCGAACCCGGTTTACGATGCCAAGTCCGGCGATCCATATGTCGAGCGCTGCCGCCGCATGTATGACGTGCTGGGCATCGAGCTCGCGCCTTTTGAGAACGTCCGAGTGTTCGCGCCCTATGACCGCCGCTTCGACGGCCACACCAAGTCCTTCCGCCGCGACGGTAAGGTCGAGCACTTCATCTGGGAGCTCGGCGAAATCGTCGACGACATCCCGACTCTCTTCGACAACGAAACCTGGGACGAGGCGGTGGAAGCCGTCTACGTCGACATCAAGGACCAGATCGCGCGTCAGCCGATCACGTCCTACGACCAGCTGGTGGCCTGGCTCAACGAGGAGCGCCGCGTCGTTTCGCAGGCGCACATCACCCACTGGCGCGGCCACGACAAGAACGACTTCTACAAGACCGCCAAGAACCTCGATGCGCTGGGCGGCCTGTATGACGGCATGATCTGCACCGGCGGCGTCGACCCGGTGGATATCCCGCTGCAGGATCTCTATAACGGCTCGATCTTCGTGATCGACCTGCAGGCGATCAACGACCGCGGCCAGGCGATGGTCTTCAACAAGATCCTGACCCGCGTCTACCGGATGCTGATGGACAAGAACATGGAGCGCGACTTCGACTCCGTCGTGTTCTTCATCGACGAGCTGAACAAGTTCTGCCCGGCGGACCCGACCGTCCGCGCCCCGATCAAGCAGAGCCTGATCGAAATCTGCGCCCGTGGCCGATCCATCGGCGTGTCGCTCTTCGGCGTGGAGCAGTTCATGAGCCAGATCGAGCGCCAGGTTGTGGACAACAGCTCGACGATCATCTACGGCCGCACCGGTGCTGCGGAGCTGATGACCGACAACTACAAGTGGCTCGACCCGGACATGCGCAACCGCCTGACCACCGTGCCGCGCGGAACCTTCCTGCTTAAACACGCGAAGTTCGTCCAGCCGGTGTTCTGCAAGTTCCCCTTCCCCTCCTGCGTCCCCGGCGACCAGTTCGAGGAAGAGGACATCGTCCGCGAGCGCGACACCGTCAGCGCCTTCGCCTTCCGCCGCGACCTGTAAGAGGTAAAGGTGCCAAAGCCCAGGCTTGCCAGTAATCAAGACAGGCAGCGCAGGCGATCAGTTTGGCGTGTTATCGGCATCGTATGTGCTTGCATTCTTGCGGCAGGCTTTGTGATTGCTTACAGCCTGCAGCCAGTGCTTGAGGAACTGGAAGTTACCAGCGGCAATGCTACTCTGGCAGCCACTCTGGCGCGGCCCCGCTTCGGAGGGAAGCACCCCGCAGTAGTTCTTCTGCATGGATCAGGCGACGACGGGCGGAGTAACCGGTACTACCAGTATCTTGTGCGGGCCTTTATCTGCAACGGGATCGCGGTCGTGACTTATGACAAGCGCGGTTGCGGAGAGTCCGGGGGCAACTGGCGTGAAAGCCCATTTCGAGTGCTCGCCGATGATGCTGCCGCCGTGGTTGCGGCGACGCAGCTCAGCCCCTGGATCGACCCAGCCAGGGTCGGTATCTGGGGCGGCAGTGAAGGCGGTGCATTGGGAGCCTGGGTTGCCAGCGAGCACCCCGACCTGTGCTTCCTGATACTTCAGTCCACTTCGGGAGTCAGTTTTGCGCAGCAAAACCTCTATCAGACCGAAATGGAAACTGTCGCACGCGGTTACTCGGCAAACTTGGAAACGCGGTTAAACCTGCAGAAGCTCATGCATTCATATGCGCGCACCGGCCAGGGCTGGGACGCCTATGCTGAAGCATTTGACGACGCGCGGGACCAACCCTGGATAGCTGAACTGGGTGCCCCGCTTGCGGCGGACGACTGGTGGTGGACATGGTATGGCACCAAGATGGACTTCGATGCGTCGCAGGTCCTAAGGCATGTTGGTATGCCTGTACTTGCCGTCTGGGGCGAGAATGATTCTCTGGTTCCTGTTGAAGCGAGCCGGGCCGCGATGGCTAAGTCGCTGGAACTGGCCGGCAACGAGGATGTCAAGCTAAGGGTCTTTCCAAAGGCGGACCATTCCATGATTACGGAGAATGGCGAAATGCCCCACCTTTGGTTTATGGCCGGCTGGGCCCGCAAGCATGCAAGCGCGCGCGGTAACAACTAGTACAGTGGGCTGTGGTTTCAGTTATGAAAACTCACGTTGTTTATGTTGCGCGCATACGCTGGACATATGTCTTGGCGATTATTGCCGGCTGGGCAATCACCGCCTTTGGACATCGCCCGATAGTTGCAGAACGCGAAACGCTGTTCCAGTACTTGTTAGCTGCAACCGCCTTCGTATTCCTATCCTGGGCCTTGCTTCGGCCTGACTTCATACGCATCGGGTTATTCAGCACTTCGTTCTTTGGCGGCAACAAGCCGGGTGCACAGCAGGCGGGCCGCAGATTCTATTGGCATGATCTTTTGGGCGTCCTGGGCCTGGTGCTCATCGTCGTTGAAGCCATCGCGACGCCCTGTGCCTGAAGAGGCAACGCGGCATAGGTCACAAGCAGCGTCAAAGAGCTTATTGTGTCGCGGATATCAGTCTTGAGAGAAGGGATTGAAGTATTCATAAAGGAGGTTCGACTCGTCAACTGCTTCAAGCAGACGAATCCCGCCTGCTTCGACAATCACAACTCCAGAGTTTGCCAGCAATGCTGCATGTTCTACCAAGATGTTTGGTACGAGTTCTTTTAGAAGATGGATAGGCAACTGTTGGAGTCTAATGATTCCGACGTGCCTCTTGCCACCGTGCTGTAAGTAATCTGTGAATCCCTTATCGAAAGTGATTACAATTCGGCCATCCATAACTGCAAGATCTAGGATTTCTCTGTCTGCCGGATTACCAGGTAGTTCTCGAACGTGGACAACGTCATACCCCTCGCCGGTCAACAAAGGCACCATAGTGGGAAAGACGCAGGCATCTATGAGGAGCTTGCGGTTCATCTATGCAGCAGCAATTGGTATGTACTGATAGGCCGACACCGAACGCCGGGCAAACTCAAGGCACGCCAGCACATCATCCCTTTCAAGCCAGGGATAGTTCTCCAACAATGTATCAACTGTCTCGCCCACAGCCAGGAAGCCAAGTACATGTTCGACTGCCAGCCGGCGGCCGCGGATGATCGGCTTGCCGCCGAAGATTTCCGGGTTCACGGTGATCCGTTTCAGCAGTTCATCAGGGTCTGTCATAACAGTAAAGTGTACCCCAGCGCGCCTGAACTCACCAGGGCCTGTCTCCGTCAGTCAATCATGCTCAGAGCGCTGCTCGCGGCTGCATTTGGTGCCATGCTTGCGGTCTCCTGCTCGGATCCCGGCTATGAAGTCCGGGAGGCCTATCTGGTTGGCAGCAAGGTGCAGGTCGACGTCCAATATGGCATCGGCACGCGCCGAAGTGTTGGAATCCTGCTGGTGGAAGGCTTCCCAGTGCCGGCGGATACTGCCGGCTGGCGCGTAGGCGCTGTACAACTCGGCGAAGACTCCATCACTTTTCAGGGCATTGCCTACCCGCTGCACTATGCCTTGGCTGACCCGGAGTGGGTCAAGCCGCTGCCCTCGAGTTTTCGCCCCGTCAGTGATCTGGAGCAGCAGTGCACAGGTGAGCTTACTGCAGACCTGATCATGGCAATCAAGGCTGGCCATATCACCTGCGTGCTGATAACCGAGGGCGTCGGTTCTGCTAACCATCCGGTAACGGAGCTCCAGTTCTGGCCGCGCCGGGTTACTGTCGGGCCGCCACCCTAGACGCCGCGCTCGGGCCACCTAATACGCCTTCGGCAGCTTAGTCTTCCACTCGTTCAAAAACGGTGTCGGGTCGATCAGATCCTTGCGGCGCAGGAAGGGCACTCCATCGGCGCGCTTCTTTGACTGGCTGGCGCCCACCGTCAGCGGCCCGCTGGCGCTCTTGTCATAGAGCTCAAAGTGCAGCATGTCCGAGGGCACTGTGATGCCGACCAGATGCCCGACGCGCGCGATTTTCTGCCCGGCCTTGACGCTGTCGCCCTTCTTGACCAGGGTGGCCTGCTGGACCTCGCCATAGCGCGCGATGAAGCTGCCGTGGTCGACCTCCAGCGCGTAGGTACCGTTGTAGAAGAAGTAGGGCCCCAGCGTGACCTTACCGTCGGCGACGGCGTAGATCGGCGTCCCCTGCGGGAAGTAGAGGTCGCAGCCGGCATGCGCCCGCTTGCCGGCTGAGCCGTTACGGTTGGCGGCAAAGCGACGCGCCCCGCTGGTCCAGTCCGAGCTGGGCAGCTTGGCAAAGGGAAAGTACTCGCCACCGTCGTTCGGTGACACAGCTTCGTCGTCACCTTTCTCCAGCGCCGCCTGCAGCATGGTCCAGGACTTCTTGTTGACTTCGATCACGCCGTCCGGCTTGCTCAGGAAGCTGGACTGAAAGGCCTTGATGGCCTTGACGGTGCCCGAGCTGCCGGAGTCCCAGGAGATCTTGCCGTCGGCAGACTGCGGGTCCCAGTCGGGCTGCGACTTCAGTTTGGCCGCCAGACGCAGCATTTTCTGCACCGTCTTGACGTCAGCGGGCAGATTAACCGCTCCCTTGTTCCAGTCACCCACAGAGCGGCTGATTGCGTAGACCACAATACACCTCCGGTTCGCAGTGCCAAAGATACACTTGAGATTAGCACGTCTGGCAAGGACTGAGACTCAATGTCACTTTGTAAATCTATCGCATTCCGAGCTATTTTGAGCTAGAGTATTCCAGTGAATCCTCCTGTGGTGATCAGGGAAGATCATGCCGACAACGCGCCGCAGCTCAACCTCATTCGCGCGCTGATCGACCCCCTGCCGCAAAGCATCGCAGTGCTTAACCGCAGCGGCCGGATCGTTGCGATCAATCGCGCCTGGCGCGCCTTCGCCATAAACAACGGCGCTCGCGACCTCAAGCAGATTGGCCCGGGCCGCAACTATCTGGATGAATGCGAGCGTGCGGCGCAGAAAGGCAGCACGGATGCTGAGCATGTCCTTATCGGGCTGCGGCAGGTGCTGCAGGCGGAGAGCATGAGCTTCTTTTTTGAGTATGCCTGCGACGCGCCAACAATCCAGCGCTGGTACACCCTCTGCGCCAGTCCGATTGTCGCCGGCGGTTATGAAGGCGCGCTGGTAACCCATTCACTCAGCACGGCCGAGCATCGCGCGCGCGGCAGGCTTAAGAGTGACCCGGCTTCTGAAGATCATGAGGAATGTCTAACCATGTGCAGCAGCTGCAAGCGCCTGCGGGCCGCGGATTCGCTGTGGCAGGAGATCGAGGACTACCTGTTTCAGAAGTATGGCGAACGCTACAGCCACGGTCTCTGCGCCGAGTGCGCCGAGGCGCTCTATCCCCTTGTCACTACCTGAATGCCGCGAAAAACAGCCCCACTCGGCTGGCAGGCGCTTGCCAGTTTATGAAAAATAATTACGCCAAAGACTAGCGCTAATGTCTGCAATTGTGCTATGATCACGTTGAGGTACCAGAGATGTCTGACCTGTACCAAGAGCCTCTGCTCGGCTTTTCACTGCCCCGGTCTGCGTCGCTCAAGATTCTGCAGCCCGTTCTTGAAGTGCTTCCCCAACACTCCGCACTGCTCGGTCCAACAGGTGAGATCCTCTATGTCAACCGGGCCTGGAGGTCTTTCGCTGCCGCCAACGGCGCGCAAGGGGATTCCGAAGTTGACGTAGGGGCCAACTACCTGCAGGTCTGCAGTCGTGCTGCCAGCCATGGCGACTATGATGCGGCAACTATCCGGGACCGCCTCGTCGAACTGCTGAAAAACGGCAGCGGGAGCTTCACCCATGAGTATGCCTGTCATGGCCCGGGCATAGAGCGCTGGTTCGCCATGGAAGCCGTCGCACTGCAGTGCGATGGGAACAATTACGCCGCGGTCTTTCATATCAACCAGACGCTGCAGTACCGGGCACAGGCCCAGCTTGCCGGCAGTGGTCCAGCGCCGCACTCCGGCGGTCTGATCTGCATCTGTGCCGCCTGCAAAAGGGTGCGCAACACCGACGGAAGCTGGAGTGACTTTGAATCCACGCTGCCGAAACTTACTGGACGCGACTTGACGCATGGAATCTGCCTGTCGTGTACAGAACAACTCTATCCTGACCTGTTGGACGAGGTCGCCTAGTTAACTGATTTGCTGAACTTGAAGCTGGTGCTGCTGAGGAGCTATGCGCGTAATCGCCGAAAGCCTGGTTTCGTGCTGGAATGGCGAGGCTGTTTCGAAGCTAAGTACGATAGCAATCGCAGCTTCACGCCTGCCGCAGAGCGTGGCTATTCTTGATGCTGAAGGCTGCATCGTATATGTCAATCCGGCCTGGACGCGCTTTGCCCTGACCAATGGTCTGAAGAATCCGGCCATCTGCGGTCCGGGTGCGAGCTATCTCGACGTGTGCCACAAGGCGGCTGCCGAAGGGGACTCCAGCGCCAGAAAAATTGAGCTGCGCATGCAACAGGTTCTGGCCGGCACCAGTCAGGGCTTCAGCCACGAATACGCCTGCAATAGTCCACTCGAGGAACGCTGGTTCGTCATGGAAGTACGCCGCTTGTCCACCAGCGGTTTCAGCGGAGCTTTGGTGCTGCATGAACGCGTATGGCATACGGGCCAGGTAGCGACCGGGCAGAGCCCTGAGAGCGACCTCCAGCTCGCCTGTCCGCGCTGCGGGCGGGTACAGACGCCTGGTGGCGTCTGGCAGACAAGTGGGCCGCTGCTGGAACCCAACAGTCGGCCGCGCTTCAGCATGCGCTTCTGCCCGGACTGCATTAAATGCGTTTATCTGCCGACTCAGTAGACTTTGACAAGCGGCCAACGCTTCTAAGCCTGGCGGTTCCAATCATAGGCCGCCTTCAGCCAGCCTTTCACTTCAGCGTCGATCTCCTTCACGCTGCTCAGGCGGATGCGGTGCTTGTTGCGCTCGCCGCCGCCTACCGGCCGGCAGGACTCCAACCGGCCCCGGGCCACAGTGTCCGGCGGTAGCGCCAGCCCAATATCCAGCAGCGTGCGGGTGGTCGGCATGATCACCGCGAACTGGCGGTTGCCGCGCAGGGATGTGTACGTCTTGCAGACAACTTCCTGCACCTCCGGGCCCAGCTTCAGGCCGGCGGCCCGCAGCTTTTCATACACCGGCCGAAGTTTCTCGCGCTCGCCGCTGTACAGCGAGTCAAGCAGTCCCATCTGGTCGCCATAGTCGATGCCCGCCGGTCCACCCAGAGCCGCGCCGGCCACCATGCCGGCGTACATGCTGCTCAGACCATGCGTAGTCTTTAGCCACTTCTCGGCCGCGTTGATCTCGTTCAGTCCCTCCTCTCGCAGGATCTGGATCCACTCGCCCAGGCTGCGGCCGGTGCGCAGCGGCAGGTTCTGCTTCATCGCCGCGTGCATCTCGCCCGGCGACTTGGGACGCTTCATGGTGATCGGTGCAGCCTCGATCGCCGCGGCTTCCAGTTCAGCGATCTCTTTTTCTTGCAGGAGCGAAGCATGCTTCGCCCCTGCTGTCTTGCCGCCTTGCGCAGCGCTGACCCGCGTCGAAGCAGTCGAAGCATGCTTCGACCCAACGGCAACAAACCGCACCCTGTGTGGGCTGACTTTCGGCACGCGCTCCAGTTCGCCGAGGTATTCAAGGTGCAGCTTGACCGCAGTGGTATGCCACATCTCGTCCCACTTCTCGTCCGTCCACCACTTGGGCAGATGCACCGCTGCTGCGTGTGCCAGCTCGCTCAGGCTCAGCCCGTCAGGCTTGTGTTGCAGCGCCCTAAGCACCGCACTGCACATCGCCTCATAGCGCTTCAGCGGGATCGTGCAGCTGAACTTGCGGCCGTTGACCGTGAACAGGTCGATCATCTCTTCGCTTGCTTTTGCTGGCTTGCCGCTTGCTGGGGACATTGTCCACCTCCACTTCAATCTTACAGGGCTTCTGCCCCAAGGGTATGATTGCTGCGTGTCCCGTCCTCGTGTTCTGGTCGCGATGTCCGGCGGTGTCGATTCCTCGGTGGCTGCGCTGCTGCTGCAGCGCCAGGGCTGCGAGGTCATCGGCCTGACCGCCAACCTATTCGACGGCGCCTCGCTATCCGGTCCCTGCTGCGGCAAGGCCGGCGTCAGCATGGCCGCCTCAGTCTGCGCGTCGCTGGGCATCGAGCACCACGAGGTCGATTTGTCGGCCCTGTTCGAACAGCAGGTCATCGGCCGATTCCTCGACGGCTACTCCGAGGGCCGTACACCCAACCCCTGCAGCGACTGCAACCGCTTCATCAAGTTCGATGCCTTCTTTGAGCACGCCGACCGCCTGGGCTGCGAACTGCTGGCGACCGGGCACTACGCGCGGATTCTGCGTGATACCTGCGGCCCCTGTGAAGACGCCGGCCCGGCTGTGCTGGCGATGGGACTCGACCCCAACAAGGACCAGTCCTACTTCCTTGCCTGCATCCCGCCGGAGAAGCTGGCGCGGCTGCGTTTCCCGATCGGCGAGCTGACCAAGCCGCAGGTGCGCGCCCTCGCTGAAGAGGCGGGGCTGGCCACCGCCCAGCGCAAGGAAAGCCAGGACATCTGCTTTATGGCCAATGGCGTCAAGGTTGGCCACCTGCTGGAGTGGTACCGCGGCAGGGCGCCGCAGCCCGGGCGCATCCTCGGCCCCGGCGGCACTGACCTTGGTGAACACAGCGGGGTGGAGAATTACACCATCGGCCAACGCCGCGGCCTCCGCCTTGGCGGCGGCACCGAGGGCCTCGCCGTGCAGCAGCTCGACGTTGCGACCAACACCGTGCTGGTCGCCGACCCGCAGGACTTTCAGGTCCGCGCGCTGCGGCTGAAGGACTTCGTTGATATGGCCCCCGGCCGCTGGTCGCCGTCCACCTCTGTGGTCATGTGCCGCGGCCGCTATCGCCAGGCGCTCTGGCCGGCGCGGGTCTGCTTCTGCGAGGGCGGGGCAGGGGACAGCGGCGAGCTGGGGAACGCGGACTTTAGTCCGCAATGTTCCGAGCTGGGGAGCGCAGGCTTTAGCCTGCAGTATTCTCCCTCCGCGGGCCCAGGCATGCACGTAATGGTTATCCCCGAAGAGCCCCTGACCCACATGGCTCCCGGCCAGTGGTGCGTTGCCTACGACGGCGATATAGTCCTATGGGGTGGGATAATCGATAGTATCGAATATACTTCTATGTAGGGGCGTGTGGAGCGCGCCCGCGCACAACTGACCGAGTCGCTGGGAAGGGGCGCTCAGGGATCGGAGGGGCCGGGCTTGACCCGGCCCGCGGCAGGACCGATGTCTCGCTGCCGGATTGATCTCGATGCAACGTCATCAGATTGCCCTTTCAGTGCTTTTGTGTTAAGTCTCAGCAAGCTTCCGAACCGCCCGCTCGGGCTCGATCCAAACGAAGAATCACTAATATAGACACAGAAAGATATGGCCGGCATCACGGCGAAACCTCTGCCGCGGGCCGGGTCAAGCCCGGCCCCTCCGGTCAGGCGGTGCGTCGCCTACGACAGTGAGGTAATACTACGAAGTGGAATAATCAGCAGTGTAGGATATAATAATCTGTAAGGTGCAGGCATGCCTGCACCTTCCGCTCAGACATGAAACACTGCAAACACCAACGTGCGAATGCAGACATACAGCATTGCAAGCCCAATCGGTATTCCAAGTACTGCTTTGCAGCACTCCCATGTTACTGACCCTGGCTCGATACGCCCTTCATCATTTCTGTCCAACAGAACGTCAATTCTTTGGCCTGACTTGTACTTCCTAACGTGGTACCAGTGCACTGTAGGCAACTCTTCCCAACTGAAGAGCGGCAGGGTCAGGGTTCGCGACTGTGCTTCAACTCCGACAACGTAGAGATAAACATCTCTAAGTTCTTCACCCTCATGGTCACTACCGAAAGGCCGCCTAACCTGGTCCGCTAGTTCATTCCGAAGTCGAGACAGTTCTGTCTGCCCGATACGTTGCTTGGCCCAATCTAACAGCTCCGTCCACTCCTCGCGTGGCGGCACGCTGATTTGAAAAACCCCAATATCCACAATCCTGCCACGGAATCCACGCTTATGAACCAAACTCTTTATCGCTTCCACGCCAGCCACAACACTGGCGCTTCCAAGCAGTGCCATTACTCCCAACATCAGAACGCCTTGAACGCCACCCATCAAACCACTCCATAGTCATCCAAAATCCGACATGAAGAATGCGGACATGGTGTCCGCGGGCCGGGTCAAGCCCGGCCCCTCCGGGCAACCTGAGCATCACGCAGTTGCCACGCCGGGCGAGCTCCATGCGCCCCCTGCATCCGTTGCTATCCAGCCGCCTTCTCTTGAGTCAGCGTGCCGCCTTGAAGAATGCAAATGCCATTGCAGCAGAGGTCACCAGAAAGGTGATTATCGTGCAACCCCAGCAGGACCGCGATCCGCTCCAGGAGGATAAATCCGCCCGGGTCAGAAACTCCTCGGGGTCCTCAGGGTTGACCAGCACCTCTAGCTCTTCGCCAGGCTTTGGTCCATCTTCACCACCCGGTCCAAGGCTGTGCGTGTAGCTGCTCTGTATCTCTCCGAGGCCCTCAATTGTGTAGCTTACATGAACCTGAAGCAGTTCATGTTCCTCGTCTTGATGGGGCACAACTCTCGTGACTCTGGCGCTGCTTCTATGCCAGTCCCGGAGAATCTGTTCTTCTTTTCGCCGTCTGGTTTGCTGTTCGTGGATCAGCCACAGGGCGAATGACAGGGGAGCTAAAACGCAGATAGATGCAAAGGTATAGTTCAAGTACAGGCTCATGCTCTGCTCACATGCCGCCAACTCGCTCCAGCTGCTCAACTTGCAAATCCTGCTCCGGTTCCCAGAGCACCTCATCCCGCGGGCCGTTGAACAGGAATACGAACACCAGGCCCATGATCAGGAAGACCGCGCCGATCACGCCCATGATCGCCGGGCCCAGCAGGATGTCGTCGGGGCTGTCGATGCGAAAGTCGCTGGGCTGGTTCGGGTCGAACTTGACCTTCAGCTTGGTTCCGATGTTCCACTTGCGGGCGCTGGAGCTCACGTCGCTGGTCTTCTCGGCGCCGATCGGCGGCTCGATCAGCCGCATCCGGGGCGCCCAGGTCGTGCCGCCGTCGCTGTCTGAACTGGCGACATAGTCAATCACCTGAGCTACGCCGGGCTGGCCGCGCTGCAGGAACTTGATGGTGTTCATCACCATCAGGCCCGCGCCAATCAGCAGACCCAGCCCGACCACCGGGAAGATCCAGATGAACCACATTCCGCCTCGGCTCCTGATGCGCATGCTGGGAAGATTGTAGCTCTGCGAAGCGGGCTGCTAGAGCCACTGCTTGGCGCGGAAGTAGGCGATCAGCCCGACGAGCACAGCCAGCATCAGGCCGACGACGATCCAGATGCCGCCGGTGTGGTCATGGGCCCACCAGAGGTTGTCGAAGTTCATGCCCCAGAAACCCACGATCAGGTTCAGCGGCAGCATGATCGCGCTGAGGACGGTCAGCACCGTGATGATCTCATTGGTGCGGTTGTTGGAGACCAGGTGATGAACTTCCATCAGGTGGTTCAGCGTGCGGTCCTCGGACTCGATGACTTCCAGGTACTTGTTCATGTGGTCCGCGATGTCGCGGAAGTAGATCGCGATTTCCTCGCTCTTCTCCGGCGCGCCCTCATAGTCATAGTCGCCGATCAGGTTGTTGATGATCGCCAGCTCGGCCGTCAGGGTCTTGCGCAGCATGACGATCGACTGGCGCCCGCGCAGGATGCGGCGCATGTCCGTCAGCTGGTCGCTGCGCTTGAAAGGGTTAAGGCTGAATTCGCGCTGGCGCCGCGGGCTCAGGGTGCTGACCTCCAGCTCGTCGCAGGCGGTCTGCACACTCTGCAGGATCGTGCTGAAGCCGTCGGTTATGCGGCTGAGCACGTGGTGCAGGAACAGCACGGCGCTCTGCTGGTACTCGCTGACATACTTCGGAATGGCCTTCATCGAGGGCAGCAGGCCGCCCAGCGGATGGCGGTGCACAGTAATCACATATGTATCCGCGACGTAGATATTCAGCTCGCGGACGGTGAACTCCTCGCGGCCGGAGGGCTCGTAATAGAGGAAAGTGATGAAGCGGTAGTTCTGCTCCTCCTCCATCTTGGCCTGGTGGTAGGGCGTCACCTGGAAGCAGTCGGTGACGGTCGCCGGGTGGAAGTCGAGGCGGTTGACCAGCAGCTCCCGCAGCACGGGTTCCGAGGTCTTGGAGATGTCGATATCGAGCCAGGTGAACTGCTCCGAGCGCACGAGCTCGACGACCTCGTCGGTCTTCAGCACGGTGAAGGTATTGGGGCGGCCACCCTCCAGTTTTACGGCCTCGATGCGCACGGCGGCAATGGTAGCACGCTTGGCCCCAAAAGGGGTGCGGGGGCGCCGCCTATAATCCCGCAGTGCGGCGTACAGCGCTTGTAAGCTGGTATGGAGCGGGCTGGACCCTCGCCGTTCTGCTGCTGGCGGGCGGCGTCTTCTGGCTGCTCAACCTGCGCGGCAGCGAGGCCGAGAAAGGCGTTCCGCTGGACCAGATCAAGCTGGATTCCCGCGCCGATACAAAAAAGCCCGAGCAGGGCGCCGAGAGCATCGATGAGCAGGCCGCGGCCCTTGAGCTCGGCCTGCAGGACGCCCAGCTCTCCATTACCTCCGACGACGGCAGCGTCAGTATGACGCTCTGGGCCGACGAGGGCAGCAAGAAGGCCGGCAACTACAAAATCGGCACCGGAACCGTCCTGTTCAGCACGCGCAAGAAGGACGAGTCCCAGTCGACCGTGCTGATCAGGGTCACGGACGCCTCCTTCGTGCGCGAGGCCGGCACGGCCAAGGTGCGCGGAACCCTGACCGGCTATATCTATGAAGGCGAGCAGTACTTCACCGCCCAGGAGCTCTACTGGGACAAGGACTCCAGCAGCATCACCGCCCATGCCGTGCGCTACATCGGCCCCAGCGTTGAGGTCAGCGGCTCGAAAATGCGCATCAACCTGCTGGACAAGAGCGTGGTCTTCGAAGGCCCCGTTGAAGCGGGCATTTAGGGAATGGCAGATAGCAGATGGCGAATGGCTAATGTGAAGACTTGCCGCCTGCATTTTCTGCCATCGGATATCCTCGAACCTGTCGGTATATTCTACACTGTGTTATATATACAGTAACGATTAATACTTCTATTGTGCTGGTCTTCCACTTGAGTACTGCTGCCGCGCATCCGCGACGCTCTTCACCCATTAGCCATTAGCCATTCTCCATTAGCCCATTTCACTTTGCCATCTGCATCTACAATCGTGGGTGATGTCCGACCCCAATTACGCCTTCACCGCCAAACAGCTCCTGCTCGGCGCGCTGCCCCCTGGTTCCTATGAGGACCTGCCCGGGGGCATGCTCGCGCTCGGCGAGGAGGAGCTCTGGCTCGGCCTCTGGTCTCCTGAGGAGCTTGGCGACCCCGAGCCGAAGATCAAGGAGCTGCAGGAGCGCGCCCGCAGCGAGGGCAAGCGCTGGGCCGGCGTCGTGCTGCTCCAGCCGGTATCCGCCGGCGAGAGCAGCGGCCTGAGCTACCTCCAGGACGCGCTATATGTCTATGGCATGCCGGAGCTGCAGGGTCATCCCGGCCTGATCATGCTGCCCGGCAAGTCCACCCCGACGAAGCCGGTCAAGGGCCTGCATCTGCAGCTGGAGGACGAAGCCACGCGCCCGGCGGCGGAGAGCTTCTTCTCGGCCGCGCTGTCGGAGGGCGAGCCCCTCAGCAGCCCGCTGCTGGATGTCCAGCGCCTGCTCGGCGGCCAGCGCTATGTGGTCCTGATCGACGACAAGCCGGTGGGACTGCTGCTGCTCAGCGGCGGTGGCCTGATCGGCCGCGTCACCCTGATCTGGATCGACCCGGCCGCGCGCAGCCATGGCATCGGCCGCGCGGTGATGCACGAGGCCTCCCAGATGGCCCAGGGCCTCGGGATGCTGATGCTCAGTGTCTGGGTTCAGCGCGAGGGCATGCTGCGCTACTTCCTGGCCAAGGCCGGCTACCAGGAAAAGCTGCGCGTCAGGCTGTATGTAGGCGAGTAGCAGCGCGGCTGTTTTCTCCCTGTAGGGGTGGGGCTTGTCCCCACCCGGCCCTGTCTGCGCGTCCCATCCCGTAGCAGCGCGGCCCTGTCCGCGCGACCCCATCCAATACTCCTGATCGGGCCTCGCCTCCGTCACCCCTCCCATTCTTCGCTCTGCACTCTGCACTTTTCGCTCACGACATTACACACATCACTATAAGCGATAGCGTAGTACACTACACAAATATGGTATACTTCGCCCTGTGTCTAGGGTTGAGAGTGGAACTATGAAGGGAAATGCTGCGGCAAACTCAGGGGTCAGGTCCGGGCGGAGCGCGCCCCGCGTCAGCCCGCCGACTCCGCGCCGCCGGGCCGCCGCCTACGAGGAGCCGCAGGAGTCATACGCCGGCCATATCGGCCGCGACCTGCTGGCCCTGCTGCTGTTCACCGTCGGGCTTTTCCTCTTCATCGCGGCCTGGTGGCCGAACTTCAGCCGTCCGGCCGGGCCGGCGGTCAACGAATCCATGCATCTGATGCTGGGCTCCGGGATGTACTTCCTGCCCCTGCTGCCCTGGGTCTGCGCCGGCCTGATCCTGCGCTCCTCCGCCGAGCGCCTGCTGCTGCGCCTGCTGGGCAGCGCCTTCGCGCTGGTCGTCTTCGCCAGCCTCTTTGGCGGCTGCTTCACCGCCCGCACCTGGGGCGGCCTGCTGGGCTCCTCCGCGGCCTCCTTCGGCTTCGAGCACCTCGGCGGCTTCTATCCCTTCGTTCTGGCTCTCGCCGCTTTGATGGCGCTGATCCTGATCGCCGGCCGCGCGCTGCTGCTGCCCTTCCTGCGCGGCTCGCGGGATGCCGTGGTCGTCGGGGCCCAGGCCGCCGGGTCCGCCGCGGTGGCCACCGCCTCAGCCGTCAGCACAGTCGCCAGCGCCACCGGCTCACTGGCCAGCCAGGTTGCCGCCGGCATCGCCGCCCGCACAGCGCAGGATGACGAGGAGCTCGACGGGCACACCCCTCAGCGCGGCCCGCGGGTCAGCGCGGTCGAGGCGCCGCCGAAGAAGGGCCGCCGCAGCCGCAAGGCCGAGGCCGCCGATGCTGCCGCACGCCGCCGGGCCGAGGTGCTGGCGGCGGAGATCGAGGCCTTTGATAACGATGACGATTCGGCGCTTCTGCACAGCGCCGCGCTGGAGACCGAGGCGGCAATCGAGCAGCCCCTGCCGCGCCGCCGCCGCCGCAAGGAGGCCGAATCGGCCGTGCAGACCGTGGCCGGGGACAGCGAGGACAGCGGCGCCTTTGAAGCTGCGCTCAGCGCCGCCGCCAGTGCTGCGGTTGTGCGCCGCTCCGCCGATCCCGACAGCGCCGCCGCCGCGATGGACAGCGCCCCGGCGGTCACGCGCGCGTCACACAAAACTGAAGAGTTAACCACAGATTACACAGAGACCACAGAGCAGGAACCTGCAAAGGCAGTGCAAGCGCCAATCGCTGGCGCAGAAGCTGACACTGAACTGCGCCGCCGCACAAAAGCTCAAGATGATGCTCCTTCTCTCGCTCCGGACTCTGCGCACTCTGTGAGCTCTGTGGTTCACAATCCCCCTCCCGCCGCCAACCCCTTCGGCTCCTATCTCAACGTCAAGCCGCAGGTGGATGAAATTGGCGAGGGCCAGCTCGGCCTCTTCGGCTCCACCCAGGCCGGCTATGAGCTGCCGCCGATGACCCTGCTGCACAACGCGCCCCGCTCCGCCGGCGAGGAAGCCCACCTTGAGGAGCGCGCGCGGATCATCGAGCGCACCCTGGCCTCCTTCAACGTCGAGGCCAAGTGCGTCAACACAGTCGTCGGCCCGCGGGTCACGCGCTATGAGCTCAAGATCGGCCCCGGCATCAACGTCAACAAGATCCACGGCCTCGCCGACAACCTCGCGCTGGAGCTGGCGGTCAAGGCCGTGCGCATCGAGGCGCCGATCCCCGGCCTGTCGGCCGTCGGCCTCGAAGTGCCCAACGCCAGCCCACAGCTTGTCACCCTGCGCAACATCCTGGAAAGCCAGGTCGCCCAGCGCGCCAACCACCCGCTCACCGTCGGCCTCGGCCGCGATATCGCCGGCCAGGCGGTGGTCGCCAACCTGGCCAAGATGCCGCACCTGCTGGTTGCGGGCTCGACCGGCTCCGGCAAGAGCGTCTGCCTCAACGCGCTGATCGTGTCCCTGCTGATGCGCAACGCGCCCGACACCCTGCGCATGATCCTGATCGACCCCAAGCGCGTCGAGATGACCGGCTATGCCGATGTGCCGCACCTCGCCTGCCCGGTGGTGTCAGACGTCAACCAGGCCCAGTCCGCGCTGAAGTGGGTGGTGGCCGAGATGGACCGGCGCTACCGCCTGCTGCAGATGTACAAGGCCCGCAACATCGCCACCTTTAACCAGATGTCCCAGGACTGGGACGACTCCTCCGACATGTCCCGCCCCGCGCCGCTGCCCTATATCGTCGTCATCGTCGACGAGCTGGCGGACCTGATGATGCTCGCCGGCCAGGCGGTGGAGAAGCTGATCTGCCGCATCGCCCAGCTCTCCCGCGCCGTCGGCATCCACCTGGTCATCGCCACCCAGCGCCCGGACGTAAAGGTCATCACCGGCACGATCAAGGCCAATATCCCCAGCCGCATCGCCTTCGCGGTGGTCAGCCAGATCGACTCGCGCACCATCATGGACGGCGGCGGGGCTGAGAAGCTGCTGGGCTCCGGCGACATGCTCTTCCAGCCGATCGGCGAGAGCGCCTCCCTGCGCGTGCAGGGCTGCTTCCTGGCCGACGACGAAATCGACAGCGTAGTCGAGTGGTGCAAGGGCCAGGCCAGCGCGCGCTATGACGAGTCGATCACCGGCTTTGGCCGCGAGGGCGCGGAAGAGGCCGAGGACGAGTTTGCCGGCGCCAACTGGGTCGACGCCAGCTCGGTCGGCGGGCGCACAGTCGGCCGCCAGAACGATGAGTACTTCGAGGAAGCGCTGGAAATCGTCCGCGAGACCAACCGCGCCTCCACCAGCTATCTGCAGCGCCGCCTGAAGATTGGCTATAATAGGGCGGCCCGCGTCATGGAAGAACTTGAGCGGGCGGGCTTTGTCTCCGCGCCTGATGCGAGGGGGGATAGAAAGGTGTTGTAGCGGGGGAGTACTTTATGCAAGACAGATCTACTAAGAATGAGACAGTGGTGCCTAGGCCTTCAGTGCTTGATATTAATCACCAGGCGTCAATTCTCAACGACGCACAGAATAGAATTTCCTCCATAAATGTAGCGCTCTTAAGTCTGGTTGTTTTTGTGTCACTTGTGTTTCTGGGTGTAATCAGAGCTGATGTAACACCACCTCTCCTGAGTATTTCATTAGACCCTTGGATTGCAACGATTGTAGTTTTACCACTGTTTGCCATGCTTTCTATTATCAACTTGGTCTACACGCTAGACAGCAGAGGTCGATACATAACACTTAAATTTACCCTCATGATGAATGAAGATATGATGAGAAATGACTTGGCCATAACTAAGCAAGTCCAAAAATTGACGATTCCATACGAGTCTCTAGAAGAAATTGACTATGCCAAAGAGAATCTGTACAACCATCGTACATATCGCACATTGAATATTGGCTTTCACAATCTCTTTCTGTTTATAACAGAGCAATATGTAACCGATAGAAGGTACAGATCCAGTGTTCCTGCGAAGAACAAGATGATGATTCTAGTGAGCTTCATATTTTTCTTAACGACGATGATACCAGCGATATCCTTCCTACTTTCTGCTTGGGTTGTTATCGACCACTTTCGTAGTGATATTCCGCACAATCTATTGCTTATTCTTCATCCCCTCAACGCTCTGCTAAGTTTGGGTATGTTCCAATTAACAACTTACGCAATACTAGCAGCGAGTTCTACACTGATGATTGAACCAAAACTAGCTGTTAGAGCTGAGAGCCGTACAGCCACGACGGATAACAGTTAGGCCTTTATATGGCTAACAACAAAGGCACAACAACCTAGCTCCGATGTACAGAGATAGTCATCACCTGAAACATATTCACTTGGATGGGTAACAAATGAAAGCCGACTTGGTTGGTCCGTCCACCACAGTTGACTCTGACCCGGTTGCAAAGAGAGAAAGGTGCCGTAGGGGCTGACAGAGTCCGCCGGCCATTCGGCCGATTCTCTCATGATGGAGCGCGGGACTGTGTATCGTATCTTCTGGAGCGCCACCAATAATCCGTCTTCCTCTGTGAGACTCGGTTGACTTTGTTTACTCTGTGTGGATCGGAATCCGGTACAGCGTACCTCAGCAAGAGAATGCATGCGAGGACGCAAGCGCTCCGGTTCTTGCCGGCCTCTCGACAGATTTGCCGCCGGTTTCAAACCGGCTATGCCGGCAGAGCTGCAAGGGGTAGCACGGCGACGCCACCGCGGGCGCGCTCCACGCGGCCCTACAAACAGATCTCCGCTGAGGCCCGCAGGATGGAGCGCGGACCCATGGTCCGTATTCTTAGGGGCCGTGGCGCATTTCTTCGGTGGCGCGGCCGTCTCTGGCCGTGCCTGGGGGCGCTCTCCGATCAGCCCGGATTGCTGACCTACCGAGCTTAAGTTGCAATCAGCCGTATCAATGCGCGCAGGAGCAACCCGATCGGTACCGCAAGCAGGATGCTGCCGAAGATGAAACAGCCCCAGGCGTTCCTGACAACCTGGGCCTTCTTATCAAAGCTCACGCGGCTTGAGCCCCTGACCTTTAGCACTGGCACCACCGCGCCATCAGGGTAATTGTGCTCGCTGAGCAGCGCTCCTACTTTGTGTCGGCGCGAACGATTGCGGCCACCGGTTTCGATGACGTAAATCCGTACTTCCGCGTCGGGGTTAAACGCCTCGACCAGCAGAAAGTCAGCTTCGGACATCTGTGGTCCCTTTGCGCGCGGGTCATAGGAGCGCAGTACCTTGCCAAGGATTTCCCTGGCCCGCCGTGCGCGCTCAAGTTCCATCAGCGAATACGCGACAGACATTCCGCCCGCCAGAGCAGCAACAATTCCGCCCAAAACTGTCAGTACAGTTTGCATTAACGTAGATAATGTTAGCTGCCTACATTCCGCCGCCACCAACCTAGCCCAGGCAGCAGCTCGAAGCTGCCACGCCGGGCGCGCTCCACGCGCCCCTACACTCGTTCCTCCGCCGAGGCGCTCAGGGTGGAGCGCGGGACTGCGTCCCGTTTTTTCTGGAGCGCGGACCCATGGTCCGTATTCCTTCTTTGCCGTAACCCTCTGTGAAGCTCGGTTCACTCTATTTACTCCTTTTGGATCGGGATCCCTCTCTTGTGGATCGGATTCCGCTACGGCCGAGCCTGCGGTACTGCTTTGGCCCTGTTGTG
>CAZEJB010000001.1:258650-267174 GCA_964512635.1 uncultured Planctomycetales bacterium | reverse complement strand
GGAGCGCGGGCATCCTGCCGGCATTCGGTCTTTTCAGTGGCACTAACTGTGGTGTCCAGTCGGCCAGCCGTTACGATACTCCTATGACTGCAGATGCTTCTGCTCAACCCGTCGCTCTCGTAACCGGGGCCTCCGCCGGCATGGGCGAAGCGATTGCCCGGCAGCTCATCGCTGACGGCTACACCGTATATGCCGCGGCCCGGCGGGTGGAGCGCATGGCCGGTCTGGCGGCGGCCGGTGCGCGCAGCCTGGCGATGGATGTGAGCGACGAGGCCTCGATGCAGGCCGGGATGCAGCGCATCCTGGCCGAGTGCGGGCGGATCGATGTGTTGGTCAATAACGCCGGCTATGGCTCCTATGGCTCGCTGGAGGAGGTGCCGCTGTCCGAGGCGCGCTATCAGTTTGAGGTCAATGTCTTTGGCCTCGCGCGCCTGAGCCAGCTGGCGATCCCGCACATGCGGGCCCAGCGCAGCGGCCGCATCGTCAATATCTCTTCGATGGGCGGCAAGATCTATGAGCCGCTGGGCGCCTGGTACCACGCCACCAAGTTCGCTGTCGAGGGCCTGTCCGACTGCCTGCGGCTGGAGCTGGAGCCGCTGGGGATCCACGTCATCGTGGTCCAGCCCGGCTCGATCCAGACCGAGTGGGGCGCGATCGCCGGGGAGAACCTGCTGAAGGTCTCGGGCGGCGGTCCCTACGCCAGCCTGGCGAAAAGCCACGCGGCCCTGCTCAGCCGCACATCAAAGCCCGGAGCGGCCTCGCCCCCGGAGGTAATCGCGCGCACGGTCAGCGCGGCGCTCAAGGCCCGGCGGCCGAAGACACGCTATGCCGCGGGGATGTATGCCGCGCCGCTGCTGCTGCTGCGCAAGTGGTGCAGCGACCGCATGTTCGACCGGGTGATGCGCATGGCCTTGGGGCAGAAGTAGTTTTTGTGGGCTGGGGCAGGCCAGCGCGCTCATTTCCCATCCAGGTAGCGCAATTCAAAGGACTTTCACCTGACCACGCTAGAGTGGTCTCGTGAAAACTCTCCCCATCCACGCCACTCCTGCCGCCACCTGGCCGCTTAACTGCAACTGGACCCTGCGGCAGAATGATGCCGGAGCCGTGCTGCTGTCATTCTCCTACCTGAAGGACGACACCGAGCTGTTCAGTGAGACGCTGGCCTTCAACGGCTGCCGGGCCACGCGCAGCCGCGGCGAGGTGCTGACACGCGAGGACCAGCAGGGGGAAGCTGACAGCGCCGGGGTGATCTATGAGGTCATGGACTCAGACTGGATCACAGAGCTGGCTGCTGACACCTGGCCCGAGGCCCAGGGCCAGTTCGAGCTGCACCACTTCATCTTCTACTTTGACGATCTGGGTCTCTACGAGTTCGCCGCCGAATCGGTCGGGCTGGTTGTTGAAGACGAGTAGTGGTCCGTAGAGGCCATGTCGCCGGAGTGTGTCAGGTGCCTCGGCCTCAAAGGCGAAAGTTATGAGGCCGGCATAGCCGGTTTGAAACCGGCGGACAGTGGCAGCTCCGTGACGCTTCGGCTCCGGCCCGGAGCGTGAGTTTGAATCCTGATGCTGATCTGAATTGGCTTACAGTGCATTTGGATTTGGGGTTTCTTCGTGTCTTTGAGCCGTGGTGGTTAAGAACTCTTAGAACCACGAAGGCACGAAGAAGAGAGGCAGACGCGCGGACAGGGCCGAACTGCTACTGGGAAGTAGAATGCCGGCAGGATGCCCGCGCTCCAGTTCTTCCCATCGTCTTCTCGGTGAACCTCTGCTTACTCGGTTAACTCTGTTGTGGATCGGGTTTTAGATCCTGAACTTGCCCTCAGACACAGGCACGACCTGGCCGCCGATGCGTACTTCTACCTGGCCCGCGCTGTCCATGTTGGCGCGCGCGCGGATCAGCGAGGGGCGCTGCAGGCTGTAGCCCTGGTCGATGCCAAACCAGCCGTCAGCGGTGTTGTCGATCACCCCATGCGCGCGCAGGTAATGCGCCAGGCAGACTGCGCTGGAGCCCGTCGCCGGGTCCTCCGGCACGCCATGGAAGGGCGCGAACATCCGCGTGCTGATCAGGCTGCCTTCGTGGTATGGGTCAAAGCAGTACAGGGTCAGCTGGTTCGCCCCATATTCCGCGTCAAAGTTGCGCAGCAGGGTCTGGTCATAGGAGCCGCGCTCCAGCGCGGCGCGGTCGCGCACCGGGATCAGCAGATAGCGCGGGCCGGTAACCACAATCTGGGCCGGGGCGATATCCAGCGCCAGGTCTTCCACCGCCAGCCCACAGAGGCTGGACAACAATAGCGGGTCGGCAATCTCCTGACGCAGCTCAACCGGAGGCGGCGCGAAAAAGACCAGCGGCGGCTGCAGCCCGTCGCGCTCGATCCAGACCGGCAGCAGGCCTGCCGGCACGCGCAGGTGAATCTGCCCGGCCTCGCGCGCCCAGTGCTCGAAGATGTACCAGGCTGTGCCGACCGTCGGATGGCCGGCAAAGAGCATCTCCTGCCCCGGGGTGAAAATCCGCACGTCGTAAGTCTGCTCGGCGGCATCCCGCCCGCAGATAAAGGTCGTCTCGCTGAGGTTGGTCTCCCGCGCCAGCGCCTGCATGCTCAGCGAATCCAGATCGCCGGGCTGCGGAAAGATCGCCAGCGGGTTGCCGCCAAGGGCCGTGTCGGTGAAGACATCGACCTGCAGAAAGTCCAGTTCAAGCATCGTCTTTAGTCCTCCACTCGCAGACCACTGGGAACTGCGACTGGCGTCAAGTGTTTAAGGTTGCGTGCGCCCTCGCCTGTCAGCGCATACAGAAATGCCAGCAGCGCGTTGATGTCGTCCTCATCCAGCTGTGGCGGGTTGAGCAGCAACGGGTCGAGCCGTTGCTCGATCTTGTTCAGCGCTGCTGAGTCGCTCAGAATCTGTCCATTGAGATGCGGACTGAGGCCTGCCCCGGAATAGTCATACAGCTTCTCGAGCGGGCTCAGATGGTGCACAACTGCTTCGCGCAGGGTGGCATAGCAGCCATCGTGCATGTATGGTCCCGTAAGTTCACAGTTGCGCAGCGGTGGAGTGCGAAAGGCAAAATCGAGCTCATCTGTATTGGCAATATTGCCGCGACCAGTATCCTCGCTGCCGGGCCCACGCCCTGGACCAACCTGTGGGGCGGCAATTGCATGATAGGAGAAGTCGGTAAACAGATTGCCGCTGTGACACCGTACACAGCCCGCCTCACCGTAGAACACTTCCGCTCCGCGCTTGGCTTCGAAGCTGAGCGCAGAGTCATCGCCGGCCAGAAACCGATCAAGCGCACTGTCGCTTGAGACAAAGTTGACGCTCTCAAAGGCGGCCACGGCATGCGCCAGGTGGCTGATGTTGTATTCGCCCTCTGCATCCGGATAGGCCGCCGCAAACAGCGTTCGGTACTCATCAATGGCCATCAGGCGGGCCAGTTGCAGGTTCCAGGTAGTGAAAGGGTCGCGAATCCCGAGCTCGGCGAATTCATTGGGAGTGCCGTCCACGGCAATGTCGCCAGACTCGCCTTTCTGCTCTTCGGCCATCAAAACAGGGAACAGTGCCTGCTGCACGAGGACATGCGAAGAAGGAGGATCAAGTTTGAACGATGAGCCGATCGGACTGAGAAAATTGTTGTTGATCCGTCCGTCCCAGAACAGCTCTGTAAAGCGCGGGTCGCCACGGTTGAAGAGGTCAGGCGAGTTGCGGCTGCTGACCGGCCGACCCTCTCCTGGCACGCGCTGCGGCCCGCTGCCGTGTCCGCCGGTGCCGATGGAGGTCGACAGCCCGTCAGTACTGTGGAACTCAGGGCTGTGGCAGGTTGCGCAGGATGTGTCCTTGTTGCCGCTCAGGATCTTGTCGAAAAACAGCATGCGTCCCAGCTCTACTCTTTCCGGAGGCTGGTACGCCGGCGGAGCCAACGGGGTGACCTGATGCGCCGCCAGCACTTCGCGCAGGCGCGCGTCCGCCGCTGGGTTACCAGGGTCGCGGGTGAAACCGCAGGCCGCCAGGACCAGCGAGACTGCCAGGGACAGGCTCGCAAACAGAAAGCGGAGCATGCTTCGACTGGTGCCAATCACGCTCCGCTTATAGCAGATTCTCAGGGGAACTTACTCTTCGCCGTCGAAGAGCGGCTGCTCGGGTTCATCGCTCTCGGCCATCTGGATCACTTCCACGCTGGCCACCGCGTCATTGGGCTTCAGGTTAATCAGCTTGACGCCCTGGGTTGCGCGTCCCTGCTGACTGATCTTGGCCACCTCCATGCGGATGATCATGCCCTCGCTGGTCAGGATCAGCAGCTCGTCGCTGTCGGTCACCTTGACCGCGCCGATCACGTTGCCGGTGCGCTCGGCGACCTTCATGGCGATGACGCCCTTGGCACCGCGGGCAGTCTTGCGGAAGAGCTCGACCTTCGAGCGCTTGCCAAGGCCCTTGTCGCCGACAACCAGCAGGTCCTCGTCATCCCCGGCCACATCCAGACCGACCACGCGGTCGGTGGCGCTCTGCAGCTTGACGCCGCGCACGCCGGCGGCGCTGGTGCCCATCACGCGCACCTGCTCTTCGTCGAACTTAACCGCCATGCCTTCGCGGGTGATGATCAGCACCTGGTCCTTGCCGGTCGTTGGCACCACAAAGGCCAGGTTGTCGCCTTCGTCCAGGGTCAGCGCACGCTTGCCGGTGACCCGCAGCTGGCTGAACTCCTTCAGGGCGCAGCGCTTGACGGTGCCGAGCGCGGTGCAGAAGAACAGGTTCGGGTGGCTGAAGTCCTCCAGCGGGATCAGCGCGCTGACGGTCTCGCCAGGCTGCAGGTTGATGATGTTCACCACCGGCAGGCCCTTGGCCGCGCGGTCATACTGCGGGATCTTATAGACCCGCACGCCATACACGGCGCCCCGCGAGGTAAAGAGCAGCAGGGTGTCGTGTGTGTTGGTGTGGATCACGTTGCGCACGACGTCCTCGGCGGAGGTCTTCTGGCCGATCTTGCCACGCCCGCCGCGGCCCTGCGCTTCATACACGCTGGCCGGGGTGCGCTTGAGATAGCCGGCGCGGGTCAAGGTGACCACCACGTCTTCCTTGCGGATCAGTTCGTCTTCGTTGAAGCTGCCGTCGTCGGCGAACTGCGCGATCAGGGTCTTGCGCTCGTCGCCATACTTGTCGATCGCGCCCTTGAGCTCCTTGACGATCACGGCGTCCAGCTTGGCCGGATCGGCAAGAATGGCGGTCAGCTCTGCGATCAGGTCGCGCAGCTTCTTCAGCTCGTCTTCGATCTTGCTGACCTCGAGGCTGGTCAACTGGCTCAGGCGCATATCCAGGATCGCCTGGGCCTGGACTTCGCTGAGCAGGAAGCGCTCGACCAGGCTCTTCTTCGCGGCGCCGCTGTCGCGGCTGGCGCGGATGATCTTCACGACCTCGTCGATGTTGGCCTGCGCAATCAGCAGGCCTTCCAGGATATGCGCGCGCTCCTCAGCCTTACGCTTGTCGAACTCGCTGCGCCGGCGCACCACCTCGCGGCGGTGGCCGATGAAGACCAGCATCAGCTCCTTGAGGTTCATCAGACGCGGCGTGCCTTCACGCAGCGCCAGCATATTCAGGCTGTAGTTGATCTGCAGCTGGGTCTGCTTGTACAGGTTGTTCAGGATCACCTGCGGCTGGGCCTGGGGGCCCAGCTCCACGATGATGCGCAGGCCGGTCTTGTCGCTCTCGTCGCGCACTTCACGGATATGCTCAATCTTCTTGGCATTGCCAAGAATGGCGATCCGCTCGATCAGTGTGTTCTTGTTGACCTGGTAGGGGATCTCGGTAATCAGGATCCGCGCGCGGCCGCGATCGTCAAGATCAATCTCCGCCCGCCCCCGCAGGGTCACGCTGCCGCGGCCGTGCTTGTAGGCCTCGATCGCGCCGCTGTTGCCCAGCAGGATGCCGCCGGTCGGGAAGTCCGGCGCCGGAACAAGCTGCACCAGATCTTCGATGCTGGTGTCGGGCTCCTTGATCAGCAGCATGATCGCTTCGCCCAGCTCCCGCAGGTTATGCGGCGGGATGCGGGTGGCCATGCCCACCGCGATGCCTTCCGAGCCGTTCATCAGCAGATTTGGCAGGCCGGCGGGCAAAACCAGGGGCTCGTCGGCCGTACCGTCATAGTTCGGCTGCCAGTCGACGGTTTCCTTCTTCAGGTCGGCCAGCAGGTATTCCGACAGCGCATTCAGCTTGGCCTCGGTATAGCGCGCCGCACCGGGCGGATCGCCGTCGACCGATCCAAAGTTACCCTGGGGGTGGATCAGGGGGTAACGCAGGCTCCACTCCTGGCCCATGCGCACCATCGCGTCGTAAATCGCCGCGTCACCATGCGGGTGGTAATTACCCATCACGTCGCCGACGATCTTTGCGCTCTTTACGGTGGTCTTGTCGAAGGTCCAGCCGCGGTCGAACATGGCCCAGAGGATGCGTCGGTGGATCGGCTTCAGTCCGTCGCGGGCATCCGGGATGGCGCGGCTGATGATTACGCTCATCGCGTAATCGAGGAAGCTTTCCTCCATCTCGCTTACTATTGGTCGAGGAAGGATGTTCTCCTCAAAGTCGAAATTGCCTGATTTATTCGCCAAAGCTGTATCCTTGTCTCACAATGAGGGGCAGGCAAGCCGCGTCCAGGCTGGCGAGGGGGTGGGCCAGCGGCGGCTTGGCTGAGCCGGTATTATACATTATGTATTAGCTGGTCGTATACGTATGTTAAGCTGAAGTGGACTTTCCGGGCTGTTTGGGAACCCGATGCCGGGCAAGGGAGTACAACCAGCATGCGTAACCATGTTCTAACAGCGTTACTGCTTCTAATCAGCGCCGTGCTCTGTGCCTGCCCGGGAAAGAGCCTGCGCACAAGCCAGACTGGCGGGACGGGTACGACGGCGGCCACATCAGGTAATGACGGCCATGCTACCGCGGGAACAGTCGCGGCTTCGGATCCAGCTCCGGGCAACGCGGAGCCGGATGACCCTCCGCAGCCGCCGGATGAGCCTGAGCACCCCGAGGGCACGGTGCAGATTGATGAAAGCGCCAATGGCACGACGGTAACTTTGCACCAGGGCCAGCGCCTGGAGCTAAGCCTCTCGGCCAATCCCAGCACGGGTTATGCCTGGGCCTTTGCCCGCGAAGAAAATGGCGTTCCCTATCAGCTGAACCAGGCAGTGCTGAAGCTGGTTGGCACCCAGTTCAAGCTGCGCGATTCTGCGCCGCCGCCGCTGCCCGATGAGCCGATTCCGCCCGATCCGCCGGTGCCGCCCAACCCGGGCGAGCCCCAGCCGGGAGATCCGCCGAATGATCCGCCGATGCCGGGCCAGCCTCCCGCTCCGGTTCCGGATGGACCACCGGGAGACGCTGAGCCTGGTGATCCCCCGCCGCCCTTGGTCGGCGCCGGAGGAGTTGAGGTCTGGACCTTTGAAACACCGGGAACAGGAAGCGTCGAGCTCAAACTGGAGTATCGCCGCAGCTGGGAGAAGGACGTCAATGCGGCCTCCAGCTTTAAGCTGACGGTAGTCGTCGAGCCGCAGGAACCCAAGCAGCCCGAGCCTGACCCAGCCCCCAAGCCCGACCCGCAGCCAGAGCCCCAGCGGTCCTGATAGCTTTGCCCCGGACCCGGGTGCCGCCGCTGTACAATGTCAGTGGTGTCCAGGTCCGTATTGTTATTCAGCCTGCTCGCGCTGACGGCGCTGGCAGCTCTGGCGTTATGGTCCTGGCGCTGCATCGAACTTGAACGTGGTCTGGGCCAGCGTATCTACAGCTTCGATGCCTCTTCCGAAGTGCAGGCCGGCGACTTCTGGCCAGGCCGGCAGCTCGTTCTGCTCGACTCCAAGGGCATGCTCAGTTGTCTCGACGCCAGCGGAAAACTGAAATGGAGCTGCAGCACGCCGTTCTCAGCAGATATGAATCCGCAGTTGCTGCTCAGCCCGGATGGCAGGGCTTATCTGGCAGGCGGCGCGCTGCGCGTGTCCTGTTTCGATTCCAGCGGGGATGTCCTGTGGGAAACCGCGCTGGACTCAAGCTGGCAGCGAACGCCGCAGCCGCCGGAGCAGGGGGCGCCGGCGGAACTTGTCATCAACGACGGCTGGGATCGTATGCTCGGGCTTGACACTGATGGCCAGGTCTGCTGGTCGCGCGAAGCCATGCATGACTGCAACGGAAGCGATATTCATCTCACCGCGGGGCAGCCCTTTGTCGCCTGCAACACTGTCGACCTTGAGCATTATGCTGTGCAGCTGGTCAGCCCAGGCGGGCTGATAATTCAGACCCTCGACGCGCCAGGCAACACTTTTGGTGGTTGGACGCGTGATGACAAAGGCAACTTTTACCTCGTCGCCTGCGAGGTAGCCGGCAAGTGCGGTCTGGTTACGGATGCCTGGATGCTCTCCTACAAGCCGGATGGAGCACTGCGCTGGAAACAGGGCTTTGAGCTGAGTGACGAGGGTGCCTTCCTTCAGAACGCGGCGCCGCTGTTTGTCCCGGGCCAGGATCTGATCTACGCAGCGCGGGATGGCGGCGGTCT
>CAZEJB010000001.1:23665-258550 GCA_964512635.1 uncultured Planctomycetales bacterium | reverse complement strand
CGCTGTTTGTCCCGGGCCAGGATCTGATCTACGCAGCGCGGGATGGCGGCGGTCTACTCGGCATCAGCAGCTCCGGCAGGCTCCGCCTGGAACATCTGGAAACCGCATATCTGGCCGAGGTCCGTCAGCTGACAGCAAACGAGCTTGTTTACTGTTCATATCTGATGCGCCCGCCAGGTAGTCTGTCCGGGCCGTGGTCAAGGCTTAGCTCGCCCTGGACAGTCACTCTAAACAGCGAGGGCTCAGCCAGGGCCCGCTCGCTGGTGGGAAGGTCATTGCTGACCGTAGCAACGGACGGCAGCGGCCGTGTTGTCCTGCGCCGGGGCCGCAGAATCGAATGCCGCCAGTGGTGAGCTCAGCCAGCTGGCGCTGCCAGGTCATAGGCCAGCTGCAGCCAGGCCTGCAGTTCACCATCCAGTTCCTCGGGGCTGTTGATGCTGAGTTCAACGTGCAGCTTGCGGCCAAAGGGCTTGGTGCTGCTGAAGCGTGGACTGATCTCGCTCTTGCCGGGCAGCAGCATCGTCACCTTCAGCTGGTCCTTCCTTGGCGCCACGGCGATGAAATTGCTTTCGCGCCGGAAGCAGATCATGGTCTTGAGCGCAGTCACGCTGACCGGCCCGCAGCTTTTCAGCGCTGCTTCGAAGGCCAGATAAAGCTGGCGCACGGTTTCTGGTCGGCTGCGGAGGTGGTCATCAATCGTGAAGATCTCACAGGAATGCTCTCGCGTTTCCTGCTTAAACTGCCTGCCACAGCGGGGACAGATCCACATTAACTCAGCACCTCCGTAGGACCAGCCCGCGCACTGCGGGCGTCTGAGAGGATAACTGTATCAGCTGTCACGAGCCAGACTGCCCGGCAATTGCCCAAGTGAACCTACTTGATCAGGCGCGATCAAGTAACTTTTTCAAGTTTATCAGGTGCCTTCTCACCTGCCGACGACAAGTATGTCCCAACGGCCCAGCAACATTTGAGGCCTTGATTGCATAACGAACAAAATTCTTGTTACCAAAGTGCGTGTACTTAAGGTACAGACTCCGACGCCGTATGTTACCGTCTCCTCCAGCTAGTCGAGCTCTTCTTGCTGCCCGAGCAGCAGATCTTACTGCGGACTTCATCCTTCTGTAGTATTTGTTTAGACTCTTCTGCCGCAGCAGCGCCCGTCGGCCATCAAACAAGAGTCCCAAATAATCAAGTGGCTTTTCCTTCCAAACTTCTACCCCCTCCTCAACCTCGCGTCCAAGAGCAACGAGACCGTTGTCCTGGATCCTGAATACTCGCTCTTGAGTCTTTTTTGGTGCTAATTCAAGTCCCACGCTTGCAAGTTGTTGTTTTACAAACTTGGTAATCTCAAAAATCTGATGCTCTTTGCAGATAATCAGAATGTCATCACTATATCTTCTATATGTAGCGCAATGCTCTTGCAAGAAGCTCTTGATTGTCAAATCGGTATCCATCATGTATAGGTTGGATAGCATTGCACTAATGGGAGTACCTTGAGCTATTCCGAGTGTACTCTGCTTTTCGTACAGGTTTTTGTTCTTGAGAAGCGCACGCAATTGATATATAGGTAGAGATTCTCCAGCTGCATGACTTATCTGCCGCATTTCCCGCGCCCTAGTCCCAGATATATTTAGGGCCACGTAGAGCTTGTCTCGATTGAGTCTCGTCGCCCTGGTGATTGCTTTGAAGACTCTAAAATGGTCCGCAGGCAACTTATTCTGTGTAAGTAACTTGCACCACAATTCATAGAGCCTTGCGTGAAGAAGGTGATCAAAGAAACCCTTAATGTCGAAAGCGATTGCAGCGCATTCACCTTGACATGATATCTCGCGAAACACGCTTACCGCAAAATGCAGATTTGACCTGCCGCGCAGATCCGTTCGATATGCTAGGATGCTGTCGCTTAGTCCAGAGCCACGCAGCCACTTCTGGTATTTGGTGTTCAGAATGAAGCAGTAAGAGGAATAGATAGCGGCGTCAGAGTGAGAAGGGTAAGCAATCGGTCTGACCTTTCCTTCCCGCTTCACCTTCTTAGTCTCCGGATCACGCTTCGGTTCGATGATTTCGTAATAAATCAACGGCAAGAAGTTATGCAACCTAGGGTTCTTACGGAATTCTCGCACCACGCGCTTTGCTGACCGCAGGTCTAATGGAAAATCAAAGTGCGGATACCCGCGCTTTTTGTACCAAACATGTTTTTTCATGTCTGTAACTCCTTAAACAGTGCCGTCTGAGCAGGGACGTGCGTGCTCCACTTTGACATCCTACGGCTTAATGCACCAGCCTTACGGCCGTCGAAAACGCCTTTGTTGTCTCAACAAAGGAGACGTGAAGATGTCGACCCATAGTACCCACGGACTGCACTTGGCAGCCATAGTACTTGAAGTCGTCTACCTGCTTGCACAGCTTATGGCTGCCTGGGCGGGTATAATCTACACGTTACCAGACCGAGTCACGAACAAGTCCGTACTCGCTGTAAGCTACTTATAACCCGAGGCTTGACATCGTGTCAACTCGCAAGAAGACTCTTAACCTTCCTGCAATTCCTCCCAGGCGGCGAAGGCCCGGCGCAGATGCGGGATGGTGATGGAGCCGCCGACGAGCAGGCCGATGTTCAGCGTCTCCTCATACTCTTCAGTCGTTACGCCGGCTTCATGGGCCTGAATGGTGTGGTAGGTCACGCAGTCGTCGCAGCGCAGCACGAGGCTGGCCACCAGGCCCAGCAGCTCCTTGGTTTTCGCGTCCAGCGCGCCTTCGTGATAGGCCTGGCCATCCAGGGTCCAGAAGCGCTTCATGTTGGTGCCGGCGTACTTGAAGACCAGCTCGTTGCCGGCCGTGCGCTCGCGCTGGAACTTTGCCACGCGTCCTTCGCTCATTGATAAACCTCACTGCCTGAGATGGCAGCGGCAATTGTAGCCAGCGGGGCAGGGGGAGAGGATTTGTAATGTGGGGCTTGTCCCCACCCTTTTACAGGGAGGCCCAGAGGCCGCACGAGTAGGCGCGACAATGATTAGTGGTGGTGGCGAGTCCTGCAGTAGCAAAGAAGTGGAAGGCCGGACAAGACCCGCACAAGTAATGAAATAGGGCGGAGACAAGCCCCGCCCTGCAAGAGTTAACCGCGCTTTACGCTGTGCCGGTAGTCCATCGCCTCCCATTCCTCGCGGTGGATGGCGTAGTTCACCGTGTCAAACCAGCGGCCGTTCTGCAGCACGCACTTGCGGTGCCGCCCCTCGTACTTCATACCGCTCAGCATCAGGCCCTTGGCCGCGCCGATGTGGTTCTCGACGGTGTCGGCATAGACCCGCTCCAGCGGGAAGTTCTCGAAGAGGTAGCAGTAAACGAGCTGCTTGGCCTCAACGCCAAAGCGCCGGCCGCGGTGTTGTGGCGCAATGAACGTGCCGATCCAAACTCTCGGACAGGCCGCGCCGCTCATGCCGTATTCCTCAACGCCGATCATCTCTCCGCTGTCGAGGCGCTCAATGGCAAATGTGCTGTAGTCGCCCGTCGACAGCATGCCGCAGTCGTCAAAGTCCCGCCGGCTGCGTGTTTCGCTCTGGTACCAGTTGCCCCAGTAAGGGTTGAGCTCAATGCCCTGGTCCAGCACATACTGCGCATACTCCGCGGCATCTTTCAGGGGCCGGATACGAACCAGCTTTCCGCTGTAGGCCGTGATCATGGCTACTGCCCCTGGGCCGGCGACTGGCGGCCATAGTCCGGTTCACCTTCGCTCCAGGCCGGCAGGGCCTGCAGCTCCGGGCTGAGCCAGGAGTAGTAAGCCAGCCCGGCCGCCTGACCCAGATGAAAAACGCTGCGCGGAGCGACAAACTCCAGCTCGAAGCCCGCCGCCTCCAGCCAGGCACGCTTGGACAGGTCGTCCTCCAGAGCGCGCGATTCCACCCGCAGCAGGCGCTGCCAGTCGCACAGCAGCCGCAGGTGCAGCGCGACCAGCTCGCAGCCCAGCTCGTCGCGCTGCTCATGCTGCAGGCCGATGTGGTAAGCGGCGATGTGCTGGCCCATCGACATGTGAGTGCGTTCGCTTACATAGCCCCGCAGGGCGCCGTCGAGGCTGAGGGCCATGTAGACCTTCTTCTCATCACCCCACATGCCCGGGCTCTTGTCGTCTTCAAACTGCTTCTTCAGCGCCTGCAGGGTCAGCGGTGCCTCCGCGCCCGGCCGGGCACCGGGCTCTGCCATATAGTCCGCCAGGCGCGGCAGGTCGGCTTCCATTACCGGTCGCAGGGTCAGGTGCTGCCCGCTGACGAAGCCGCGCGGCCGGCCGTCGCTGTGGTGCAGCAGTTCATGGATACTGTTATGCATAAGTTGCTCCTCGCTTAACCTGGCCCAGCCAGGGCTGCGCCTGCCACTGCTCACGCAGGATGTCAAAGACCCGGGCGTCCATCCGGCGGCCGCCGCGCGTAGTGAAACCGCGCCAGACACCGCAGGGCTGCATGCCGCAGCGCTCCATGCTTTTCAGCGCCGGCGTATTGCTGGCCAGGGTCTTGGCAAAGAGACGCTGCAGGGGATACTGCTCAAAAAGCATGCACATCGCCAGCTGCTTGGCGTCGACACCCAGCCCCAGCCCGTGATGCTCCGGAAGCAGCATGGTGCCGATCTCGCAGGATATCTGGCCCACGCGGGGCAGCTCGAGATACATATAGCCACAGGCGGTCTGCATATCGAGGCGTTCGAGCGCCATGAAGTTCGCCCCGGGGTGGCCAAGCATGCCGTCGCGGTCAAAGAATCCGCGCAGCGCCTTCAGCGTCCAGTACTCCGGAAGCCAGTGCCCGAAGTCCAGCAGGCCCAGAGTGAACATGATGTTCTGCGCCTCATCAAAATCCCTGAAGGGGCGCAGCCTGATCCGCTCATTGAAAAAGTCCGTTTGCATAGAGCTGCTAACCTCGCTTCACATAGCTTCGCACTTCAAGCTCTTCCCACTGCTCGCGGAAGATCACATACCAGGGGATGTCGTACCACTTCCCGTTTTGCAGGTGCGCAGCCCTGCGGTAGCCTTCAAGCTGCATCCCGCACTTTTCCATCCCCCGTCGCGCGCCCCAGTGGTTGCAGACCGTGTCGCTGCCGACACGGACAAGGGGGAAGTTCTCGAACAGGAAGCACAGCATCAGCAGCTTGGCCTCAGTGCCAAAGCCCTGACCGCGGTGGGCGGGAAAGATATTGGTGCCGAACCAGCCCGTTATGCCGCCCTTGCCCCAGACCCCGCAGTCCTCCAGTCCGACGACCTCGCTGGTATCCAGGCGTTCAACGGCGAAGATGTTCTCGCCGTCAGCGCCCTCCAAAAGGCCGTGCGCTTCCCAGTCCTTGAGCAGCCGTGCCTGCGGCCACCAGTTCGGCCCCCAGTGCTGGTTGTACTCCGTGCGGATACCGGCGTGCAGCGCCAGCGCCTCATCCTTGCTTGCGATTGGGCGCAGACGGACCTGGCGCCCTGTGTAACGTGCATACATGTCTCACTCCCAGGCCCCGATACCGTCGGGGGCGCGATTGTCCAGCACCCATTGCTGGCACCATGAATAGATTTCCAGAGCTACCGCCTCACCAAGATGCATCTTGATCCGCGGGCAGCTCATGTCGTGGTTGAAACCCAGTTCCAGCATCCAGCGCTGCTCTTCCGTCTGCGGCGAGAGCAGGTTGATCTCGATGCGCGGCGTGTTGAACCAGTTACGCTTGTAGCTGCGATAAGCCTCCAGCGCGTCCAGCGCCAGCTGCTCGCGGTCCGAACGGGCCAGGGCGAACTGGAATTCCAGGCTGACCTGGCCGTTGCGTTCATGCTCCTCGTGAAGCACGCCGCACAGCCGGCCCTCCAGGTCACAACAGGCGAAAAAACGATGCCGCTGGCCCCACAGGCCGGGCTCCTTTTCGTCCTCAAACTTCTTCTTCAGCCGCTGCAGGCTCCAGGGGTAGCCATCCCAGGTGAAGCCCAGCGGGGCTTCGTTCATCAGCTCAACCAGGCCTTCAAGGTCACGCTCAAGTACCGGTCGCAGACGCGTGAGCGCCCCGTTTATGAAGTCAGGCGCCGGATGCAGGGGCATCTCGGCCGCGCCTGTATTACTGCTCATTTCATCCTCCCAGCTCTGCGCTTTCGCGCAACACAATTGCCGCCGCCATGAGTGCGGTCGACGGTCCAGCGGGTGTAAAGTGCCAGGGCGCGGGCTCGCTGCCTATTCCTCGGCCGCGCCTTCCATTTTGAGGTCCTTGCCGGTCAGCTCGATGAAGACGTCTTCCATGCTGGCGCTTTCGCCGCCGGCGATCTGGGCCATCCGCTCTGCGCTGACTCCCGTGGCTTCCTTGGCTTCCTTGGCTGCCACTGGCGGGGCCGCCACTGCAGCATCGCCGGAAACAGCCGCTGTTGCCGCAGCCGCCGCAGCCGCAGCCGTCGCAGCGACCGCGGCTGACGCTGCCGCCACGGCCTCGGCTGCCCTGGATACGGCTCGCTCACGGATGCGGGTCGTGACCAGCGCCTTCAGCTCCTCAGCCGTGCCCTCGGCGATGACCTTGCCTTCATTCATGATCGCGATGCGGTCGCACAGGCGCTCCACCTCGTCCATGTCGTGGCTGGTCAGCAGAACCGTCGCGTCGTGCCGGCGGCGCAGCTCCAGCACGAAGGCCTGCACCTCGCGCTTGCTCTTGGGGTCAAGGCCGGTCGTCGGCTCATCCAGCAGCAGCAGGACCGGGCTGGTCAGCAGCGCTCGTGCAACCGCAACCTTCTGCTGCATTCCACGGGACAGCTCCTGCAGGCTGTCGGTCAGCTTGCCTTCCTCGAGGCCAAGCGCCTTGAGGATCTGCTCGCTGCGCTTGAGGGCCTGCTTATCCGGCACGCCGTAGAGCCGCGCGGCATACAGCAGGTTCTCAAAGGCCGACAGCTTCTTGTAGAACGCCGCCTCGACGCTGACGCGGTTGATCAGCTTCTGCACCTGATAGGGCTGCGTGACCGGGTCGTAGCCGAAGACACGAATCTTCCCGCTGTCCGGTGTCAGCAGCGTGCTGAGCATGCGGATCAGCGTGCTCTTGCCGCTGCCGTTATGCCCGACCACGCCGATGATCTCGCCGCGCTTCGCGCTGAGCTTCACGTTTTCCACGGCCGTCTTCTTCTTGCGCGGCGGATAGACCTTCTGCCAGGCGCGCTTCAGCGGCCCGCGGTCCTTGCCCAGATCCTTCTTGTCCACACTGGTAGTGAAGTACTTGCAGACATCCTCCACCAGCAGGGCTGGCACGCTGGGGTCGATGTCCAGCTCCACGCCAATATCCAGTGCGGCCTCCATCGCCTGCTGTTGGGCCGTCTGCGGGACGCCGGCAGCGGTTAGGGCCGCGCTGGTCGTCGGCTCCTGGACGGCGGCTTCCTTATTCACTTCTTCAGTCATTGTCTGCATGTCATTCTCCCAGATACCGCCCTTGCCCTATCCGGCCCGGCGGCAGACATAAATCAGCTCGGTGCCCGGGACGTCCAGGCTGCGCCGGTCGAAGCCGCCATAAGCCGCCTCAATCTCAAAGCCGCTCAGCTCCAGCAGGTACTGCGCCTCCCAGCGCGACTGCCAGCGCATGTAAATCCGGTCCACCTCCACGCCCAGCAGCCGTCCGCTGGCATCGCTGGTTTCATAGCGGAACAGCACCGTGCTGCTCTGCGTGGCGAAGTTCGGAACTATTGAGTTGAAGCGGCGTACGGTGTTGCCCTCGGCGTCGACATATTCCAGATCCGGAACAAAGGCCCCACCCTGGGCGGCTTTCTTAACCATGAACTCAAGGTTCGGGTTATAGGCGTCAAAGACATAACGCCCATTCGCGCTCAGGTGTGCGGCGATGTTCTTCAGGCAGGCCCGCTGATCGGCGGGATCCAGCAGGTGCTGGAAGCCGCGAAAGGGCATCAGGACCAGGCTAAAGCGCTGCTCCAGCTTGAAGTCGATCATGTTGCCGATCAGCGTGCGGACCCGCCCGCGGACATCCGTCGGCTCCTGTTCCAGCTTCGTATCAAGCTGGCTCAGCATGGCCGGGTTGATATCCAGCGCGGTGATCTGGTGACCGGCGCGCGCCAGCGGGATGGTAACCCGGCCGGTGCCGGCCGCCAGTTCCAGGATTGGCCCGCCGTGCTGGCTGGCCAGCTCCAGATAGAAAGGCAGGTCATCCATCTGCTTGCTGCCGTAGACCCCGTCATAGTGACGGGCCGTAGCGCTGTAGGTCGACTCAAAGTTGGACTTCATGGCATCCTCCGCCGTCTTTGCGGCAGTGTTGTGGTGTTGCACCCCGGGCCGGCCAATGCAGGGAGCTGCCTGCAAAAGGCTGTGGCTTCGCGCAGAACTCAGCGCGCGGGGTGGTGGGCTTACCGGTTAGTTGCTGGCTGTGCTTCCCTGCGGGAGGCTGAAGCTAGCTTTGCGGTCGATTAAGTTGAGCGAAGTAATCGAGGCCGCCCGGCGACGTGTGCGCTTGTGTGTTCTTGCTGTAAATCATTTTCGCGGCCTCCTTTGTCGTGGATTCAAAATCCTGCGGACGCGGCATTATACCCAGCCGCTTCGATCCGTCAAGTAGTGGTTGAAAAGTTGACGGTCCGCAGAATGCCAGCGTACGTTGCGCATCTAGACCCTCGCCGTCAACCTCTTCACCGCCACATGGATCGCGGCGATGTCCGCCGGCGTCACGCCCTGCACGCGCATGGCCTGACCCAGCGTAGAGGGACGGACTGCGCTCAGGCGTTCGCGGGTCGCGGTCAGCAGCCCGGGAATCGCGTGATAGTCAAGGTCAGCTGGCAGGCGCAGATGTTCACGCGCACTCATCGCTTCCACCTGCTGGCGGGCGCGGACGAGATAACCCTCGTACTGCGTCTCGACCTCGATAAAGCGCTCAGCTGACCGGGTGTAGAAATCCTGCACACTGCACGCTGAACGCTCGACAGCAGTCGCGCTCGCTCCGCGCCGGATCGCCTCGATGCCACGGATCGTTTCGTTGTTGCGCACCGGCAGGCCCAGGGCTTCCTGCTGCGCTGCGGTTAGCTTCGTGCTTTCCAGCTCGGCCTGCACGCTGTGTACGCGTTCGCGCAGCGCATCCAGCGCCCGCTCCTGCTCGCCGCTCAGCAGCCCCCAGTCGCGGGCGATCGGCCCCAGGCGCAGGGCGGCATTGTCATGCCGCAGCAGCAGGCGGTGCTCGGCCCGCGCCGTCAGCATGCGGTAGGGCTCATCCGCGCCGCGGGTGGTCAGGTCGTCAATCAGCACACCGATGTAGCTGTTTTCCCGCGCAACCGGCAGCGCCTCGCGGCCCAGGAGCGACAGCGCGGCATTCGCCCCGGCCACCAGGCCCTGCGCCGCCGCTTCTTCATAGCCGCTGGTGCCGTTGAACTGCCCGGCGCAGTAGAGCCCGGCGATGCGCTTGCTCTGCAGCGTACTGTCCAGGTCCAGGGGGTCGACGGCGTCGTACTCCACCGCATAGCCGGGCCGCCGGATCTTCGCCCGCTCGAGCCCCGGGATGCTGTGCAGAAACTTGTACTGCACCTCCAGCGGCAGGCTGGTCGACAGGCCCTGCAGGTACAGGATGTCCACGTCCAGGCCGTCCGGCTCGATGAAAACAGGATGCACCCGTGTGTCCGGAAACTTGGCGATCTTGTCCTCGATGCTGGGGCAGTAGCGCGGACCGACCCCGCTGATCAGCCCGCTGTGCAGCGCGCTCTCATGGCTGTGGCGCTGGATGATGTGTCGAGTCTCCTCGCTGGTACGCGTATGCCAGTTGGGCAAAAACCAGGCCGGCAGCATGCTCGGCGCGTAGTTGCAAAAGGCGTCCTCGCGCCACTCGGAAAGCTGCGGGTCGCACTTCGTATAGTCCACGGAGTCGCGGGCGATGCGCGGGCTGGTGCCGGTTTTCAGCCGCCGCAGCGGCAGGCCGCGCGCCTCAAGGTCGGCCCCCAGCGCATCGGCCGAGTTCTCGCCCCAGCGCCCGGCGCGGTGCGTGCGGCTGCCCATGAAGCAGACCGCGCGAGTGAAGGTGCCGGGGCTGATCACAACCCGAGGCGCACGGATTTCCCGGCCGTCGGTCAGGGCGACGCCGGTGATCGAAGTCCTAGGGGCGCACTGCGTGCGCCTGGCTTCCAGCTCGGAGTGGGCCGGGCGCAGGCTGTGCGCCCCTGCAAGAAATCCTCCGACCTCAGACCTTCGACCTCCGACTGGACCGGAGTTGATCTGAGCGACTTCGCCCTCAACCAGCGTGAGATTCTCCGTCCCCTCCAACACCCTCCGCATATACGCGCTATACGCGTTACGGTCGCTCTGCGCGCGCAGCGCCTGCACGCTGGCGCCCTTGCCAGTGTTCAGCATCCGCAGGTTGACGTAAGTGCGGTCGGTGACCAGGCCCTGCAAGCCGCCCAGCGCGTCGATCTCGCGGGTCAGGTGGCCCTTGGCCGGGCCGCCGATGCTGGGGTTGCAGCTCATGCGGCCGATCGCCGCCAGCTCCATCGTGATCAGTGCCGTGCGCAGGCCGAGGCGCGCGGCGGCGTGCGCGGCCTCGCAGCCCGCATGCCCGGCGCCCACCACAATTACGTCGAAGTCCTGCACAGCGCGGGATTCTAGCTCAGTATTGGAGCATCCGGCGCCCCAGCGGCCCTGGCAGGAACCTGAACGCCAAGTAATCCAAGGCGTCAGGAACTCCAGGAGGCGCAGTGCAGGCAAACAGTGCTTTTCAGCTCAGGACGCGGGCGCCGCGGAAGTTGCTGCCTGGCGTCTCTGTGCTGTTATGTCTGATAGGCGTTCTAACCATGTATGGCTCCAGCATGCGACCCGCACCGCCGGCACTTGTTGGAGATTTGGGGCTTCCTCATTGGGCCTATGACGCCTGTGAGCAGCGCATGACGCAGTCTGTGCCGACTTCAGATGAGTCAAATGAGGAGCTTTGCCAGCTCTACACCAAGCCTCTTGAATTCCCTCGTTGGCGGCCCGCAAGTCTGTACTGGCCAGTCGATCCAGGGCTCAATGCCGGAACCCTGGAAGACCCAGATGAAAGCTGCTGCATTGTCTACGCCCAGCGCTAGGGCCCTTGGACCTTTTGAGAACCCTCTTACTGGTTGAAGCTGATCGTAGCCACAGCTCCGCTGCCGCTGAGGCCGCTCCGCTCCTCCGGGTGAATCAGTACGAGGCCAAACTCGGCATAGCCCGGCTCGCCGGGGATGGAGATCGTGAGATAGTCCGCCTCTGGTCCCCAGAAGTCCGTCGGCCGCGCGCGCTGAAAACTGTGCAGCGCCGCATCGTAGCGGATCTCGAAGTACAGCGCCTTCAGCCCGCTCGCGCCCTGCACGGTGACCTGGTACTCATTCGCGCCTGCTCGGCTGAGGCTGATGGAATCAAAGCGGCCGCCGTCGATGAAGGTGTCGGGCAGTATGCGCAGCTGCAGGTCGTCGGCCAGCAGGTCGGGAAGCGGACTGCCGTCATCTTCAACCGGCGCGACGCTGCAGGAGCAGCACAGCAGGGAGATGACCAGCAGAAGCAGCAGTGGCAGGGCAGGGCGGCGTGAAAGCATGCTTCAGTCTACCCGCGAGCTGGGGTACACGCTCTGCCGAAGCCCGGAGTACATGCCTGGACTGGACTAATTGCTGCTGCGGGCTTCATCGGGAACCGGCAGATCCAGCATCTTCAGCACCTTGCTGGGGAACTCGCTGGTCCAGCCGCTCATGTAGTCCACCAGCTCGCCACCCGGCTTGAAAACGTAGGTCACCGGCGTGCCCATCTCCTGGACCCGGAACTGGCTGTCGGTACGGCGGCAGCGGTCGTCATGCAGCACTTCGAAGCTGACGCCCTTCTCCTTGACGTAGGCGCGGCACTCATCCTCACCCTGGTCAATGTTGATGCTGATGATGCGCACATCGGCCTTGCCGTCTTCAACAAGTTTCTCCAGCTTCTGCACGTAAGGCAGCTGCAGGTGGCAGACAGGACACTCAGACAGCCACCAGATCAGCACGAAGGGCTTGTCGCTCTCGGCCAGTTCCTTGAAGCTCAAGGTGCCTTCGCCTTCCAGATAAGGCAGGCTGAAGTCATAGTTCTTTTGCTCGCGGCTTTCGGAGCGCGCACCGCTGTCGCCGCCGGAGTCATGGTTATGTGCGCTGTCGTGCTCATGGCCGTTGGACTTATTACTGTTTCCGCTGCTGTTGCCGGGGCTAACGCGCTCATCCCAGTCGTCGGCACGGCCGGCAGACGGGCTGAGCAAAAGCATGCCGGCGAGCAGGACGGCGCCGGAAAGCAAGCGTTGAACGGAAACAAGTGACAGCCTGAACATGGTGATTACCCCGAAGACCCCTGAATTGAATCAACCCTCTCGGATGGCCAGCAGAGCGGCCAGCCCGCTTAGATTATCGCATGTCATCAGCAGTGCATCCTCACCGGTGTCAGTGTAATAACCCTTGCGGATTCCCACAAGCTGGAAGCCTAAACGTTCGTATAGGCTCCGGGCCGGTGCGTTGTTTACTCTGACTTCCAGAATCATGTACTGCATTCCTTCGTTCAGCGCCGCCAGCGCAGAATAGGCCAGCAGCTGCGCTGCGAAACCCTGGCCTCGAAGCTCACGGCGGGTCGCAATTGTCCCGACGTGGGCCTCATCATAGATGAACCAGCTGCCGATATAAGCAGCAAGTTCTCCCGTCTGCACGCTCCGTATGACGTAAAACCGACTGTGACTGTTTGTCCGCAGATCGGAATCGTACATATGCCGGCGCCAGGGCGTGGGGAAGCTGTACTCCTCGATCTGCATCACCTGATCCAGGTCGGAGGTACGCATGGGGTAAAATCGCCACTGCTCGTAGTCCATCTCGGCAGTGGATTATATAGAGGTTTGCTGCGATGGGGAGTGCGGCGCTCGCAACAGTGACAAATATGAAAGCCAGTCTGAACAGTCGGCCATGTGAAGTTCCGGATCAGCTGGGGACCTTCGAGCAGCTTTTAAGCTTTGTCGAGGTCAACCGCCTGCCGCCGGGACATGTAATCACCCGTATAGTGGTCGACGGCGAAGAATGGGACGAGAACTCCGAGCGCCAGCGCGCCAGCCAGCCGGTCAAGGATCTGGATCTGGTGGAGTTCTACAGCATGCGCACTCTGGATCTGGCCCGCGAAGGTCTGGAAGACGCGACACAGCTCGTTCCCGCACTGGCCGACGACCTGCTGGAAACTGCAGCCCTGCTGCGCGGGGATGACTTCCAGGACGGGCTGGGTGTGCTTTATGAGTGCATCGAGCTGGTGGACTGGTACGTGAACCTGGTCACCGCGGTCGACATCATCTTCTCGCGCAACGACCCTGAGTTCCGCCTGAGCCCCGACAGCATGGAGATTGCCGATGGCCTCGACCCGGATGCCGACTTCCAGGCGCTGAGCGAGGAAGACAACGGCCCCGAGCTCAAGACCTTCGCCGCTATCGACAACCTGCGCGAGAAGCTGCTGGCGATGGAAGAGGCGCAGAAGAACAACGACCTGCTGCTGCTGGCAGACCTTATAGAGTATGAGATCCAGCCGATCGTAAAGCTCTGGGCCCGCGAGGCGCCGGTCCTGCTGGCCAAGGTCAGCCGCGAGGGTGGCACGGCCTGAGGGCTGATCCAGACTGGATTGACGACTCCGCGGCCGATTTAATATATAATTGGCGCGCTTACCGGTGTTACCTCGGCGCAGCTTTTGCGTCTGGGTATAAAGCCTGTGACATCGGCGAGGAGCAAAACTAGTATGGCGAGCCATATCCGGCCGGGGAGAATTCAGCGCAAAGCCGCGCCCGCTTCCCTGCGCACCGGTTTTACCCTGGTTGAGCTGCTTGTCGTGATCCTGATCATCTCAGCGCTTATCATTGCGCTGATTCCGGTGGTCCGGAATGCGCAGGAATCTGCCAAGGAGCAGGCGGTCCGCACCAACTGCGCCGGCATCGAAGCCGCCCTGTCTGTATATGCCCAGAACCACGGGGGGAACTACCCCGGGGTTGCGATTGATGTGATGTCCCCGCTGCAGGGCCAGGCCCTGGGCGACCCGGAGCTTTACAACCGCCCGGTGGGTCTCGACTTCCCGGCCGCCGGTGAAGTCTCCCAGGCCGTGATCGGCGCCGAGGGCCACCGCAACCTGAACGCCAGCGCCCTGACTCAGCAGCTGCGTGACGCCAAGAACACCCAGCTTGTCGCCGGCAACATTGACTATCCGCGTTACTTCGACGAGCTTATGCGCAGCGGCGCGATGCAGGACTACCCGCGTAATCCCTTCAGCGGTTTTGGCCAGAGCGCGACCATGCGCAACATTTTCGGCTTCCGCTGCATCCCGACCGCCCTCGACTTCAACGACATCAGCACGCTCAACAACCCGGACAACTTCGAGGCCGCCCTGCTCGTACCTGAAAAGCCGATCGCGATGCCCGGCCTCGCCAAGTCCATTGATCCGGTGACCAACCGCGCCTGGATCACTCACATGAACTACGCCCTGCCGGTGCTGAACTTCATTCCGGAAGCTTTCAGCAGCACCCTGGCCTTTGGCCCCGGCGAAAACAAGTACTTCTCGCCCGGCGACTTCGCCTATGTGCCGATCCTCAGCGAGAGCGCCTACAGCCTCAATGACGACGGCGTGACCCTGCGCAACGAGACCTACCTCTGGGGCACCCAGGTCAGCGGCTATCTGCTCTTCGGCTATGGCTCTGGTAAAGGCCAGACCGAGTCGATCCGCAAGGAGCAGGCCAAGTTCGCCGAGACCGGCCTGCCCGGTTTTGGTTCACCGGGCATCGACACGCGCTACGAGCTGATCGTGCTGCAGTGCTTCGAAGGCGCGGTTTACTACACCCACTCCTAGACCGCCATCTCCTAGACCGCCGCAGGCCCAGCCCGATCTGTTGCCTTCGGCCCGTAGCTGCGCTCATCACTGCTCCTGCCACCGCCTGTTTGCGCGCTCGCAGCTTATTGCATATTTCACCGCGAGCATCCCGGCATGTTACCTGAGACAGTCAAGTTCGGCCGTGTGATGCCGTTTAAAGACAAAGGGAACCGCAGCGCTAAGCGTCTCGGGGCGAAAGTCCTGAACAAGAACGCCACAAGGAGGTGAGCGCTCAGGGGTGATAAGCCCGCTGCGGAGCCTGATGGACACCTAGCCACGATTGTCCGCTTGAGCCCGAGGGCTCACTTTACGTTCACGGAGGAACGAAATGTCGGTAATGCGTATCTACCAGAACCCGGTAGCGCTTAATGCTAACCGTAACCTGAAAATTACGGGTATGTCGATGTCCAAGAGCCTGGAGCGCATGAGCTCAGGTCTCCGCATCAACCGCGCTGCTGACGATGCCGCCGGCCTGTCCATCAGCGAAAAGCTGCGTGGCCAGATCCGCGGCCTGAACCGCGCCAGCTCCAACGCCCTGGACGGCATCAGCCTGATCCAGACCGCGGAAGGCGCGCTCAACGAAACCCACAGCATCCTGCAGCGCATGCGCGAGCTGAGCGTCCAGGCCTCCAACGGCATCTACACCGCCGGCGACCGCCAGGCGATCCAGAGCGAAGTTGGTCAGCTGACCGATGAGATCAACCGCATCGCCAAGACCACCGAGTTCAACACCAAGTCCCTGCTGGACGGCACCATGGGCGCCCTGATCAGCACCGACGACTACACCAAGGTTCGCGCGGCCGTGGTTGGTGATGTGGGCGCCGGTGGCAACTTCGTGCTGAAGGCTGTGGCCAAGAACGTCGGCCAGATGCAGATTCAGAAGACGGATGTCTTCTCCACTACCCAGGCCACCGATGCAGTCGGCAAGATCAACTATCTCGCCACCCTGCGTGCGGATGCCACGGTCGCCACCGCCGGTCCTGACGGTGTCGGCAATACCGGCATCTACCAGATCGAGGTCAACAACGGCGCCGGCGGCTCTGTTGCCGTCAACAGCGCCATCGACGGAACTATTCGCCTGACGGCGGCCTCCCTCGCGGGCGGCGGCCTGTCTCTGGGCAACACCCTGCAGGGTAATGAGCTCAGCTCCGGCGACAAGTTCCTGTTCACGGTCAACACCGGCTCGGGCGTGGCCACGGTCTCCGTGGGCGTATCGGTCGGTACGACCCTGACCTCGCTGGCCGCGCTGATGAGCAACGCCCTGGGCACCTATGTCAGCACGGTGGGCTTCAACGCCAACGGCCAGATCTCGGTGGCTTTCTCCGCCGCGGGTCGCAGCGTCCTTGACACCAAGTTTGTTGATGTCGACGGCTCCGGCAGCCAGTTCTACCTCAGCTTCGGCTCGGGTACTGCGGCTACCAGCAACGCCTTCTACAGCAACGCGACCGTGTCCTTCTTCAACAATGGTGCGGCCTGGAGCGGCACGCTCAGCTCGGCCCGCGCCGGCACCGGCCAGTTCTTCAGCCTCGGCGATGCGACTGCCGGCTCGGTCGGCACCGTCCACGCCCGCTTCGATGTGCGCCATGACTGGAGCACCATCAGTGTTGCCGGCACCTCGACCAGCGACACCGTGAAGTGGGGCAAGACCGGCGGCAACAGCATCCAGGACTACGGCAAGGTCTGGCAGACCGGCCCGGTGCCCAGCAACGGCACCTTCCTGGTCAGCGCCGTCAGCGCCCGCACCTATGCGGTCTTCGAGTTCGACAACCAGGCCTATACCAGCCTCGTTGCGGCCGGAACCGACCAGAACATCGCCCTGGCGGCGTCCCGCGGCAACGCGATCAGCAACGCCAGCGGCGGCACCACGACCTCGATCGGCGAGACCTTCCGCGGTGTGGCCGGCGAGGCCCTGGAGAACGTGCGCTTCACGGCCGCGGGCATCCTGCAGGCCGGCGAGACCGCGACCTTCAACATCAGCACCAACAACGTGCTGACCGGTGACCAGAGCAACACGCTGGCCAGCCTTAACCGCTTCCAGCAGTTCGGCGTCTTCAACGGCAAGAACAATGTCGACTTCCAGATGTACCTGCGCGGCACCAACAAGTCCGTGACGGTCAACATCTCCAAGAACGACACCTTTGAAGACCTCGCCAACAAGGTCAGCCTGGCGCTGTACAACACCAGCGGCACGGGCCTGATCAACAGCGGCATCCTCAACCCGCAGGAGCTGCCGGATCTGGTGCACGTCAACACCATCGGCAACGCCAAGGGCACGATGTCGATCACGACAGCGATCCCTGGCGCTGAAGTTGTCTTCGCTGGTGACGAGGGCCTGCTCAAGGCGCTGTCGCTGATCGAAGTCCAGGAAGGCAAGGCGCCGATCTACTCGGTCAACGCCTTCAACCTGGAAAAGAACGCTTCCGTCGGCAGCCGCATCGTGGACTCCAACGAGATCACCGGCCTGCTGCCCGGCCTGCGCGTCTTCTTCGATAACACCCTGGGCCTGAAGATGGATCCTCAGCCGCCCACCGACGCGGCGGGCGGGGCCAACAACGGCACCACCTTCGGCTACCAGCAGGCCTTTGAGCGCCCGACGGTCAGCCTCAGTGGTGCGGTGGAGACCTTCTTCGTCCACGTCGCCCCGCGCGACTTCACCCTGCAGATCGGCGCCAACGAGGGCCAGACGATCTCCAGCTTCATCGGCGACATGAGCGCTGAGGCGCTGGGAGTCGAGGGCCTGCTCGTTGTGGATAGCGAGCTCGCGCAGAAGTCGATCAGCGTTGTTGATGAGGCGATCAACCGCGTCAGCAGCCAGCGGTCCCGCTTGGGAGCTATCCAGAACCGACTGGAAAGCACCATCCGCAACCTGGATGTCGCTGGCGAAAACCTGACCTCTTCAGAAAGCCGTATCCGCGACACCGACGTGGCGCAGGACTCCATCCTGCTGACCCGCAACCAGATCCTGCAGCAGGCCGGCACCGCCGCCCTGGCGCAGGCCAACCAGCTGCCGCAGGCCGCCCTGCAGCTGCTGCGTTAAGTCCTGGCAGCCCTCTGCCGGGCTGACAACCCAACTTCGCTTATTCGGTTAAGTGGAGCAGAACGCAAGGCCCCCCGGGAAACCGGGGGGCTCTTTTGTTTGAATCTCACCGTGGACAGCCTGGCTCGCTAACTGATCGGCTATTGTGTTTCTTGCCACTCGAAGTAGATCGATTCATAGATAACGCCTGTCTGACCATAGGCGCGCACATAGAGCACGGGCGAGCTCAATTCTGTGGTTTCCACTTCTCCTTCGGGACTTAGCCACTCACCGTCGAACCAGACATCCTGATACGTGCTGTTGACCTCAGCCAGGCGCCGCATTTCGGCCATTGTCAAATCGCGGATGAAAATATCCCCAGGCGAAAAATCCACAGCGTCCAGGCGCGGGAAAGCTCCGGTAATCGGGTTCCTCACCCGGTTGAGAGTCTTCTCTCCGTAGGTAGACTGCCCGCCTGAGAGAATTTCAAACTCCGCTGGGCCAAGCGTTTCCGGGATGCGGTGCTCCAATTCAAAGTAGGCACTGACATGCATGAGGATCTCGTTGACCCAGGGGCGCAACGCCATCCCGGTCGTACGATCCTTCCCACCACAAATCATGTACTGTTCCGCAGGACCCAGAGTATCCGGATTCGGCATCTGGCCGTGGAAGGTGACACCAGTGACTTCATACTCCGGGCCAAAGCCGCTGCCAGGTACGCCATAGTTGGGTGGCCAACTGAACAGGTCGCAATTCTCATAAGGATGTGCCTGAGCTGCTGACAGAGCGCCGAGAATGCAGACTAGTATGGTGAGCGAGCACACGCACGCTTTGGAGATTTGGCTCTTCATTACAGTTAAACCTCACTCTTGTTTCAGGGTAATGTACATCCGCTGTCAGGACAAATCAAGCATGGTGTTCCTGACGAATCAACGTGATAAGTATCCTGGCTGAACTGACTTGGAATGCAGGAAACAGCACAACCACAGTGTGTCTTGAAGAGATCAAGAACTGTTTTGTACTTGCATTCACTCGGGCACGTAAAACTCCCAGGCCCACAAGTAGCATTGTAACGCCACGTTGTAAAAAGGGCATCCTCGCACCATATATAGTTGCCGGCGCATTTGACATAGCAACCTTCACCGGTTTCTGGGTCGTACTCCGAGTCGATCGAATAGCCACACTCGCTACATGCATCTGCAAGTGCCCTATTCGGGGTCATCGCAGCTAGTCCGACGAGGACCATGATGGTGATAAAGGTATAGGACGTCCTAACCGCTTGTGCTTGCATGCAGTAATCTATATCTTCCCCCCCCCCTGATTTGTCAAGTGCCCAGCAAACGGATGACGAAAAATTGCAACTTCGCAAAACTATGCCAGTCTTTACGCCAAACTATTGTGGGAATAGGCAATAGGCTTGGCTCTACCTCGGCAGAGTGTTGGGTACTCAAGAATTCATCCACGGCGCAAGCGCTTCGGTTCTTGCCATTAGCCACTTGCCTCTGGCCATTTTTACTCAGTTGTACTCGGTTGACTCAGTTACTCGGTTGTGGATCGATTTCCGCTTCGCAGCATTGAGCAAGAGCCAAGGCCGGGCTTGCCACAGTTGCCTCGAAGGCCCGCCACTTGGTGTTTCCAATTGCCATTCGCCATACGCCATTAGCCATTAGCCAATGACGCTACCTCTTTCCGGTCAGCTTGCGGCGCAGCTTGTCGTCGCTGTATCTCCACAGTGCCTGCATGATTGGCGTGCAGGCCTGCCAGGCAAGGGTCTCCATCCGGCGAGCTTTGTTCAGCCTGCTGATTTGCAGGCCAGCCAAAAAGAGCGCCAGACCGACTGCCAGAACAACCACAGCTTTGATGATTCGCAGGCGCCTGGTCATCGGAGCAAATCGAAGCATCCACGTACCTCGCCGTACATTGTATGCGGCATGCAGCAGGCGGCTAGTCTGCCTGCCGATGCGCCCGCGTCAGCGCCAGCAGCACCTGCGGCAGACTCAGCAGGCCGGGACAGACCAGATAGCGCGGCTCCCAGCGCGGCTGAAACTTCTGCTTGAAGCGGTGCAGCCCTTCAAAGTTGTACAGGCGGGTCAGGTGCTCAAGCACCAGCTCGCGGCCGCGTTCCAGATATTCCGGGTACTCCGACAGCAAGGGATCCTCAGCCCCATCCTCGCGGCTCAGCGGCGACAGCGCCAGGCTGACCTCCCGGATCCCCTCAGCCTTGAACTGCAACAATGCCTCACACAGCAGCGCTTCCATGGCTCCTGGCGGCAGGCCCGGGGCCGCGCGCATCAGATCCAGGCACCAGCCGCCTGCTGCTGCGGACCGCGCCGTGTCCTGGCGGGCGGCAAAGCGCGGCGTGAAGGTCACAAAGGCCCGGGCCCTTCCTTCGTTGTCCGTCAGCAGAATGCACTCCTGCTCCGAGGCAAAGCGCGTGAAGAGCTCGAACGTGCCAAGCGAGAAGCCCAATTCACGGCCGCGCCGCTGCGCCAGCCACTGCTGTGATACCGCCCGCAGTTCCTCGCGCCTGCCATCCGCATCCAAACTGGCCCTGCCGATGCTGAAGCCTTCACGCTGCATGCGGCTGCGGGCGGTGCGCAGGCTTTGCATCGCCTTGCCGCTCAGCTCAAAGCCGTCCAGTTCGACCAGCGCTTCCTCCCCCAGCGGTAAGACAACCGCGCCATCGCGGCGCAGCTCAGCCAGCCATCGCGGTCCGGTCTGATACCAGACTGCCTTCCAGTCGTTGTCCCGGCATAGCGCAGCGAACTGCGTCAGCAGGGCCGGTATCTCCTCCGGGTCGCCCAGCGGGTCACCGAGCACCAGCGCCCAGCCGTCCACAACCCGCAGGGCCAGGTAGCTGCGCCGGCCCGGACCGAAAACATAGGCCAGTCCAGGCAGCAGCGTGTAATAGGCCAGAGCGCGGCCTGGGAAACTCTGCAGGATGGCCAGTGCCTCATCCCGTCCGCCCTGGCGATGCAGCAGGCGGATGCTGACCGGGCGCACCAGCAGTCCGGCGAAATAAAGCACTCCAAAGATGGACGCCGCTGCCATCGAGTCGCTGAACCACAAGGCGTCGCGGTGACCCGGCAGCGGCTGCAGCGGCGGCGGGCCGGACTGGCTCAGCAGCAGCAGGCTGGAGCTCAGCGCGCGACTGAAGCTGAAGTCGGGGGTGAAGTGGTGCCGCAGCAGGGCAAAGCCCAGCAGGCCGTAAAGCAGCGCCGCCAGCAGTCCGGCCAGGGCCAGGGGCAGGATCGACCAGGCCGCGGCGCGGTCGGAACGCACGCTGAAACTGCGCCGGCTGGCCAGCAGTGTCAGCAGCACCAGAAGGGACAGGCCGGCCTCTTCGAAGTCGAGGCCCTTAAGCAGATGCAGCAGCACGCTGCCGCTCAGCAGCAGAGTGGCGGCAACCCAGGCCCGACGCTTGCGCCGCAGCAGCGAGCGGCTGAGCAGCATGAGCAGCAGGCCGGAGAGGACGGCCAGGGTGCGTCCCGTATGGCTGACCTCCAGCGGAATCGCTTCCAGCAGCAGATCCAGGCGGCCTGGCTCGATGCCGACCAGCGCCGAAACAATGTTGACCAGGCCGACCAAGGCTACAAAGCCAGCCAGCAGCAGCGGCATAAGGCGGCTGGGCCGGGCCGGGCTGGGCAGCTGCATTGGAATAGACACCTGCTTCTCAGTGTATGCCAGGCCCTAACGCCGCAGCCCGGTCAGCTTGCGCCGCAGCCTCTCATCACTCTTGGCCAGCTGCGCCAGGATCTTTGCCACTGTGGCGAAGAGTGCTGCCGGGATATAGTCGTCAAGCCGCCCGGGATACAGCGCCCGGGCCAGTTCCGGCTGCTGATAAACCGGGATGCCGAGACTTTCGGCATAGCGGATGATGCGCAGGGCGGTGTAGTCCTTGCCCTTGGCCACCATCTTCGGTGCCGGCCAGTCGGTCTCATACTGCAGCGCCACGGCATAGTGCGTCGGATTGACGATGACTGCGTCGGCATCCTGCAGGGCGTCGAACATGCGGCTCATCGCGATCTTGCGGCCCATCTCGCGCAGGCGGCGCTTGATCATCGGGTCGCCTTCCTGGCTCTTGTACTCGTTCTTGATGTCTTCCTTGCTCATGCGGATGCTCTTCTCAAACTCGAAGCGCTGGTACATGTAGTCCAGCAGGGCCAGGATGAGCAGGCAGGCGCTGGAGTAGATTCCGATCCGCAGGCCGGTGACCGTGCCGACATTCAAGGCCGACATCGGGTCCATGAACATCGATCTGATGACTGTTGGGACTACCGCACCAAGCACGCCAAAGGCAACCAGGCCGATCAGAGTCAATTTGAGCAGGCCCTTACCCAGTTCAACCAGCGAGCGCACCCCAAGCAGCCGCCCGAAGCCCTTGATCGGGTCCAGCTTGCCGAAGTTGGGGCTGAGGGGCTGGGTGCTGAAGATCAGCCCCACCTGCAGCAGGTTGGCCAGGATCGCCGCGCCGGAGGTAATTAAAAGGAATGGGGCGATCACCGCCAGCAGGACCCGCAGGTGCGGCGTAAACAGGTTGCGGATGCTGACTTCCTGAAAGTCCTCGGTGCTGATCGAGCCAAAAGTATGGACGAAGTACTCTCTTACGCTCTCGCCGGTCTTGATGTTCATTCCATTCAGCAGCAGAAAGGCGGTGAACAGCAGCACCGCGCTGACCAGCTCCACGCTGCGCGCCACCTGCCCGCGTTCACGGGCCCGCTGCCGTTGTCGCGGGGTTGCAGGTTCGGTGCGGCTGCCTTCAGAGCTCATCGGTCTGACTCATTCTAACGGCGAACGACCGCACAGCTTCTGCACGCGTTTACAATCCTGCTCTTGGAAATCGAGTTTGCCAGCAGTGGCCCCGGCCAGACCCGCGCTATCGGCGCCGCCCTCGGCCGCGCGCTGCTGCGCCTGCAAACCCCGGCGCAGGACTGCGCAGCGGCAGACGCTTCCGCCTTTGGGCCGACGGCCTGCGTTCTGCTGTTGTCCGGTGATTACGGCACGGGCAAGACCACGCTGGTTCAGGGCCTCGCCGCAGCGCTGGGCATCAGCGGGGCCGTGCGCAGCCCCAGCTACCTGATCGTCAAGGTCTATGACGAAGGTCCGCTCAGGCTGGTGCACGCCGATCTGTATCGCTCGCGCGGCAGCGCGGACGTGGCTGAGCTGGGGCTTGAGGACCTGCTGGAGGCTGGCTCAGACGCACAGGGCGCGGCCCGCGGCGCGCTGCTGGCTGTCGAGTGGCCCGGCGAGGACCTGCCGCTCGTGGAAGAACTGCCAACCCTGCGCCTGCAGCTCGAAGACCCTGGCACCGAAGGCCAGCGGCGCCTGCGTCTGAGCTGGAGCCCCGATGCCGCCGGGATCGTCAGCGCCCTGGTGGAGGAGCTGCGCAATGCGCCTGCTGCTTGATTCTTCCGGCCCGCTTCTGCTGGCGGCTCTGGCCATGCGCGCGGCAGAAACTCCTGTCGCCAGTGAGGCAAACGGCGGCTGGCAGCTGCTGGCCGAGCTGCATGAACCGGGGCGGCCGCCGGAAGGCCGCGACATTGCTGTGGTGGTCCAGAGCCTGCTGGGGCAGGCCGCGGCCGCGAGCGGCTCAGACAGACCGCCCGCTGAATCAGGTACTGCGGCTGTCAGTTCCGTTATCGTCGGCCTTGGCCCTGGTTCTTTTATCGGCACCCGCGTCGCCATCAGTTATGCCAATGGCTTTGCCGCCGCCGCGCCGGGTGTTGAACTGCTTGGCGTCTCTTCGCTGGCTGCCATCTCCCTGGCGCATGGGGGTCGGCCAGTGTTGCGGGATGCCCGCCGCGGGCAGTGGTATCTCTACCGCCCGCAGGCCCCTGAGAGCGCGCGCACACTGGTCCTTGGTCTGCCCGCCCTGCTGCTGCAGCTTGAGCAGGACGGCGTACGCAGCCTGGTGCTTGAACAGCCGGCCCAGTCTTCGCAGCGCGCCCAGGCTCAACACCGAAACCAGCCGCCGCGTCCAGATCCCTTTGCCGAGCTGCAGCTCGCCGCCGCCGCCGCCGGGCTGGAGCTGCACAGCGTGCCCTCGGTCAGCGCGGCCGGACTGCTGTTGGCGGCTCACGAGGCCAGCCCCAGCGAGTATGTCGAGCCGGTCTACCTGCGCGGCTTCCTCTAAGGCGGCTGGCGGGGGTTAGAATCTGCGCGCCATGATCAGCGCCCAACCCCAAAGCTCAGCCAACTTCGCCGACCGCCTGACCGCTGCCATCAAGCAGAAGCAGTCCCGCGTCCTCGTCGGCCTCGACCCGGACTTCGACAAGCTGCCCGCTCCCTTGAAGGCGCTGGCCGGCAGTCAGGTCTCCTCCGGCCCCGCTGTCCCGCTCTGGGCCATCCGCGAGTTCTGCGAGAAGATCATCGCCGCCACCCGCGGCTCAGCGGTGGCCTATAAACCCCAGATCGCCTTCTTCGAGCGCTATGGCTCGGCTGGTATCGCCGTGCTGGAGCGCCTGTTGCACGACTACCGCGACGAGCTCTTCATCGTCGACTGCAAGCGCGGCGACATCGGCAACACCAGCGCGAGCTATGTCCAGGCCTACTTTGGCGACGGTTCGGACAACGCGCCGCCCCTGGACTGCGACTGCGTGACCCACAACGCCTATATGGGCCGCGACACCATCGAGCCCTATTTTCCGCACCTCGAGCGCGACCGCGGCATGTTCGTGCTCTGCAAGACCAGCAACCCCGGCGCGGGCGATTTCCAGGACCTCGACTCCGGCGGCGAGCCGGTCTATCTGCACATGGCGCGGAAAGTGGCGCAGTGGGGTGAACCCTTCATCGGTGCCAGCGGCTTCTCCAGCCTCGGGCTGGTCGTCGGCGCGACCTTCCCGGCGGATGCCGCGCGCATCCGCGCTGCCGCACCGCATTGCTACTTCCTGGTGCCGGGCCTCGAGACCCAGGGCGGGCGGCTCGACGACGCGGCGCACTTCTGCAATGCCGCGGGCCACGGCGCGGTATTCAACTTCTCCCGCGCGGTGCTGTATGCCTATGCCTCCGGCCCCTTCGCGGACAGCTATGGCCCCGAGCAGTATGCCCAGGCCGCGCATAAGGCCGCCGAGCATTACCGCCTGAAGCTGAACGAAGTGCTGGGGAATCCCTGACATAGATTCACACTGAGTATCGGAGTGAGCAGAGTTACACGGAGAGAATCTGGATCTGCATCACTGGATTAGTATCAGCCAAAGAATGCTGCTGCTCTCAGACACGTAGGCGGGATCTGCTTTTCCTGCGATCGGCGATGAGATCAGCTGTTCACACACTGCGTCGGCCCGGAAAAACTCTGTGCAACTCGGTTCGCTCTGTGTCTCTGTGTGAATCTTATCCTGATCGGACTGCTGGCAGCTAGCTGCTTTCCGGCAGGCCCTGGGCGGCGAAGGCCCGCAGGCGGATCTGCCCGGTGCGCATGCCGGGGTAAAAGGTGAACTCAACCCGGCCGGAGCCATCGCTGGCCGGCCGCGGCAGCTCCACCCGGCCCGCGCCGTCGTCAAGGATCTCGACCTTCAGCTCCACGCCGTGCAGGGGCTGGCCGTTGAGGTCCGTCACCCGCGCCACCAGCGGCAGCCCGGTCACGCCATCCGCCGGCAGCACCGCGCCTTCGCGGGCCTCGCTGCGGGTCTGGGGATCCTGGTACATCAGCTCGATGCGCACCCCGGCGTCTTCCACCAGGGTCACGTTCAGCGCCGCGGCCAGGCCGGTGCTCAGCTCAAAGACGCGGATCGTCGCCGTGCCCACGGTACGCCCGGCGGTGAAGTAGATCTGCACCCGCCCCTGCGCGTCCGTCAGCTGGCACTCCTGGCGCAGGCTGCCGTCCCCGGACAGGATCTCGGCCTTCAGCGGCACTCCGGCCGCCGGCTTGCCGTCGGGGAAGCTCAGGGTCGCGGTCAGCACCGACTGGCTGCCGCCGTCCGCTGCGAGCTGCTCGGGGAAGCCGCTCAGCTCCAGCTTATAGATCGGCGCGGCCGCCGTCTGGCGCGCCCGCAGCTTGGCATACTCCTCGGGGCTGATCACCTCAACGTCCAGATAGCTCACCGGCGCCAGCGGCAGCTTCAGCTCCGCCGTGCTGCTTTTGTCGCGGGTCGAGATGCTCAGCTCGCCGGGCCGCGGCATGATGCCGGCCTGATACAGGAAGCTGGCCACACCCTTGTCGTCGGTGGTCGCCGTCCGCTGGCGCAGCATGCCGTCGCCGGCGGTGATCTGGGCTTCCAGCTCGACGCCCGCCAGCGGCTTGCCGTCCCGCAGCATGTGCACGGAGATCAGGCTCTCGGAGCGGCCGTCATTGGGAAGGGCTTCGGGATAGCTTTCGCAGACCAGCTCGATGTCCGGCGCGAAGAGGCTGCGGACCAGTTCGATCAGGAAGTTGCTTTGCGAAGAGCCTGATGGCGCCGCACCGGGCGCGCCGATTGAAGCTGCGCAAACACCGGCCAGCCCTAAGGCCAGCACTATCGCGACCACACCCAACCCCAGCTTACGCATCGCTTCAGTCTCGCTGCCCCAAAGTATAACGGAGGACAGTCAACTATTAGTCGAAAGTTACGGTTAAGGCGCTAAACAGCGCAGGGCGATTCCGGCGACAATCCGCCCTGATTCGCCGTGCCACTGCCAATGTGCAGCCTAGCGCTTGTAGGCCGTAACTTCCACCACGCACTTCGATTCGGCATCCAGGCTGGCCTTGGCGAAGATGCGCTTGAAGCGCTTGTTGCCGCCGGTGAACTCGGTGCCCTCCAGGATCCGGCTGGGGTTGTCCGCGTTTTCATAGCCGTTCTCGCTCAGCCATTTCAGCAGATAGCCCGCCGTCTCCATCGCACCGGTGCCGGCAATCGCCGTAATGAAGTAGGCCGAGTCATCCTCGGTGAAGGTCTTGACCTCCCAGGCCGGGTCCAGCGGCAGCTGCTTATACAGGTCCTCGCTGATCGTGCTGGCGGCCACCGCATCGTGGCTCGGCTGCGGCGTGCTGCCGGGCGCCGTGCTCTGCGCCCCGGCCTTGGAGCCCTTGTTGCAGCCGGCCAGCAGCAGCATGGCCAGCAGGATCAGCAGCAGGGCCGAGCCCAGGACTTTGTTCGCGCTAAGGTTCATCTTCTTCAACGCCTCGTTTGCTTTACTTCCGCGCTCCCCGCTCAGGGGCGGGCGGCCAGATATTGAAGCACCTGCCGCATCTGCGGCACAGTGTTGTAAATATGCGGGCTCAGACGGATGCCATAGCGCCGGCGCCGGTCGAAGCGCACGCCGCCGGCGCTGAGGGCCTGGCAGCGCGGGTCGTCCTCGCCCAGCCCCAGCGCGATCGTCCCGCCGCGCTGCGCCGGGTCGGCCGGCGTGTTCAGCGGCAGGCCCAGCTCCAGCACGCCCTCGATCAGCGCGGAGCTAAGTTCAAGGTTATGCGCCCGGATGCGCTCCACGCCGATGCGCGCGATCTCGCCGATCGCCGCCGCCGCGATGCCAAAGGGCTGCGGGCTGATCGTCCCGCCCCAGAAGCGCTGGGCGTCGGGGTGATATTCAAAGTGGTGCAGGTCCCATTCGAATGGCTCGCGGTGGCTGAACCAGCCGCGGTCCAGCGGCTCCAGCCTGCCGCGCAGCCGCGGGTTGACCCATAAAAAGCCCGCGCCGGGGCCGGAGCACAGCCACTTCAGGCAGGAGCCGGTGACAAAATCTGCGTCCCAGGCCTCGACGTCGATCGGCAGCAGGCCGATGCTCTGGGCGATATCCACCACCGTGGTAATGCCAAGCTCGCGGGCCCGCCGCAGCAGCGCCGCCACCGGCGCCTGGAAGGAATGGTCGCTATAGCTGTGGGTGATGTGCAGCAGCTCAACATCCTCGCCCAGCAGCGCTTCCCACTGCTCCAGCGGCATCCGTCCGTCCGCCAGCGGCTGGACATAGCTGAAGCTGTAGCCCCGGGGCTCGAGGCTCTGCAGCACGAAGGCCATTGAGGGAAAGTCCAGCTCGGTCAGCACGATACGGCTGCGCCCCGGCCGGGCCAGCCCGATCTGCGCGTTTTCGGCCTGCGCACTCGCGGTCTGTGCGCTGTCGGTCTGCGCGCTAAGCTCGGCCCAGCGTGGCTGCAGGCAGGAGATGATCTTGTTCAGGGCAGCGCTCAGGTTCGGCTGCGGGCACCAGTCCTGCCATTGCCCGCCGGCGACCAGCGGCAGGGCCTCGCGATAGCGCTGCACGCCCTCCAGCCAGGGGCCCCAGGCCTCCGCGCCCAGCGTGGCCCACTGGCTCATGAACTGCTCGGCGGCGGCGCGCCCCGCGCGGGTCAGTGCCCCGGCGCTGTGCGCCAGCAGGTAAATGCCGTCGGGCACCTCGAAGATCTGCGCGATGTCCAGGGGCTGGGCCGTGTTGTCTTCACTCACTGCTTCATTTTAGGGCCGTCTTCGCAGCTCGGAACGCCGGCTGCAAGCCGGCCTCTCCTGTAGGGGCAGACGGCTGTCTGCCCGTCTTCTTCCGTAGGGGCCGAGCATAGACTCGGCCCGCTGGGGACCACAGGCTTACCTGCATTCGGCGTAGGGCCGCATGGATTTGCGGCCGTCCCGCTCCCCGTAGGGCCGCAGGGATATGCGGCCGTCCCGATCCCGTAGGGCCGCATGGATATGCGGCCGTCCCGATTTACGTAGGGCCGCATGTATATGCGACCGTCCCTATCCCCGTAGGGCCGCATGGATATGCGGCCGTCTTTGCAAGCGCTCGCCCGAGCCGGAGCGCAGGCGTCCTCGCCTGTATTCTCTTCGGCATCCCACCGCGCACCGGAGGCCGCGCTCCTGTAGGGCCACATCTCAGTAGCAGCGCGGCCCCGTCCGCGCGCTCTTGACTGAGCACTGAGCACTGAGCACTGAGCACTAATTAATCCCGTGTTGCCCGCGATAAGGGTTCTGAGCTTCCAACAGCTTCTAAAGGGTTCGCATGAACCTATCAACCCAGGCAGGAGTGTGTTATGGTGTAGTCATCCAGCTGACAATTGACCAGATTAAGTAGGCTACGCTAATCAGCAGTGGTAAGCCAAGCACTAAAAGAGCTGTGAGAAACCTTTTGGTCCATCTCCTACGTTCTATGGGATCCTGTATTGACATGATCATGATCTCCCGATGTCTCGTTCCATCAAGAAACTGGACACCTTGCCGAATCCCAACCGTGGCGCGGCCGCGACCTTCCGTGCGGGGCGCGCAGCGCTCCGCGCGGCCTCCGGAGCAGTCTGCCGTATGTGCATGGCAGTGGGCACTGCCGGAATTGTAACGCCGGGATGTGGCCCCGGCTGGCAGGCCTCTGCCTTCGTAGGGGCGGCGCACAGTCGCCGCCCGTTTGTAGCTAACTCAAACATCACAAGATTCCTTCTATTCATAGTCCTTGAGCAAACACGACTGTCCAAACGAACATAAGCGCGGCAACTTCAAATTCTTAGCCATATGAAGTGCAGACCCAAGACAATGTATCCCAACCAAATGAAGAATAGAATGACTTGTACAATGTTCCGTTTGGAAGACTCGCTTGTTGACGCTAAAAACGTCATTACTATTCCATTCAGTTCCACTATCATAGTAATGAATGCATCGGGTGATTGCTTTGACAAAGGCTGGGACGTGAATCCAACCAGGATACAAAGCACACCGATAGCTCTCACGAACCATACGAGTACACTATTCACAAATCCAAGCCTCTGAAATAGGAAAATCTGTTTCATAGGGTCTTTGTATCTCCCAGTAAGGGCATAGGGCCACCTCCTGAACTTGATATACCACCTCCTACTAGCCTAGATGTACACCATGCGGCTGTGCCTATCATAAGACACTCTGCGGCGTATCACCGGCAGGATCTGAGCCGACATTCAGCCACTGCTTCCAGCGGCTGCGGGCCGGACTGGATGCCGATGTGCCAGATTGGCGCCCCCATCCCTGGCGGCGAACATTGAACGCCGGCACGGAGGCCGACGCTACCGGCCTGCTGCCTTCCTTGGCCGAAGAGCTCGCGCTTGTCGCTCTCGACCGTCGGCTGGCTGAAGCTGCGCTGCAGGGGGATGCGGCCAGGGTGTCCGCGCTCCATAAAGATACGGGCCAGCGTCTCGCGCTCCAAACGCGGCGCAGCCGCAAAGGCCCACCGGTTGCAAACCGGTGCCACCGCAGCGCTCCGCGCGGCCTCCGGAGCAGTCTGCCAGTTTTGCCGGGCAGTGGTCACTGCTGGAATTGTAACGCGGAGTGTGGCCTCGGCTGGCAGCCGGGCAAGGGAGTGCCCGTACTGCCATGCGGGCCCACAAGACGGGCGGCGACTGTGCGCCGCCCCTTCAATAGAAACTGCTGGCAGGATGCCGGCGCCCCATGAAGATGCAGACTAAAGTCTGCGCTCCCCAGCAGATGCGGCCAGGGTGGCCGCGCTCCGACAAAGGGCCATATTCCGGGCCGCGGTTTTCTTTGTGTCCTTCGTGTCTTGATGGTCGAAATCATCCTCCAAATGGGACACGAAGGCGCGAAGGCTCGAGTACCTCCGGCCGCTATGCCGGGTGGGGACAAACCCTACTGCAGTTAACCCAAAGCAATATTATGTGGATACCAGTAAAATAAAAGCGACGCCGTCAGGGTATCCATACGCGCCGTGTTCTGCGCCAGGTCCATGCTGTTTGTAAATACTTGTACTCACGCGCAACTGCTCCCCTGGGCGCGCGCTTTCCATCCGTTCCCATCCGATCCGGCACGGCTGTCCTCCCGGCTGCCGGCGGTGGCGCAGCAAGGTCCCGGCTACGGCGCTTTTGAAAAATGCAAACTGCCTCTTTTCGGTGCGAAATCGACCTCACAGGTTAAAACTCCCCGCCGCGCTGCCTTGAAAAACAAATCTGACGTCCAAAACGGGGCTCGAAAGTTAAAAGTCCGGCGGAGAGCGCGCCGCGCTGAAAGTTGTAATCCACGTCCGTTTTGGGGGGGGAAAGTTAAAGGCCCGGCGGCGGCGGGACTGCCAGGGTCGCTGAATAACTGCAAAGTCCTGCAACTGCCGCCAGGGCCTGCTGTCGGCGCTGCGGGCCTAGTGCGGGGCGATGCTGTCCCGGACTACGCCGTACTCGCCGCCCCAGGTGTCGGTCATCTGGTGGCGGATTTCCCACAGCTCGGGGAAGAACTTCATCTTCATGCCCTCCTCCAGCAGGTCGACGGAGCGGCCCTTGAGGCTTTTGGCATGCAGGCCGATGGAGCGATGGATCAGCTGGATGTGGTGGAAGCGGAACTTCTGGAACTGCTCGTCGAACTCCGCCAGGCACTCGGCCACCATATAAGCGTCGCCGTGGCTGTACTGGCTGTCATAGATCGCCTCGATGCTCAGGCCGCCGGGTTCGAGGTAGTGCTTAACAAAGCTCTCCCAGAGCGGCTGGAACATCTGCAGCAGGGTGTTGAAGCCGGGGCTCTCCTGGCCCGAGCCGTTGCCGAGCTGCAGCCGGATCTGCTGGTACTCCTTGGGGCTCATCGTCTCAAGGATCTCAAGATGGTCGGTCATCAGATGCTGGATCTTGTTCACGCGGCCAAAGAGGGTGATGACGCGGTTGGTGTCCCGCTTCTCCATCCATTCGTCGATCTCCAGCAGGGTCCAGGCGATCAGCTTCATCCACAGCTCCTCGCTCTGGTGGACGATCTGGAACATCAGCTCGTCATGGTTCACAAAGTCGGCAAAGTGCTTCTGGCTGGTCAGCAGGTGCTGGGTGTTGAGGTAGACCTCATAGTCCTTGACGCCCTTGCCGTTGATGATGCTGTAGAAATACTCGCGGTCCAACTGCTCCTCCTGCGCCGTGACCTGCGGCCCGGCGGTGCAGAGATTTTAGCGACCAGCCGCAGCTGGCAACAGCGGAGGACGGCGGGATTGCGACAATCAGGCCCGCGGCAGAGACATCCGGCCCGACGAGTGCGTCTAAGATGGAGGCGATGGGTCTTGAACTGCCACACTTCACGCTCTTTCTGCGGCGCTACCGGCGCAGCTGGTGGCGTTCCTGGCTGCCGGCGCTGCTGCTCTGGGGCGGTCTGGCGCTGCTGCGGCATGAGTTTGGAATCTGGCTGCCCTGGCTGAGCGGCGGCAGCCTCAGCGAAGAGCTGATCATCCTGTGTGGGAATTTTATGGTCTATCTGATCCTGGCCCAGTCGATGAGCCCTCTGGCCCTGGAGCCGGGCAGCATCGGCCTGGCCGGACTGCGGCGCGGCGAAGGACTGGACCGCCCGCCGTTGTGGCTGAACACGCCGCTGGACGCCTGGCGGGCGGTGCTGGGCTGCCTGCTCTCGGGGCTGCTGCTGGCTCTGCCCCTGGTGCTGGGGCTGGTGTGCTACATCCTGGCGGCAGTGGATGCCGAAGGCCAGCTGCGTCAGCCGCTGTTCTGGGCCAACCTGGTGCTGTCGAACCTGCGGCTGCCGCACTTTGCCCTGGCGGCGGCCTGTCTGCTGCTGGCGCTGCGCCACAGCCTGCTGGCGCCGTATCTGCCGGCGCTGCTGGCGCTGTAGGCAACTCTGGTCTCGCAGTGGAATGCTTACAGCTCGGTGACTTATCTGCCGGTCTTCGGCGACCGCGGCAACTGGCTGCACCTCCCCCTTGGTGCTCAGGCGCTGCTGGGCGGGCTGTTGCTGCTGCTGATGCTGCAGTTTGCCCTGTGGTGGTCCAGCTCGGCCAGCGAAGGCCCGGCCCGGCAGTCCGATGGCGGCCTGCTGGCGGTGTTTCAGTTCAGCGCGCTGGGACTGCTGCTGATCCTGCCGCTGCTGCTGGGCGCGCTGAGCATGGGTTCCACCTATGTCGGCTCCAGTTATGAGCTGAACGAGGTGCTCGGCTCGGACCAGCTGACAGTGCTCAACGCTGCTCTGCTGCATGCCCAGCCGGATGTCTACCCGATTGAGATCGACCCCTTCGGCAGCTTTCGACGGGGTGGGCGCTTTGATCCGAGCTACTCGCTCTACGGCTCAGGGATCAGCCTGAAGGCCGGGCTGGTACTGCTCTGCCAGCTGCTGCTGCTCAGCCTGGGGCTCTGGTCGGCCTGCGCCGTGCTCTGCGCCGCAGCCGCCCGCCGTCCCAGATCGGCCAGGACCCGGCCAGTGAGCTTTGACCGGCCGGAGGACTTTCAGCTGTGATGGTTGGGCTGCCGGGCTGCATGGTTGACGGCAAGATCAGGATATCGAAATGAAAAAGCACAGTGACCTTTGGGACTTGACCTGTGTCCAAGGATATGTAACACTTCAGTTACGCATTTCCAGGGGGCTCTATGAGTACAGCAGTACAGCAGCTTGACGACGCAGCGGCGCGGATTGTCCGTCTGCAGCGACTGATCCGCGCCTCGCCCGAGAGGGTCTGGGAGCAGATCAGCTCTGAAGCGGGGCTCAAGGCCTGGCTGGGGCCGAAGACTTATGAACCTAAGGCCGGCGGCCGGATACTGTTTGATGTTCAGCATGGGGAAACCCGCTGGGTGATGTGGGGCACGGTGCAGCGTTTCGAGCCGGGCCAGGAGCTGAGCTTTACCTGGCAGGAGTTCAACACCGGCACGCTGCAGGCCTGGCCGGCAGCGACCCTGGTTTCAGTGCAGCTTGAGCAGCAGGAGGGCGGCACTCTGGTTACTCTTGAGCACAGCGGCTTTGAGGCCTTGCCAAACGCCGACGAGGAATTCAAGGGCTACAGCGAAGGCTGGGCCAGCCTCAACGATCTCGAGGAGCTGGCGAAGATGTGCGAACAGTAGCACTGCTCTTTTGGCCACGGGTTATCGGCCGGATTGGGGCTGCGGATAACAGAAGCGGGCTGAAGACCCGCCAGCTAAGCAGGTTTTTACGGGCTGAAAGGAGCGTACTTTGAAACAGAATCGACGTGACTTCATCACTGCGGCAGGCGCGCTGGGGCTGGGCGCAGTGCTGCTTCCCGGCATGGGCCGGGCGGAGGCTGGAATGACGGCAACACTACCACTGGATGATGATGCGCGCTGGGCCGCCATTGAAGCTCCGGATGGCATCAGCCAGGAGCAGATCAAAGGCATGGTCTTCCCCTCGCACTTTGATCTGGATGTGGTCAAGCAGCAGCTTGCCGCTGAGCCACGGCTGGTTCAGGTGCGGCTGCTGGAGTTCGACGAAGCGCCGATTGAAGCCGCTTCGCATGTCGGCAACCCTGAGATCGCCGACTACCTGCTGGGACGCGGCGCGCGCTTCAAGATCCAGGCGGCAGCCATGCTTGGAATGCTGCAGGCAGTCGAAGCCTTCCTTGATGCAAAGCCGGAACTGGTCACCCAGCCGGGGGCGCATGGTCTTCCGCTGATGTACCACGCCGCCCACAGCGGCAAGGTCGCGGTCTGCGAGCTGCTGGCCAAACGCGGCGGGGCGCAGGACTTCGACTTCGCGCTGCACAGCGCGGCGGAGTTTGACAATGTTGAGATCGCCCAGTGGCTGCTGGCCCAGGGAGCCGGACTCGGAGCAACCAACTTCAAGGGCCACACTCCGCTGGACTCGGCCATTGCCCGGGGCAGCACGGGTGTTGAGCAGGTCCTGCGCGATGCCGGCGCGGTACCCAGTCCTCCGAAGGCTGAGGCGGGCCAGTGAGCGGTTCGGTGGCCGGCGGCAACATAGACTTATCGAAGCCCGTTGACGAAGTACGAGTGGTCCGACTGCTGCGCGCCAGCCCGCAGCGCGTCTGGCGCCTGATCGCCAGTGAAGCCGGGATGCGGCAGTGGATGGGGATGCACCTCTTCCAGCCCGAGCCTGGCGGCCGGATGCTGCGGGATGCCGATGCCGGACCCGGCGAGCGGATCATCATCTGGGGCCGGGTGACCGAGCTGGAGGCCCAGCAGCGTCTCAGCATGACCTGGCGCGTGATGCGCGAAAACGGCTGGATGTGGCCGCAGGACACCCTGCTCAGCCTCGAACTCGAACCGGCAGAGAGTGGCTGCCGGGTGACCCTGGTCCACTGCGGTTTTGCTGCGCTCGGCGAGAGCGCGGCGATCAGCTATCAGGTCTATCACCACTGCTGGGTGGCGTCGGGTTACATGAGCAGCCTTGATGACCAGGCCGGCGGCAAGGTGTCGAGCGATGGGGGAGGGCTGGACTGATGGCGCAGGCACAGAAGCGGCCCCCGGCCCGCCGCGACCCCGACGGCACCTACAAGGCCGTTTCCGATGGCACCCGCCGCGAGATCATTGACCTGCTGGCGCGGCGAGGGCCACTGCGGGCGGGCGACATCGCGGCGCACTTCAGCACCATCAGCCGGCCGGCAGTCAGCCGCCATCTCCGGGTGCTGCGTGAGGCCCAGCTGCTGCAAGGCGAGACCAGGGGACGTGAACATTGGCTGCGCGTCAACCCGCTGCCGCTTCGCGAAGTGCAGGAGTGGGTACGCTGCTATGAACAGTTCTGGAACGACAAGCTCGATCTGCTGGCCCGCCTGGTGGAGGATGAGCCGGAAACGGCGCCTGAATGCCCTTAGTACACTAAGCTTGCCCGACTGGGCTGCAAGGGTTAGGCGGGAGGCTGTAAGTGTTAGGAAACCTAAGCGAGATCATTGTTCATGTCACCGACATGGCGGCCATGGTCGCCTTCTACCGCGACCAGCTTGGCCTGAGCATCACCTGGCCCGCAGACAAGGATGATTACAGCCAGGAATTCTGGGTAACGTTCAACACCGGTGCCTGCACGATGGCGCTGCATGGCGGCGGACGCGATCCGCGGGTGGCCGGCGAAACGCGCTGGGGCTTCACGGTCGGCGATGCTGCCGCGACCCGCGACTGGCTCATCGAGCGCGGCGTGAATTGCGGCGAGCTGCGCAGCCCCGCGCCGGGTGTGTCGGTCGTCGACTTCTGGGACCCCGAGGGCAACATGCTGTTTGTCGAGCAGCGCTCTTAAGGAAGCGCGGGACAATGTCCCATTCTCTTTGATAATCGGTCTGTTAGCAGAAGTTACGGGACACAGTCCCGAGCTCCATCACGCCAGAGGATGGGTCTGGTCGTAGACGCTGCGCAGGCGGCTTTTCTCGATATGCGTATACACCTGGGTCGTGCTCAGCGCGCTGTGGCCCAGCAGTTCCTGCACCAGGCGCAGGTCGGCGCCGTGGGCCAGCATGTGGCTGGCGCAGGAGTGGCGGAAGGTGTGTGGGCTGACCTTGCTCTTGATCCCGGCCGCGGCGGCGTAGCCCTTGATCAGCCGGAAGACCTGGCTGCGGCTGATGGGTCCGCGGCGGCTGAGAAAGACCTCGTCGTGGATCATGCTGCGCGGGCAGATGGCACTGCGTCCGCCGGCCAGCCAGCGCTGCAAGGCCTCGATCGCCGGCCCGCCCAGCGGTACGAGCCGCTGCTTGGAGCCCTTACCGGTGACCAGCGCGAAGCCCTCGCCCAGATGCAGGTCCTGCAACCGCAGGCCAGTCAGCTCGCTGACCCGCATCCCGGAGGCGTAAAGCACTTCCAGCATCGCCCGGTCGCGCAGACGGCCGGCGACGGGTGGTGTCCCTGTGTCATTGTCTTCCGCTGCCTCGCCATCTTCACCGGCAGCTGGCGCTTCGGCTGCCGGACCGGAGACCGCCTCCAGTATCGCCAGCACTTCCTCTTCGCTGAGGGCATGCGGCAGATACAGCGAGCGCGGCGGGGCCAGTTCCCTGGGCACCGGGTCGGCGCTCATGAGCTGGTACTCCATGGCCCAGGCGACGAAGCTCTTCAGCGCCGACAGCTTCCTGCCCCGGCTGCGCGGGCTCATCCCGCGCTCTGAAAGGGCGAGGGTCCAGCGCAGGACGGCGTCGCGGTCCAGAGTGTGTAGGGGCGGGTCTTGACCCGCCTGACTCTTAGTGGCCGGTCCTGACCGGCCTTCTGCAGACATGGGAGAAGGCGAGTCAAGACTCGCCACTACACACCTTGAAGAGGGCGAGTCAGGACTCCCACCTACACGAGCTGGACGGGCCGAGACAAGCTCGGCCCCTACGGGGAAAGCTAGTTCAGCGAACTGCAGCAGGTCGCGCCGGTAGGCTTCCACGCTGAGCTGCGCTCGGCCCCGGGCGCTGAACATGTGCGCGCAGAACTGCTCGATGGCCTCGGTTAACTGCATCTACTGCAATATCTTATAACATCCCGCGTGCCGTACTCAACACTGTCTGGTATCTTGCTCAGTGCTGGTACTGCCGTGAAGATCACTAGGGCACGACCTCGCCGCTGAAGAGATAGCTGGCGGCACCGGTGCCAACAAAGACGGCAACCTGATAATCACCGGCCTCGGCGAAGTCGTACAGGATGTCCTCCTGGCCATCGTCAGTGTTCGAGTCGGTTATCAGGTTTCCCTGGCCGTCGTACAACCTCAGTTCGGGGTGGCCCAGGGCCGGGTCATAGACGATATGGAAGGCCAGCTGAGTACCAGCCTGATCAATGTTGAACTTGAAGGAATCATAAGTATCGTCATTGTCAGCGTCACCACCGATATCACCGTGGAAGTCGATGAAGGGCAGGGCCGGAAGGGTCTGGGCCTCATCGGTGCTGTCGTTGGGCTCGAGTTCATCGCTCGGACCGCTGCTGAATATCTCAGTGGTGGTAATGACCTCAAAGCCGTCGTTGTCGGTCACCCGCAGGGCCGGCCGGAAGTGACCGGGACGCTTGACCAGAAACTCCTCGATGCTTCCGGCGTCACCATTGATGACCTCAAAATGTCCGTCGCCGTAAAGGTCGAAGGCATAGCTTGCGATGCTTGAGTCATCAAACGAAGCGCTGCTATCGAGCAGGATTGGCCAGGGCACATCGCCAGCATCCGGGTCGGCAACCAGCTTTGGCGTTGGCGGCGTGGTGTAGGTGTAGGTCAGGGCCAGGTCATAGGTGGAGGTCTTATTGAGGCCGTCGATAGCATCCTTGTTGTAGATCTCAAAGAGGTACTGCCCGGGGTAGAGGCTCATGTCGGCGGTCTCATCATTGTCGTTATTCGCGTTCCTGATCAGGTAGGACTCAGGGACCCCATCCACCATCTTGTAGATCTGTACATTGACGTCCGCATCCGCCAGGATATAGGTCAGTACCATCTGGACAAAGGCAGTCTGGTTCACGTCCAGCAGGAAATAGTCCGTGTTGTCGCCATCATGCGGACCGTCAGGCCCGACGTCCCCCCGGAAATTGCTGAAGGTTCCGCTGGGAAGCAGGTTAGGCGTCTGAGGTGTGTCGTTATCTTCGAATTCGTCAGAAAAGAAGGCGGTGGACGCAACAACAAAGTTGTTAACGATGGTCACGTTGCCTTCATTGTCGGTGACGCGCAGCTTGGCCTGGTATTGTCCGGGGTCGTTGTACTGATGGACAAACAGCCCGGTCAGCTCGCCGAGCTCGAAGGTGCCGTCACCCTCCGGGTCCCATTCATAGCTGACGATTGAACCATCTGCATCGTAGCTCTCAGATGCGTTAAAGTTGACAGCAATCGGCGGGTCGCCAAAACTGCCGCCAGTGGTGAGCTTGACGATCGGTGGCGCGTCACCGCCGAGGCGCACAACGCCGAGCTGGCCGGCGGCGGTGCCGGTCAGAACCACCACGACGCGGATAAAGCCGGCCTCGCCCTGATAGTCGCTAAGGTCCGCTGGGATTGGTGTGCTGTAGTTCTCGTCAAACTGGTGCCACTCCCAGCGATTCGTGACGCCGTTGGACAGGGCGACATAAACATCCTCATGGCTGTCGGGCTCATCGCTCCAGTAGAGGTCCAGCGTTGGCGCTCCTTCGTAGTTCTGGGCAGCCAGAACGAAGCCGGCATAGGCCAGGCCGTCGACGCCATTGCCGTCAGAGTTAGGCGTCATCCGGACATCGAGGCCGAGGTCTTCCAGGTTGCCGACGCTGTCCGGCCCGGTATGGTTAGTGCCGCGCTCATAGGTGTGCAGGCTGGCGGTGACTCGCGGGAGGGTGTTTGGCGCGGGCAGGATCAACCCGCCGGGGGCCTCCGACAGCCCCGCGTCGAGACCGGAAGGGTTGCTGCTCTGGCTGCAGGCGTTGAGGCCCAGCAGGAACAGGAAAAGGCTAAGGGTCAGGCAGTTCAGGATGTGTCGGCTCATGGTTAAGTTCCTTGGCAGTGGGATTACGGCCCTATGGGCTCCTGATATGTCAGTATACCTGAATCGAATTGACCAAAAGGTTAAGATCAGCTTTAAGCGGCGGCCCCCAGCTTGCCTCAGTGGTGGCGAGGCGGCAGGGGCTTTAGCCTTTCCAGCTCGGCGCGGCGGCGGGCGCAGTAAGCCTGCATCGCGCTGTCCCAGAGGCCCAGCGCCGCTGCCGCCTCACTGCCCCTGGCCTCGATCCACTGCAACTGGTGCAGGTATTTGGTCTCGTCAATAAGGTGCTCCAGCTGCTGGCGCTTGCAGTCGCCTTCCACCAGCGCCAGCATCACCCCAAGCCGCAGCTTGGAGTAGTAGCCGAGGTAGTCCAGGGGCTGGGTGATGAAGGTCTCAAAGGCCAGCGACAGATAGCCCGCTTCGCGCTGATCAAAGGCCCAGTAAGCGATGAAAGTCCAGCCCTGGCCATCGATCTCGCCGATGTCCACCTCGCGGAACAGGGAGTTGAGCTCGCCGATGCCAAGGTCCAGCGCGCGCTCCCAGTGCGCCCAGCAGCGTAGAGTGATCAGCGTCCGCGCCCGCATAACCCGCGCCAGCGGCGCGGCGGTTGGCTTGGCAATCTCCTGGATCGCCGCCCGGATCCGTTGACCATCATCCCGCGGGACGAAGGAGTCCTCGACCTGGAACTCCAGGAAGTCAAGGTACAGCCGCAGGGCATAGCCCAGATCGTGGTTCAGTTCATACTCGCTCCAGGCGCTCCAGGCCCGCTGCAGGGCCTCGCGGCAAAGCTGTTCCTCGCGCCGGTAGAGACCGTCCCAGACGGCGTCGCGGTGCGGCTTCAGCCAGTCGTCAGCGCGCTTAAGCATGGTTGAAGTATGCCTCATTCAACCTCATAGTCATGACCTAATCCCAGCCGTCCGCTGCTGGATCCCGGGCCGGCGAGCGGGCCTGCCAATAGTCGCAAAAGTAGTGATACAGCGCCAGGAAGCGCGGCCACTGCCGCCGGGTCAGTATTGTGGTCCAGATGCTGTAGGCTGCAGCCAGCAGGGCTGCGCCAAAGAGCAGTCCCGCCGGCCAGAGCTGGCCTTCATTGTTGACGCTGAGGAGCAGCCCGGCTACAAACATGGCGCCGGCAACGACCAGCACCGGCAGGCTGAGCAGGGCCTTCAGCACCGGCGCGGTCCAGAGCCGCTGCGGCGGCAGCCCGGTCTTGAGGCCAAGATAGCAGTCCAGATAGAGCCCCAGCAGGAAGAGCCGCATCCCGTAGTCCAGCTTCAGGAATCGCAGAGCCATGGACCTCCAGGGCTGGGGCAGACGCTGGCGCAGGTCTTCAATCCGCTCCGGGTGCTCCAGGATGTCGCGGGCCAGAGCGCTGGCCTCGAGGGCCCGGCGCAGTTCGAGGCGCTGCGGCTCATCCGGCCGGTCGATCAGCGGCCAGGTGACGCCAAAGCGGCCGCGGCTGCGGGGGATCATGATCCACAGCAAGCGGGCCACCCGGGCTGCGGCGGGGTCGGCGATGTCGTGCCAGCGTTCTGTTCTGAGCAAAGACATAAGTATTGCCACCGGTTGCAAACCGGTGCCACCGAAGATGGATCACCGGTTGCAAACCGGTGTCACCGAGGATGAACCACCGGTTGCAAACCGGTGCCACCGAGGCGAGGCGGGCACGGAGTCGCGCCCACCCGGGCCGAGGCCATGCTCGGCCCCTACTTGCCCATGCCGACCTGCTGGCTGAGCTGCAGGGCCTTGCCTTCGGTCATGAAGCTCAGCGAGAAGGCGAGCTGGGTGTTGTGGAACTCGCGGATGTTCGCCGCGCCGCAGAGGCCCATCGCGCTGCGGATCGCGCCGACGAGGTTCTGCGTGCCGTCCGTCACCTTGCTGGGCCCGAAGAGCACCTGGTGCAGCGGAACAGAGACGTTGCTCTTGACGCGGGTGCCGCGCGGCAGGTTGGGGTCCGGCGTGGCCATGCCCCAGTGGTAAGGCGCCGCGGGGCTTTCGGGGCAGCCGGCGAAGATGGAGCCGGTCATGATCGCGTCGCCGCCGGCGGCCAGGGCCTTGCAGATCTCGCCGCCCTTGCGCATGCCGCCGTCGGTGATGATCAGTGCATAGCGGCCCGAGGACTTGAAGTAGTCATCGCGCGCATCGGCGCAGTCGGCAGTGGCGGTGATCTGCGGCACGCCGACGCCCGTGACGCCGCGGGTGGTGCAGGCCTGCCCGGGGCCAACGCCGACAAAGAGGCCGGCCGCGCCGGCTTCCAGCAGTGCCATCGAGACTTCATACTCGCTGACGTTGCCGACCAGCACCGGGATGGAGATGCTCTTAATCAGATCGGCGATCACCAGGTTGTTGCCGCTGCTGGAGCGGTGGCGGGCGCTGGTGACGGTGCTCTGGACGCAGAGCACATCCGGCTTGGCGGCGAAGGTCGCCTCGCCATAGCGGATCACGCCCAGCGGCGTCAGGCTGACGGCGCACTTGTTGCCGCCTTCCTTGATTTCCTCAATGCGGCGGGCGATCAGCTCGGGCTTGACCGGCTCCTTATAGACACGCTGAAAGATCGCGGTGGCCTGGTCGTTATCGGCGGCGACGATCTCGTCGAGGATGCTCTGGTACTCCTCGTAGCGGGTGTAGATGCCCTCAAGATTCAGCACACCCAGGCCGCCGTACTCGGCGAAGAGGCGGGCGATCTTGACGTCCACCACGCCGTCCATCGCCGCCGCCATGATCGGCAGCTCGTACTTGTGGCCGCCGAGCTCATAAGAAACATCGGTGTCGGCCGGGTCGACGGTGGACATGCTGGGCACCAGGGAGACGTCGTTGAAACCAAGGGCCAGCTTGATCTTGCGGTTCTTGCTGAGGGCGAATTCCATCTTAGTGCTTCCTCTCGAGGGGGCTAGTGAAGCCGGGGATTATAGCAGCGGTGCCCGCGCCGGACACCTGCCGGTTCGGGCCGGGGGCGGGCGGCTGGGGCGCAGCCTGTAAATCTGTACAATTTTGCAAGTGTTCTTAGGGCCGGAGACAGCGGATTTAACTTTCAGGGCGCAAAATCAACGTGAATGACAGGTCGCAGTGGCCCTGACGGCCCCCTCGGATTTAACCTGAGAGGCGCTTTTTCAACCGAGAAACGCCGGTTTACGTTTTGATCCGCCAGCGGATTTTACCTGGCCCGCCGTTTTCGTGATTAAGATCGGCGTTTTGCAAATCCGGATGCGAAATCGCGGGGAAAATTTGCAGCGGGTAGCTCTCAGCACGCGGCTTGCATTAACACTTGCAGAAGTTCTCAAGGTGCCGACCTGCCCGCGATGAACTTCAGCAGCGCAAAAGTCTTGCCAAGGCGGGTGGGTGCAACAGATACCGCGGCTGAGTGCGGATTAATCTGCGCGGGCAGGGCTTTTAGCATTTGTAGACCAGGGGTACGGGTGCGGGCAAGATGCCCGGGCCCCAATCTGAACCAGTGCATAAAGATGCGGGCATGATGCCCGCGCTCCAAAGCTATTGCTCCTGGCGCAGTTCAAGGTGCTCGACGAGCTTTGAAGGGGTGCGTCGGTGAAGTAGACTTTTGCATGGTGTCGAAGCGGCTGGCTGCAGATCTGGCTAAGGTGAGTACTCCCATGGGGCGGCAGCTGTTGCAGATCAGCTATGACCTGGCGACGGGCAGCGGTGAAACGAGGCGATGCTCTTTTCTCCCCCGACGGAGTTTGGCCGCAAAGTTAGGCAACAACTGCGCGACTCCGACCTGGCCGCGAGACTGGCAAGCCCGGATCTGCTGCCTGACCCAATGGAGTATGCCCATCCCTTGCTGCAATCTTTCTTCCGCGGGACACTTCCGAAGAACTATGAAGGGCTGCTGGAACGACTGGTTGAGGATCTGGACTGGTATCTGCAGCCGCGCGGCGGACCGCCGCTGCCGGCCAGCGTCGCAGCCCAAATGTCTGTGCAGCTTGGCACCGCAACGACCCTCAGTCTGATCGGTGGTTTCGTTGCCGCAATATTGCTGGGCCAGTGGTATGGCGTGCCCTTCTTTGCCATTGCTGGCGGCGCTCTGATGCTGAACGGTGTGGTCCTTTCGCGGCGGCAGATTGACCCGGGGCGAAAGTACGAAGCGGCCATGGAGCTGTATCACTATCTGGTGGAGAGTTACAGCGACCCGGAAGAGGAAGCCGGGGAGTCTGTGGAGTTAATGACTGCGGAGCTGGAAAGCGATGACAGAGTTAATGCTGCAGCGCGCCGGGAAGGACATTAGACCCAGGCTTTGGTTGTGAATGACGGCAGTCCGGCTTAGCAGATTGAAGGCGCGATCAGCGGTGAACGGGCGGAGCATGCTCCGCCTCTACTGGGTCACAGGCCCTGCCATTCTGCCCGGCTCTAGCGCGAGGCAAGGATCAGCTCGCCAAGCCGGCGGGCTTCTTCATAATCGCCAAGGCCGAGCTCCAGCGGGGAGTCCCACTGGGTCACGCGCAGTTCCCAGGCGTTGGGATAGCGCTCCTGGTCCAGCTTGAAGAGGCCGACCTCGTACTTGCCGTCCTTGCTGCAGCCATAGACGTGCTGGCCCTCCTTGCGCGGCTTGCCTAGATAGACCTTCAGGTTCTCAGCGCGCAAACTGGCCCGGAAGTGGTTCTCGACAATCTTCCACTGCTCTTCGCAGGTAAAGCCGCAGGCCCAGAACAGCCCGCCCTTGGGGTGTGCGCGGTCCGGGGCAACCTGCGCGCCGTCGACATAGACGTTATCCGGGCCGAGTTTTTCTGATGCGATGTTGAAGTGCAGCGGGGCGCTGTGCGAGCCCGGCGGAGCGGTGATGCCGACCAGCGGCCAGGAAGGGGGATAGGCCACGGCAGCCGCCCGGCCGCCCGCGCAGGCCGCGGACAGTGCTAGCAGCGCGAAAAGCAGCAGCAGGCCAAGTGCCCTGCTGCAGAGCCGCAGTCCATGCAGCCTTAAGTTCATGACAGCCTTCCTCTCGGGACTTCCTCGACAGACGGTGAAGCAGGCGTTAAGCCTGCATAAGAATTATACGGTGCTGCAGGCGGGACGAAACAAGGTCAGTCCGGCGGATTGGCGCCTGACACAATCGGCCCGTAGCAGCGGCCTGCTAAATTATGGGCAGGCGGAAGCACAGTGGCCTTTGAGTATCTGCAACTTGATCTGGAAACAATATCCAGCCCGGCTGGGCGCAAGGCTGTAGAGACTGCTTATCACCACATGATCCATTGCGGCGCGCCAGCCAAGCCGCATGCCGAAACGGAAAAGGAGGCCTATCGCGTCAAGCTGAGGCGGCGCCTGAACAATTCCGGACTGGCAGAAGCCCTGGCCGCTGGACCAGGCGTATTGCCGGACATAACGGATCACATCGCCTTTCCCTGGCGGGCGTGGCACAGGTTGTTTCTGCCCCGCGATGTGGCAGCCATGACCAAGCATGTCGCGACTTACCTTGACTGGTACCTTTCGCCGCTCAAGCTGCATGGTGTTCTTCCCGGTTCACCATGGTTTCTCTCTGCGGCGATAACGATACTGGGACTCGGACTGGCGGAGATGGCCTCCAGCGCGCTCTTTGGCGGGTTCTCGGCACTGCGCCTGTTGATCTTTCTGGGCGTGTTTGGCCTGATTCAGAGTCTGAACCGGCCTGCAGCAATCTCCGAAGAGCAGCGACTCGCGGCGGTCGAGTTCTATCAGTATCTGGTACGGATATACCAGGACCCCGCTGAACCCAGAGGAGCAGCTCTGGAAGCCGCGGATCTGACCGAGCCAGCGGCGGATGAATCCGGGAAGGGGTCAGAGCTGTCACCGGAGCAGGCGCCGGCGGGTGTAGTATCTGCTCTCGAACGAGCCGCACGATGAGCTATTACTACTACCGGCAGTTTCCGCATGCGGGCAAAGTGAGCTGCAAGACCGCCCAGCTTCTGCTGGATATTCTGTTTCGCGGACATGGCATCTTCACCGGCATTATTGATCTGCCGACCGGTGCCCGCGACCTGCCGCAGATCTTCGTTGAGCGGCCCAACGAGCGGATGCTGGACCTGCGAGAGCGACTGAAGCGCTCCGGGCTGGCGGTGATGCTGGCCGGAGGCGAGGGAGCACTGCCGGACATTACCCAGAACTGTGATGAGCTGTCGCGCACCTGGTTTCGGCTGACCCGGCCGCGGACTTATCCCCAACTGGCGCAGCACATCGCCCGGCACCTGGACTGGTATCTCAGCCCACAGCGGCAGCAGGGGCGCGGGCCGCTGGCCTATGCGATCTGGAGCGGCTGCGGGGTACTGGCCGGATTGCTGACCGGCGGCGCGCTGGCCATTGCCGGCCAGGGCGGGATCGGCGTGTTTATCGCCGCGCTGCTGTGCAGCGGTTCTGCGCTGTGGGGCGTGGCGGTCGCGCTGCCAAACCCGCAGGAGCTGATGGAAAACAACTACGAGCTTTACAACTATCTGGCCAGCGCCTATTGCGATCCGGCTGAGGAGAATGCTCCGACGGCAGATGGAGGAGTGCCGCAAGGCGAGCTGAAAACCCGCGACCTGGAGGCCGGCGGCGGGCTGGCTGATGAACACGAGACACCGGAGCCGCAGAGCATGCTGGACGAGCAGTTCTGGCGCCGGCTGCCGCACTAGCGGCTGCTGCTGACACCAGCGCCGCGCTGGGTTAGTATTAGCGCAGATGCAGACGCGCCGCGAAAGCCGGATCGGGCGGCTGGCCGCAGGGCAGCTTGAGCCTGACGCGCCGCCGGCCAGACTGCAGCCCCGCCCGGGGCTGGCACCGCAAAAGAGCGGGCAGCCGGAGTTTGAGAGCCTCAGCCTCGACGAGGCGCTGGCGCGTATCGACAACCCCCTCGGCCAGGACATCCTGCGCCAGCTGTGGCAGGCCATCCCGCAGACCATGCGGCCGGGCTGGCATCCACCGACCGAGATAGACAGCACCGTGCTGCGCGCCCGGGCCCGGGCGCAGGAGCGGCAGCTGACGCCCTACCAGCGCGAGCTGCGCGCGGCCCTGGAGAACAGCAGCCTGCTGGTGATGATCGCCTCCGGGCCGGCCAGCCTGCCGGATCTGGGCCAGGCGCTGCGGGAGCCGCTGGCCAGCATTTATCCCGCGGTGCGACCGCGCAGCCGCCGCCAGCTTCTGCGGCATCTGCTGTCGAGCTTGAACTGGTATCTCTGGCCGACCCGCGGGCTGCCGCTGCAGCAGCAGCTTGAGCTTTCGCTGGGGCCGCTGCTGATCGCCGGGTCGCTGCTGGTGCTTGCTGCGTCGGCGCTGGCCGGCGCGGGAGATGTGACCCGCGGTTTTCTAAGCGGCCTGCTGCCCCTGATGCTGATCTATGGCGCGGGGCTGAAGATACTGCTGGGCGGGCTGGAGCGGCGCTGGATCCATGCGCGCGAATTGTATGAATACACCTGCCGCGAGCTTGGCGCTGCCCGGCGCCTGCCGGATTCAGCGAACCCGGCGGACGAGATTCTGGACCTCGACAGCGACCCGGAGGCGCTTACGCGCGGACTGGTCCCGCATGCACCGGTCAGCCTCGGGCACGGCCCGGGCTGGCATTAACGCAGGCCATGACGGCCTCGGCCTGACGACCGGCTGGAACAAGCGCAGGATTGCGACTCACCACAGAGGGCACAGAAAACACAGAGGAATACTGAATGGTCAGGGCAGGATGGTAAGGGCGTGGTTCAGGAGAGCAGCTGTTTTGTGGTGTTATCATCTCTGGGATGGATGCGCCCGGTTTTGATTTTGAACGTGTGAGCAATCCGACCGCGCGGGAGATTCTTGCGGCAGTCAAGGCGATCTTCGACGGACGGCTCTTCAAGTCCAACCTGAGCCTGGGAATGGCGCCAACTCGCGAGAAACTTGATGAGCTGCGGCGCAGGCTTAGGACGAGCGGTCTGGCGCAGGCGCTGGCGGGCGGTGAAGGCGCACTGCCGCTGCTGTATGAACATTGTCATCCACTGCTGCGGGTGTTTTTCTTCGTTTCGCGGCCAAGATCTGTCAAGGACCAGGCCCTGTCGGTGGCGAACAACCTGAACTTTTTTCTGGACCCGTCGAAGCGTCCGGCTCTGCCGGGATCCGTACTGATTGCGGCGGGATATGGTGTATTCGGCCTGATTATGCTTGCCGCAAAACTAGGGGCATTTGTGAGTATTCCAACATCTACAGTTGGTCTGATCGCATTTGCTGCCAGCGCCGGAGGATCATTCGGTCTGTTCCTCTCGCTTTTAGTGAGAGGAGCTGTCAGGTTGAACGAGAACATCTATCAGGCCGAGGTCCTGTATGAATACCTGCTGGAGTCCTACAGCGATGCTCCCGAGCCTGCGCTTAGCGGCGCAGAAGAGATCACCCGCAACGTGGATAAAGACAGTGCGGAAGGCACGAAGCAGATCACGAATCAAGCCAGGCAAAGTACTCGGGGCCGATAGAGCACACTGCGCTGAGTTTCCCGGTTCGAACTCTTTGCACTCGGTGTTCTTTGTGGTCAAACAAAATCGCAGCTGGCCCGCGAGACGCGGGGACTGTCTGAGTTCTTGACGGCTAAGCCCCAGCGATATGCCGGGCGCACCCTGTGCGCCCCTACGACAATTCGTCGCGTGGCCGGTCTGAAGACCGGCGCCCCGAGTGCAGATGCCGGTCTGGCGACGGGCGCTCCAAAGCTACTCTTGCTATAATCGCCTCTGGCGGAGGGGCCTATCCATGAGCACGGCTAAAACAGACGAAACCCAGACAGATGGCGCGCGGGCACAGTTTTCCCAGCGCTTCGCGCAGCGCCTGATGGGCGCGGGCACCGAGGACGCGTTCGTCGTCCTGGCGCAGGCCAAGGCACTGGAGGCGCAGGGCAAGGACATCATCCACCTGCAGATCGGCGAGCCGGATTTCGACACGCCCTCCAACATCATCCAGAAGGCGCACTGGGCCCTGGACAACCACTACACGCACTACACCGCCAGCGCCGGCCTGATGCAGGTGCGCGAGAAGTATGCCGAGTATGTGAACCAGCGCTACGGCATTAACTATGTCAGCGCCGACAACATCGTGATCTTCCCGGGCGCCAAGCCGGTAGTGTTCAACAGCTGCATGGCGCTGCTGGACCCCGGCGATGAGATGATCATCATGGACCCGACCTACCCGGCCTATGCGGCGGCGGCGCACCTGTTTGGAGCGACGATCAAGACCGTGCCGCTGAGCGAGGAGACCGGCTTCCGCTTCCGCCATGAGGACCTCGAGAAGGTGGTCAGTTCCAAGACCAAGCTGTTCTGCCTCAACTCGCCCCAGAACCCCACCGGCGGCATCCTGACGGATGAGGACTTCGCCTTTGTGGCAAAGCTGGCGCAGGAGCGCGGCTTCTATGTGCTCAGCGATGAGATCTACAACCGCTTCTGCTATGACGCGCCGCACGAGAGCATCCTGCACAAGATTGATAACCTTGACCAGTTCATCCTGCTCGACGGCCACAGCAAGACCTATGCCATGACCGGCTGGCGCCTGGGCTTTAGCGTTACCAACCCGGAGCTGAGCAAGAAGCTGACCCTGATGATGACCAACACGGCGAGCTGCACGGCGGCCTTTACCCAGATCGCCGGCGTGGAGGCCTTGCTCGGCGACCAGAGCGAGGCCGACGAGATGATCGCCGAGTTCAAGGTCCGCCGCGACCTGATCGTGGACGGCCTGAACAGCATCCCCGGCGTGCATTGCCACCGCCCGGCCGGCGCGTTCTATGTGTTCCCCAACATCAAGGAGCATACGACGCCCTTTGGCCGGACCAGCAGCGACGTGCAGAAGGTGATCCTCAACGACTTCGGCGTGGCCTGCCTGCCGGGCACCAGCTTCGGCCCCGGCGGCGAGGGCTACCTGCGCCTCTCCTATGCCAACAGCCGCGAGAACATCGAGAAGGCGGTCGAGCGCCTGCGCAGCGCCTTCGCCAAGCTCAGCGGCGCCTAGGGCGCGGGCTGGACGTTGATCGTGTAGGTCTGGTTCATGAAGTTTGGGTGTTCATAGAGTTTCTCAACATCCGTGAGCAGCAAACCTCCGTGCTGCCTGCTATCTGCGCTCCTGACATAGACCTTATGTTGTCCCGCGGTGAGAGGCGGAAGCGTCAAGGAATAAGTGCTTACAACTGGGCCATAGTTAGTCTGGACCGGGAAAAGCGGCTGTATGCCAACATCTTGGTTCAGTGGCCCACTACCCGCACTGAAGACCGGGATCACAGTTTCCCCAAGCTGCGGAAACTCTGCGCCGAGGACAAACGGATTGAGCTCAGCACTTAATTCAATTTCCACTATGATCGGGGTTCCTTCAACTATGGTGTCAGGGAGGTGAAGGGACTCAACAAAAGGTAGGTAAGCCTGCTTTGGGACTGGTTGTAATGGTGGGGGATCCGGCGACTGCTTGTAGGCATCACAGCCGATAAGCCAGAGTGCAGCAAGTATTGCTATAGTTGTTCTTATGGACCTTGGCGCTACCATGTGCTTAGTGCCTCCTCAAAGTCAATGCTTCCGCGAATCGGTTTTGATCCGGTCTGGTTTTGTCGTCTCGCTGCTTTGCGCCGCTGGACAGGCGAATAGATGTCAATGGTCATTGCAGTCAATCCCATAACGCGACTCGAAAACTTATACCCACACATTCGCCGCCTGAGGACTGGCAGCGGGGAAAGGACCTTCCGGCCGCGCAGGTGGCCCGCAGTGCGCGACTGTGGCTACAATCAACACGCTGCAATCCGGGGGACGAGGTGGTTGATGCGCCTGTCATGCCTGCTGCTCACGCGCCGCTCCAGCACCGCGCTGGCTGCTCTGCTGGCCATGCCGCTGCTGCTTATGCTCAGCGGCTGCCTGGATCTGCCCAATGGTGAGATCTCCGTGCGGACCATGAAGAAGGGCCGGCGCCAGGGCTGCACTGTGCAGGTCTTCAACGAGGCCGGCAAGCAGATCGCCGAACAGCCGACGGATAACGTGGGCCTGCTGTTCCTGAAGAACATGCGCCCGGGCATGTATACCCTGAAGTTCAAGGACAACCAGGGCAAGATGCTGCCCGCGGAAAAGAGCGTGCGGGTGGTCTCGGACGGCAGCGAGATCGTCGACGTGGAGCTGACCGAAAAGCCGCCGCCGCCAAAGCCGCTGACACCCGAAGAGCAGAAGGCGCTGGATGACGCGAAAAAGAAGTGGTGGGAGAAGTTGCTGCCCTGAGCCGGCGGCCAGGGCGGAACTCCGGGCGGGCGGATATCATCTATACTTGACCCCCCAATTCGTACGAGGTGGATTGATGCGCACACTGAAGTGGACGCTCCTGCTGGTCGGCGTGCTGATCATGCTGGCGAGCTGTATGGACCAGGAGCCGGGCGAGATCTCGATCCGTGCAGTGCAGAACGGCGAGAAGCAGGGCTGCACCGTGATGATCTTCACGGAGTCCGGCAAGCAGATCGACGAGAAGCCGACTGACAACCAGGGACTGGTCTTTGTCAAGAACCTGCCCCCGGCGGTCTACAAGCTGAAGTTCAAGAGCAACAACGGCGAGATGTTCCCGGCCGAGAAGTCGGTCCGCGTGATCTCCGGCGGCTCTGAGATCGTGGACGTCGAACTGACGGAAGCCCCGCCCGCTGCACCGGCGACTTAGCGCGCAGTGGCAAACGAATCAGACCTGAGCAAGACGGCTGGCCCGGCGGGCCAGCCGCTTACATATAGCGACTCGGGTGTCAGCATCGAGGCCCAGGACCACGCCATCGAGCGCTTCAAGGCGCAGGTGGAGTCGACCTTTGCCGGCGCGGCCGGAGGGCGCGTGCTGGCCGGCGTGGGCAGCTTCGGCGCGGCCTTCGCGCCGGACCTTGCGGGCCTTCGCGAGCCGGTGCTGGTCTCCAGCACCGACGGCATCGGCACCAAGGTGCGCCTGCATGCCCGCTTTGGCACCCATGCCTGGGCCGGGCGCGATCTGGTCAGCGCCGTGGTCAACGATGTGGCCTGCCTCGGCGCCCGCCCGCTGTTCTTCCTGGACTACCTGGCCTGCAACAAGCTGGAACCCGCCGTCGCGCACAGCGTAGTGGGCGAGGGCATGGCGGCGGTCTGCCGTGAGATCGGCTGCGCCCTGATCGGCGGCGAGCTGGCCGAGATGGGCTCCACTTACCAGCCCGGCGAGTATGACCTGGCCGGTTTTGCGGTGGGCATGGTCGACCGCGCGGCAGCCTGGGGCGCGGACAAGGTGGAGGCCGGGGCTGAGCTGATCGGCGTGGCCTCCTCGGGCGCGCACTGCAATGGTTATTCCCTGCTGCGGCGCATCTTCGAGCCGCTGTCGGACGAGCAGTGGCTGGCGCCTCATCCGCGGCTGGGCGAGAGCCTGAAGGACGCCCTGCTGCGCCCGACGATCTGCTATGCCCCGCTGAGCTCCAGCCTGGCGGCCCGCGGGCTGGTGCAGGCGGCGGCGCATATCAGCGGCGGCGGACTGCCCGACAACCTGCCGCGGGTGATCCCGGACGGGCTCTGCGCCCAGGTCAGCCGCGCGGCGCTGCGGGCTCTGGCTGCCTCGGCAGGGGTGCAGGACCTGTTTGATCTGGTCAACGAATCGGCGCACATTGAGCCGGATGAGTTTGCCCGCGTGCTGAACATGGGCGTCGGCTTCGTGCTGATCTGCGCGCCGGAGCATCGCGCGGCCGTCCTGGCAAGCGCGGACGAGCTTGGCTTCAAGGCGGCGGTGATCGGCAGGGTCAACGCCGGGGCGGCAGCCTTCGGCTGGCAGGACTAGAAACACAGCTTCCAGCAGGCCGGCGCACTCTGCGCCGGCAGACGGCAATCGCGAAACAACCCCGCCGCGGCTTGCCCGCCGGGCGGACAGGTTGTAACCTTAGTTATCGGTCATCGCCCCAGGGCGCTGGCCCGGAGGATACCCATGAGTGTGTTGATGCGCTGCACCGTCGCCATCCTGGCCACCTTTCTGCTGCTCGCCGCTTTCAGCGGCTGCGACAAGCTGAAGGACATCCCGGGTAACATCGCGGGTATCGTCATGAGCCCTGAGGGCGTCGGCCTTGGCTATATCACTGTCCAGCTCATCGACCCGGCCACCCAGCAGGTGATGTACCAGATGACCACCGAGGACTCCGGCAACTTCTTCTTTGAGAAGATCGAGCCGCTGAAGTACACGGTTGTGGTTATGGGCATGGGTGAAGTGCCGATGAACTCGGACCTGACCGAGATCAACCTGACTCCCGGCAAGACCCTCGATATCAAGATCACCGCAACGCCGCAAGCCAAGGAAAAGTAGCCTGGGCTAAAGCCCTGCGCCCGGCGGCCGATAAACACGCCGTTGGGGAGAGAATCTGGCAATAGCGACGCTGCGCCTGAGGCTGCGCGGCCGGCGGCTGGCAACAAGTCATCGCTGGTCATGGTGCTGCTGATACTTGGCGCGATCGCCCTTCTGCTGCAGTTGCAGAGCGGGGTGATCAGTCTGCCTGCGCCAAAACCCAAGGCTGATGAAGCGCTGGCTGCCAGCAGCGCGGCCAGTATCAGCAGTGATCTGACGCAGATACCGGCAGAGCCGGACTTCGCCGAGGCCCGGCGCGCACTGGATGCGCGCGAGGCGGCCCGCAAGGCAAATGCAAGCCGCAGCTTCAAGGCGGCTGATGCAATCACCCACATGGATTTTGATGCGGCCGCGCGGCTGCTGGCCCAGTGGCCGCCAGCCCAGGCGGCCGCCGCGCTGAGCCTGATGCCGGCCCGCAGCAGCGGCCCGATCCTGGACAGCGCCGACCCGGCGGCGAGTTCGCAGTGGCTGAGCCTGATGGCCAGCCCCGAGGCGCTGCCGGAACTGCGGCCCGATCTGGCGCGAATCGCGCTGGACGCCGGCTGGCAGGACGAATACCCCGCCGAAGACCTCAGCGCCAGCTCAGGCGCGGATGGAGCTTCCGGCGACCTGGCAACACCTATCGACGGCGCCGCCGGCGCCGCCACCAATCCAGACGACAACAGCAACCCACCGCCGGATGCGGGATCGAATCCCGCGGCGGACCCACAGGCGCCAGTGGAGGGCGCCGGCAGTGACAACAGCCTGATCGGCTGAGCAGACCCGGGCGAGGCCGGGACGGATTTCATCACAAGGAGGTGAAAACATGCAGATAAGCACAAACATCAATGCGGCAAACCAGATCGCAGGTCTGCTGGCCGGTGCGGGGGCAGAGGCTCTGGGCAGTGCGGCATCCAGCATCTGGAAAGGAGCGCTGGGAGCGGCGCTGGAGCAGGCAGTTGGCAGCACGGCGCCGCTGGCGGAAAGCGCAGAAACAGCTGGAGCCGCCGGCCAGCCGGTGGCAGACAGCAGCAGTACTTTCACGGCCGGCGCAGAGCTTGACGAACTGCTGGGCCAGATTCTGACCAGTCTCGAAGATCTGCTTGGCGGCCAGAAGAACGCTGCCCCGGCGAGCGCCGGAGACGGCACGGACGCGGCTGCGCTGCAGGGCGCGACGGATGCCAAGGCGCAGGCCCAGGCAGATGCGGCAGCAGCCGGGACGGAATCGCAGGCGCTGAGCCTGGACCTCGGGCCGCTGCAGCTGCGGCTGGCCGAGGGCAAACTGAGCCTAAGCCTGAGACAGCCCAATGAGGACGGGGAAGAGGCGAGCAGCAAGCTGGAAGGCAAGCTGCGCAAGGTGCTGAGCCCTGAGGCAGAGCTGATCGCCGCGCTTAGCAGCGTGCTGCAACTCCTGCAGGCCGCTCAGGCTGAACAGCCGGCGGCGTCCAAAACGAATGCAGAGCAGAGCGCGAAAACAGCAGCAGTAACGGCACCGACGACGGAGTCGGGCGAAGCTGAAGCAATGCTCAGCACTGCGACTGTACCCGCGGAAGCGGAACCAAAGCCGGCAAACTCGGAGAGCAAAGTTGTGGCGAGTGCCAGCGAAGCTGCTGCAGCCACGGACAAGCCTGAAGCGAGCCTGAAGTCAGATGCGGCAGGAGCGGTGGGCCAGACGATGAGCGGCTTGAAAAAGCAGCAGGCGGTAAAGGCCGCGGCTGCTGAGTCCGCGGAAGGCCAGCAGGCTGTGGCAAAGGCGCAGCCATCCGCCGGGACATCAGCTCAGCAGGCTGCAAACTTAAGCAGCGCCATCGCGGCGCGGGTCAGCGAGAAGCAGAGCATCAGCGCAGCTCCAAAGCTGGAGCTGCTGGAGCCGCAGCCAAAGGCGGATCAAGACTCTGACCAGGCTGCGTCAGTCAGATTGACTACAAGCACGGCAGGCGAAGCGGCCAAAGCTGGTCTGGGACACACGATGTCCAGCGACCTACTGGCAGGTGGGATGCCAAGCGAGTTCAGTGTCAGAGTTGAGTCCAGTGACGGACAGGTGATGCAGTTCCGCATCAGCCACAGCCAGCCGCAGCAGCTAAGCGCAGGTCTGACGACTGGCGCAGTGCGTCAGGAAGAGGCGATCACTGCCGGCAGGCAGATCGAGCTTATGCCGGCGCCGGCCGACGCACTGGCCCTGGGACGCACTGCGCTTCCCGCGGTCAACCGTGCCGAAGCCGTGCTGAGCCTGTTGCCGCAAAGCCAGCGTCCGCCGCAGCTTGAGCTGCTGGCCCGGCCGCAAACAGCCGCAGAGGCCGCGGCAGCGCAGCAGCAGGAGACCAGCAGCACAGTTGAGCAGCCGGTCACAACGCCACAGGGACAGATTCAGCAGGTGGTACTGGCGGCAGGGACGCTGACCACATCGGCCCAGATTCCGGCCCAGACGCCGGTTGTTAAGGTCCGGGCAGGGCAGCCGCAGGATTCGGAGGCGGAGACTGAAGCAGTTGTGCCGACCGAGCCGGTCAGCACGCAGGCCGCAGAGCTGCCGCAGATCCAGGGCAGCTCGAGCACCATGGCGCAGAAGGCCGGCGAGAGCCTGCAGGCAGCCGCCGGGCTGACGCGTTCCACGGCTGTGCGCAGCGGACTGCTGCGCGGCGCCGCGCAGGATATTCTGCGGACGAAGGGCTCGCAGCAGCTTGAGCGCGGCGGACAGCCCGCGGCCGAGACTGCGGCACCGTTCAGCGCGGACCTGCCGCTGCAGCTGGCTCAGTTCAGCGCAATCCGGCAGCCCGAAGGCACAGCTTCGCAGGTAGTTTCAGCGGTAACGCTGGCGCGGATCAGCGAGCTGGGCAGCGAGGCGCGCAAGGCCGGTAACGGCGAATACCGCGCGACCCTGAGGCTTGACCCGCCGAACCTTGGCCGGGTTGACGTGAACATCCTCGTCCAGGGCAACAGCGTGGCGATGCAGCTTTCCAGCAACAACGGGCAGGCGCGGCGTGAGCTGCGCGAAAGTGCTGCGGCTTTGCGCCAGAGTCTGACTGAAGCCGGGCTGTCCGTAGCCGATATCGAAATTGTGGAGCTGGCTGCGCAGCCGGCGGGCACCGATACAAGCGGTGGCCGCGGTGAAGGCGAGGCCCAGCGGCACAGTGCTGCGCAGGAGCACCAGCAGTGGCAGGAACGCCACATGGCCGGGGCACTGGCGGGGCACTATGAGTGGCAAGGCCTGCTTGCATCCCAGCTTAACGGCTAGGACGCAGGGGGCAGCCGGCCGGTAAGGCCGGCAGGGGAGATCGAATATGGCAACAAGCATTCTGGGCCCGACGGCCGGCGTTCAGCGCAACAACCAGGTTGTGATGAACCCGGACCCCTACAACCCGGTGGTCAAGTCGAAAGAGGACCCGAACTCGGGCCAGAACTTCATGCGCCTGATGATTGAGCAGCTCAAGAGCCAGGACCCGATGAGCCCGATGCAGAGCGCAGAAATGACCCAGCAGCTGGCCACGCTTAACAGCCTTGAGCAGCTGGTCTCCATCAACTCCGCCCTGAACGCCCAGAGCCGCAACTCCGGCCTGAGCCAGGCCACCAGCCTGATCGGCCGCTATGTGGAAGGCATGGACGCCAACCAGGAGATCGTGACCGGCGTGGTGGACAAGGTCGACATGGTTGACGGCGTGCCGGTGCTGAAGGTCGATGACAAGGTACTGCTGATGGAGCAGGTCAGCTCGGTGGACGATACCCGTCCGGCGGAAGATGACCTGGCCGGACTGCTTGACGACCTGCTGGGTGGCAACAGCGGCACTGATGACAGCAGCGGAACTGAGGGCAGCAGCGGAACCGAGGGCAACAGCGGAAGCGATGGCAGCACGGGTTCCGGCACGGATACGACGAGGGAGGTGAGCTAGGTGCTTGACGGCATCAAGCTGATGCAGTTCATGGGCCCGGCGGCCAGCAATGCCGCCGAGCGCGCAGGCCGGGTGCAGGAGCAAACGGCGGCGCGTCTGCCCGGGCAGCTGACAGGCTCAGAGCCGGACTTTCGCAGCCTGCTGGATGCAGGACTGCGCTCCGCAGGCGGGGTGAAATTCAGCGCGCACGCGCTGCAGCGGCTGGAGAGCCGCGGGATTCAGCTGGGGGCGCAGGAAGTGCAGGCGCTGGAAGGCGCTGTGCAGCAGGCGGCGGCGAAGGGGAGCCGCGACAGCCTGGTGATGGGAGAAAAGTACGCACTGCTGGTCAATGTGCCGAGTCGCACAGTGGTCACCGCCCTTGACCAGCAGGGCCTCAGGGATGGGGTGGTGACAAACATCGACAGCGCTGTCTGGCTCTAAGGATTCAGTTTGGGGAAGCCCGGGAAGGGCAAAGCTTGGGGAGAGCCGTGGGCTCTTTGGGGAGATAAGCAGCAGACAGCGCGGCAGATGAAGGAGCAAGGCAGGACCTCGCCGCAACGCGGCGGGGAGGCCAGGGCCCGCTAAACGACAGATGCGGGCCGCTCCTCCAGTTTGAGGCCGGCGGCACAGCGCCGCCGGCATGTGGGGCGGCAGATGCCGCCATTGCCAAGGCCGGGACGCCGGCCTGCACCTCAGATTCATGGAGGATCTCAGTTAAATGGCAGGAAGTGCCTTCTTTACTGCGGCCGCCGGTCTGCGCAACCACCAGCTGCGCATTGACGTGGTGGCCAACAACATTGCCAACGTCAACACGACGGGCTATAAGGGCAGCAGTCTGATCTTCGCCGACGTGCTCAGCCAGATGGTGCGGGGAGCCTCCGCGCCCTCCGGATCTCTCGGCGGTATCAACCCGACCCAGGTGGGTCTGGGTATGCAGGTTGCGGCCATCCATAACGTGATGAGCCAGGCGGCGCTGGAAAACACCAGCCGCCAGACCGACTTCGCCGTCAACGGCAACGGCTTCTTCGTGCTGAGCAACGGCAAAGAGAACATCTATACCCGCGCCGGCGACTTCAACATCGACCGCGACGGACGCCTCGTTTCCAACAACGGCTACCGCGTCCAGGGTTACACGACCACCAACGCGGACGGCACCGAGATCACCCCCAGCGGCGTGGTCAACGACATCATCATCGAGTTCGGCAAGAAGCTCGAGGCCAAGGGCAGCTCCTGGCTGGACTTCCGCAGCAACCTGAACGCCAACAGCTTCCGCTTCGGCAGCGCCGATAACGAGCACGCCAACGTCGGCACCACCGGCATCCAGACCTTTGCCGGCGCGTCCGAGCCCTGGGCCCAGGCGGTCGGCAACCCGGTGACGGCGATATCCGGCGGCCCCGAGACCATGACGATCAACGGCGTCACCGTGACCTATGACTCCTCGGCGGCGCCGGACCTGCAGAGCGCGGCGCAGACCGTGGCCGACGCAATCAACATCGACCCGACCCTTTCGCCGCAGGTGCAGGCGACCGTGCGCGACATCAACGGCCAGTACCAGGTGGTGCTGCAGTCGGTCTCCAGCGGTACCTCGATTGATGTAACCGCGGTGTCCGACCCGGCCAGTGCGGGCCTGATCGTCAACCTCTATAACCCGCAGCCCGAGCCCGGCGCCTTCCTGGTCGGCAATAACCAGATCACCGTGACGGATGCCAAGTCGGCGACCGACACCACCACGGTGCCGATCGGCACCGGAGCCAACCGGCCGGTGGCCGGCGACAGCTTCGACATCAACGGCGTGACGGTGCTGCTCTCCAGCAGCGCCGGCCTGACCGACACCGCGGCGCAGAACGCCGTGCTGGTCGCCAACGCGATCAACAACACGGCCAACATCACGGTGACGGCCACGGCCAACCCGAACGGCACGGTGACCCTGGCCCACAACTATGCGGGCAAGCAGCGCCAGCCTGCCGGAGCGCCGGTGGACGCGGTGAACGCGGACATCTTCATTGATGCCACCGCCACGCCGGGCCTGGCCGCGCGCTATGGCTTCAACACCCTGGACGACTGGGCGGTTGGTGTCCTCGGCCCCGACGCGGGCATCATCGACAACGGCGAGAACGCCAAGGCCGAGCTGCTCTTCACCCCGGACGACGGCAGCCCGCCGCTGCAGCGCTTCTATGAGGACTGGGCTTATGACCGTTCAACGGCCGCCGGCCCGCTGGGCCCGACCTTCTATGACGCCTCGGCCCTGAGCAATGTGGAGGCGGCGATCGAGGGTGCCGGCGCGACCTTCCCGCTGGTGCCCGGTGTGAACGTCAGCATCGAGACCCTCAAGGCCGGCCAGGCCAACTTCCGCACGGAAACGGCCTTCCAGCACACCACCAGCCGCACGGTCTATGACAGCCTCGGCAACGGCCATGACCTGACCATCACCTTCACCCACGTGAAGGAGAACGAATGGCAGTATGACGTCAGCCTGCCGGCCGAGCCCAACATCACCCTCAGCAATACCTCGGGCCGCATCCAGTTCAGCCCCCAGGGGCTGATCTCCAGCGGCAACCCGCTGATCCCGGTGACCTTCCAGGCCCCCGGTGCCGACCCCAGCAGCATCGACCTGCGCTTCGACGGCGGCGGCGACCCGATCCTGGGCATCACCCAGTACACCTCGCCGACGACCACCGCGGCCCGCGAGCAGGACGGCTATCCGATGGGCGTGCTGACCGACTTCGAGACGGACAACAACGGCACTATCGTGGCCTTCTATAACAACGGCCAGCGGCGCCCGATCGCCCGCCTCGCGCTCGGCACCTTCACCAACCCTGAGGGCCTCGAGCGCACCGGCGACACGGCCTTCCGCCCGACGACCAACTCCGGCAGCCCGGTGCTGCTGCAGCCGGGGACGGGCAGCGCCGGCGCGGTCTTTGCCGGCTACCTTGAGCAGAGCAACGTGGACCTGGCCCAGGAGTTCACCCAGATGATCATCACCCAGCGCGGCCTGCAGGCCAACAGCCGGGTGTTCACAACGCAGGACGAGATCCTCAACGAGATCGTCAACCTGAAGCGCTAATAGCAGCTCTGATAGCGCTCCACTGACCCGATAAGCAGGGCCCGGCAGTAATGCCGGGCCTTTTTTGCTTCTAGGCGTGTTCGAAAAGGGGGCGAAAGTGGGAATTACGCATTATTCGGGGCCGTTTCTGCCGCATGGGTAAATTGCTTGCTAGGGCGGCAGGCCGCGATGCGGTGGCTGGTGTGGCATGGCTGGCTGATAATGCGTGGATAACACTTCGGTAAACTTACGTCAAATCTACAACTCAGGGCACAGATAGCAGTTCAAAGCCGTGTCTGGCTCGATATAATCAGCGTGACCCACCGCGGGGTGAGCGGATATGCTCTATGGATGGCGAGAGCTGCGAGGCGGCTGCTTTCCGCCTGCGGGGCCTGAGGGTTGGTCAGCCTGGCGACATATACCACGGGGTCAGGTTGAAGGGGGCACTAATGGGGACAAACGTGACAAGCGCACTGAGCGAATCAGTTGCCTTGGCGCAGGGTCTTCCTGAGTCAATTGCAGAACGCTTCTGGTTGCAGAAGGAATTTGGCATTCCCGGCTCTGAGCGCCTGTTCATGGCGCGCAGCCGGGAGGACGGCCGCCGCTGCTGGCTGCTTTGCGCCGGACTGGACGCCGGCAGCCAGGACCGCATCAGCACGGCCTACTTCTCGCTGAGCGGGCTGGATCACCCGCATCTGATGACGCCCCAGCGCGATACCGCCGCCAACGGGCAGTACCTGACCTTCGCCTATAACGCCGACTCCCCGCTGAGCGAAGTGGAAATCGAACTGCTCAGCGGCCCCGAGCGTCTGCGCCTGACGGCGCAGCTCATCGGCATTGTGGACTGGCTGCAGAGCCTGCCCCAGCCGGTGGCGCACCTGGAGCTGGCGCCTGGATTCATGTGGGTTTCCCCCGGACTTAAGTGGCTCAGGCTCGGCGGCTTTATGGGCGCGGTGCGCCCGGCGAGCCAGCAGGACCTGAAGGCCGACCGGGTGGACGCCCAGGAGCTGATTGGACGCGTGCTGCAGGGCAGCACCCGCAGCGGCAGCCTTGACGAGGTGAATGCCGCACTGCGCAGCTGGATCGAAGAGGGTTCAGCTGCCGCCCCCGGACTGCTGGGGGCGCTGCAGAGGATTTATGTAGCTGAGGTGATGACCGACCTGTGAGGCCGGCTGAAGTTCCACGGTGCGCAGGAGGCGCGAGGGTAAAGGGGTAGAAGAGATGTTCCAAAACTTCGATTACGGGAAGTCGCTGCTTAAGCAGCTGGAGGCCTATCGCAGGCTTCCGGCTCCGCAGCAGCAAAAGCGGCATCCCGCGATGGTGAAGCAGCTGGAACAGTATGCGCAGCGTTTTCTGCAGGAGGTTACCAAGAGCGGCAGCAGCAACCCGGGGATGCTGAAGAACGGCGCCGAGGCGATGGTCGAGGCGGCTTTCATTCTTCAGGAACCGGTGCCGGTTTACCAGGCCTTCGCCGAAATGGCGGGCCGCAGCCGCAAGGTCCCGGTTGTCCCGGGCCTGGCGGCGATGGTGGACAAGCTGCTGGAGATGCCTACTTCAACCAAGAAGGAGCGCTCCACGCTGCTCAGCTGGCGCATTGTGACCGGGACCATGCGTCCCGAGCGCCACATCAAGTACCTGGCCGAACGCGCGCATCTGACTGAATCTGGCAATGACTGGAAGGAATACGCCTACGGCGTGATCCAGCTGGTGCGTAAAGACAGCATCAAGCTGACCGATGAGCTGGTCAGCGTGGCGCTCAGCGACCTGCTGGCAAGCAAGTCGACCCTGGGCGACCAGAGCGTGCCGCTGCAGCTCCTGGCCGCCGAAAGCCTGATCATCCGCAAGAACCTGCGGCAGGCCGAGCAGGTGCTGATTGACCTCGCCCGCGAGGGTAATGAGGGCAACCCGCAGCTGCTGGACATGGTGCGCCTGATCCTCGATGCGCGGGCGGACAGCTCCTGGGAGCTGCACCAGATGGCCCTGGCGCCGGTGGTGCGCGACTTTACGCGCGGCAGCCTGATGTGGAACCCGGTGCACGAGAAGCTCTCGCGCGCCCGCATTCATGAAGAATCAATGGCGCACTGGCTGATCGAGAATCCCGACACCGTGCGCGAGCGCCAGCTGGTGGACTTCACCACCCTGTGCGTGATGGACCTGCCGCCGGATGTCAGCAAGCCGCTGCTTAACCGCTGGCATAACGTGCTGACGCAGAGCGGCTGGCAGGAAGAAGTGATCAGCGAGGTCTTCCAGGGCGCGCAGACGCGGCTGAAGGACCGCAGCGCGGCACCGCCGCCGCCGGAGAAGAAGGTTGAGGCGCCGGCCGAGAAGGCCAAGCCTGCGGCCAAGCCCAAGGCCCCGCCGCGGCCAACGATCAGTGAGGATGTCCTGAACCCGAGCGGTCAGCAGGATGCAGTTGCGGCTGCGCCAGCCGAGCCTGAGCCGCAGGCCGCCGAGCCGGCTGAAGTGGAGGCGCCGCAGCCGGCGCAGCCCGAGCCGGTGATGGCCAGCGAGGAAGCGCCGGAAGTTTATGAAGAGTCAGTTCCTGTTGAAGAGGAAGATCAGCCGCAGGTTGAAACTGTGGCCGAGGAAGAAGTAATTGAAGAGCCGGTGGCCGCTGAGCTGCCGGAAGAAGACGCCGCGGAAGAGCAGCTCGAGCCGGCCGCCGAGCCGGAGCCGCAGGGCGTGCTGCCCCGGGCGCTGGTTGAGCTGCTGGCGGGACAGCCGCAGCCTGAGGCTCTGCGCAGCGCGCTGAGCGAGCACATCAGCCGCGAGGGCCTGAGTCTGACGCGGGCCGAAGAAGTGCTGGAGGCGGCAGGAGAAGCCGGCGGACCGGCCTGGACGGGCCTTGAGACCCGGCTGTGGCTGGTCGAGCAGATGCTTTACGAGTGCGATGTCGAGGGCGCGGCGGCGCTGTTTGCTGCGGTGGCCGAGAACCGCAATGGCCTTGAGATGCTGCACGCGAAGGAGCACTATGACGGTGCGGCCCTCGAGCAGCTCTTCAGCCGGATCTATCAGGCCGCCGGCGGCGACGATTTGCCTTCGGAGATTGCCGGTCCGGCAGGGACCTTTGCGCTGGCGCTGGGCGACTGGCGCGAGGCGCTGAAGCTGGCGGGTAATGTGGCGGCCAGCGACCCGCGTCATTCCGAGCTTTACGGCCAGATTGAGCAGTGGCTGGTCTCGCATAACGACGGCAGCCCGGCGCAGCTGATCGCCCTGGCGACCGCCCAGCGCGGCCATCGCGGCGAGCCCGGCGCGGGCTTTGAGGCGGCGACGACGGCGGCGCTGCTGGCCCCGGATGACGACCAGATCGTGGCGTCCTACAACACCTGGGCCAGCCAGGTGCCGGCGCTGGAGCTGCACCGTCAGCGCGCGCAGCAGGCGACATACTTCTGCGCCCGCGAGCAGCGCCATGAACTGCTGGAGATTGCGCTGGACGAGATCGGGGCGCTGGTTGAGGCCTCGGCCGTCCAGAGCGAGACGGTTGACGAAAAGCAGCTGCTGGACTGGCTGGAGCAGCTTCGTCCTGTGCTGGACAAGGTCAGCGAGGCCCAGCGCACCGCGCTGCGCTTTAAATGGACCCGCGCTTACCTGACCCTGATCGCGCGTACCGAGCGCAGGACCATGCTGCCGGCAGCCCTGAAGCAGGCCAGCGTGGAGCTTGAGCCGGCTGAGACCTTGGAGCTGGTGCATGCACTGGCCGGGGCGATTCCGACCGCCACGCGCGTTGAAGTCGAATGCGACTCACTGCTGCGCCAGGGCCACTGGGAGCAGGCGGTGCAGGTTGTCGGCGCGGGCGCGGGCAGCGGCGACGGGATTGATGTTCACGATTCACTTGAAATGATCTATGACCGCCTGCCGGCGGAACACGTCGTGCCGGCCTCGCGGCGGCTGTCCGGCTTGCTTGGTGAAAGCGGCGGCGCGGATGCCCAGCTTGAGATGATCAAGTTCCTGCACGAGCGCTTTGTGGGCCACGACCACGCCGGAAATGGAAACGGCAGTGGAAACGGTAACGGCAACGGCTCACACACGGCAGTTCCCGAACTGGATGGCTATATTGAAGAGGCCCTGGCCCAGCTGATCGACCAGCGCCATGAGGCCTCACTGCGCTTCCGTCTGAGCGTGCGCCAGAGCGATGAAAACCTTGAGCAGTCCGTCCGCGACCTGATGGAACTGGTGCGCCAGGGCGATCCGGTCTCGGCTGACCCGCTGGGGATCACGCTGGAGAAGCTGTGCGCGCTTGGGGAGCCCAAGGAACTGATCCTGGGTGCGGCGGATGTCTTCTCGATCAGCCAGGCGGTGCCGCAGCCGGACAAGGTGGTCGGACTGATCTGCCGCGCCGGACTGGCCGCCGAGCAGCCCGGCTGGGCGCTTGAGCGGATCAACTCGCTGTCGATCTTCCCGACCAGCGCGTCCTCGCTGACCCTGATGGGTCAGGTGGCGATCAAGCTGAAGGACTACGACCTGGCGCTGAAAATGGTTGAAGAGCTCAACCTGCAACATGCTTATAAGGAAATCAAGCCCTTGCTGACTGAACTACAGGCGGCCAAGCCTGACAGCGAGCCGGTGCTGATGGCGTCGCTGCTGCAGGTGCTAAACCCCGAAACTCAGGACCTGACACAGGCCTTTAACATGCTGCTGCAGTACACCCAGGTGCTGCAGGGGCGCGGCGCGAGCCTGGCCGAGGGCCTGGCTGCCGTGCGCGAGCCGATTGAGGCGCTGACTGATGCGCAGCCGGGCGATATTGACGCCAAGCTGCTGCAGATCGCCCTGTTCGCTTCGACGAGCCAGCTTGAGCGGGCCTCGCGGCTGGTGCAGGAAGTGGTCAAGAGCGGTCCGCAGGCGGCCAACCGCGTGCTGGCACTCTTTGATCGTCTGGCACTGCACGACGCCGACCTGCCCAGCGGCATGATCCTGGCCTGGGGTCAGGCCCTGTTCGACACCGGCCGCTTCGCCGAGGCGCTGGACCGGATTGCCGGCCTGCGCAACGCGGTGGGCGACTACCCGGAATACATGGCGCTGCTGGAAGAGATCAAGAAGGCCGGCGGCGGGGCGGGAGCCAGCATGCAGCTGGCCGAAGCCTACATGCGTGTCCACCTCTGGCCGCGCAGCGCCGAGGAATACGCCGGGGCTCTGAACGAGGATCTGCACCTCGCTGAACCGATCCTGACCCAGCTGCGCAACCATGGCGCGCTGGATCCGCACCCGATGAAGTACCCGCTGCAGGTGGTGGCGCTGCGCGCCGTCGCCGAGTCCAGCCGCGAGGCGGACTGGCAGTGGGCCCTGTCGGCCCTGACCTGGCTGACGCCGCGCTGGTCCGCCGAGGAGCTGTACGCCATCGGTGCGGCCCTGCGCCAGAAGGTCGGCAACGTTGAGCTTGAGAAGAGCCAGATCGTCGACTTGCTGATGAACCTGCACCAGCTCGCACTGCGGGCCGGCGATGCCGGGGCCGCGCTGGACTACCTGGCCGAGGCCTGGGAGCTGCGTGAGTTCAGCGAGCACGATCTTGGAGCTGCGCTGCGCAACCTGGATACCAGCAAGCTGCCGGATGACCCGGCGCTGTGGATGCAGCTGCGCCGTCTTGAAATGGAAATCGCCCTTGGACGCAACGACGGCGCCGCAGTGCTGGAAACCGCCCGTAACCTGGCGGCCACCGGCAAGAGCGGACGTGATGCGGCCCAGCAATACCTGCGCACTTTTGAGCTGCGTCAGGAAGACCCTGTACCGGTGCGCATCGAGCGACTGAAGCTGCTGGATCTGGAAGAAGCTGCGGGCCAGCAGGAGTTCATCAACTCGCTGCTGACCATCGGACGGGCAGAACTGCCTGCGTCCGCTACCCGGGAGCTGGCCCGTCTGACCCTGCCGCTGGCGCAGTCGGCGCCGCAGGATGATGAGCGCCAGCGGGCGCTGCTGATGCTGCTGCATAAACTTGGCGACTTCAGCCGCGCCTGGTTCCTGGCCCTGTGGCATGCCGAGGATCAGGGTTCCGGCGGCAAGGAAGCGCTGGTACTGATGGAGGAAGCTGCCTCCAGCGAGTTTGCGGTCAACCAGCAGGTTGACCTGGTGGAGACCTATCTGCGCCGCGGCGAGTTTGACCGCGCGGCCAGCGCACTTGAAAAGCTGCAGTGGGCCAACCTTGGCGAGACGCCTTCCGGAGAGCCGCTGCCAGAGGCCCTCGGCCAGCGCGCCGCGGATTTGGCGGAGTCGCTGCTGTCGCAGACTGCCACCACCGATACTGCCGCTCACACCGCGCGCCGCTGGCTGGTGTCCTGGTACCGTGAGCGCGGCCTGACCGCGCTGGCCGCCGACCACCTGGTCTGGGCCTTCCTGTCCGGCCTGCAACTGCCGGCGGCCTGGCTGCATGACGCCGACAGTGCTGACCTGCTGTACCGCAGCGGCCAGCTTTATGAAGCCCAGGCGAATGCGGAGCTGGCGCTGCGCCAGTATCGCCGCGCCCGTCAGGCCCGCAGCAGCGATGCCCTGGTACCCGCACTGGTGCGCCTGCGCCTCAGCTCCCTGGCCGAGGCCGAGGGCGAGATCCATGAAGCGTATGAGCTGGCTCAGGAGGCCCTGGATGTTGACCCCAGCGGCGTGCTGGCCAAGCGCAGGGTCGACAGCCTCAAGCGCTATATCTATCAGCATCAGGTTGAGATGGCCCGTAACCAGCCCGACAGCGCCCAGCGCAGTCTGGCCATTGCGCGGCTGCAGCGCAGCGCCGGCGAGCTGTCCGAGGCGATCGGCGAGCTGCAGGCGGCCATCGGCCGCGGCCAGAACGACGCCGAGATTTATGTTGAGCTGGCCGAGTGCTTCGTGGACAACAGCGAGTTCAATATTGCGCGCCGCGCCTATAACGAAGTGATCAAGCGCCTCGAGACCGAGCAGCGCGAGCCTGAGCTGCGCCTGCGGGCCCTGTATGGCCTCGCTACAGCCGAGGAGCACCTGAACAACCCGGATCAGGCGATCCTGCTGCTGGAGCAGCTGCTGGTGATCCGTCACAACTATCGTGACAGCCGCCAGCGTCTGGACCGGCTGTATGCCGGCGAGTCTTCGCTGACCCCGCCGACGCCGCCGCCGTCCCCGGCGCGGCCTGAATCGGCCAGCAAGGCGGAGGAACGCCGCACGGCAACCAATGAAATCCTCGATGAACTGCTGGCGCTGCTGAAGGACCCGGGTGATACCCGCGGCGGAGGCAAGGGCTAAAGTGGGCGGGGAGATCTACTTGGAAGAAGACCTGCAGGGCAGCGCTTTCAGCAACGGCGACATCCGTGAAGCCGGCCTTGACGCGCGTGTGACTTATCTCAGCGAAAGGGTCAGCGAGCTGAACCTTAAGCTCGAGGCGGCCCTTGGTCGCATCGCCCATCTTGAACAGGACATGATCGAGCTGCGCGAGCGGCAGCAGAGCGCGCCTGCGACCCCTGCCGCCGCACCGCAGGCTTCCGCCGCTACCTCGCGGGCCGCGAGCACCGAGACTGCACCGGCATCCGGGGCGAACACGGCATCGACCATCCAGGACGTGCTGCGCAAGGTCTACAGCGGCGATGCCGAAGGCGCCCAGAAGCTGCTGCTCTCACTGACCAAGGAAGAGATGCAGCGCAACACTTCGGTGGTCGCCCTGGTGGCGGCCACGCTGTGTATCCAGCGCGGCGATATGTCCGCCGGCCTGCAGGCCCTGCAGCGCGCGCGGCAGTTTACCGACGATGCGCGTCTGCTGCGGGTGATCGACCTGGTGGAAGCGCAGATCGGCCTGCAGCCGAGCTAGCAGTCAAGGACCCACCCTGTACGTCAGCTCCAGCGAGCCGGGCGGCATCGCTTTTCGCTGTGCATGCTTATAGCTGCGCCTGTATGTATGCTGGGTTAAAAGGCGCTGACATTGCTGTTAGGCCCTCCGCCGCGCGACCCATGAGTGTTAGCATCTGTGTTGAGGCGCGGGTCATTGCGATCTCGCGCAGATTCCTGAATTGCGGGCAAGCGTGGGAGTGTGTGATGGCAAGTATTCAGGAGAGCCTGAACCAGATTTCAGGTATCGAGGGCTTTGTGGCAGCCGCCCTCGTGGACTGCGAATCCGGCATGATGCTGGGGCAGCTTAACTCAAACGGCATGGACCTTGAGGTCGCAGCGGCCGGCTCCACCGATGTTGTGCGCAGCAAGCGCCGCATGATGCACCAGCTGGCGCTGGACGACAGCATAGAAGACATCCTGATCACCCTGGGCAACCAGTATCACGTCATCCGGCCGATCGGCCGCAAGGACCTGGATGCCTTCTTCTATGTTGTGCTTGACCGCGACCGCGCTAACCTGGCCCTGTCGCGGGTGAAAGTTCAGCAGGCCGAAAAAAACGTCGAGTTTTGACTGCAGCCCATCAACCTGCAGACTCCCGCTGAGGCCGGAGTACCTGCTGCGCACGCCTATGAGTCATTCGAGCCGGATGCCAGGCCCGTGGCCGAGTACGCGCCAGCTCCAGGCAGTGCCGGCTCGGTCGAGCCGGCCGCGGAGAATGAGACCAGCGCAGAGACGGCAACTCCGGGTGAGCTAGCTGTCCTGACCTCCAGTTTTGTAGTAGCAGCTGCCCAGGCAATGCCTCCGGAAGAGGCCGCGCCGGCGCCGGAGGCAGCGAATCCCGAAGGTCATATGGCAGAAGCAAGCAGCGAAGTTGCCGCCGTATTTGAGGCCGAAAGCACTCAGATAGAACAGCTGGAAACTGCGGCCCCGACAGTTGCTTCAGAGGCGGAATCGACTGATTGCAGCACGGTGGAAGCGCCTGCGGCCGCAGTAGATCCTGAGACCGAAGCTGCCGTCGCGGCGCAGCAAACGGCACAGCAAGAGGCTTCAGCCAGCGAGCATGAAGCTGAACGAAACGCGGCTCTGGCAGAGGCCGGCGACGCCTTCTGGGCCGTGGTACCGAGTGTGGAGGCTGCCACAGGCAGTTTCAATGCCCAGCCCAAGGCGGTTTCAGAGGCGATCCAGTCCCCGCTTGATGAAGCGGCGGACCTGGCCGCAGACGAAGCAAGCGCGCTGGTCGTTGCGGCTGAACTGCCCGCAGTGCCAAGCGCGGAGGAGCTGACAGAGAGCGTTGACCAGCTTGTTTCGCCCTACGATTGCTGGGGCGAAGAGTGCGAGCCGGAGGGTGTGGCACTTGCTAGTGCGGGTCAGAATGCTGCCGCTGCTTCGGCTCAGGACACGGATTCTGAGGCCAGTGAGCCCGAGCTCTCGGGCTTTGAGCCGGTGACTTTATGGGAGCCCGTGCTTGCGGAACCCCTGGAGCAGGCCGGTGCCTTTGCACTGGAGCTGGTAGAACTGGAAGCCAGCCTGCTGTTCCCCGCGGCCCTGACCGACTCCGAGCCCGGCCTGCATCCCCTGGCTGAGCTAGAGCTCGTGGCGATGGAGGAGCTTGAGGCTGAAGCCTCCGGCCCCGCCGCTGGTACACCGGCGCCCAGCAGCCTGGCCAGCCCGCGCTACAGCATGTATGGCATCCGTATCGAGCAGCCCAAGCGCCACGCGCCACTGCTCAGCGTTGGCTTGGATGATACGCCGATTGACCGCCTGCCGGACGTTCCATTCAAAGTGAAGAGCGATGTGCCGCGGGCCAGCCGCGACGGCGACGAAGATTACGTCTATCCGCCGCCGGCCAAAACGGCTGCTGCCGACGCGGCAACGGCCAAGCCGCTGCGCAAGCCCAAGCCGGCTGAGGAGACGCTCTTCCCGGGGAAGCATGAGGCGCCAAAGCCGAGCGCAACGGTTAATCCGCCGCAGAGCTTCACGCGTCTCGGGCGCCTGGGCCGCTGGTTCGGCGGAATATCCAGCGGCAAGCGCAAGTAAGGACTAGCCGCGCCCTTCATGGCTGAGGGGCTGGCAGGGCTGATCGACCACATGCATCAGATGCTGCTCAGCTTCCACTGTTTATGCAGGAACTCCGCCGTTTCAAGCCGCTGTTGTGAGAGGTCGCCGATGTGCTGGGTCGCGATGCGGATCAAAAGCGCGGCATCCTCACGGTCAGCGCCCGAACGGGCGTAATCCAGCAGCGCGCTGTGCTGCAGGCTAAGCCAGCGGCGGCGGCGCTCGGGGTCCAGCCGCGGCAGCTCCGCCGAGCTCCTGGCATAGCTGGCATTGAAGGCTGCGCGCCCGATGAGCCCCTCGCCGCTGGGCAGCAGGAAGGCCGGCTCGTCCTGCGTCAGGCTGTGGCCGTCAATGCTGCAGAGGCGCAGATCCGGGAGCAGACCGTGAATCGCCAGCAGCTTCAGCGCAAAGACGCTGGCGCAGGCCGGCAGGTCCGCGGGGGCAGGCTCGCTGCGCAGCAGGTTGACGAGCAGCTGGAACATCTCGGCGTTCTGCAGCGGCGCGGCGCTGGAGGCGCAGCAGCAGTCCAGCATCCACCACAGCAGCGCGCCGTGGTCGAGACCACTGCGCCAGACAGGGTGGGGCAGGTGCAGGCTGATGCCGGTCAGCACGCGCAGCGGAGCCTGGGCGGCCGGGCCGGAACCGCTCAGCCGCGCCCCGCGGGCCAGAGCGCTGCGCAGCATCAGCTCGTCGCCGCTCTGCAGCAGCGGCGCCAAACGGGAAGCAGCCTTAAGAATGCCGCGGGCCTTGAGGGCCAGCGCACCTTCGCGGGGTGTGAAGAAGCGCAGCAGGGCATCACTTTCATTCAAAGGAAAGCTTGCGACCCACAGCGCGGGCATCGCCTGCGCGTCCTGCTGCACCGCTGCGGTTTCCGGCACAGCGGCACTATAGCGCGGTCCGGAGGCGGAGCAGGAAGTAATCAAGTGTTGATCTCTTAATGCCGATGCATGTTGGTATAATTACTGCGCCGGCGGTACTGGTTCCCGCATCCTGCTTCGCCGACAAGCTAGCACCCCCACTGCGTAGGAGCCGAACTTGCGTATCTACACCGCATCGGACCTGTCCAATGCCGTCTGGCGCTGCGCCGCCGTCGCGATATTGCTGCTTAGCCTGAGCGCCTGCGGACGCGACACTGCGCTGGATCTTTCCGCCACCATGCCGGGCCCTGATGCCGGCCGGGATGCCTCGGCCTGGAACCCCAACGCTCCTACGATTGAGGTGCCGCGGATCGAGTCCGTGCTGGCCGGCGCGAACTGGCGGCAGCTTGGGGACTATTCAGTGCTGGCCCTGGATGTTAACAACCGTCCCGACAGCGCGGCCCAGTCCGCACTGAGCCTGCGGGTTAAGGGCAACAGCGTTGAGGTCATCAGCAGTCGCGCCGCGAGCTTCACGCAAGTCTACCTGCGATACGACGCCAGTCGCCAGCATCCGCTGAGCCTGGACGCATCGCGCAGTGACGGCCTCGGGCTGGCGCTCAAAGTTGAGCCCGGCCTGCTGGTCTTTGGCGCCACCGGCCTGCATGGTGCCAAGCTCGACATCCGCCAGCCGCTGGCGCGTCTGAGCTTTGCCCCAGGTGCCGATATGGATGCCGTGCGCACGGTGAGCAAGGTCAATAAGGACCTCAACAGCCGCGTCAACGACCTGGCGGCCACGGAGGCCGAAGGCGACGTGACCCTGAACTGGCACGAGCGCTGCGTTGGAGATTATGACCTCAACGGCCAGGTGCTGGTCTCCGACCTGGCGCCGATCGGTATCTTTTTCCAGAAGTCCACCGACCCGCTGGAGAACCCCGAATTTGCGCGGGCCGAGGTTGCCGACGGCGATGGCAATGGCGTGATCGCGATTCAGGACCTGACGCCCATTGGATTCAACTTCCAGTCCCGTATTGATGGCTATAACGTCTACCGCACCGAGCTGAGCAGCCCGGATGAGGTCCCGGATGTTGCCGACAGCGCGCGCTGGACCAAGGTTGAAAACACCGCGGACCCGACCGGCCCCAGCGCCCCCCGCGACTTCAACGGCCAGAACACTCGCTTGAGCTATACCTTCGTCGACCCGGGACTTGATCCTGGCGACTATGCCTGGTATGTGGTGATGGTCGGCTTCAAGGTCTCGCCGACGGACGGCGAGCTTGAAGAGAACCTCAAGCCCTCCAACACGGCGAGCATGACCGTCGGCACGGGTAACCTGCCGAATGCGACGCTGTACTTCGAAATTCAGGCGCCGGCCGGCGAGCTTGCCAGCGTCAACGACGAGTTCTATGTCGCGGTGAAGGTCAACGAGATCACCGACCTGTTCAGCGCCAACGTGCGCTTTGAATATGATTCCTCGCTGGTCGAGTTTGTCGAGGCGGTCGACGCCTATGGCGGCCACCCGAACTTCCTGACCCCGCCGCTGTTCCTTGGCGTCGATGATGTTGGCCCGGCGACGGCGCCCTACAAGCTGGTGGGCTTCAACGCGACCCAGACCCAGGGCACACCGGTCGTGACCGGCCAGGATGGCGCGCTGGGCTACTTCAAGTTCAAGTGCATCGCCGAGGGCGTCAACACCGAGTGCTTCCGCTTCCCGCAGGCCAGCAACTTCATCTTCCTGTGGGGCAGCAGCTATGGCGTGCCGATCGCCAATCCGACGCTGGGCCCGGGCCAGAACCTGAACATCGCGCAGTAAAGCCGTTCATTCTGAACAGGTTATGTTGAGTGGGGCCAGCGAGGCCTCGTGGGTTCGTCGACAAGTCGACCTGCGAAAATGCTGAAGGGCACCGCCTTTCCATTTCCAATCACGCCGCAGCGCCGACTAGAATGCTCCGCCTATGCTTGAAACCTACATCCGTACCGCGCTGGAACGCGCGCGGCTGCGCCCGTCCAAGGCGCGCGGCCAGCACTTCCTGATTGACGATGGCGCGCTGGCCCAGGTGGTACGCGCAGCAGAGCTGGACGGCTCGGAGATCGTCGTCGAGATCGGCCCGGGCCTGGGCAGCCTGACCCAGAGCATCGCCGCGCGCTGCTGGCGTCTGTATGCCTTTGAGCTTGACGATGTGATCGTGAAGTACCTGCGCGGCTGGGTGCTGCCCGAAACGCGCAACGTTATCCTGGAAGACATCGCCTTTAACAAGTACGCCCTGGAGCGGGTGATCAAGATTGCCAAGGATGAGCAGCGGCCGCTGAAGATCGTCACCAACCTGCCGTATCAGATCAGCTCGGCCTTTCTGCATACTGTCGTGGACTACAGCGCCGATATCGCCCTGACGGTGGTGATGCTGCAACGCGAGGTAGCGCTGCGGGCCTGCGCAAAGGTTGGCGACCCCGGCTATAACAGCTTCAGCCTGTACCTCCAGACCTGGCTGCGCCCGCGCTGGGTCTGTGATGTGCCGGCGGCCGGGTTCTATCCGGTGCCGCGGGTGGAGAGCGCGGTAATCGCGCTGGAGCCGCTGGGCGCCAGCGCGCAGCCGCAGCCCCGGGAGCGCAAGGTTTATGACAAGCTGATCAAGGGCGTCTTCCGCCGGCGGCGCAAAACGATACTCAACGCCCTGCAGCTGACCTACAGCCACCTGAACAGCGAGCAGGCCCTGGCCGCGCTGGCCAGCGCGGGCATCGACCCGCAGACCCGTCCGCAGGACCTGAACATGGAGCAGTACGTAAAACTGGCCGACGCGCTGGCGGCTTAAACGGACCTACATCTTCCCCAGCATTTTCAGGCCGCGGGCAAACTTGTTCTCGCGGGCAATGGTTCCGCCGATGTGGTTGATCACCCAGTCGGCGGCGTTCAGGATCACGCCCTCCGGCACGCCGTGACTTTCCAGCTCAAAGACGACTTCCTGCTCCTTGGCCCGCGGGTTGTCGGGGCTGGAATAGGTGCAGTAGTCAATGCTGACGCGCACACGGCTGCCCTTGGGGCCGATGTTGGCTTCGCGGGCGGTTTCTTCGATCAGCAGCCACTGGCGCAGCTCCTGGCCGGAGAGGCCGAGGGCGAGTGCACCCAGCATGGATACCGCCTCGGCGCTGTCGCCCTCCATCAGCTTCAGCTTGGTCTCCTCGCGGATGAAGAGCGTGTCGTGCTGGCGCAGGGGTTTTTTGTAGGTGAGGCGCAGCTCCTTGCCGGCGTAGATGTTCTCGAGTTTCTGGCGCAGGCGCAGCGTGTGCCCCTTGGCCAGCAGTTGCCGCTCTTCGGTGTCGAGCAGGCGGTCAAGCGTGGTGGTCTGACCCAGGCTGTGCTGCTCAAGGTCGAGAAAGCGCGCCAGTCCGTCGACGACACGCGGTACGTCCGGCAGCTGCTCCATGATTATCTCAACTTCGACTTCTTCCATTCAGCCCTCCAGCCACGGCCTGCGCCGGGCGCTGGGGATTATAGCAAGCCTGCCGCAGTCCTTGATAAATTGCTGGCCAGCTCAGAGGCGCCGGTGCAAGCCAGCACAAGCAGTTAGATTGGAACAAGCGCGGCTGTCGAAGGGTAGAATTTTCCTGTGAGTGTGCCGCCGCAGACATACGCAAAAATTGGGACAACCTGGATCCGCGCCGGGCTGCGACTCGCCGTGCTGGCCCTTGCCGTCCTGCTGGCCGTGCCCTTGCAGGGGCAGGCGAAGGTCGAGCGGACGCTGTGCGACGTCTGCGGCCGGGTCTGGGATGACAGTCCGTCCCGGATGAAGTCCTATGTGGATCTGGGGCACAACCACAGCCGCACGCTGTATGCCTGCAGCCCTTTCTGCATGCTGGAGCGGATGGAGGACTACAAGGACCGAACCTTTGGCACAACCCAGATCGTCCTGCACAAGGACTATAAGGAGACCAGCCCGAACATGCTGGTTGTCGAGCGCTCCTGGTACCTGGTAGATATCGAGGGAGACGAAGAGAAGAGCGCCGAGCCTTATGTGGCAGCTTTCCGCAACAAGAAGGCCGCCGAGCAGGGCCAGAAGGACCTTGGCGGCAAGGTTATCGACTGGGACACGCTGTACAAGCGCGTGATCAAGCTGACGGAAGACTACGAGCCCCATCCACCCAAAGAGTTCAGCAAGCTGCGCCCGGGGCGCAGCGTCGACTAGGCCGCGATCTGGGGCACGTCAAGGATCAGCGCCACAGTGCCGTCGCCAAGGATCGTTCCACCGCTGATGTAGGGCGTGTTCTGCAGGTGGCGCCCAAGGCTCTTGATCACGATTTCCGTCTGGCCGACCGTTTCATCCACCAGCAGTCCGGCCCGGGCGTTGCCTGAGCGCACCACCACTACGCGCCAGCCGCGGCCTTCTTCGGTCTGCGGGCTGAGCAGCAGATCGTGCATGTGCACGAGCGGGAGGATCTCGCCGCGCAGCAGGTAGACATCCTGGTCCTTGACTTTTTGCACCTTGGCCGGATCGACCTTCAGCGTCTCCTCAATGTAGGCCAGCGGAATCGCGAAGTCCTCGTTGGCGACGCGGATCAGCAGGGCCTGGACGATGGCAAGGGTCAGCGGCAGCTTGATGGTGAAGGTGCTGCCCTGACCGACCTCGGTGTGGACTTTGATCTCGCCGCTGAGCTGCTCAATCTTGGTCCGCACGACATCCATGCCGACGCCGCGGCCGGAGATGTCGGTGATCTGCTCGGCGGTCGAGAAACCGGCGGCAAAGATCAGGTTGATCGCCTGCTCTCGGGTCATGCTTGCGGCCTGCTCGGCGGTGATCACGCCCTTTTCCAGCGCCTTCTGTCGGATGCGATCGGCATCGATGCCCTTGCCGTCATCGCGGATCTGGATGAAGACGTTGCTGCCCTCATGGAAGGCGGCGAGGGTCAAGGTTCCGCTGGCCGGTTTGCCCACGGCGATGCGGTCCTCGGGAGTCTCGACGCCATGATCCAGGCCGTTGCGGATCAGGTGTACCAGGGGGTCGCCGATCTCGTCGATCACCGTGCGGTCCAGCTCGGTCTCGCCGCCGGTCATCACCAGCTCGATCTGCTTGCCTCGGGCCTTGGCCAGGTCGCGGATCATGCGCGGGAAGCGGTTGAAGACCGTCTCAATGGGCACCATGCGTGTCTGCATCACGATGTTCTGCAGGTCACTGACGATATGCCCGAAGTGCTCGATGGCACCGGAGAGCTCGCCGCTCTTGGTGCTGGAGGCCAGGGAGGCCAGGCGGGTCTTGCCGATGACCAGCTCGCCGACGAGGTTGAGCAGCACGTCGAGACGTTCGGTGTCAACGCGGATGGTCTGGGTCTGCTTGACCTGGGCGCGCTGCCCGGAAGCAGGCTCCGAACCGCCCGGCGTGGCAGCGGCTGTGGCGGCTGGGGCATCGCTGGCTGGCGGGTGGACAACCTGAAGCTGCGGTCCGCCAGCTGCAGAGGCGGCTGATGCCGTTTCCGCCTGCGCCGGCTGTTCCGTGCGGGGGTGCAGATTCTCGTGGACCTCGACGCTTTCAAGCTCGCTGATGCCGTCAAGCGCCTTGGCTGAGCTGCCCAGCGAGCTGCGGCTGAGCAGCAGGTAATGCAGGTCGAGCTCGAAGTTTTCCTGTTCAATGGCCTCGGTATCGGGAATGCTGGCGATGATGTCGCCCAGGGCCTCAAGCTGCTTGTAAACCATGAATGCGCGGGCCGACTTGAGGCTGCAATCCGGGGCCAGGCGCACATGGACATGATCCAGACGGGCGCCCTCGGCAATCGAACTGGCCGCGAGGGCCACCACGTAATCGTTCAGCTTGAAAATGTCCAGGCTGCCAGTGTCATCGCTGGCCGGGCTGGACTCCGCGAGGGGGTCCTCCGCCAGCACGAGGCGCACATCGACATACTGGACGTCCGACACACCCTTGGCCAGCTCGATCAGCTCGGCCGGGCTGCTGTCGCTGCCGTAGAGAACATCAAAGGTGCCGCCAAACTCGCTTTCGCAAAGCACCTGCTCGGCTGGATCGCAGTGGAAGAGCTCGCCGTTCTCGCGGAGCTGACGCAGCACCATGAAAGCGCGCACGCCCTGCATTTCACACTGCTCGTGGAGGCTGACGCGCAGGTGGTAGACCTGCATCCCGTTACCGGGGGCGGCGGCCATGGCGGAAAGTGCGGCGGCATCGGGATGGCCCGGATAGGCCCGCCCGCGGCGCTGGGATGGTTGAACTGCGCCGTCGACTGTATGTGCATCTGCAGCTGCGGCTTCGCCGCTGAGATGCGCCGCGAGCTGGCGGACCAGTTCGCTGATGTCAATGCTGTGGGATTCGCCGGCGATATGGGCCTCGATCATCTCCTGCAGCGCGTCAAGGCACTTGAACAGCAGGTCGACCATCGGCGGCGTGGCTTTCAGCTCGCCCTGACGGATTGGGCTGAGCAGGTTTTCCATGTTATGGGTCAGCTCGGCGACCTCGCTGAAGCCCATGGTGGCGCTCATGCCCTTGAGGGTATGCGCCGAACGGAACATGACGTTGACCACGTCCTGGTCATAGCTCTTTTCGAAGTCCAGCAGTGCCTGGTTGAGCGCTTGCAGGTGTTCGCGCGCTTCCTCTGCGAAGACCTCCAGATATGCATTCAGATCGATTGACACTGCACTTCTCCTGGCCGCGTGGGCACGGCCTAGTGGTGGCCGGAATCTTTAAGGGCGATGTAGAGATAAAATTCCCCTGCGCGACAGTTCAGGGGCAGGACCAGGATCTTGTCCGTCTGGACATTCATGGTCACATGCTCGCCGCGGACGACCGACGGGGGAGCGATATCGCACTCGAATCCCATACCCGTAAGCTCCGTGGCCGTCATTCCGCCGATGATGTTGCCAAGCTCGGACAGGGCACTGATGCAAAGGTCATCCAGCGCGGGGTAGTCCGGGTTCATCATCATGCTGCGGGCGATGTTCAGCGCGACGTCCTCGGAATAGCCCAGCACAAACTGGCCGACGATGTCGCCGAAGACACTGACGATGACAGAGACAGGCTGCAGGGACGCTCCGCTGCCCATCACTGATGGCGGGCCGCCCGAACCCACAGGCAGGTTGAAATAATCATTCAACACAGCCTGGGACGAGGCGACGAAGCGGTTTATTACTTCAGCATTCACGAATGGACCCCTTGGAAGCCGTTGCAGACTTCACACAGGTCTTATCGGAATGGCATTGTGTTCCCTGAAGAACTTGCCCGGTTAAAGTCAGATGCGCAGTCCCTTTCCCCCGTGGAAGATGGGATCAGCTCCGCCCCAGAGCCTCGCGGGCGCTCTCGCGGCCAAGCTCGGTCAGCTCCAGCAGCTCACCATTGCGCAGCAGCAATCCGGCATCCTGGGCATGGCTGAGGGCCTCGGCGGCGAAGCGGGCGCTCCAGTTCAGCCCCTCGCCCATATGGCGGACGGCGCTTTCACTTAGCTCGGCCGGCGTGCCTTCGTGCTGCAGCAGATGGATACAGAGTACTCGGCCGGCGAAATCCCAGCGCTGCTGCTGGCGCAGGGCCAGGCGGGCCAGCAGGCCATGCTGTGGAGCCAGGAGCAGGGCCAGCAGGAACAGCACTCCGCACATCATGGCCATGCAGCCGGCGATGGAACTGTCGAGCAGATGCGCCAGCCAGTAGCCAAAGATGGCCGCCAGGCAGCCGATCACGGCGCTGTAGAGCAGCATGCGCTCCAGACGGTCGGTCATCAGATAGGCGGCCGCGGGCGGGCCGATCATCAGCGCGACAACCAGGATGCTGCCGACGGCGTCGAAAGCGCCAACGGAGGTCAGGCTGACCATGGTCATCAGCCCATAGGCCAGCAGGCCGGGGCTGAAGCCGAGCGCGGCTGCCAGGCCAGCGTCGAAGGTGCTGAGCTTGAGCTCCTTGAAGAACAGCACGGTCAGCAGCAGGTTCAGCGCGAGTATTCCGCCCATGACCCAGAGCGAGACGGGGCCGAGGTCGTGGCCGCCGGGCTGCCAGCGGTTGAATGGCGCAAAGGCCAGCTCGCCGAGCAGGACCGCATCAGTATCAAGGTGTACCTGCTCTGCAAAGCGCGAGATCAGTATTACGCCTAGTGAGAAAAGCAGAGGAAAGACCAGGCCAATGGCAGCGTCTTCCTTGACCCGGCGCGTCTGGACGAGGCTCTGTGTCAGGCCGACAGTCAGCACACCAGTGAGTGCGGCCCCGATGATGAGCAGCGGCGAATCCAGCCGGCCGGCGAGCAGGAAGCCACTGACGATGCCCAGCAGGATGGCGTGGCTGATGGCATCGCTCATCAGGCTCAGGCGCCGCAAGACCAGAAAGCAGCCGGGCAGGGCGCAGGCCACCGCGGTGGCGCAGGCGATCAGGATGATCTCGACCTGCGGGCTCATGGCTGGCCTCCGGGCACATAGCTTTCATCCAGGCGGCGGGCCTCGGCCAGTCCGCTGGGGGTCAGGCGGAACAGTCCATCGCCCACCGGCTCGATCATGCCTTCACGGCGCAGGTCACCGGCCTGGAGGCTCAGGCTGCGGCCGGGCACGCCGGGCACCAGCAGCCGGTGGGGGTGGAAGGGATCACTGTGCTGCTCGGCCATGCGCAGGAGGTTAAGCAGGACCGTCGCCCGACCGAGCTGGCGGCGCTGCTGCAGACTGCGCAGCCAGGTGAAGAACAGCCCGCGGTTGGGGGCGAAGAGCAGCGAGACCAGCACCAGCAGGCTGACCAGCAGCACGATGGACGGGCCGGTCGGCAGGTGCTCAAAACTGGCGCTGAGCAGCGCGCCACTGACACCCGCCAGGGCGCCGAAGCCCGCCGCCAGCAGCACCATGGACAACAGCCGGTCAGTCCACTGCCGCGCTGCCGCCGCCGGCGCAACGAGCATCGCGCTCATCAGCACCACGCCGACCGTCTGCAGGCCGATGACGATGGCCAGAACGATCAGGGTCGACAGGATCAGCTCGAGCCAGCGGACCGGCAGGCCGAGGCTGGCGGCGAAGTCCGGGTCGAAGGCCAGCAGCTTGAATCGTGACCAGAGCAATGCCAGGGCACCGAGGGCAACCAGCGCGAGCAGCGCCATGCTGCGGATGTCGGAACTGAGCAGGGTTGAGGCATTTCCGAACAGGAACTTGTCGAGACCGGCCTGGCGGGCGTTTGGCAGGCTCTGGATAAAGGTCAGCAGGACCAGTCCAATGCCGAAGAAGACCGACAGCACCAGGCCCAGCGCCGCATCCAGCTTGACCCGGCTGTGGCGGGTAATCGCACCGACGGCCAGGGTGCCAAGCCAGCCGGCGAGTGCCGCCCCGCAGAGCAGCACCAGCGGTTCCTTGTTGCCGGTCAGCATGAAGGCCAGCGCAACCCCCGGCAGCGCGGCATGAGAAATGGCATCGCCGAGCAGGGATTGCCGCCGCAGCATCGCGAAGCAGCCGAGCGCGCCGCTGGTAATCCCCAGCAGTGTGGCTCCCAGCGCCACCGTGCGCAAGGTGTGGTCGCTGAGCAGCTCGGCGAAAATGCTGCTCACTCGCCGCCGCCTGCTGTCTGCTCATCGCCGGCGCCGCTGCCTTCGACAGCGAGGAAGGCCGCGCGGCCGCCGTAGGTCCGGCGCAGGTTTTCGGAGTTCAGCACCTCGTCCACCGGGCCAAGGGCGATCCGGCGCACGTTGAGCAGCAGCACCCAGTCGAAGTACTCGCGCAGGGTTTCAAGGTCGTGATGCACAACCAGCAGTGTGCAGCCGCGGCTGCGCAGTTCACGCAGCACATCAACAATCGCGCGTTCGGTGGTCGCATCGACCGCGGCGAAGGGCTCATCCATCAGATACAGGTCAGAGTGCTGCACCAGCGCCCGGGCCAGAAAGACGCGCTGCTGCTGGCCGCCGGACAGCCGGCTGATCTGTCGCCCGGCATAGTCGGCCATATTGCAGCGCTCGAGGGCCTGCATCGCTGCGTCGCGCTCAGCCTTGCCGGGACGTCGCAGCCAGCCGAGCTGGCCGTAGGTGCCCATCATTACCGTATCAAGCACGGTGGTCGGGAAGTCCCAGTCGACCGAGCCGCGCTGAGGCAGGTAGCCCACGCGGCGGCGCGCCTGGGCCAGTCCGGCCCCGAAGATGCGCACGCTGCCCGCGACGGGCTGCAACAGGCCCAGGACGGCGCGGATCAGGGTGGTTTTGCCGGCGCCATTAGGGCCGACGACGGCCATCAGCACGCCGGGTGGGACTTCGAGATCGACATCCCACAGGACCGGCTTGTCGTTGTAGGCCACGGTCATGTCGTGGACTTCGAGGGCCAGGCCGGCTGTTGCTGCGGAACTATCTGTCTTGCTCACCGCCGCCCTCCGGCGCTGGCTGACCCAGCGCGTGGATAACAGTGTCCATGTTGTAGCGCAGCATGCCGGTGTAGCTTTCCCCGGGAGTGCCGGGGCTGCCCAGGGCGTCGCTGAGCAGCTCGCCGCCGATGCTGACCTGCCAGCCCCTGGCCTTGCAGCCTTCCTGCACAGCCTCAATGCTGCGGCGCGGGACGGAACTTTCGACGAAGAGCGCGGGTATCCTGCGCTCAACCACGAAGCTGATCAGCTCCTGCACATCCCCCGTGCCCGCTTCGCTCTGGGTGCTGATGCCCTGCAGCCCGCGCACTTCAAAGCCATAGGCGCGGCCGAAGTAGCGAAAGGCGTCGTGCGAGGTGATGATCACGCGCTGGTTCTGCGGGATAGCCACGCCATCCTGACGCAGCTGGGCATCCAGGGCGGTCATTTCCGCGTTAAATGTCTCGAAGTTGGCCGCGTAGTCAGCGCTGTGGGCCGGGTCGGCCCTGGCAATCGCCTCGTACAGCGACTTGACGCAGTACTGCCACAGGCTGATATCAAACCAGACATGCGGGTCATGCGACCCTCCGCCGCCCTGCCAGCTCAGGAGCCGATCTTCGGGGATGGCGTCGCAGATTGCGACGCAGGGGCGGCGCTCGCCAAGCTGCTCCAGTACGTCGGCGAGCTTGGCTTCAAGGTGCAGGCCGTTATAGAGAACGAGATCGGCCGAGGCCAGCGCCGTCAGATCGCTTTCCTTGGCCTTGTACAGGTGTGGATCGACACCCGGGCCCATCAAGCTTGTGACCTCGCAGTGTTCGCCGCCGATGCGCCGCGCGCAGTCGGCAATGATGCTGGTGGTACAGAGCACCTTCAGCATCTTCGTGTCGCTGGCGCCGGTGTTGCCCGCGGCGCCATTCTTGTTGGGACAGCCGCTTAGCAGTGCCGCGAGAAGCAGCAGACCAGTGCAGCGCAGCAGCCGTTGATATCGCGCAGTGATCATCCGCGGCCTCCGGCGCCGGCGGCCTCGCCCAGCAGGGTGAACTGGGTCGGGCGCACGCGCTTGTCGAGGCCGGAAAGCCGCGCGCGCTGGGCGTCGCTGAGGCTGTCCCAGCGCTCGAGGAAGAGGTGCAGGCGCTGGGCGGTTTCGGCGGACAGGCCGTGCTCAACGAGGCAGGCCTCCATCTCGGCGCGCTTGGCGGTGACGCCGAGCACGGCATAGAGGAAGTAGACCACATCGCTGTGCCGGTGGGCCAGCTGGACGGCGAGGCGCAGTCCTGGCTCGGTCAGGTGGACCTGGCCGCGCTGCTCCTGCTCCACCATGCCCAGTTCGCGCAGGCGGGCAACTGTTCGGACCACCGTGGGCAGGCGCGTGCCGAGGGCGGCGGCCAGATCGGTGACCCGCACGCCGCTGAGCTGCTCAGCATGGCGGCTGCGCCGCGAGCCGCCGGCAGATGAGTCAGCGGCGCCGGCCAGGCGATAGATCGCTTCAAGGTAGTCCTGCTGGGCCGGTGAAAGTTCTGTCCGCGTCATGCCAGTTCCTCCGCGCGCCGCGCGCCGGCTTACCCGGGGTAATTACCCGCAGGTAAGCATACTTACCTTGAGGTAAGTATAGCGGACGAAGACCTGAAGTCAAGCCCTGTCCCGGGGCTGGAAAGGACTGCGGAATAAACGTGATGCGGCGGCTGGCCGACGAAGATAAGCAGCGCAGCGGCCGGCGACCTATTGCGCCGTAGGCCGGGTCAAGCCCGGCCCGTCGTTCAGCTGATCAGCAGTCAGCGCCTACTCCACCGCAACGTAGAGGTCAGCGATCAGGTTGCCCTCGCTGTCCATCGGCTCCGGCGGGTACATCTCCAGGCAGAGGCTCTGCAGCGCGGGCTTCAGGCCAGCGGCGGGCAGGACTTCCTTGAAGATGTGCAAAAAGAGCTTGCCCATCTCCGGCGGCGCGCCCTTGAAGGGGAATACGGCGTACTTCGCGCCGGGGAAGGTGCGCGCGATCTGGCCTTCCGGCGCCTTGGTGCCGTGGGGCACGACAAAGGCGGCGGCATAGTGGAAGCCGCCCTCGGGCCGGTCCCAGCAGACGCCCCAGACGCCGCTATGGCTTTCCGGCTTCTCCGCCGGCGGGAAGTTGCTCCACAGCTCAAAGATCGGCGCGGGGTTGCCGTCGAGAATCTCGACCGCCGGCCCAACGATACTGAAGGGCGGGAGCTTTTCGATGCGGATCTCCGCCGCCTGGGTGCTGTTAGCCTCAGGGTTGTCCATGCTAATCTCCATTGAGCGTCAGGGCTGTCGTCGCTGCTCGCATTTGAGTATAGATCAGTCATCGCGCATGTGCGGCGTTTGGAAGGCCACTCATCCGTAAAGTGTAGTCTGATCAGTGGCTTCCTTTGTTCGGCCTGACTGTAAGGTTTGGGCGAAGCCGGAATCCCGCGATCTTTCGAACCTACTATCATTTTTAACTCCAGGCCGCGCAGCTCGAAAAGTTGATATGCGCCTGCCAGGTATCCGGGGGATCTCGCTGCTGCTGCTCTTGCTCAGCTTTGGCTTAATGTCCCCAGAGGCCCCGAGTGCTCTGATGTCAGCTACATATGAGCCAGAGGATATTCCCGTGTTGCTACTGGAGTTAGAAGGCGACAGCGAGTCCAAATCTGGCGCAGCTTACTGGCTTGGTGAAGTTGGCTGGGGTAATGAACAAGTGGCGCATGCACTCGGTGCCTTGCTTGAAGATCCAACACTGAAAGTCCGGAAGGCGTCCGCTGAAGCTCTGGGTAAGATTGGTCCTGTTGCAAATCCTTACTTGCCCCTTCTTGAGAGAATTGCCGCTCATGACCCGGACTGCGGCTTTGCGGCAGTTGTTAGCATGTGCAGACTGCTGGACAGCGCGGCACCACTCGCAAGACTCACGGCGTTGCCAAGCGACAAAGAGGAATGCCCCGATGCACTTGACTATCTGGCCTGGCTTGGGCCTCGGGCTGATCCTGTTTTGCCACTGCTTGAGCGGGCGCGGGGGTTTCATGACGACCCATGCATCATGCAGGTTGTGTTTTGTATCTGGCGGATCGATGGAAACGACCAAAAGGCAATCGACACTTACCTTTCTCTGCTTGAAGCGAGCAGCGACGCCTTGCAGGTTGAGGCGCTTGGATACTTGTACCGTGTCTCACCCCGGGCAGCGAGCGCTGAGCTAGCGCGTCTTACAGGCATCATACAGCGTAGAGAGGCTATCGTGCAGGCGTGCGACCTCATTAAGGAGCTGCACTACGGTAGTCCTGAACTGATCCAGGCACTACTTGATGTCACACCCAGGAGAGACGACTGGGCGGGTGCCAGTGCGGCCGCTGCGCTGGCTGCAATTTTGGACCAGCCAGACGCCTGGCTGGCGCAGGAGCTGCGCGAGAGGCTGTTCCTGGCCGCTGATGAGCTTGACCCCGCTAGATTCTTTTACACCGGCCACCACATTAGAGACTTATGTGACGCTTACATTTCAGCCGAGACAGAACCCAACCAGGCCTGCAACACCATTGCTGAGTTGTTGGGGCGCAGAAATGTAGAACTACGCTTGTCAGTAGTGCTGGTAGTGCCAAAGCTGAAAACCATAAGCCCTGTCTTACTTGAGAGTCTGCTGGCTTGTGCACAGGAAACTGAGAGTGATCTGCCCCGCAAAGCGCTCGAAGTGATTGGCGAACTTGGGCCAAGGGCATTGAGCATCGAATCGGGCCTGCGTGAAATTCGTGACGACGATACTAAGTGGTCCTGGGAAGCCGCGCAGGCACTTCAAAGGGTCAATGGCAGCGAGGACGAGCTGTTGGATTACGCCGAAGACCGACTGCGCCTGCTTGACCAGCCAGATGAAACGCGCGGCTTCTGGGAGTTAGCTAATCCAATGCTGCAAGTAACCGAACAGCGCGGTGAAGTCCCGGCTCGCAGCCGTGATTTATTTCTGAAGGCACTGAAAGAGCACTACGGCGACGAGTATCACTATGTTCTCCTGCGACGCACGGGCATAACCGGAGAAGATGCAATTCAGTTCTTGCCACTGCTGGCAACCAGGCTGAGGGCTCCGTTGACTGTTGACTACGATTACGACTATGGCGACATCTACACCGGCCCACAGGTTGAAGCGATCCTGGAACTTGGGTCGATAGCGGCCTATTCACCAGAGGCGCTTAAACTTCTAGTTGATCTAATTCCATGGCCCGCTGATGAAGGCCTGATCGTAACGAGAGCTCAGAAGTACGCCATGTGCCACGCACTAGGTGAAGCAGGGCCGGCAGCAGCGCCGAGGGCGCTGCCATGGCTGGTAGTGCAGCTCCAGGACGAAGACGCCTTGGTCAGCCTGGCTGCGGCGGGGGCCATCGACAAGATCAGTGGGAGGCACGACTTGGTCCTGTCTAGACTGGAGTACTGGGCCCATTTCTCAGATATCACGGATGTTGAAGGCTGGTTTGACTACGAATACTCCATGGAGCTTGGCCCCTGGGCTGCATCGCTGCTGCCCATCATGGAGCAGCGCTGGCGTTGGGAAATGCCAAAGACCTACGAGAACAGCTATGACAATCGTGCCGAAATCCGCAGGCTGCTAAGCGGCTCACCAAGTTAGTTGATGGCGATGCAAAAATCCGCCTTCATCACGCCGGTGGCCGGGTCCCAGCCGTCGGCGGGGTAGTCTTCGAGGTGGATGCCGTCCATGTCCGCTGTGAGTCCCGCGGCGGCGAGGTACTCGCCGAAGAGCGCCATATAGGCGTCTGCGATGCCGGCCGGGTCGCCCTCAAAGCGCCAGATGGCGTAGTTCTGCGCCGGGATGTCCACCGACTCGAAGCCCGCGGGCGCTGCCGTCCAAGCGGGCACGCGGTAGGCGGCGGTGTAGTGAAAGGCGCCCTCGCCGGTGAAGCGGAAGGCGGCCAGCACGCCCTGCTGCTCGGCCGGCGGCGGCACCTTGAAGAAGCGGTCCCAGGCCTCGGCGATCGGCCCGGTGTTGCCGGGGCCGGCATCGCAGCCGACGCCGACGATGCAGAAGCCCGCGCGCTGCTCGATCCGCGGGGTGGGGGAGACGATGCCGCCGGGCCTGGCGGCGGGAGTGCCGGATGCGCCTGATCCATTGTTTGCACCGGATAAGTTGTCAGCGCCGGACATGTTCGTGTTGTCCATGGTCTAACCCCAGAATGCGGCGCAGCCCGCTGCCGCGTGATGGGGAGATGATAGCGGAGGGAGGAATCTGGGCCAGGTATCTTTCAGCGCTTCCTCTGCGTGACATTAACTTAATCGGTCCTCCTTGCGATAATGCCCTATGCGGCTGAAGCGACTGTGCGGAAGCATACTGAACCTGATTCTTGCGGCTCTGTTGATCAGCACCGGCTCTGCCCGTGCACATATCGTTCGCATCTACGACGTTGGCGAAATCCCTGAGCTGTTGCGCCTTGCGGAGCAGGTTGATGGCCAGCGTGTCTTTGCCTGTGGCTGGCTGGGCAGACTGGGTTGGGGCAACGAAGAGGTCGCCCTGGCCTTGAACTCTATGCTGAACGACACGGATTCGGAAGTACGGTTGGCGGCTGCCTCGGGAATCGGCAAGCTGGGCCCAGTTGCGCTGCCCTATCGCGAGGGGCTGCGCCGTTTGCAGCAAGGCGATTCTGAGGTCGGGTTCGCAGCCAGCGTCAGTTTGTGCCAGCTTGAGGACAGCAGCCTGCCGCTGGGAGATCTTAAGTCGCTGCCTGTCGAATCGTTCGACCGCACCGAGGCCTTGGATTACCTCGCCTGGCTTGGGCCTAGGGCTCAGCCTGCTTTACCACTCCTTCAGCGAGAGTTTGACAAGGAAGATGATTATTTGAGGATGAAGCTGGCGCGCTGCATCTGGTGTATTGACGGCGACAAGACAGCGGCTGTCACCAGATGCACTGAATTCATCAATACGCGTAGTGAGCGCTATCTAGTTACTGAAGCAATCGGGATCCTGCATGAAGTCGATCCGGACAGCGCAGCGCTGTTTCTGGCTCAACTGCCTGGGTTGATTCGCGATGAGACTGCGGTTAGCGCCGCCATGCGGCTTGCCGTGCAACTTGACTACTCAAGCCCGGAAGTGCTGGCAGCGCTTCTGGATCAGTGCGCCAACCCCGAAGCCTGGGTCCGGCAGGAGGCCGCTGAAAGTCTGGCAACCCTTATCAGGCAGCCCGATGAGCAGTTAGCCAGAAGAATCCTCCATCGACTGGGAAGCCTTGTCATTGAGATGTTCAGCGTGAGCTACGGCGGCGAAAAATACAGCGGCCTGCCGGAATTGTGCCGGTCCTTTCTCAAGGCGGGAAGTGGACAGCCAGACTTACTGTGGAGCTTGAATTCACTTCTGCAGGTTGACGATGCAGAGTATTGCCGCGGCATAATCTCCGGGCTCGACGGAGATACGGCGGTGGATGATCGCGTGCTGACACGGCTGCTTGAGTTTGCGCAGGGGCCTGATCAAGGGCTTAGCCAAGCCGCGATAAAGGCCCTGGGCAGGCTGGGGCCAGCAGCTGCTGCGACGGTGCCTGAGCTGCGCGGCATCAGGGATAACAGGCCCGAGATCGCGTGGGAGGTTGCGCAGGCATTGTTTGAGATAACCAAGGACGAGAACGAGCTTCTCGACTATGCAAAGCAGCACTTGAGAGATTCAAAGGTGTTTCTGGACCGTGAGGCAACTAGTTCGAGTGAACCCCTATTGGAAATTTGCGAAAGCCGCTCCGCTGTTCCGCAGCGCAGCCGCCCTGTCCTGCTGGATAAGTTGAGGCAAAACCCCACCGCGCTCGATCCCAGTTGGGTCCGCCGCTTAATGCTTTGGGGAGTCCCCCCAGAAGAGTACTTTCCGAGCCGTGATTCCTATCTGGACTGGCTGAAGTCGCTAGTAGAACAGGAGCCAAAGAAGTACACCATGGAGGGATTTGAGTTCGTTAGAGGTCCACGCAGGGATGCTACCGCCCTGTTGGGAAATCTCGCCGCAGACTCTCCCGCTGCCGCTGACTATCTCCTGCAGATCGTCCGAGAGGACGATGGATCAGCTGAATCGCTGGCCCAAAGCTGCGGATCCTCACTAAGCGACGCGTTGGCACTTGCTGGACCTGCCGCTGCCGAGGCGATCCCATGGCTGGAGTCTGAGCTGGCATCTGACTGGCAGGCCAGCAGCATTTCCGCGGCCCATGCCCTGCTTGCCATCGGTGGTGACAAAGAGATGATCATAGAGCGACTTGAATTCTGGTCGCGTGTTGTTGAAGCGGGCACTTTGGAGTTGTGGTTTGATCGAACTCTGAAGGACAGTCTCGGCGAGGATGCTGCTAGGCTTCGACCAATCCTGGAACAGCGCTGGCGCTGGGAGAAGCCCTGGAACGAGAACGAGGTGGAGTCTCGCCGAGAGCTCATCAGTCGGCTTGCAAGATGAATCTGGTGAATCGCCCGGCACCGTAGTGCTGGGGGTGCGGTACCGCAGGCTCATCGTTAGTTTCACTCAGCGTCCTGCACGTCCGCGCGGGTCAGACCGCGACGCGCCAGCTCGCCATCCCAGCGCAGGGCATCGGCGCAATTGTCATAGCCGTTGGGCCACTCGATCCAGCGGCCCTGCTCGCCGAGCTTGACTGCGTTAAAGACTGCCGGGTCGCGGAGCTGGCCGATGAAGTCGCTCTTGTCCAGTTTCTCGGAATAGTCCAGCTCGTAGGTCTCGCCATCAATGTAGGTGAGACGAATGCGGTAGCCGGGCAGGGCCTCGACCCGCGTGATCGCATTGTCCATCTGCAGGATCTGATCGATGCTGGGCACTTGTGTCTGGATCGACATAGTACTTAGATAATACCCTCTATTCGAGAGGCTTGACTTTCATGGGCGGCAGACCACGCTCGGCGAGCTTCCAATTGCTCTGCAGTTCAGCTTCATGAAGGATCATCCATTGCCTGACCAGCTTCAATTGTTTTGCAGGTGCCGCTCCATCAGTGACTTCACCGGTTCTGAGATCAACGCAGAACTCAACGCCAGCGTAGCTGACGTGAAGGTGAGGTGGCGGATGGTCTTCTGGAAACATTCGGATTATGATTCCATAGAACCTTGATATCTCCGGCATTTGGTGATTTTACCCCTCAAACGCGCTCTGACCCGTGATCGCCTCGCCGAGGATCAGGTGGTGCACGTCGTGGGTGCCCTCGTAGGTCAGCACGCTCTCCAGGTTGTTGGAGTGACGCATGACGTGGCTTTCCAGCATGATGCCCATCGCGCCATAGATCTCGCGGGCCATCCGGGCGCACTCGCGGGCCTGGTAGACGTTATCGCGCTTGGCCAGGCTGATCTGGGCCGGGGTTATTGTGCCGGCTTCCTTCAGCTTGCCCAGGCGCCAGCACAGCAGCTGGCCCTTGAGTAGCTCGGTGGCCATCTGGCTCAGTTTGAGCTGCTGGAGCTGGAAGCCGCTGATCGGGCGGCCGAACTGGCTGCGTTCGCCGGCGTAGCGCAGGGCTGCTTCGAGGCAGTACATCCCCGCGCCGGTCGCGCCCCAGGCGATGCCATAGCGCGCCTGGTTCAGGCAGGACAGCGGGCCCTTGAGGCCCTGCACACTCGGCAGCATGTTAGCTTCGGGGACAAAGACATCCTTGAAGTAGAGCTCGCTGGTCACCGAGGCGCGCAGGCTGAGCTTCTTCTTGTACTCCGCGGTGGAAAAGCCCGGCATGCCCTTCTCGACCAGGAAACCGCGTATGGACTTGGAGTCGCCGGTATGGAGCGCGGACCCGTGGTCCGTATCTGCAGCGCCGGAGGAAGAGGACGGACCATGGGTCCGCGCTCCATCAGGCTCGCCCACCTTAGCCCAGACGACTGCCACATCCGCCAGGCAGCCGTTGGTGATCCAGGCCTTGGCGCCGTTCAGCACAAATCCGCCGTCGGCGGGCATCGCGCGCGTCTCCATCCCGCCGGGGTTGGAGCCATGGTTGGGCTCGGTCAGGCCGAAGCAGCCGATCTTGCGGCCGGCGGCCAGCTCCGGCAGCCACTTCTTTTTCTGCTCCTCAGAGCCGAAGGCGTAGATCGGGTACATGACCAGCCCACTCTGGACCGAGACGAAGCTGCGCAGGCCGGAATCGCCGTACTCCAGCGCCTGGTTGATCAGGCCATAGGCGGTGTGGCTGACGCCGGCACAGCCGTACTCTTCGGGCAGGGTGGCGCCAAAGACGCCGAGCTCGGCCAGCTCGGGGACGAGCTCCAGCGGGAAGGTGCCGGCTTCGTAGTGCTCCTCGATCAGCGGCATGAAGCGCTCCTTGACCCAGTCAAGGACGGCCGAGCGGATGATGCGCTCTTCGTCAGTGAAGAGCTCGTCGAGCTTGTAAAGGTCGAGTGCGTTGTGTGAGGCTGCCATGGCGCGCGTATTGTAGTGCGCGCCGCCCGGTCATGTTTGCGGTAAAGCTGTGGCACTGTGCACCTCCTGATCTGCCGAGTTTTCAAAGTGTGCCGCTGATTGAGAAGGAGTCCAATCTGCTTAGAAATGGGTGAAATCTCTTTACGTACACAATTCAGCAGATAAGAGCGGTAGGATATATCGCCATTGCGTTGCGACATCGATCCAGCGCGGGCACGGAGGTATCGGAGATGCACTCCAGTATGCACTGCATGCTGCCGGCGAGAATCAGTGTATTGCTCGCACTGGCGCTGATCTTTGTCTTGTCATGTTCCAATGCGGGAACCGGCAGCATCACCCTGAACCAGCAACAGCCAGCCTCAATTCAGCCAAACGCCCTTCCGCCGCTGCCGATCGATTTGCCTGCTACACGGGCGGCGCAGGCGATTGATGTCACAACGCAGCGCGGTCAGGATGCTGTGACGACGACTGCTGGCTGCAGCCCCGATGGCGCGGATTCCCTGCTTATCTCGGCCGGTGCCAGCGGGCTGGAATATGCCATGTACCAGTTCAGCCCAGGCGCTGGGACACTGAGCAGCGTTGTGGCCGCGATAGATGTTTCTGCCGGGAGCCAGGTCTGGATCGGCATCGCCAACTATGGCAGCTTTAAGTGGGACCTGCAGGGGCCTTATCCATCTGCCGGAGCGTCACAGTTCGACAACCTGGGGTCCGGCGACTATGTTAACGCCGGCGGCAACAGCTATTTCATTGCGCTGGCCTATGACGCGACCAGTGTCAGCGTGAGCAGTGTCGAATTCAGCGTTGAGGTCACGCCGGCTACCTTCAACATTAGCGGCATGGTCACCGACAGCGCAGGTCCAGGGGTGTTACCGGGGGCGACGTTGACCCTCAGTCCGGGCGGCGCGACAGCGATCACCACAGTCAACGGCAGCTACCAGTTCAGCGGCCTGGCGGCGGGGACATATACGGTCACGCCAAGTCTGACGGGGTACACCTTCCTGCCAGCCAGCAGGCAGGTGACAGTGGGGCCGAATGCCAGCGGAATAGACTTCGTTGGTACGGCTGAGGTGCCAGCTGTCACCTACACGGCCGACATTGCGCCGATTATGGAGAACTACTGCACCGGCTGCCATGATGCGAATTCACCGGCAGGCGGAATACCGCTGACTACCTACTCTGAGGTCAAGAGCATGTCGAGCCTCTGCAACAGCGACATCAAGAGTGATGCGATGCCGCCGGGCTCTAACAAGCTGAGCGCTGCCGAGAAGCAGAAATTCCAGGACTGGATCGACGCAGGCAAGCCGCAATAACCAAGCGATATCCAGCAAGAAGCAGAGCAGCAAAGGGCCGGCTGGGAAGATCCTCAGCCGGCCCTCTTTTTTACTGTGTGTCGGCTATTGCAGACCTATTGGTTCACTACTGTAATCCGCTGGCTGCCGCAATAGAACACCTCAGGCTTGGTGAGATCCATGTTGCTGCTGAGCCACAGGGCCACACCGTCGCTGACTCCATCGCCAGTGACATCGCGCCCGGCATCCAGACTGGCGGCATACAGCAGCAGGCAGTAGCCGTCCACATTGCCCGCCGGGCTGTAGTGCTTCAGATAGCTGAAGTTGCCCGGGGCATCCTCAGTCCAGCCGAAGGGCATTTCGCGCGCATTCAGCTCGATCGGGCTGGCGGCAGTAAAGGGGTTGGCATAGAAGCCGGCAAGAGTGTAGGTCTCCTGGACCAGCGCTGAGATCGCCTCGGGATAGCGGCGTTCCTGCTGGTCCCAGCTCAGGCCCTCGACATCCGGCGGGGAGTAGTCAACGCTGAAGCGTTCCACCGCGAGCTGCAAAGCATGGAGCTGAGTCTTGGCCAAATCAAGAGCGGCAGCACTGTCCAGGCGACCCTCACGCTTGTTGAAGTAGAACTCAGCCGTCGCGTTATCGCTGCCTCCGAACATCAGGCCAACGTTGTAGCTGCGTCCGCCCTGCCACATTGCGGAGGTTTTCGGGATGTCACTGCCGCGGGGACCTTCTGAGCTCAGGCTGCAGCAGATGCCGTTCAGCAGAGGGTTGAGATCGTTGCTCCATTCAGCTCGCGGCGCGGCGCCGTAACCCACCAGCACATAGCTGCGGGCCTGGGTGGCGCTCTTAAGATCGGTCAGGTAACTGAAATTGCCGGGGGCCTGCGCGGTCCAGCCCAGTGGAACCTCAAGGGCATTCAGCTGATCCGGGCTGCCAGCGCTATAGGCATTGGGGTAGAGCCCCGAAGAGAGATAACCAGCCTGCACCAGCTGGCTGATTGAGCCGGGGTAGTACTTGCTTAGCAGGCCGTTCTCGTTGACCTCGCTGTGGTCCATAGCCCAGCGTTCCAGTGCCTGCTGGACGACCTGCAGGTTGAGCCGGGTCAGGCGGTTGGCATCCTTTTCCACCACGCCTGCGGACTGCTTCGCTTCGAAGTAAGTCTGGAGTCGGGAGCTGTAGCCTTCCGGGCTGAGCACCGCACTGCCGACTGCGGGCGTGCTTGCGTCTGCCTGGGGCTGCTCCGCGGCCAGGGCGGAGCCCATACATAACATGGCAGCAATGCCGGCAATTGCCAGCCTGGAAGTAATCATTTCCCACCTCCGGCGGCTTTGCCGCCATGCAACAGATGCCGCTCGCGGGCCGCACGTTACATCTCGCCGGTGCGTACTTCGGCGGCCTTCTCCTCGCGTATCTGGTGCACCAGCTGCAGGTGCGGGCTGTCAAAGGTGGTGTTGACGCCCAGCTGCTGCAGGGTCAGCACCATCACGCGCACGCCGGCTTCGAAGTCCTCGGTCACGACCTGGCTGGCCCCGGCATCCATGAAGCGCTTGCGGCGGCCCTCAAAGGGCACCCGCACGGTGATCGGCAGTTCCGGGGCCAGTTCGCGCAGACCCTTCAGGCAGCGCAGCGCGGAGTGCATGTCGTTGATGTTGATCGCCGCGGCCAGCGCCTGTTCAATCTGATAGTGCTTCAGCGCCTCAAGGCTGCCGGCGTCGGCGTAGTAGATCGGCTCGCCTGCCGTGCGGGCCTCGCGCACAGTCTCGCTGTTCAGCTCGAGGATGATGTAGGGGATGTCGTTGAGCTTCAGCGACTGGGCCAGCAGCTTGCCGGCGGTGCCAAAGCCGATGATGACCACGTTCTCGCCGAACTCAGACTCGTCGTCGTCAGGTTCCTGGTTGTGCTTGATGCCCAGCAGGTTCTCCAGCGGCCGCAGCACCCGCGAACCGGCAGCCAGATGCGGAGCCAGGCGGATGATGATCGGCGTCAGCACCATGCTGATGACACCGGCGCAGAGCAGGGCGCGCGTCTCGTTCTGTCCCAGGATGCCGAGGGTCTCGGCCTGGCGGGTCAGGACAAAACCGAACTCGCCGAACTGGGCCAGCCCCAGGCCAGCCATCAGCGCCAGCCGCGCCGGGAACTTCAACAGCATGGCGGCTATGGTGGCAACGAGACCTTTGCCGATTACGAAGCCAGCCACCAGCAGGGCTACGGCGCCCGGGGCGGAGACCAGCACGCGCCAGTCAAAGAGCATACCCATCGAGGCAAAGAAGAGACTGGCGAGGATGTCGCGCAGGGGCATGACCTCAATGCGCGCGCGCTCGGCGAAGTCAGTTTCGGCCAGTGCGACGCCGGCGAGGAAGGCACCCAGCGCGAGTGAGAGCCCTGCAAATCCGGTGGCCCAGGCAATGCCAACGCCGATACCAATAGTGCTGAGCAGGAACAACTCGCGGCTGCCAGTCATCGAAATGTGATGCAGCAGCCAGGGCAGCAGGGTCTTGGAGGCGAGGTAGATCAGGCCCACAGTCAGCACTGCCAGGCTGAGGATGCGTCCGGCGTCGACCCAGACGTTGCTTCCGCCTTCGCCCGCCAGCAGTGGTACGGCCAGAACCATCGGTACGATGCAGAGATCCTGGAAGATCAGGGTGCCGAGGATCAGACGGCCGTGGGGGGCGTTGATCTCGCGGCGTTCTTCCAGTGAGCGCACGACAAGCGCAGTGGACGAAAGGGCGGCGACAAAGCCATAGATCCAGGCCTGGGCGTCGCTAGCTCCCAGCATCCGCGCGCCGATTACGACCAGCCCCATAGTGATGCCGACCTGCAGCAGGCCGCCCAAGAACAGCAGGCGCCCCATGCGGACAAAGCGGCTGATCGAGAACTCGAGCCCGATGCTGAACAGCAGCAGGATCACCCCGATCTCGGCCAGCATCTCAATGTCATGGACTTCGCTGATCAGCCGGAAGCCATAGGGCCCGGCTAGCGCGCCGCCGGCCAGCAGGCCGATAACAGCGGGCAGGCGCAGCCGGGTCAGGACAAGCGTGGCCACCACGGTAATGGCGATCAGGATGATCAGCTCACGAAGGAGTGCTAAGTCTTGCAAGTAAGCCAGTCTAGGCCATGACGCGAACCGCGTCTCAATCCCCCGCGTGCTTCATTAGATGGGCATAGCGGATTAGAACGCGCCTCGCCGGTCAATCCCTGCCGCAGTGACACTTGCCAGATTTTCGAGGTAATGCGCCCAGTGGCTGGCGTGACGGGCGAAGTGCTCGTTGATTTCTTCGCCGTAGCCCCAGCCTTTGTGTTGGAGTCTCAGCCTGCAGCCGCCAGCGGGGGCCGGCGACAGCTGCCACTGGACAAGTGTCAGGGAGGTCTCTGGCAGTGGTCCTTTGGGTTTGCCTGAGCCATCCCAGCCCCAGGGGTACCAGTCATATTCGATGCAGCTTCCGGATTCGAGACGCAGGTAGTGGCCGAGTTTCTGATGCTGGGCCACACCGTCCTGCAAGTCCCATCCCAGGCAGTACAGCCCGCCAACCCGCGGGTCGCTGGCAGCCTGTTGCGGAAACCAGCGGACCAGCAGGGCGGCATGGGTCAGCCAGTCAAACACCTCAGCTGCCGGCAGGGCAATTACACGCTCAATGCTCAGAGTCCTTTGCGCCGGATTTGGCATGGCCAGGAGCTGCGCTTCGCTGCTGTCAGGCAGCTCCGTGGCCGACTGCAGGTAGCGGTCGGCAAGCTGCAGCGCACCAGCCCAGCCTTCACTGACGGAGGCACACTGTGCAGCGTCTGGCACTGTAAAGTGACTGATCACGACTTCACAGCCCTCGGGGTGCGGCATGAAATCGATCTCGACCCAGGATTGTTCAAAGCTGACCGGGCTTGCTGCGCCGTCCGGCGAGATGCGCTGGAAGTGCCAGTCGAAGCTCACTCGCCGGGGCGGCTCCACTTTGCGATACGCACCGAAGATGCGGTACTGCGCGCCGGCACTGTCCTGCATATGCAGCTCATAGCGGCCGCCGGGACGGGGATCTGAGAATACTTCAAGCGGCGTATAGCCCGCGAAGCGGCCCCACCAGCGCCGCAGGTGGTCAGCCTGGGTCCAGACCTCAAAGACGCGCTCCGGCGGGTAGGGCAGGACGCGGCGGATTTCGACGCCCAGCTCGCTGGCAAATAAAACACTGCCCGGAGTGCTCATGCGCGGTCTCCTTTCTTCCTGTTTGCTGGAATAGTCGATACCGGGGGAATGGACTTTGGCGAATCCAGTTCAGCAAGATATTCGGCGACCGAATCGAGTTGACCGCTCCAGAAGCGCTGGTAAAAGGTCAGGTGCTCGAGGGCTTCCTTGAGCGGCTCTGCAACCAGACGGCAGCGCCAGGAGCGCCCCTCTTTGCGTCGCTGCAGCAGCCCGGCATCTTCCATCACCCGCAGGTGCTTGGAGATGGCCGGCAGGCTCATCTGGTAGGGCTCTGCCAGTTCGCTGATCGTAGCTTCGCCGCTGGCCAGGCGACGCAGGATCGCGCGGCGCGTCGGGTCGGCCAGAACGCTGAAGGTGTGATTGAGGCGGATACCATGATACTTAACCATCTGGTTTAGTATACTGTCGCCCGGAGGAGATTGCAATGCGGGGGTGAAAATCGGGCAGGCCGGATTCGAACCGGCGACCCCTTGCTCCCAAAGCAAGTGCGCTAACCGGACTGCGCTACTGCCCGCAGGTCGAGGATTATACCCGTCAGCCCATCAGGTCGCAGCGCGCAGGGTCAGTTGTGACGCAGTAATTAAACATGTATGAGACAGAACTGTCGATGCCGCTACTAGAATGCGCCAGTGTCTCACCTGTTACAGATGGTGCTGCTGCTGGCAGTTATCGTGCTGGCCAGCAAGCTGGCTGGCGCGCTGAGCCTGCGCCTGGGCCAGCCGGCGGTGTTCGGCAAGATCCTGCTGGGCCTAGTTCTGGGGCCGACTTTCCTCAACCTGCTGGACTGGCATATCGGCGCGCTGTTCTTCTTTGGCGGTACGGCACACAGCGGGCCGTTGCTGGCAACCCTGCGCGATCTGGCCGAGCTGGGCGTGCTGCTGCTGATGTTCATGGCCGGACTCGAGACGGACCTGAAACAGCTGCGAAAGGTGGGCAAGGCCGCGCTGCTGGCCGCTCTCGGCGGGGCCGTGCTGCCGATGGCCAGTGCCTTCCTGGCTGCCAGCGTATTCCGCGCGCTGGGCATGAAACTCAGCGGCTATGAATGCCTGTTCATTGGCACGGTATTGATGGCGACTTCCGTCTCGATCAGCGCGCAGACACTGATGGAGCTGGGCCGACTGCGCAGCCGCGAAGGAAGCACGATCCTCGGGGCGGCGGTGATCGACGACGTGCTGGGCATCCTGGTGCTGAGCCTGGTCATTGCCTTTAAGCCCAGTGGAATCGGAATCGAAAGCGAACCTGAGCGACTGCTGGACTGGATCATGCTGGGCCTGCATGGCAGCCTCAGCGAAGGTGCAGCGAGCGCGGTACGGGTGACCCTGCTTCTGCTCATGATGGCGGGTTTCTTTGCGCTGGCTTTCGCCGCCGAGCGTTTCTTCCTGCGCCCGCTGATCCGGCGATTCGAGCGCCTGCCGGTCAGCGAGGGGCTGCTGGCCGGCGTCCTGGTTGCGGGTCTGCTGTATGCCTGGGCCGCGGAGTGGATTGGCGGTGTAGCCGCAATCACCGGCACTTTTATCTGTGGCCTGCTGCTGGCGCGCAGCGAGCTGCGCCTGGAGATTGAGAGCAAGCTGCACACTCTGACCTATGCACTGTTTGTGCCGGTCTTCTTCGCCAGCATAGGCATCGACACCAATGCCCGGCCGATCTTCGCGCCGCTTTATACCGCCGGCGCAAGCCGCGAGCAGTGGCTGCTGCTGGCCTTCGCGCTGTCGATCCTTCTGCTGTCGGTGCTGGGCAAGGTGCTGGGCTGCCTGTGGGGCGCCCGGCTGGCCGGCTTCAGCTTGAAGGAGAGCCTGCGGGTTGGCGTGGGCATGATCAGCCGCGGCGAGGTGGGGCTGATTGTCTCGCTGGTCGGCCTGAACGCCGGCATTATCGACGAGGGCATCTTCAGCATTATGGTGCTGATGGTGCTCTTCACCACTCTGCTGACACCGATCTGGCTCAAGGCCGCATTCAGAGAAAAACCCAGCGCTGAACCGCAGATCGACAGCGCGCTCGACAGCTAGGCCGGCGAGAGCGCTCTATCTGTCACACGGGGCTTGGGCGGGGCTTGGCTCAAGGGCAGCGCCCGCCCAAAAGGTGAGGGTAGAATGCCGCTGATGCCAGAGCAGCTATTCATTGGAAAACAGCGCGGAATCGCCCAGGCCCTGCTCAGCGCAATAGCAAGCATGGGGGCATTCGCCTATCTGCTGGGCTTTCTGGTCCCCAGCCTGGCGAATGTCTACATAACCATGGAAATGCCGATGCCGGCCGCCACGCGGTTCTTTTACAGCCTGTGCCGCTTTCCTCTGCCGCTGATCCCGGTGCTTCTGCTGATTGGGCTTGGGACCTATGCCGCAGTGCGGGCGACGCAGGCGCGGTCCACAGCGCGAATGCTGGTGCTGGTTTTGATTATGGTCATCATGCTGGGGCTGGTCGGCTTGGCAATCTGGCTGCCGATGCAGAACATTCGATCAATGATCCAGCAACTGGACTGAGACGCGGAGCTTGCCTCGTTCAAGTGCACAGAGTTACACTATTGAATTGTCCAGCTTGATTGGAGGGTTTAATGGTCACGGTAACGAGAAGTATGTACGTGATTGCGGTACCCGATCTGGAGCGCAGCTCCCAGTTTTATCGCGATGTTCTGGGTTTTGAAGTGAATGAGGTCGGCGATCCGGGCTGGCGGATGTATGACCTTGGCGCCTGTCGCATGCTGGTTGGCGAGTGCCCGGATGCAATCCCTCCGCGCGAGATTGGTGACCACTCCTACTTTGCCTATCTGATAGTTGAAGACGTGGACGATTACTATGCGCTGCTGAAGACCCGCGGGGTGGAGTTTGTTAAGGCGCTGCGCAATGAGCCCTGGGCGATGCGGGAGTTCGGCATCCGTACTATCGACGGCCACCGCATCATGTTCGGACAGCGCACCTATGACCTGGAATCCTGAAACGCACTAATGCGTTTGTGCTCCGGCAATCTCGTCTAGATGCTCGATTGAGATCAGAACAGCGCCAGCACATCGGTGAAGGTGACGATGCCGATCAGGCTGAGCAGCATCACCATGCCCACCGCATGCACCAGGGCCTCGCGCTTCTCGTTGATCCGGATGCCGATGCCCTTGAGCGCCACGAATACCAGCCGTCCGCCGTCCAGTGCCGGCAGAGGCAGCAGGTTCATCAGGCCGAGGTTCAAGTTGATCAGCATGAAGATCTGCAGGAAGGTGTACCAGTCGCTCTTGGCGCTCTGATTGATGATCCGCACGATGCCGACCGGGCCACTGATGCTCTTGGCGCCCTCGGGGGTGAACATCATCCGCAGGCTGAAGAACATCCCCAGCATCATATTGGAGGCGTCCTCCATGCTGCGGGAAAGTGACTCCATCACCGGCAGGCGCTTGAGCTCGGGCTTGAAGCTGAGGCCGAGGCCAACCATGTTGGTGTCGCCCGGAAGAGTGAAGGCCAGATAGCCGTGCTCGGTATCCTGGCTCTTAAGCTTCGGGGCAAGAGGGTCATCAATGACCTGGCCCTTGGAGTCCACGGCCAGTCCTTGCGAATCAAAGGTGTAGCCCAGCGAGCTTGCCGGGCGTGCGATGACCATTTCAATCGGTGTGCCGCCGCCGGCAGGGATGGGTTTGCCGTTTTCGTCGATGGCGCCGAGAGTCTCAAGGTCAGTGCCAGGCAGGGCCAGATAAACGTCAGTGCCGCGAGTAACCGGCTTGCCGTTAATTTCGCTGACCTGGTCGCCCACCCGCAGGTTGATCTTGTCGGCGGTACTCTTTGGCTGAATCAGGCTGACCTCGTTGGTCGAAACCAGATCCTCTGCCAGGCCTACGCCCAGGCTGGCCAGACTGTGATTGAAGTCGCTCATAACCCGCGGGGTCGCGAAGGCCACCTCGGCCTGTCCATCGCGGATGTATTCGACGGGGATACGCTGATCCTTGCGCGACTGGACCAGCGCGGCAAACTGGCGGGCGGAGCTGACGCTGTGCCCGTCGATCTTTGTGACGATGTCACCACCCTGAAGGCCCGCCTCAGCGGCAGGACGGCCGCCTTCAACAGCGGTGAGAATGATCTCTTTGGTCGGGAAACCGGCCCAGCCCATAACCAGAACGGTGATGAAGGCCAGCACGAAGTTCATCATGGCACCGGCAGCGAGGATAAAGGCCTTTTGCCAGCCGTTCTTGGAACCCCATTGTTTTTCATAGGGGAAGGTGCGGCCATCTGTCGTGTCGTCGCCAACAAGGCCGGCGATACGGACAAAACCGCCGATTGGAAGCCAGCAGAGCTGGTAAACGGTCTCTCCGCGCTGAAGCTTGGCAAAGGCCGGTCCCATGCCGATGGCGAACTCCGGAACGGCGACGCCACACAGCTTGGCAGCCATCATGTGGCCCCATTCATGTACAGCCACAATAGCGCCAAAGACGAAGATCACCACGGCAAAGCCGGACACCTGCTGCCAGATGTCAGCCATGTTGATGAGTGCCAGTTCCATGTTGTCTAATCCTACCATCGCTGGGACGAGTGCAACGCAATCACCTTGAGCTTAGCCCAGACTTCATCGGCAGCTCGGTCGTTCACGCCCAGCGCGGCAGTCTAGACGGCGGCGGCGGCCTGCTGGTCGTTGGCCTCGAGCAGACGGTTCATAGCCTGGTCATCTGCCTCGAGGCTGCCATCCTGGCCTGCAAGGGTGCAGCAGAGTGCCTGTAAACCTGCAAAAACGATCCGGCCCTTGCCGCTGAGCCGGGCGCTCTTTTCACGTCCATGCTGCTGTGTTTCAACAAGTCCACGCACTTCAAGCCGTTGGAGGGCATGCGAAAAGGTCGATTCATTGAGCTCGAGGGCCACCTTGAGCAAATGAATACGCCTTTCACCATGCCGCAGGAGACTTAGGATGCGCCACGAAGTCTCCGAAGTGGCTTGATGAATAATCGAATTGGGCATAGCGCATTTTACCTCAAAAGTGTATTGGTCGGACCATTTTTCCTACGGCCTACTAAAGACTGAGAGACTTACTAATATGTTCACAAATTGTTCTAAACAAATGTTTCGTTCGACAAATAACTATAAAGTCCCAAAGCGGCTATAATGACGTGCTGCCATTCAGGCAGACTCGGGAGGGTTGTCAAAAACTTGTCCGCCAAGCAGGAAAAGCGCTTCATCACGCCCAAAAGCCAGGATGTTAGCCAGTGGTACACGGATGTGATCCTTCAGGCTGAACTGGCCGACTATTCGCCGGTTCGCGGCTGCCAGGTTTACCGTCCATATGGCTATGCCATTTGGGAGGCCATCAAGCGGCGGCTCAACGATCGGATCATCGCTACCGGGCATGAGAATGTCTACATGCCCTTGTTCATTCCGAAAAGCCAGCTCGACAAGGAAGCCGAGCATGTTGAGGGCTTTGCGCCGGAAGTTGCCTGGGTAACCCACGGCGGCGGCAAGGAACTGGAAGAGCCGCTGGCAATCCGCCCGACCAGCGAGACCACATTTGGCGTGATGTGGGCGAAGTGGCTGCAGAGCTATCGTGACCTGCCTTTCCTGCACAACCAGTGGGCCAATGTGGTGCGCTGGGAGAAGGCCACGCGGCCCTTCCTGCGTACGCTGGAGTTTCTGTGGCAGGAAGGACACACGGCCCACCGAACGGAAGACGAAGCCCGGGAAGAGACAGCCAGGATGCTCGAGCAGTACCGGCAGCTGGCCTGCGACGATCTCTGCATGCACGTCTTTGCTGGCCGTAAGAGCAATAGTGAAAAGTTTGCGGGCGCCGTGGAGACCTGGGGTATTGAGGCCATGATGCCGGACGGCAAGGCCCTGCAAAGTGGCACCAGCCACTTCCTCGGCCAGAATTTCGCCAAGGCCTATGAGGTGAAATTCCTTGAGGCGGACAACACTGAGCAGTTCGCCTGGACAACCAGCTGGGGAGTCAGCCACCGCATCATGGGCGGCATGCTGATGGCGCATGGAGACGACAAGGGGCTGATCATTCCGCCTCTAGTGGCACCGGTCCATCTCGTTATCGTGCCAATTCACCGCGATGACGACCGGGCACTGGTAGTAGAAAAGGCGCATCAGCTTGCGGCTGCGCTGCGAACCGGTGTCCGCTGGCGCAATGAGGGTATCGATGTGAGAGTGGATGACCGCGAAGGAATCCGCCCTGGATTTAAGTTCGCCCATTGGGAACTGCGCGGAGTGCCCCTCAGGATTGAACTGGGCCCGCGGGACATTGAATCTGGAAACTGTGTGCTCGCCGACCGTCTGAGTGGCGAGAAGGTAAACCTGGCGGTTGATTTTGCAACAATGTCGCTGGACACGCAGTCTGTAGCAGACGCCCTGGAAAAGCTCCAGGCCGATCTTTATGCGAGGTCGCGCCAGAACAGCGAAAGCCGGGTTTTCAAGGTGCAGAGTTACGAGGAATTCAAGCAGGTGGTGGGCCAGGGACGCGGTTTTGTACTCGCTCCCTGGGATGAAGAAGCCCCGACTGAAGCTCGGGTAAAGGAAGAAACCGGGGCCACTACCCGGGTCATGCATCCGGATTTGCCGGGTGATGATGTAAAATGCCTGTTTTCCGGAGCCAAAGCTAGGCGTTTCGCCTATTTCGCCACGTCCTATTAGTCTGGACGGGAGGGAAGAAGCATGTTGAGCTTACGAAGCGGTATCGCGGCCGGACTGGCAGCGCTCATGTTCGGCCTTTGCGCCGCTCAGTCTGCGCTGGCCCAGGGTCAGCCGGGACTGACTTATCAGCCGGGAACGGCTGTCTCCTCGGCGGTCGCCTCCGTGCGTCCTGCTGTGGTGGCGGTCGAAACCCGTTTTAAAGAGCCGGTGCTCAAGGATGAGTATGCCTACTGGGCAGCCTTCCGCGGCGCCCGCCCGCTTTATGGCCTCTGGGGCACAGGTTTTGTTTATGAAGACCCGCAGTACGTGGTCACTACCTCTTTCCTGATGAAGGACGCCGAGTACATTCGCGTCGTCGTCGAGGATGGCCGCAGCTTCAAGGCTGAACTGGTAGGCCAGAACGAGGATCTCGACGTTGCTGTGCTGAAGGTTGACTGGGGCCCGCAGACGCAGGTTCCCACTCCGGCCTTCGGTAACAGCGATGCTCTCAAGCTTGGCCAGCCGATCGCCATCGTGGGCAAGGCGCTTAACAGCGTCGACACCTACTCCAGCTTCGGCGTGATCAGCGCGATCCGCAAGGAAGTGCCTGGAACGGACAAGCCGACTGATGCCTATCTGCAGTTTGACGCCAGCTATGAGCTGAGCTTCACTGGCGGGCCGATGGTCGATGTAGGCGGCAACGTGGTCGGCATGGTCAGTGGTACCGTGCAGGACTATTCACTGACGAACATCAACCTGGCCGTGCCGGTCAATGACGTAATGAGCGCGGCGCAGAAGATCATCGCTGGTACCAACGAAAGCCTGGCGATGGGACTCGAGCTGCTGGAAGTGACCTCCGGCCTCAAGGAAAACGGCGCAATTCCCTACCGCTTCGACTGGAACACGGATGGCACTGAAGAGGACCTCGACTTTGGCCTCTTCGTGACTTACGTGTATCCCGGTCAGGGTTCCGACATTGCCGGTCTCAAGGCTGGCGATGTGATCATCGAGATGGATGGTCAGCGGATGAAGTACCGCTACGACTATGACCGCTTCAAGCGTGGATTGAGCTATGGCCAGCTGGTCAAGATCAGCTATATCACCCGCGGCGCAGACGGGAAGTGGAGCCGGGCTGAAACCCAGGTCCAGGTTCTGATCGCCAAGGATGACGACACCAAGGACGCCGAGAAGAAGGAACAGGAGCGCGTTCGCAAAGATCGCGGCTACCAGCCCTAAGGCTGACAATTCTGGGGCTGTGCGGACCTGCGGGTCCGGGCGGTAGTATTGCCGCCAAGGAGAAGACATGAACAAAAACTGCTCGCTGCTTGCAACAATGTTGGTGGCACTCTTCGCGCTGGCCCCGCTGGCCGCGCATGCCGAGTTCACGAAGCCCAATGCTCGTGAAGTCATCGAAAAGGTGCGCAAGTGCGTGATCCGAGTCCAGAACATCAGCATCGCGCAGGACACTGCCAGCGGTGGCTACGGTGGCGGAAGCGGATTCGTGTTTGAAGTTGATTACGACAAGCAGGTCGCCTATGCCATGACCAACCACCACGTCTCGGGCGACGCGATGGTCAACGCGGTCAAGTTCTGGGATGGCGCCGAGTACAAGGCTGAACTGGTCGGGCGTGAGCCGGGAATCGATGTTGCCATTCTGCGCATCATCGACATTCCCGATGAGCGTGACCTGCCGGACAGTGAAAAGACCATTATTCCCGCGGTGCTGGGAGACAGCGACCGCGTGCTGATCGGCGACTATGCCGTCGGTATGGGTAACCCCGGTTCAATGGATGCGATCCAGGCCAACCGCAGCAACCCGCTGGAAGACTTCCTTCTGCATCAGACCGCGACTGACGGTGTAGTTACCGGTCGTGACACTCCAATCGAGTTTGGTATCGGCATCTGGAACCAGAACCAGGACGACCTTGGCATGCAGTACGGCACCAACTTCGACTATGCCTTCCGTATCACCGTTCCGATCAACGGCGGAAACTCCGGCGGCCCGCTCTTCAACTCAAAAGGCGAAGTCATTGGTATCAACTTCTATGGCGGCAGCGGCTCTGTCCTGCAGAACTATAACCACGCAATCCCGATCAACCTGGCCAAGGACTTTGCTACCCAGCTGCTCAACACCGGCAAGTTTGAAAAGCCGTGGATGGGCGTCGACATCATCATGCCCCAGAACGTGAAGAACGAGGGGCAGTACACCGAGTTCAAGGAGCGTTTTGCCGAGCCCGAGGCCGGCATCAAGGTCTTTGGGGTTCGTGCCGCCAGCCCGGCCGAGCGCGCCGGCCTGCGCCGCAACGACGTTATCGTTTCTGCAGACGACATTGAATTCAAGACGCCGGAGGACCTGCGCCTCTACGTCTTCAAGCAGCAGATTGGCCATCAGCTCCGGCTGAAGGTCCGACGCGGGACCAACACTCTCAGTGACCCGATCATTGTTGAGGTCTCGCCCAAGCGCGGTTATGACGCTGAGTTTTCAGTTTAAGCAACACGGCATGTCCGGCCCGTGCCAGCGGGACAGTTCTGGCTGGAGGAGCATATGCACAAGAGCATGAGTGTCACGGGAAAGCTGCTGGCCGCAGGAGTAGTGGCTGCGCTTAGCCTGACGGCGCACGCCATGGCCCAGGAAGATTTCCCCTCGGTCAGCGTAGCCGGCAAGGTGCTGGACAGCGTGGTGGCCATTGACAGCAACAGCGTGGCCTACGGCTCAGTAATCGACCGGGGACTCGGCAGCAGCCGTAATGCGACCCTGTCGACCCGCCGTTTGACTGGCTTTGTTTACAACGCCAAGAAGGGCTACATCATCACTGACAGCACTGACATCGAAGATGCCGCGCTGCTGGTGGTCCGCACTGCCGACGGTACCGAGCTCAATGCGAAGGTCATTGGCGTTGACGAATTTTACGGCGTCGGTGTGCTGCAGATTGACGGCAACACCAAGGGCCTCAAGGCTGCGCAGCTGCTGGACTCTCGCTATGACCCGCTCAACGAGGTTTACCCTTACGGTCAGGGCGACAGCGTGGTTGCTGTTGGCAACTCCGGCGGTCTGTCCGGCACCGTGACCTATGGAATCATCTCGGGTATCCGTAACCTGCGTAACCGCAACGCGGTGCTGGTGCCGAGCGTGATTCAGAGCGACGTGGTGATCAACTTCGGCAATGAAGGCTGCCCGCTGTTTGACGATCAGGGCCGCGTGATTGCGATGCACGAGCGTCGCGGCGGCGGCGGCAGCATGCAGAACACCACCTTTTTCACCCCGATCTGGATGATCCGCCGTGTGGTGGATGACATCATCGCCGACTTCGAAGCTGACCGTGAGATCGAAGTCTGGCATCCATGGCTGGGCGTCAAGCCCTTCTCGGGTACCCGCAGCCCGCTGGGCGGTGGTATTCGCGTGGTCGGCGATGACCTGAAGATGTATATGGACATCCCCGAGCAGTACTGGGACACCGGCATCCTGCTGGACGCGGTTTACCCCGAGTCCCCGGCCAAGGAGTTTGGCCTGGTGGATAAGGACATGCTGATGCATGTGACGGTCTTCGACAAGAACGAGAACGTCAAGTACCCCTACCACCTGCTCAAGCAGATTCAGGATCTGGAATTGCTGGTTACAACAGCCGAAGAGGGCGACCGCTTTGTCTTCGGCGTTCTGCGCAATCGCAAGCTCTTCGACGTCGAGGTCGTGGTCGGCCAGCATCCTGGCGAGTTCTCCTTCCTGACCGTTACCGGCCAGGTCCTGAGCTCGACCAACAGCTCCGAGTACTTCTAAAGCGGCAGCTGAAAATCCGAAACAACCAGGGGCGCTACGGCGCCCCTTTTGTTTGGAGTTGGCGCGCAGGCTCGCCGGCGCTGGCCTAAACCTGTTCTTCGCGCGGCGGACGGAGCATCAGAGAACTGATTGAGTCCAGCGGACTTACGTCCTCGAAGAGTATCCGAGACACTTCCACCGCGATCGGCAGTTCCGGCCAGACCAGGCCAGCGATTGCGGGCGCGGGGGGCTGGCTGGCCCAGTCCTGCAACGCGCGGGTGGTCTGTACGCCTTCTGCGACCTGCTGCATGGCGGACAGAATCTGCTCAGTGCTCTCACCTTTGGCCCGGCGCATACCGACCTGAAAGTTACGCGACAAGGGTGAGCCACAGGTAGCAACAAGGTCGCCCACTCCGGCCAGCCCAAGCAGGCTGGCAGGCTGGCCCCCGAAGTAACGCACCAGCCGTCCCATCTCGGCCAGTCCGCGGGTAATCAACGCCGCCTGACTGTTGGAGCCAAGTCCAAGCCCCTGCAGCGCACCGGCGGCGATAGCGAGAACATTCTTGTAAAAACCAGCTACTTCCACGCCAATTGGATCGTTGCCTGTGTAAACGCGGAAGCGGCTCGACATGAGCTGCGCTTGAACCAGCTGAGCGGCCCATTGTTCATCCGGCACGGCAGCGGCAACTGCCGCGGCCGGCGAGCCGGCCATGATCTCGGCGGCCAGGTTTGGACCCGAAAGGTGTACCAGGGCCGTCTTCACTGGCGCGGTGCCCTGAGCCAGCCACTGGCGCAGCCACTCGTTGCTGCGCTGGGTGGGGTCGAGCAGCAGCCCCTTGGTGCAGTTGCAGATCACTACCGGACCCACGGCAGCACGAACCCAGTCCCGCAGCTCCGCGCTATTCTCAGTGATGAAGCTTCTGAGATATTTGCAGGGTACAGCGAGGTATACTGAAGTGGTGTTGCCTAAGGCTTCTGTCAGGCTCGCTGTGGCGCAGACTTTTTCCGGCAGCACGGTGTCTGGGAAGTAGAGTCGATTCGTTCTGGATCGGTTGATCTCGTCGGCGTTATCCTTGCTGCGGCAGTAAAGCGTGGCCTTATGACCAGCACTGCCAAGCAGGGCGGCCAGAGTGGTGCCAAAGCTGCCTGCACCCAGTACGCTGACTTGCTGCACATGACGATTATAGAGCTTCAGACTGGATGGTCCAGAACCGATCAATCAAGCCGATACCGTAGGTTACAGGCAACAGACTTACGGCATATGACGTAAAGCTAAGTAGAACAGGCAAAGGTATGCTTGTCAAGGTGTTTACTAATGCGCCAACTCGGTGTAAAACATTGAGCCTGCCAAGTCTCATTTCAATTATCGACGGCGCATAAGCCGTCTGCAAGGGAGTATTAGATATGCCGTCGCAAGCAATGGACGAGGTCCAGGCCGGACAATTGCCTCGTCTCCAGTGGCTGCATGAGCAGATCTCCGGTGGGAAGTATCCCAACGCATCAGCGCTCGAAACGCAGTTTGGGGTGAGCCCCGCGGTTGCCTACAGGGATATTGATTACCTGAAGTACATCCTCAAGGCACCGGCGCAGTATGACTACGACAAGCAGGGATATTTCTATCCCGGTAAGTTCAAGCTGCCTCAGCTGCGGATGACCGAAGGCGAGCTGGCTGGACTGCTGCTGCTGGGGCAGCTGCGCCGCTATTACGACGGCATGGAAGTCGAGGAAGCGGTCGGTGATGCCGTCTCGCTGCTGATGGATTCCCTCAAGGAGTACATCACCATCGACCAGGAGAGCCTCGACAACATCCTGCAGGTTGAGATCGAGCCCTTCCCGAAGCTGGATCTGGTTGTTTTCCGCGACTTGCTGCAGGCGATCCGCAGTAAAGAAAGCATCATCATCAAATATTTCAGCGGCCAGAAGGCCACCGTGGTGGACAAGCCCTGTGACCCCTACCACCTGCTGAACTACAAGGACAACTGGTATCTGGTGGCCTTCTGCCACGAGAAGCAGGACTACCGCGACTTCCTCTGCTCCCGCATTCTCAGCGTGGAGCGCACCAACGTCAGCTTCATCCCTGACCCGGACTTCAGCCTGGAGGACCACAAGCGCGAGAGCCAGCTCTTTGCGGCCGAGGCCCCGCCGATCAACATCGTGGCCGAGTTCGACAAGTACGCGGCGCACTGGATCCGACTGCGCCAGATCCATCCCAGCCAGCAGACCATTGAGCGCGCCGACGGCAGCATCGAGATCAGCTTCAAGGTCAGCAGCCTGGAGAACATCATCCGCTGGATCCTCAGCTTCGGCGAGCATGCCCGCATCCTGGCCCCGCTGGAGCTGCAGGAGCGCGTACGCCGCACGATCAGCCGGATGAACTACCTGTACAACCGGTTCTAGGCAGCACGGCCCATTGGGTCTGGACACCAACTTTGAATGAGTAACAAGGCGGGCTGCGGCCCGCCTTTTTCATGCCTGCGAGCAAAATCTATACTGACACTTGAGCAAGGCTGCAAGATCTTCAACTTACAAACGATAAAGCCGATAGTATTGGTATAATATCAATCATAGCCGGATCGCTGCTCGCGGGCTGGCTGCAGGCGCCCGGTCCGGCCAACGCAAGAACGAGGAAAGACCATGCCACGCTGCATGCCTGAACCGTACCGCATCAAGATGGTCGAGCCACTGCGCATGACCACCCGCGAATACCGCCAGCAATGCCTGGAACGGGCGCACTACAACACCTTCCTGCTTGACGCTGACGACGTTTACATCGACCTGCTGACCGACAGCGGCACCGGGGCGATGAGCGACCGCCAGTGGGGCGCGCTGATGCAGGGCGACGAGGCCTATGCCGGCAGCCGCAGCTTTGAGCACATGTGCGAATCGATCCGCGAGGTGATGGGCTACAGCCTGATCATTCCGACCCACCAGGGCCGCGGCGCCGAGCATCTTTTCTTCCAGAACTTCATCCAGCCCGGCGACATCCTGCCAATGAACATGTACTTCACCACGACCCGGGCGCATCTGGAGCTGGCGGGCGGCGAGTTCCGGGACATCATTTGCGACGAGGCCCATGACAGCCAGTCGGACTTCCGCTGGAAGGGCAATGTGGACCTCGACAAGCTGGACGGCCTGGTGGAGCAGTACGGCAGTGAGCGCGTGCGGGCGATCAGCATGGCGCCGGACGTCAACATGGCCGGCGGCCAGCCCTTTAGCATGGCCAACCTGCGCGAGGTGCGAGAGTACTGCCAGGAGCGCGGGATCAAGGTCTTCCTCGACATCACACGCATCGCCGAGAACGCCTGGTTCATCCACCACCTCGAGCCGGGCTATGAGCAGTTCTCGATCAAGGAGATCATCCGCGAGATCTGTAGCTACTCCGACGGCGCCTGGATGAGCAGTAAGAAGGACGGCCTGGTTAACATGGGCGGCTTCCTGGCATTCATGCCCGGCGAGGAGGAGCTGTTCGCGAAATGCCGCAGCCAGGTTGTGGTCTATGAGGGCCTGCACACCTATGGCGGCATGAGCGGCCGCGACATGGAGGCGCTGGCGGTCGGCCTGCGCGAGGTTTGCGACGACGACTATCTCTCCTGCCGCCACAGCCAGCTGGAACTGCTGCACGGTCTGCTGCTCAAGGCGGGGGTGCCGCTGGTGCATCCCTGCGGCGGGCACGGCGTGTTTGTCGATGCCAGGGCCTTCCTGCCGCATATCGACCAGGACGAGTTCCCGGCCCAGGCCCTGGCCGCCGAGATCTACCTTGAGGGCGGCGTGCGCGGGATGGAGCGCGGCAATGTTTCAGCTGACCGCGACCCGGCAACGGGGAAGAACCGCCGGCCGCGGCTGGAACTGGTCCGCCTGACGATACCGCGCCGCGTGTATACAGAAAGCCACCTGGAGTATGTGGCTGAGTCGGTGATCGATGTCTTCCAGCGCCGGGAGCAGATCCGTGGCCTGAAGATGACCTGGGAACCGGACAAGCTGCGCTTCTTCCAGGCGCAGTTTGAGCCTGTCGCCGCCGAGCGGCAGCTAAGCGCCGCGGAAGGCATGAGTGCAGCAGCAGGCTAGATGCCGTGGTAGCTCAGGAGGACAAGCGCGCAGTTGCTGCTAACCTATGCGGGTGATCGTTGGTATAGGCGTAGACAGCACGGAGATAGCTCGGGTTGCGGCCAAGTGCCGCGGCGAGGCCGCGTCAGATTCGGACGCGCCGGCGGCAGGGAAGCAGGCCTTCCCCAGCCGCTTCATGGAGAAGATGTTTACAGAGCACGAGGTGCGGCGAAGCCTGAGCAACCTCCACGCCCCCTATGCCCATCTCGCTGCGTGCTTTGCGGCCCGCGAGGCCTTTTTCAAGGCGACACAGGTCTGGTATCGGCGAAAGAAGGTCAGCATCCGCCAGTATCCCAGCGGCGAACCCTATTTCCTGCTGCACCCTCTGATCGTCAGCGGGCTGGAAGAGCGTTACCGGCACATCTGGGGCCGTGAGCCGCAGCATGCTGGCCTGATCAATCTGCGAATCAGCCTGACCCACGACGACACCTACTGCACCGCCTTTGCAGTGTTGGAGCTGCTGCCGGAAGCAGCTTTGGCGGTCAGCAGCCATCCCGGCTGGTCACTGGATACCGAGGCAATCTGAGCGGCCTAACTTTGCCTTAACCAGTCCCCTGCGATAATCAGGCTGTGGCAGAATCCGTTCAACTTGCGCTTGTGATCCACAACCACCAGCCGGTGGGCAACTTCGATCATGTTATCCATGAGGCCTGTGACAAGGCTTACCTGCCATTCCTGCGTCTGCTGCTGGACTATCCCGCGGTGCGCCTGGGGCTGCATACCAGCGGCTGCCTGCTGGAGTGGCTGGAGACGCGGCGGCCGGAGTACTTCGAGCTGGTGCGTGAACTGCTCTCACGGGGTCAGCTGGAGCTGCTTGGTGGTGGCATGCAGGAGCCGATACTGCCCCTGATACCGCAGACTGATGCGCACCAGCAGCTGGCCTCCATGCAGGCGTACCTCAGCCAGCACTTTGGCGTCTGGGCGACCGGCATGTGGACGCCTGAGCGTGTCTGGGAGCCGCAACTGGCACAGATCGCCGGGATGTACTACCGCTACACACTGCTTGATGACTACCACTTCGAAGGTAATGCGCTGCCCAGGGACATCAGCACGGGCTACTTCAGCACAGAGTTTGAAGGCCAAACGCTCAAGCTGTTGCCGATCAGCCAGAAGCTGCGTTACACGCTGCCTTTCCAGCCGGTGCAGGAGACCTTCGATTATCTGCGGACCCTGATGAACCAAAGCGCCGAGACGCCGCTGGTGGTCTTCGGCGACGACGGCGAGAAGTTCGGCGTCTGGCCCGACACCTACGAGTGGGTCTATGACAAGGGCTGGCTTGGGGACTTCTTCAGCGCATTGACCGAGGAGCAGTCCTGGGTGCGCCAGCTGTTGCCGGGAGAGATTCTGCAGCAGCGCGCGCCGGCAGGCCAGGCCTATATTCCCTGCCGCAGCTATAAGGAAATGGGCGAATGGGCGCGGGTCGACCCGGACAGCGCTGCCGGCGACCCGCCAGGGCACTGGCGCAACTTTCTGGTTAAGTATCCCGAAGTGCATGACTTCTATCGCCGGATGTGTTCGACCTCACGGCGACTAGCCGTGATGGGCGGCGAGGCCGATTCGCAGAGCTATGTTCAGGCCAGGGCGGCGCTGCAACGGGCGCAGTGCAACTGTGCCTACTGGCACGGCGTTTTCGGCGGTCTTTACCTGAACTACCTGCGGGCGGCGCTGACCAGCAACCTGCTGGAGGCCGAGGCGCTGAGCAGCAGCATTGAAGCCTCGACCCTGCTTGATACACCCGAGCAGCAGTCGCGTCGACGGCTGCTGCAGGCTGCCCCCTGGCGGCACGAGGGGCTGACGGAGCTGCTCGACGGGGGCAGCAACCTTGAAGGCCAGCCCGAGCTGCTGGCTGGACGGGGCGGCAGCGGTGTCTACGCCCGGCTGCCCTTCGCCGGTTCACGCATACGGATGCTGGACGATAACTGGACCGAAGCGCAGCCCGAGGCCAGCCTGGAGTACCTGCAGATGCAGGCTGCTGGCGGCAAATCTGACTTCCTGCTGGAGCAGGCCGGGCAGCTGTGTGCCTGGCTCGATGGCGCCCACGGCCTGTGCCTGCGGCGGCTGGACTATTACCCCGCGCGCTTCTGCTGGACCGACGTACTGGCTCGGCGCCGGGAGCACTACCATCACAAGGTTGAGGACGCCAGCACGCACACGGCTGGTGAGCATGAGAGCATCCACGACCGCGTGGTGCTGAAGGAGGAGGGTCTGGAGCGGAGACTCGTGGTCGACCCGCATCAGCGAGTCAGCTTCAGCGGATACTTCAGCACAGTACGCAGCGCGGAGCAGCTACTGTGGCGCACCGAGGCCGGGTCCGATGCACCCACTTTTGCCTTCCGCGAATACCACTGTGCCACAGCCCTGGAGCTGCACGACACGCCGCACACCGGGATCAGCGCTCTGGTCGACCACGGCGATTTCAAGCTGCGCAAGCAGGTGGCGCTGGGTGCCGACGGTGTGCTGGAACTACAGGTAGAACTGGCCGAGGGCCAGGCACCGGTCGGGCATGGCCTCTACTGGCTGGAGTTCAATTTCACGGTACTGACCGACAGCGCGCCGGACCGCTTTATGGAGCTTAACCGCAGCCGCGTCGAGCTGAATCAGGCGCTGGAACACGAGGGTCTGCGCAGCCTGAGCCTGGTCGACGGCTGGCAGAAAATCAAGCTCAGCCTGGAGCTGGACAAGGCGGCGCAGCTGCTCAGCTATCCTGTTTATACGGTCTCCAGCAGTGAGGGCGGATTCGAGCGGACTTATCAGGGCACCTGTATAATGCTGGGCTATCAGCCTGCCGCGCTGCGCGGCGGCATCAATCTGCGCCTTGGCATCGCAGCGCTGGAGAGGCAGGATCAGGAGGCCTAATGGAGAAGCTGCAGTCCAAATCAGGCCAGTACCCGCACAGTGCCTCACTGACCATCATTGAAGGCGATTTGTCGCGCCTGGCTCCCGGGCCCGGCGGGCCGCCACCATTTGTGCCGGCCGAGCTGCCCGTCCGCTACGGTATGCCGCTCTTTGAGTTGCTGGTGGTCGATCCCGATTTTGTCTTCATCTCCTGGGAGCTATGCGCGCAACAGCTTGAGCGTGCCGAACGTGAACTCGGTACGGCGTGCTGGCAGCAGCGCGTGCTGACCTTGCGGCTGACACACGCGGATGCACCTGACACCGAGCTGGCGCGCCGCGAGCTGTATGGCGAGCTGGGGCGCTGGTTCATCGAACTGCGTCGTCCTGATACCTGGCTGCGCGCTGAACTGGGCTTCCAGGCCGGCAACGCCTGGCACCTGCTGGCCAGTGCCGGCCCGCTGCTGATGCCGCGCACGGAGCCGGTGGATGGCGACTTTACCGAACTATTCGTCAATTATGGCGCGGCGCCGGACGGGCAGCTCACGATGCTGTCCTCGACGGGCGGCGGACAGCTGAGTGCGGCAAGCATCGCGGCGCTGGCCCAGAATATGGATCCCGCCGGCTGGCCCGGCGACCGCCCCGGCAGAACTGAAGGCAGTTCAGCCGGAAGCCTTTGGAGCAGACGCGGATGATTAACACACTGGTCATGATCATGGCCGGCGGCAAGGGCGAGCGCCTCTGGCCGCTGACCGCGGAGCGCGCCAAACCGGCGGTGCCCTTTGGCGCCCGCTATCGCATTATCGATTTCGTGCTGAGCAACTTCATCAACAGCGGATTTATGCGCATCAAGGTGCTGACGCAGTACCTGAGCAACTCCCTGCTGATCCACATTGCGCGGGGCTACAACTTCGGCTCTTTGACCGAGAACTACGTTGATGCCGTACCGGCCCAGCTTGGGAACGCCAGCGACTGGTACCGCGGCACGGCGGATGCGATCTATCAGAATCTTGAGCTGATCCTTGATGAAAGCCCGATGGACGTGGCTATCTTCGGCGGCGACCATATCTACAAGATGGATGTGCGCCAGATGCTGAGCTTCCATCACGACATGCGCTCAGCCTGTACTGTGGCCTGCCTGCCCTTCAACCGCAGGGAAGCCGCGGGCCAGTTCGGTATCATCGAGGTTGACGAGCACTGGCGCATCATCGGTTTCGAAGAGAAACCGGCCGACCCCAAGCCGATCCCCGGGCATCCGGATCTGGCGCTGGTCAGCATGGGCAACTACATCTTCAAGCTGCCGGCCCTGCGGCGTGTGCTGATGGAAGACCACGCCCGCGAAGACTCTTCGCATGACTTCGGCAAGGACGTGATTCCGCGAATGATTACGGAGTATCCCGTCTATGCCTACAACTTCATGGATAACGAGATCCCGGGAGAGTCCGCTGAGCAGCGCGGCTACTGGCGCGATGTTGGCACCCTGGACGCCTACTACGATGCCAGCATGGACCTGCGCGCAGTCAAGCCGCAGCTGAACCTGTACAACTATGACTGGCCGATCCGCTCAAGCCTGCTGCAGTATCCACCGGTGAAGTTCGTCTTTGATGAGGACGGACGCCGCGGCATGGCCGTGGACAGCATCGTGGCTAACGGTACGATCATCAGCGGCGCCAGCGTGAATGGCTGTGTTGTCTTCAACAACAACTTTGTTCACAGCTATAGCGAAGTGAGTGACAGCATCCTGCTGCAGGGCTGCAACATCGGCCGCAATGTCCGGATGCACCGGACCATCTGCGACAAGTATGTGACCGTGGAAGACGGCGCTGAAGTTGGGGTCGACCCGGCAGCCGATGCCGAGCGCTTCACCGTCACGCCCAGCGGCCTGGTGGTTATTCCTCGTGGCGTGTTTGTCCCGCGCAAAGGCCCGGTACGCAGCCTCGATTTCACACCGCCTCCGGGCACGATCCGTGCCCGCGGCCACAAGAGTGGATCAGTGCACCAGCCCGAGGAGGACCAGATGTTCGGGGAGGGCCAGGGCTGATGTCTGCCAAGGGAAAGCTGGGAACGCAGCCGGGGATGAAGATTGCCTTCGCGACCTCTGAGCTCCTTCCCTTCAGCAAGACCGGCGGGCTGGCGGATGTTTCGGCCGCGCTGCCGCGGGCGCTGGGACGGACGGGCCATCGGGTTCAGGTCTTCACCCCGCTGTACGCCGGCGCGCGCCGGATGATCGACGAGCTTGAAGCTGAGCACAACCGCATTGAGATGCCCCATCCGCTCTGGGTCGATGGAGCTGAGCATCCCCTGGCCTTCATCTCCCTGGAGTTGCCGGAATACGAGATCATCTTTATTGACTGTCCGCACTTCTTCGACCGCAGCGGCCTGTATCAGGACGCCGAGGGCCAGGACTACGAAGACAATGTTGCGCGTTTCAGCTTCTTTTGCCGGGCGGTGCTGGAGTACTTCCTCTTTACCGCCGAGGCCCCGGAGCTTCTGCACTGCAACGACTGGCAGACGGCGCTGTTGCCGGTTTATCTGCGCAGCCAGTATCACCAGCCGCTGCTGCGCAATATCACCACGCTGCTGACAATCCATAACCTTGGTTACCAGGGCGTGTTTCCGGCCGAAGCACTGTCGGCGGCCGGCCTGAGCTGGGACCTCTTCCACATTGACGGGCTGGAGTTCTATGGCCGGCTGAACCTGCTCAAGGGCGGGATTGTCTGCGCCGATGCAATCAGCACTGTTTCACCAACTTATGCCCGGGAGATCCAGACCGACGAGTTTGGTCACGGCCTCGCTGGACTGCTGCGGGCGCAAGGTCACAAGCTCAGCGGGATACTCAACGGCATCGATGTAGAGGTCTGGGATCCTCTGACCGATGGGGCACTGCCCGCGGCTTTCTGTGCGCGCAAACCGGCGGGCAAGACCGCCTGCCGCCGCGCGCTGCAGGCCGCAGTTGGCCTGCCGCTCCGGCGCTCCGCTCTGCTGCTTGGACTGGTCACGCGTCTTGACGCCCAGAAGGGAGTAGAGCTGCTCCTGGGCGCCTGGCCCCTGCTGCGCAAGCTCGACCTGCAACTGGTCGTTCTTGGCAGCGGCAACGCCCAGCTCGAGGCCGCGCTGCAGGAGCTCGCAGCGGCCGAGCCAGAGCGTGTAGCGCTGCGCCTAGGCTTTGATGAGGGCCTGGCGCATCTGATCTATGGCGGTACGGATGCGCTGCTGATGCCAAGCCTCTACGAGCCATGCGGCCTGAGCCAGATGTATGCCCAGCGCTATGGAACCGTGCCCATTGTGCGCCGGACAGGCGGGCTCAGCGACACTGTCCAGAACGCTACGGCCAGCCGTCTGGCTGAAGGCAAGGCCAGCGGTTTCAGCTTCAAGGCCGCGGCCCCCGGCAAGCTGGCCGATGCGATCAAGGATGCCTGGAAGCTCTTTTCGCAGCACCCGAAGCAGTGGCAGAAGCTTCAGCGCAACCTAATGGAAATCGACAACTCCTGGCAGGTCAGTGCCCGGCGCTATGTGCGCCTGTACAAGAGCCTGCTGCGCGAACGTCGCCGACGCGAGAGCACCGGCAGCGCAGGCGTGACTGGAGCTGTGCATGCCTGAGACGCCTGCCCGGGGCCAGCTGGCGCTGCATCTGCATGCGCATCTGCCCTTCGTGCGGCACCCTGAGTACAGCTCCTTTCTTGAGGAGCGCTGGTTCTTTGACGCGATCACGGATACCTATGTCCCCCTGCTGACGCGCTTTGAGCAGCTGCACAGCGAGGGCGTGCCCTTCCGCCTCAGCATGACGCTCAGCCCGACGCTGCTGGCGATGTTCGTTGACCCGCTGCTGCAGGAGCGTTTTGAGCGGCATCTGCAGCGCCAGCTTGAACTGTGCGATCTTGAGTTGAGCCGCACGAGCGGCGACAGCGATTTCCGCCCGGTGGTGGAGATGTACAGCCGCCGTCTGACCGGCGTGGCTTACCAGTTCAGCCGCTTCGGCCGTAACCTGGCCCAGGCCTTCCGCATGCTGGCGGACTGGGGTCACCTGGAGCTCTGTACCTGCGCTGCAACCCATTGCTTCCTTCCGCACCAGCAGCTGGTCCCTGGGGCAGTAGCAAGGCAGTTGGAAGCCGCGGTGGAAAGCCACCAGCGCATCCTGGGCCGCCGGCCGGATGGCATCTGGCTGCCCGAATGCGCCTACTATCCTGGTCTGGAAAAACAGCTCCTGGCCGCCGGGCTGCTGTACTTCTTCGTGGACGGCCACGCCCTGCAACTGGGCCAGCCGCGCAGTCTGCGCGGGGTCTACAGCCATGTCTATCTGCCCAACGGCGTGGCCGCCTTCGGGCGTGATCAGGAGAGCTCCAAGCAGGTCTGGAGCGCGAAGGAAGGCTACCCCGGCGACGGCCTGTACCGCGACTTCTATCGAGACATCGGCTTTGACCTGCCGCTGGAGTATGTAGCGCCTTACATCCACGACCGCGCGACGCGGATACTGACCGGTTTTAAGTATCACGCGATCACCGGTGAGACTGAGCACAAGCGGCCCTATCAGCCGGCACTGGCCCAGGCCCGCGCGGCTGAGCACGCCAGGCACTTCATCTGGTGCCGCGAGCAGCAGATCGCCTGGCTGGCGCAGCACCTGGACCGGCCGCCCCTGATCGTCGCGCCCTATGACGCCGAGCTCTTTGGGCACTGGTGGTTTGAAGGGCCCGATTTCCTGTACCACGTTTTGCGGGCAGCAGCTGAGAGCCAAAGCGTGGAAGCGCTGGCGGCGAAGGATTTTATGCTGGCGCACCCCCGGGCGCAGGTGCTGGTGCCGAACCCCAGCTCCTGGGGCGACGGCGGCTATTACCGTTTCTGGATCAACGCCGGCAATGAATGGCTGGTGTCGCACATCAATGCAGCAGGACGACGTATGCAACAGCTTGAGCAGCATCTGCAGCACATGGGCGTGGAGGCGAGGGCCAGCGCCGCGGAGGGCTGGCGCGGGGTGGCGCTTCTGCAGGCGCGGCGTGAGCTGCTGCTGGCGCAGTGCAGCGACTGGCCCTTTATCCTCAGCACCGGCACTTCGCCGGGCTATGCAGCGACTCGGGTGACGCGGCACCTGGCGGACTTCTGGCACCTGATCGAAGGGCTGGAGTCAGGCCAGCCGCCGCAGCGCCTGGATGAGATTGCACACAGGGATAGTCTGTTTATGTAGTACCGCGCTGCGGTGCTGCCACGCGGGCAGGTGCAGCTTTAAGTGCACCGAATGAAAACGCTATGACAACACTGAAACTGAACCTGCAAAGCAAGGAGTTGCTGGGGCGTCAGCTTGGCGATGGCCAGGGCCTCGGCGCTGCGCTGGACGCCCTTGACGGCGCGCAGCCTAAGCTGCACGAGGACCTGCTCAGCCAGCGTGGCAAGTGGCCGCTGGGCTGGCTGGATCTGCCCTGGGGCGGGTCATGGGTCGATGACTGCAACGAGCAGGCTCTGAGGCTGATTGACGAGGGCTGCGAGGCGCTGATCGTCTGCGGCATCGGCGGCAGCGCGCTGGGGACGCAGGCGGTCTATAGCGCGCTGGAGCAGCCCGGGCGGCCGCTGCGTCCGCTGCTGGTCGTGGACAATGTCGACCCGGGACAAATGGCGCGCCTGCTGGAGTGGGCTGACCTGAAGAGCTGCGCGCTTAACGTGATCTCCAAGAGCGGCGAGACCCTCGAGACGATGGCGGCCTTTTTCCACCTGCGCCAGGCGATGGCCGCAGCTGGAATGGACGAGGCGCAGATCAACACGCGCATCATTGCCACTACAGATCCTCTGCAGGGCCTGCTGCGCAAGCTGGCGAGCGAGCAGGGCTGGGCCACGCTGCCCGTGCCCGGCGATGTCGGCGGGCGATTCTCGGTCTTCACCAGCGTCGGCCTGTTGCCCCTGGCCTACGCCGGCGTGGATATTGAGGCGCTGCTTAGCGGCGCACGCGAGTTCCAGCAAGAGGCGCTGAAAATGCCACAGCGCGAGAACCCGGCTTGGCAGCTCGCGGCGCTGCATTACCTGCTGCACCTGCGCGGCGGCATTGGCGTGACCGCGCAGTATATCTATGGCGATGGGCTGGTGCTGCTGGGCGACTGGCTGCGTCAGCTGTGGGCCGAGAGCCTGGCCAAGGCGACAACGGTGGACGGCAGCGCGAGCGGGGTGGGGCAGACACCGCTGGTGGCGCGCGGGACAACCGACCAGCACAGCCAGAATCAGCTGTATATGGAAGGCCCCGACGACAAGCTCTATGGCTTCGTGACGGCCCAGCGCTGGGCCCATGACCCGCCGGTCGAGCTGCCGCCGGCGGATGGTGACGGCCTTATGCTGCCGGCAAAGCTGGAGTACATCCGCGGTCACAGCTTTGGCAGCCTGCTAAAGGCCTGCTACGAGGGAACCCGCGATGCGCTGGTCGAGGCCGGGCGGCCGGTCTATGAGACCACCTTCCCGCAGGTTGACGCCGAGTCCCTCGGCGCCTGGATGCAGCTGTGGATGCTGGCAACGGCCTACGCAGGGATGATGTACAGGGTCAACCCCTTCGACCAGCCGGGCGTGGAGCGGAGTAAGGTGATCACGCGGGAGAGATTGGAGCGCGGACTTTAGTCCGCATGCTCGTATGGGCGCACGGATGTGCGCCCGTCTTCGTAGGGTGGAGCCGCGCCTGAGGACTACAAAGACGCGGACTTTAGTCCGCGCTCCAGGCGGGTCAAGACCCGCCCCTGCAGCACGCGCTAACATCTCCGCATGCTTCTCGTCGTCTCACTTCCGCGCAATGATCTCGAAATGGCCCAGGCGGCGGCCGAGGCCGGCGCGGATGCGGTCAAGGTTCACATGAACGTCGAGCACCGCGCCAGCGGCACGGTCTTCGGCGACTACGCCACTGAAGCGCCGGTGGTGCGCAGCATCATTGATGCGCTGGATATCCCCGTCGGCCTGATGCCCGGCGCGGGGGTCGAGCAGGTGCCGAGCCAGGCTGAGCTGACCGAGCTGGCTCACGCCGGCCTCGACTTTGTCGATATCTATGCCCACCACATGCCGCTGTGGTTCATCGACCTGCCGCTGAAGATCGCGCTGGCGCTGCACGAGTTTGACGGCCTGGTTGAGCCGCCCTTCTACCAGACGCACTTCCACTGGCCGCCCGGCGGCAACGGCAACCGCATCTGGATGGCCGAGGCCTCTTTCATGAAGCCTGAGGACTATGGCCAGCCCTTCTCTTGGGAGGATTTCCGCCGCCTGCGGATCTTTCAGGAGTACATCGACTGCCCGATGCTGGTGCCGACGCAGAAGAAGATCACGCCGACGGATGCCCAGTGGCTCAAGCGCACCGGAACAGGCGGGCTGATGATCGGCGCGATCGTCACCGGGACCAGCGCGGACAGCATCGCGAAGGCGACGCGCGAGTATCGCCAGGCGATCGACGCAGTAGACTGATGTTCCTGGCAGCCGACCCAAGCGCTGGCCGGCGCTGAATAGCAGCGCCAGAACCTGCGTCACTGGAAGAAATGCAAAGCGTGCTGAACAAGTGGATGGGGGCGGGCAATGCGCTGCGGGGACTGCTGCCTGCAGCCCTGGCCCTGGCTCTCGCGCCGCTGCCTGAAGCCAGCGCGGCCCCTCAGGATGAGCCGGCCGCCAGCCGTCTGCCCCGCGCGGCGCAGCCCGAGCAGGAGCTCGATGCGGCCCAGCAGGCGATCGCCGAAATGCTGGATCAGCAGCTTTTCCAGCGCCTGTCCCAGGACTGGTCCGGTGCGGGCAACAGCACGGTTTTCTGCGACAGCGGGAACGTCACCATCATTTCTGTGCCGAGTGGCCTGAATGTCTATCTCGTGCGCCAGGACCAGATTCCCGGCGCGCTCAACGACGATGGCGAGCCGGCAAGTGTTGAGGATGTGGTCTTTCGCGCCGAACAGCTCTATGGCCAAACGCCGCTGACTCTGCCGCTGCCGGCAGGCGACTATGTTCTGGCCCTCAAGCCCAGCGGACGTGACAGCGGTTTTGACGGTGGCTGCGTGCGTAAGGCTGAGCGCGACGTGATAACCGGGGCGCTGCGGCATACCTACCACCTGTATCCATTCACCCGCAGCAGCGGAGAGTACCAGCTTTTTACCGCCAGCTTCGTCAGCCCTGATACATCCGACACCGACATGCTCAGCGGCCTGGCCGAGCCCTGGAGCTTCCATCTGCCGGAGGAAGAGCTGGTGGCGGCCATCGGCCAGGTCTGCAATGCGCCGGCGCCGCTGCAGGGTCGCATCGCCATGGATCTCAATCGCTTTGGGCTGGCCTTTTACAACGACGGCCGCCAGGACTGGCTGGTCAAGCTCGGCCTGCGGGGCTCGAGTTTTGAGCTGCGGCAGTGGGCCGTGCGCTACTAGCTACTTGATATCAGTGAGCTCAAGGCGCGTAGTGAACCACTTCTCCTGGGCGCTGCTGAAGGGCTGCCTGCTTTCGGCCTGCACATAGATAAAGCCATCCTTGTGCAGCACCAGGTACATCAGCGCATAGGCGGTCTGCGAGCCGACCTTCTGGCTCCATTTGTAGTAGGGTACGTTCAGGGTCTTGCGGGTATCTCCCAGCTTCACCGAAGCTTTGCCTACCGGCTTGTGCTGCTTCTGGCCCATGCTGGCCTCGAAGATCTCATCGAGCCGTGCCTGTCCCGGGATGTCGGCCGGCACCAGGTGCGTTTCCTCGCGCTTGAAGCCGGCGGCCTCGGCCTCGGCCGGTGTCAGGCGCATCCGCGGGCTGCCATAGACCAGCAGTCCGTAGTCTGCCGGGTCGGTCTCGGCGGCTCCTTCCGGTACATGCCGCGCCGACAGGCCGACGCCGCCTTCCTGATAGCTGATCTCGCTGTTGGCCTCAACCGTGAAGGCGAAGTGATACTTGTCGTTGACGATTCGTGTCGGCTTGGTGGTGGCAGCCAGGGCCGGCAGCGCCAGCAGCAGGGTGCAGGTGATCAGGAGGCCGCGCAGGTACTTGTGCTTCACGCGGCAATCATATCGCGGGCGCTAGCTTCTGATGAGCAAATGGGCCAGCTCGTATACATCATGCGCCACTGCGTCTGCCCCATCAATCTCGTGCGGCTCGCCATAGCCATAGGCGCAGCCGATGAAGGCGCTGCCGCTCAGGCGGGCGGCGTCGCGGTCGCTGGCGCGGTCGCCGACCATCACCGCGCTGGCCGGGTCGATGCCGAACTGCTGGGCCGCACGCAGCAGGCGCGCGCCCTTTGAGTCGTACTCCGGCGGGCCATAGGGGTACTTCCCGGCCATCCAGCGTTCGTAGCGCGCGTGCTCCCAGACGGCGTCGACATAGGTCGGCGTGCCGTTACTGATCAGTACGATAATGCGCCCGGCGCTGTGCAGCGCGGCGAGCATATCTTCCGCGTGCTCGTAAAGGTGCGGCATCCTGGCCACCGCGATCCGTTCATACTCCAGGCAGAAGCGCTCGAAATCCAGCCGCACTTCCTCTGGCTGGCCCGGCAGCATGCTGCCGTAGAAGTCAATCGGCTCTGCCCCCATGTGGGCGTGAATGATTGAAATGTCGGGGGTTGGGATGTCCAGACCGTGCTGGCGGACGTAGTCGTGATGCGCCTCAATTACCGAGCGCGCAACATCGAGGCCCGCCGGGTAAAGCGTGCCATCGTTGTCGAAGGCGATCAGCGGGGCGTTCCAGAGACGTTCCCGCAGCTGAGTGTTGACTGTCTGGTCCAAGGCCCGGCATGGTAGCATAGCCGCCGTGTCGAAGGACAACAAAGAAGCGCGCGATTCCCGCGAACCCCATCCTGAGCTGCAGCCCGGCGGGCCGCTGGCCGGCGACCGCATTGCCGTTGTTGCTTCCAGCTGGTACCCGGAGATTATGCGCGGCCTGCTTGCGGGTGCCCAGCGCTGCCTGGAGCGCTTCGAGCTGAACGCGGACGCGGCGGATGTCTACTGGGTACCGGGGTCATTTGAACTACCACAGGCGGTGGCACGCGTGGCCGAGCTGGGCGACCAGGAAATCGCCGAAAGTCGAGCTCCGCGCTATAACGGAATCGTCGCCCTCGGATGTGTGATCAAGGGCGAAACCGACCACTATGACGTGCTGGTGCACGCGATTGCGGGTGGTGTGACACGCTTGAGCATTGAGCTGCCGTTGCCGGTCAGCTTTGGCGTACTGACCTGCCAGAACTTCTCCCAGGCCGAGGCCCGCAGCGGAGACGACCACCTGAACAAGGGCTATGAGGCCATGCTGGCGCTGCTGGACATGATGGTCTTCCGCCACCGGCTGCGCTAGGCTACCAGCCCCGCGCCGCCATCCGCTCTTCGGCCTTCATGCTGGCCACGTCAATACCGCGCATCGGCTCGCCGAGGCCGGCGGAAATGTCGGCCAGGGCCTTGGGGTCCTTGAAGTTCAGCACGGCCTGCACAACGGCCTTGGCCCGCGGGGCAGGGTCTTCGCTCTTGAAAATGCCGCTGCCGACGAAGACCGTTTCTGCGCCAAGCTGCATCATCAGCGCTGCATCGGCCGGGGTCGCGACGCCGCCGGCGGCGAAGTTCGGCACTGGCAGTTTGCCGTGCTCGGCAACCCAAAGCACCAGCTCAAAGGGGGCGCCAAGCTCCTTGGCCTCGCGCATCAGCTCTTCCTGGGCCAGGGTGGTCAGGCGCTTGATGCCGTTCTGCACCGTGCGCATATGGCGCACCGCCTCGACGATGTTTCCGCTGCCGGCCTCGCCCTTGGTACGCAGCATGGCCGCGCCCTCGCCGACGCGGCGCAGGGCCTCACCCAGGTCGCGGCAGCCGCAGACGAAGGGTGCCTTGAAGTCATGCTTCCAGACGTGGTTGATCTCGTCAGCCGGCGTCAGCACTTCGCTCTCGTCGATGAAGTCGACGCCGAGCGCCTCAAGGATCTGGGCCTCCACAAAATGACCGATGCGGCACTTGGCCATCACCGGGATCGAGACGGCCTCCATAATTTCCTTGATCATCTTCGGATCGCTCATACGGGCGATGCCGCCCTGAGCCCGGATGTCAGAAGGCACGCGCTCCAGCGCCATTACCGCCACCGCCCCGGCCTGTTCCGCGATCACCGCCTGCTGCGGGTTGGTCACGTCCATGATGACGCCGTTACGCAGCATCTCGGCCAGCCCGACCTTGACCGCGAAAGAGCCGGAGATCGGCCCGGCGCCGTTTACGCTTGCCTCGCTCATAGTGCACCTCGGAATGCCGCGCACAAGGCCCGCGGCGGGCAGAGAATGATACCGCCGGGAGCCGCCGCTTCTTTCAGCCCCGAGCGCGGCAGTTGAAAATCTGTCACGGCGGAGCATCCTCTACAATTCCCCGATGGAAAAGAGCCCCCTGCAGTTCCTGCGCGAACTGGTGGCAACCCCTGGCCCGACAGGTTTCGAAGCCCCGGTGGTCAAGCGCTGGCTGGCCTACGTTAAGCCCTTTGCCGACGAGACCTTTACGGACTCCTATGGCAATGGTTTTGCCGTGCTGAACCCCAAGGGTGATCCCTGCGTGATGCTGACGGGGCATGCTGACGAGATCGGCCTGATGGTGACCTTTATCGACGACGAGGGATTTATCTGGGTCAAGGCGCTCGGCGGCTATGACCCCAAGGTGGTCACCTCGATGCGGGTCAAGGTCCACGGCAGCGGGCCCGCAGCGAAGGGCGGTCCCGTGGCCGGGCTGGTTGGCGCTTTGCCTCCGCACATGCAGCGGGCCGAGCAGGGCGACACTGAGCTGAAGGTCTATCGCTTCGGCGAAAACGTGTATGTCGATATCGGTGCCCGCAGCCGCAAGGAATGCGAACAGTATGTGCGGGTTGGCGATGCGATTTCCATGGACTATGGCTATCGCGAGCTGCGCGGCGATATCGCCTGCGGCCGCGGCCTTGATAACAAGATCGGTATCTGGAGTGCGGCCGAAGGGCTGCGCCGCGCACGGGAAGCCCGGGATGGCGGCGCGCCGCTGGCGGCGAAGATCGTGGCCATGGCCTCGGTGCAGGAAGAGATAGGCGGTTATGGCGCCCAGATGGGGGCTTTCCGCATCAACCCGGATGTGGCAATTGCCGTCGATGTGACCCAGAGCGTGGATCACCCGGCAACTGAAAAGAAGAAATTTGGCGATGTGCGGCTCGGGCGCGGACCCGTGGTGGGCCACGGCAGCGCCAACCACCCCGAAGTGATCAGTCGGCTGGAGCGTACTGCCCGGCGCCGGCGGATCGATCTGCAGCACGAAGCCGCACCGCGCTATACGGGAACAGACGGCGACAACATTTACATTACCCGGGCAGGCATCCCCACTGGTGTTGTCAGTCTGCCGCAGCGCTACATGCACAGCCCCTCGGAGATGGTCAATCTGCGGGATCTGGACAACATCGCCGTACTGCTTGCGGCCTTCTGCCTGGACCTTAAGGCTGGCGAACGATTCATGGTGCGGGTCTAGATCCTAGACCGCCATGACGCTGGTCTTTCGTGTCGCTCAATAGTCTTGTGCAAGCAAACTAAGCTGTAAGCAAACAAAAGCGGGCTGCCAGGCAGCCCGCTTTTTCTTAAGCAATGTTGCGCGGTCAGAACTACTTGTTCGGAATGGACTCCTGCTTCAGCACACCCATATCACGGAAGCAGATCTGGCTGTGGCCCTGTCCATCCTCCAGCAGGTAGGTGGCGAAGAGCTTATAGCTGAAGTCGTCAGCGGAGCCGACTACCAGCAGCTTGATATTGCTGCAGGTGCCGGTGCCGTCGATCAGGATCGGCGAGCTCCAGGCTGCCAGGTTGCTGGCACCGCTGTGCAGCAGATAAGCATGTCCGCCCTGGATGAAGACGAGGTAGTTGTCCCAGGAAGGCGTGCCGCCCGTGCGGACGTCAAACTCGGTCACTTCACCGGCTTCACCGGCGGCGGCGGCGTTCAGACGCTGATGCGTCTCAGGCATCCACTCACCCGGGAAGCCCTGGATCAACAGGTCAACGGTTGTCCGGTCGTCGGGAATCCAGAACAGTGACTTGCCGGGCAGCAGGTTCTCGCTCATCACCTGGCGGATCTCCGGCCGGAAACCGGTAATCCCTGCCGGGGCCTCATCAACCCAGCTGCCGCTCAGGACCTTGACCACCAGGTTTCCCGTTGCCGCATCGCGGTAACACACATGGGGCTCGGCAAACTTGGATTCCATATAGATCGGGCCATCCGGCTTGCGGGGGTCCAGCACATGCCAGCCGCTGGGCATTTCATTGTCCTGACGCCAGTCGGTGCCAACTTCATCCCAGCTCTGCAGCATTTCAAGCTGCTGGGTACCTTCATTCCAGTAGATCGCGCCAAGGCTGCGGGGCAGCTCGACGAAGCCAAAGAAGTGGCTGCCGCTGGGCAGTACCTTAAATGGTTCGTCGAAGCTGATCAATCCGCTCTGGGTCGCGGTCACCAGCTGCATGTAGGTTCCGTCGCTGCGTGAGAAGCCCAGGGTTGTAAAGGGCGCATTAACCAGTTCGTTCTGGTGCAGATTGAAGGGCAGGTCCAGGCCTTCAAGACCGGAAATCTGCGAAGTTCCCATGCCGGCATCGCTGTTCAGCAGGGACCAGCCGTTGGCCGGCGGGTAGCTCTCAGACTTGATCGCCTTGACTTCGCTGGGCTGATCTTCCGATTGATAAAAGAAGCTCATGTACTTGTAGAGGTTGGCTGGAACATAGCTGGTCGGCTTGCTCAGCCCGCCATCCACCACGATACCGCTGCGGACACCCTCGACCACTACGCCGGGGCTCCAGCAGGCAACCTGGCCGGTCGCTGTTGTCACCTGCAAACCTGTGCTCACCCGATACTCATAGGGCAGCGGCGGGGAAGCCGTAGGATCCAGATAAGATGTCGTCAGATAATCGAGCGAATCCGGAGTCATCAGCTGCCAGTCATCGCCTGAATCTTTCAGGCGCCGGTCAATCCGGATGGCATCCAGTTCTTCCGGCAGGGTCCAGCTCAGCTTGATGCCGTCGTAGCGATCCACTGTGGCCGCGAGATTGGTAACGTCAGCGGTCTTGATCATCTCAAGCGAGCTGATGGTATTGCGGCCGCTGGTCCCATGCATGACGAGGCCGATGGTCAGCAGGCTGTCGCTGTTCAGCCAGCGCTGGCGGCCACCCGGCAGTGTGTCGAGCAGAATGGTAAAGGTGCCGTAGTACTTGCCCATGCTCAGATCCCAGCGCTCGTTCTGCTGGTCGCCGAGGGCCACATAATTAGGCACCTTGTAGTCCGAGCTCATGCGCACCGTTACGGCCACCGTCTGCGAATCAATCGGTAACTGATAGATTGCAAAGGCAGTTTTGGGGCCGTCTCCGTCTTCACGGAGAACGCTGGGATCGAGGACCAGCCCGAGCTGCGAGTTAAAGGAACCGTGACTGAGCACCGGGGCGAAGACATCACCCTTTATGACGTCACTACCACCACGCAGGCTGGCAAGGGCAGGCAAACCGACCTGGCCCGGCTGCTCCGGGCCTTTCCCATCACTGGGCGTCGTGCCGCTGCGCAGACTCTGCCCAGCACAAGAGAGGCTGCCTGTCACCAAGGCAACCAGGAGGAGGGCTGCGAGCTTACGAACCATGTGCTCCCCCGCGACTTTGATATTCGCTTCGCCGGTCTTGCGAACTTCGCTGATGAGGAAATCCGCTGCTTGAGCTGCGGACTTCATTCCTGTGTTAATGATACTCCTGCTCATGGTGATAATAACGGCATGCTGCGATAATTCCTGACGCAGACGGAAATTTTCACCAAATCGCCATTGTCTGGTCTGGGAGGCAAAATTGCGCTGGATCGGCTTCGACCCAGGCCTGGTGCGCTGCGGAGTCGCTGTAAGCGACCCGCTGGGCATTCTGGCCAGCCCGGTGGCGGTGCTGGCCGTTGAACCGCGCGAAAGTCTCGCACAGCGGGTAGCCGAAGCGCTGAGCCGTTACGGCGCGCCTTTGGCCGCAGAAGAGTTTGCTGGGATGGTTTGCGGTCTGGCCCTGGACCAGCGGGGGCGCGAGGGCGAATCTGCTCGACTGGGACGCGAACTGGCCGAGTTACTGCATCGCGGAATAAAACACCTGCTGAATGCAGACCAGGGGAATGTAGAGAGCGAACTCGTCGAAGGACCCGAGCCTGAAGATAGTTCCGTCCACCCTGTGCACCAGATTGAGTTCAGTCTGCACTTTGCTGACGAGCGCTACAGTACGGTCGATATGCAGCGCCGGCGCAGTGAAGCGGGGCGGAGCCGACGTCAGCAGAAGTCCGAGATCGATGCCTGGGCTGCGGCAGCCGTTCTGGACGATTTCCTGCAGCGCAGGAAAGCCGGCCTGTAGAGGCTACTTGTACTCGTACTCTAGCATGCCTTCTGCCGCCGCGCCTGGCGCGTCTGATTGCAGGAAGGCTTTCGCGCCCGCGTCTGCCTTGAGGTAGGCATCCCAGTAGGCCAGGCTGTTGGACTCAATCAAAGTGAAGATCGCATCCTGGTCGTACTTCTCGATTTCCTTTTGGAGCTCGCCACGCCCCAGCAGCAGGTTCTGCAGCTTGCCGCTGCCGCGTCCTTCCCGGCCGGCGGCGCGGCCCGTGAAGCTCATATGTGCAGCACCCTCAATAAACAGCAGATACTTGTCGCCTGGGGGTGCATAGATGTAAGGGTCCTTGCGCGAAGCCGCAGTCTGGCCGGTCTCGGCCGAGTCATCAAGGCTGCCGGTCATGACCATCATTGGCCCATCGCAGTCTTCCCAGGTGTTTTCCTTGATTGCGCCCATCTGGCGGTCGCCCGGACCGCGGGTGATGCCCTGCCCCGATAGCAGCAGGGTTGCCGCCACACGCGCTTCCTTCAGTCCTTCTACTTCAGGCCCGCCAACCCCATTCACCGGCATGTCCATAATGGCGCCGCCCATCAGCACTGCGGTCATGGCCCCGGCGCTGTGCCCGCCTACGCCGATACGCGTCGCATCAAGCTTCCCTTCAAGCTCGGGAACCAGCCTGGGGAGGGTTGTAAGGCTATCGATTATCAGGCGGTCGTCCTCAACGCGGCTGATACGGAACTGTGGGTCAGTTCCGAATTTTGTCAGGATTTCCTTCATGCTGGTTTCCTCGCCTCGGGCCTTGGCCAGACTCAGGCTGTCCTGGTGTGTGGCGGCGAAGACAACATAGCCATGGCTGGCCCAGAAGCTGAGAAGCTCGGGCGCAACCTCGCGATTACCGCCCGCGCCGTGGCTGAAGATAATCACCGGAAATGGACTTTTGTCACCGGCCTTTGAGGTGCTGCCGGACCGCGGCTGTTCAGGATAGTAAACCTTGAGCGGCAACTGCTTGTTCCTGGCCTTGTCCTCCAGCATGAACATCTGCGTGCCGACTTTCCAGGGGCCGGGGTCCTCGTCATAGTTGCCCGGTCCGCTGGCGGCGGCTTGCGGCGAATCAGCCTGCGGCACTTTCCCAGCGGCCATCTCTGACTCGGCGCCGCTCTTCGCGCTTTCGACACCGCTTCGGGGGCCGGCCTTGAGCCACCAGAGGCCGGCGGCCAGAATCAACCCAGCCAGCGCCAGTGCAATCAGCCCCAGCACCAGTTCCCATGCGACGCGCCCCGACCTTTCACTTGTTGCCATCATTTGCTTCACCGCATCCTGCCGCGAACATTACCCCTACAGCGGCCTCGCCCCTGAGAGTGGCCGCGGCGCTTTGGAGTTTCAGCTCAGGTGCCTTCGTGGTGTTCCAGCTCGCCGGTAATCAGCCGCGCGCTGCGGCCACGGGTGAGGTAGTTCCAGGCCCACTGCAGCAGAACCAGCAGGCGGTTTTCAAACTGGACTATGTAGAGCAGGTGGATAAACAGCCAGACCAGCCAGCCAAGCAGACCCCAGAGCCGGATCGGCCCCATGTCGCAGACCGCCGCTCCGCGTCCGATGGTCGCCATACTGCCCAGATGCAGGTACCTGAATGGCTTGCGTGGCGGCGCAGTGGTGCCAGATGGCAGCGAGGCTTCAGCTTTCACAGCTCCGGCGACATACTTGCCCATCTGCATGGCGACCTGCGCCACGCCGGGTAATGGCCGCGGCTCGGTCTGGCCCTTGAACTGCTGGTGACCGTAGTTGGCCAGGTCACCGATGACAAAAATGCTGGGCTGGCCGGGAACAGAGCAGTCCGGCGCCACCAGCACACGGCCAGCGCGATCGAGCTCGCAGCCGGCAGCATCCCTGAGCATGGCTCCCAGCGGGCTGGCCTGAACCCCGGCGGCCCAGAGCACGTTACGTGTTGGAATACTGATCTCCGCTTCGCCCTGCCGGGCTTTGACGCAGTCCTCCTGAATGTCTGTCACCCGCGTGCTGCTGAGGACTTCCACGCCAAGGTGCCTAAGCGTCGCTGCGGCGCGCGCCGACAGGCCCGAGGGATAGGTTGGCAGTACGCGGTCCAGTCCTTCGACCAGCACAACTCGCGCATCCCCGGGGTTGATCCGCCGGAAGTCGTGGCGCAGAGTGTCATGGGCGATCTCGGCTATCGCCCCGGCCAGCTCCACGCCGGTCGGGCCGGCGCCGACAATGACAAAGTTCAGCCACTGGCGGACCACATCGGGATCGGTCTCGCGCTCGGCCGCCTCGAAGGCATAGAGGATCCGGTGCCGCATCGCCGTGGCGTCTTCAACGCTCTTTAGGCCAGGGGCCACTTCCTCCCACTCCGGATGGCCGAAGTACTGGTGCCGTACTCCTGGCGCCAGGATAAGTGTGTCGAAGGGCAGGAGATCGCCGTCTGCCAGCGTAACGCTGCCGCGATGGCCGTCAAAAGTGGAGGTGCTGATCGCGGTTACATCTCCAAGCAGGGTCCGAACCTGACGACAGCGGCTGAGGATGGCGCGCAGTGGCGCAGCGATGTTGGCTGGGCTGAGCGCACCAGTGGCAACCTGGTACAGCAGAGGCTGGAAAAGGTGGAAGTTGCGGCGGTCAACCAGCGTTACCCGCAGCCGACTGCGCAGGGCGGGCGGCAGTGAGCAGAATTGACGGGCACAATAGAGCCCGCCAAAGCCGCCGCCGACAATCAGGACTTCATAGGGTGCGTCCATCGCAGCGATCATACCCTTCGACCCGCGCTCAATGACTCAAGTGTTATCCGGTGCCGGTACTCAAACAGTCGCTCCAGACGCCGGCGCACATAAGCCCCGCCGGCGAGTTGTCCCAGCCAGCCGCCCGGTAGACGGTAATCGATCTGGTCTTCCAGGATCGAGCTCGCCGGGCCGCCGTCCGGATCCGGCAGAAAGCGATGGCAGTGCCGCCAATAGGCAAATGCGCCGCTGAGCTGCACATCCACAAACTGTTCTCCAGACCGCACCTCCTGCAACAGGCTGACCCAGCGCGGTCGAAACGGTCCAATGGCGGGCTGCAGTGTCACCTTGACGCCGTCAGCCAGGAGCCCATCCGCCGGGTTACCGTCGGGGCCCAGCCAGCTGATTAGCCGGACGGATTCCCAGGGTGGGGCGAGCTTGAGGAATGTGCCGGGGGTCGCATGCCAGTCCCAGAGCTCGCGGGGACTGACCGGCATCGGGCTGCGTTTGAGGAATTGCTGCACAACAAGAGTATGGCTGATGCAGTCAGCGGGGGCCTTAACTCGGCGCTCCGCTAAACTAAGCAGATGGGGAAGGCAGACCGGGCACTCAGGAACATCGCCTCGCAACTGAACAACAGCACCCAGCGCACCCGCAAGAGCATCAACATCCTCGGCTTTCCGATGGATCTTGGCGCCGGCCGGCGCGGTGTGGACATGGGGCCTTCGGCTCTGCGCATAGCCGAGCTCGGCCCGCGCCTGCGCGAGCTGGGCTATGAGGTTGACGACCAGGGCGACATCCTTGTGCGCTGGCCCAAGAACCGCCTTGAACATGAGAAGGGCGAGCACCAGCCCGGGCAGCTGCACTTCCTGGCCGAGATCGCCGAAAGCTGCGGCGTGCTGGCTTCATCGGTCCAGAGCATTCTGGAGGACGGCGGATTTCCGCTGGTGCTGGGCGGAGACCACAGCATGAGCATCGGCACCCTGGCCGGGGTCGCCGCGCACTGCCAGAAGAGCGGCAAGCGCCTGGGTGTTCTTTGGATCGACGCGCACGCTGACCTCAATACTCCCGAGACCAGCCCCAGCGGCAACATCCACGGCATGCCGGTGGGAGTGTCGCTGGGCCTAGGCGTTGAAGAGCTGACCGGTATCGGCGGCTTCAGCCCCAAGCTGCTGCCCGAAAACCTTGTCTATATCGGACTGCGCAGCGTGGACACTGGCGAGAAGCAGTACATCCGCGACCTCGGCATCGAGGCTTACCCGATGCCGGAAATCGACCGGCACGGGCTGCACGCCATCATCAGCAGGTTCCTTCCGCCCCTGTTGGAACGCGTGGACCACCTGCACGTCAGCTTTGACCTGGACAGTGTCGACCCTGAGTATGCGCCAGGCGTAGGCACACCGGTGCGCGGCGGGTTGACCTACCGCGAGGCGCATCTGCTGATGGAGAGCCTGCACGAATGCGGCCGGGTGGACAGCTTTGAGGTGGCCGAAGTCAATCCTGTGCTGGACGAACACAACCGCAGCGCCGAACTCGCGGTTGAACTGGTGGGCAGCGTGATGGGGTTGAAGATCCTTCTGTAACTTAAGGCCTTTCAACTGTCACGCAAGCTAGGTGTTCGAGGCAGCATTGACAAGGAGCAGCCATGAGAGTAGTGGCCATAATCTGTACAATTTTCGGCGCAGGCTTGGCTGCTTTGCACTTTTACAGGATTGTGTTTAGTGATGCAGAAGGACCTACAACCGAACTCTACGCAAGGGGATCAGGGCTTGCTTTGCATTTTGTCTTACTGGTCATTGTCCTGGTTCTGAGTTTGAAGGTGCATCTTCTTGCGCAGAGCAAGGGTGATGACATTAGTCAGATGTCTCGCATAAGAGGCTGGTCTATGGGATTGATTCTGGCTTTGCTGACTCTAAGTTGCGTTGTGGCCCTTGAAACTGGCACTTTCGTTGATGTAATCAGGTAGATAAGCCTGCTTACAATGCTTCGGCAGCCGTTAACTCCAGCTTCTTCCCTTCATCAAAACGCAATCTCCATCTATTCGTGCTCACACGCACGATTGTCCCGGCGGCGGTAATCTTTGCGGTCTTCTACTGGTTCGCACGGAAGCGGACGAAAAACAGTAAGACAGGAGTTTGGAATGGGAGCAGGAGGCTTCTTCAGGCCAGCCGCGAGGCTGGCCCGCTTAGCTACAACCGCGCTGGCGCTTCTCGCGTTCGCCGCCGGTTGCGGTTCCGGCGCTTCGCTGAGCCTGGATTCCGGAGGCCAGAACACTGGCTTACCGGCGGGGGGCGGCAGGCGGCTTGAACGCGGCATAGTCCCGGACCCGGTCGCTGAGCGCGACCTGGCCACTGTGCTTGCCGATCTCAACGCCTCTCCGGCCCCGGAGGGCGTAGATGCCGGTGTCTGGCGCGACCTCAGCGCCGCGCTTGGCAGCCAGCTATCCAGCCGCGGAACAAGCCGGGTGGCTTCCGCTGCCCCCAGCAGCGCGGCGAGCCAGGTGACCCAGTTCACCCCGCTGGCCGCGGATAACGCCGTGCGCTTCCTCTGGGAAGAAGCCAACCAGGGCGACTATGACCACAATGGCATTGTCAATGTCCAGGATCTTGTCCAGGTCGGGCTCTATTTTGGCCTGAGCAATGCTGCTTCCAACTGGTCCAGCGCCCGCGCCGCCGATGGTAACGGCGACGGTCAGGTCAATGTCCAGGACGTCACGCCCATCGGCTCGAATTTCCTGACGGCGATTGCCGGTTACAACGTTTATCGCGCGCTGGGCATGGAGTCTGCGCCGGAGCTTTTGGCGACTCTCCCGCGCAGCGCCGCGCTGGCCGCCAACAGCCAGTGCATGCTTTACGACTTCACTGACGGCCAGCTTCCTGAAGGAGCGGCCCAGCTGGTTTATGAAGTGCGGCCCTATGCCCCCGGCGCTGAGCCGGAGGAAGGCGTCGCCTCTTACCCCTTTGAAGTTATGGTCGGCAACGGCTTTGGCGACCACCTCCAGCCTGCTTCGGCGGCCGTGGTGGATCAGGATGGGACAGGGGTAACCGTTCTCCAGGATGAGCTGCTGCTGGCCTACAGCGCCCAGCCCAGCCAGGATGAACTATTCGGGCTCGTGTACACCGATCTGGATGGCGAGTTGCTGGGGCAGGTCCCCGGCAGCCTGACCTACCGCGTCGGCTTCCCGGCGGGCGGCGGCGATATGGCCGTCCTGCGCAGTGCCGCGCAGAGCGCCGCGGGCTCAGCCTGCAGCGTTGACTTTGACTATCTGGCCGAGACCTGCGAGCTGCCGGCCTCCGCGAACCGCTCCGCCAGCAAGACTTATACCGACCCGCGGCGCAGCGAGCTCTGGGGCCTGGACGCCGTCAACGCCGATGCCGCCTGGGATATCAGCGAAGGTGCAGGTGTTGTCGTCGCGGTGATTGATACAGGAGTCGAGACAAGTCACGAGGACCTGCAGGGGCAAACGGTTGACGGTGCGCGTTTTGGCGGCGCCGAAACCTGGGCCGATGACAGCGTCGGCCACGGCACCCATGTCGCCGGCACAATCGCTGCCGCCGGGGACAACGGCCTCGGCATTGTCGGTCTGGCTCCAGGCGCGCGGGTCATGCCGCTGCGGGCCGGGTCCGTGATCAGCGGTTCCTGGCGCTTCCCGGCCAGTGACCTCAGCGCGAGCATTAACTATGCGGTCGCCAACGGCGCGCGTGTAATCAACATGAGCCTCGGCGGTGTTGGTACCACAATGGGCAGCACCTTTGAGGCGGCCCTGGCGAATGCCGAGGCCAGCGATGTGGTGGTCTGCGTCGCCGCGGGTAACAGCAACATGGACGCCGGAGGTTATGTACCGGCGCTGTATCCCACAGTGCTCTGCGTCGGCTCGATCGGCCCCAACTTCACCCGAGCAAGCTACAGCAACTATGGCAGTGTGGTGGATGTCTGCGCGCCCGGCGGCGACATCGTCAGCAGCTACAGCCAGGGCATCCTGAGCTCAGTACCGACAACAAACAGCAGCTACAGCTTCTATCAGGGCACTTCCATGGCCTGCCCGCATGCCGCGGCCTTCTGCGCACTGTTGCTGGCGGCCAATCCTGATCTTTCGCCGGCCGAGGTGCGTGAACGCGCGGCCAGCAGCGGCCGGACCATCGGCGATTCGGGAATCATCGGCCCGCTGATTAATGCTCAGGCAGCCCTAGAAGGTTTGGACAGCTTCAGCGTCAGCGGCAGCGTCGAGCGCAGTGATGGCCTCGGCATCAGTGGAGTCACTCTTACTCTCAGCGACGGGGCTCAGGAGTTCTCGACGACTACCGCTTCCAGCGGCAGCTTCAACATCGGCGGCGTACCGACGGGCAGCTACGTGCTGACGCCGCTGCGCGCCGGTTGGCGCTTTGAGCCTGAGAGCATTGACATCGACCTGAGCGGCGCAAGCGTTACTGACGCGGCTTTCACGGCCAGCCAGGTCGGCATTTTCGAGAAGGAGAATAATGACAATGCCGCGCAGGCAAACGAGCTGCCTGGCTTCCCCTTCACTGCTGGGGACTGGGGCGGCAGTCTTGGCGCTGGCACGGACTATGTGGCTACCGACGGCGATGCCGTGGACATCTTCAAGTTCACCCTCGACGCCCCGGCCCGGGTCTATTTTGAGCTGGGTTTTGACGGCACCCGTGGTAACCTCGACCTGCGTCTGCTGAACACCAACGGCACAACGGTCATGACAAGTTCGGCAGCCAAAACCGGCAGCACCGAGGCTGTCAGCTACAGCATCACCGCGGCTGGCACTTACTATGTGAGCTGTATCAAGACCAGCGGCTACTCGGACTACACGCTGGCCGGCGATGCAAAAGTGACTCAGAACGTAAGCGGCAGAGTGCTAAATCTGAGCGGCGCCGCCGTAGCGAATGTCGAACTGACTCTTGCTTCAGACTCTGACACTTTCACGGCCAAGACAAACAGCACTGGTGTCTACACGATCAGCGGCGTCCCCGATGGAACTTACGTTCTGGTGCCCAAGCTTGCGCCGCGGAGCTTCCTGCCCGCCAGCAGCGAGGTAGTAGTTGTTGGCGAAACAGTCACAGACCAGGACTTCACCGCAGTCGGTCCCTTCACAGTAACGGGCAAGGTCAGCACTGCCGGCGGGGTCGGGATCAGCGGTGCCAAGCTCAGCCTGAGTGCGGATGGACGTTTGTTTACCGCAACCACAACGAGTACTGGCAACTTTACGATCAGCAATGTGCTGAACGGTGACTACAAGCTGCGCTGTGAGGCCGCCGGCAGGACTTTTACTCCGGAAAGCGCCGACGTCAGTGTCGACAACGCGAATGTCAGCGGGCTGAACTTTGTCGGTGTCGGGCCCTTCACTGTCGGCGGCACGGTAACCCAGAGCGGCGCTGGTGTTCTCGGGGCGACCCTGACACTCAGCGGCGGCGGCAAGACTTACACCGCAAAGACCATCGCCGGCGGAAACTTCACCGTTGCCGGCGTTCCCAACGGCACCTACAAGCTGACTCCCAGTATGGCTGGCCGCACATTTACCCCGGCCAGCCTTGATGTAACCGTTGACGGTGCAAACATTAGCGGAAAGAGCTTCACCGCGGTCGGTCCCTTCACAGTCTCCGGAACGGTCACGCGGACTGGCGCCAGCACGGCTCTGGCGAGCGTCAAGCTCACGCTTAGTGGCCAGAGCGGCACCTTTACCGCCACCACCGCTGCCAACGGCACATACACAATCAAGGGCGTGCCGAACGGGGACTACACCCTCACCCCGAGCAAGACTGGGCACAGCTTTGGCCCGGCAAGTCTGAGCGTGACTGTGAGCGGCAGCAACCTGACGGGCAAGGACTTCACCGGCCGGCCGGTGTTCTCAGTGGCGGGGCGCATCACAAAGGGGGCAACCGGCGTGGCCGGGATCACGGTGGAAGTCAGCGGAGCCGACGGTATCTACAGAGCGACCACAACCAGCCTGGGCTATTACACCATCACCGGCGTACCGGCTGGCAGCTACACCGTAACGCCGACTACCAGCGGCAGAAGCTATACGCCAAGCAGCCGCAGCATTGTTATCACCACGGGCAACCAGAGCAACCAGAACTTCAGTTCGACCTAGTTGCCCGGCTAAGTGTCCGCAGCACTGGCTCATTCCCCCGCCCGCTGGGCAGGGTTCGAGAAACGGGGCTTACCGGCTCAGGCTAAACTGAGTGCATGCTCAGGCCTGAGCCGGTAACGCTGACGGGGCGGCATGTCATCCTCCAGCCGATGCTGCAGGAGCATGCCGCTGAACTGTTTGAGATCTCGCGCCACGCCGAACTGTGGCGCTTGTCACTCACTCCTATGGACACGCTGGCGGATGTCGAAGCCTATGTGCAAACGGCCATTCAAGGCCGGGACGCCGGGACGACCCTGCCCTTTGTCCAGCGCTGCTCTCAAAGTGGAGTGCTGGTCGGCAGCACGCGCTTTGGGAACATTGATGTGTTCAACCGCCGGGTGGAGGTCGGCTGGACCTGGCTCACTCCGGCGCGCCAGCGCAGCGGCATCAACACCGAGGCCAAGTACCTGCTGCTGCGGCATGCTTTCGAGGATCTCGGTGTCTACCGGGTTGAGTTCAAGGGCGACGCGCGAAATGAAAAGAGCCGCAAGGCCCTTGAGCGCATCGGTGCAAAGTTTGAGGGCATCCTTCGTCAGCACATGCGCACGGCAGACGGCGGACAGCGCGACAGCTTCTATTTCAGCGTGATCGCCGGCGAGTGGCCCCGGACGCGGGCCCACCTTGAGAGTCTGATGCTGGCCTATCCCACAGCCGGCTGAGCAGACTGTTCTTCGGAATCGGCCTTGACTACTGCTTCGGCTTCAATCGTAGCTTCGGCCGATGTCTGCTGCTGCGGGCTGGCATCAGCTTCAGTTCCCGCTGCTTCGCGGCAACAGTCTTTCTGACCACACTTACCGCAGGGCTGGCACCTTTCGCAGTCGCAGTCCTTTCTGCCGGGCGACCAGCTCAGTCCGATGCCGAACTCCCACAAGGGCGTGCCAGCGCTAAAGGGCTGACCTGCACCAAAGGTGGCGTTGTAGGGATTCGTGGGGGTCGAGGTCTGGACGTTGGCCGGGGAGTAAGTGGCGCCGATCTGCCCACGCCATTCCTCGCTCAGCTTGCGCTCATAGCCCAGGCTGTAGTGCAGCTCGTTGGTGGCAGCGAAGATCGGGCTTAGATACTCGTCGCGGATCGGCGAGGCGCCATAGTTGAGTCCCGCGCGCCATACCTCTGCGTCGTCCCCCTGCGGACTGAACTCGGCGCCAAGCGCGATTACGCTCTGGTCCTTCCAGTTCTGAGGGAAAACAATAGCCGGGATGCCCGGCGGCGAGATAGTGATGTTCTTGCGTACCGCGGCCCAGCCGATGTGACGGTATTCAGCACTGGCCTTGAAGCGGCAGTCAAAGCGGTGCTGGATTCCCAGGCCATATTCTTCAGGAAACTCGGCGCCATCAACCTCAACGTTCTCAATGCTCTGTCCAGCCAGCGGATTGCCGGGGGCGAAGCGGATGGTGCCGCCATCCACGGTCAGGTGGCTGCGGCTGCGATAGTAAAGCCCAAGCTGCGTGTCGTCGCTGCAGCGATGCAACAGTCCGGCACGCCAGGCGTAACCGCTGCCAGCCAGACCGGACAGCTCCTGACCGTTTGTGGCCGCCAGTATGCTGTAGGACTGGTCATCGGTCTCGCCGCTGGACCAGTGCAGGCTGGCGCCAATCGCGGTGTCTTCGCTGAGTCGGTAGGCCATTCCCGGCGTCAAGGCCAGGTAGCGGACAGACGAACTCGCGCTGTCTCGAGTGCCGGCCGGGGCGCCGAGCAGGCTGAGGTCAAAGTCCTGCACCTCATAGCCCATATTGCTGAGGCTGAAGACGCCGAGGCCCCAGGCGAAGTTATCACTTGCCGGCGTCGCATAGGCGAGATTCGGTGCCCAGAAGCTCCGCTTGCGCCCCCGGCCGTTTAACACGCCCGTGTATTTCACTTCAGATTCAATCAGCCGCAGGTCGAAGTCAAAGACCGGCCGGTCCAGAAAAGCCAGGGCTGCCGGGTTGCCACTGAGAGCACCACTGTCGGGGTCGGTAGCAACGAAAGTGCCGCCACGGCTGCCTTGGCGCAGGGTGGTGCCGGTGCTGCGCATACCGTTGCCGGCGTGGGCCGGGGCAGTAATGCAAAGGGACGCTGCAAGCGTAAGACCAGCCACAGCGAAGGTGGTAACAAAGTTTGCAGTCACACTGCGCATTGCCTTCCCCCATGGCGCATCCGCGCCACTGCAAGTTTATCAGATATCGGATACGTCGAGTCCATATTCAAGCCGTATCGAACAGTACTTCCTGAGGTCCCTTTCAGGTCATTCCTGTCCCGAAGCGGAGTTGCGCTTCCGAAATTCAATGCGCTTCTGTACAATTCAGATTCGGTACAAGTACCAGGAAGGATCCTCTCCATGCTCAAGCGGCTCAGCATTCTCTGCGCCACCGGCCTCCTGCTGGCAATCAGCGCCTGTTCAAGCAACAGTCAAATGCAGGCTGAAGACCAGGGCCCTGCACCTGGAGCGGCTATGGACACGCCGGCAGGAGCCAAAATCCAGCGCAGCCTCGTGCCTGGTACGCCGACCCTGCTCGAAGGCGCAAGCAATCGGCCTGATCCGACTGCCCAGATGCCTGCCCCCCGCGAGACGGCCCAGGCGGGACTGGATTTCGCCGCCGATCATTTCATCGTGATCTTTGAAAGCAAGCCCGACCAGCAGGCTCTCGTTCCATACCTTGGCCCTGGCAAGGACGGCCGGGCGAATCTGGTCCGCGCAACTGACAATGCCCCGCTGGTGCAGAATCCTGTGATGCGCGAGGTAAGTGCCAACTTTGCGTCAGCCTATGGACTGACGCTCGGCAGCCGCGTGTTCTTCCGGGAAGTCAGCTTTGCTGTCTACGAGCTGCCGGGGGTCAAGGACATCTCTGAGCTTGACGCAATGATGCTGCGCGCCCTGAATGAAAACCGGGGGCTGGTTCGAGAGGTCTGTTATGACACCTATGTCCAGACCGTCGGCGCCGTCGATTCAAAAGGCCGCCGGTTGAGCCAGGAGGAGTTCAGGCGCATTTTTGGACCGCGCCGCCCGCTTGATCCGGCGCCGCGTCGCGTCAGCAATCCGCCAAATGACCCGCTGCACCTGAACCGTGCCGGCACACAGGGTGGTTCCTGGGCCAACTGGCGCTGCTGGGCTTTTGACACCTTCACTGATGAGGATTCCAGCGAGAAGGATGGCGGCTGGGTCAACATGACCGGCGACGGCTCGGTGTTGGTCGGACTGATCGACACGGGTTGCCGCATGACCCATGAGGACCTGGTCGGCAATGTGATCACGCCGTCTGCCGAAGCTCCCTTCAACGCACCAGGCGTACTGACCGACGTTATCAACAAGGACAACGATCCGGCGGATGACTATGGCCACGGCACCTACTGCGCCGGCATCATCGGCGCGGTTGGCAACAACGGCAAGGGCCTGTCTGGCATGTGCCAGGACGTCCAGATCCTGCCGCTTAAGGTCATCGCCGCTAACGGCTGGGGGACGGATGCCCAGGTAGCCGAAGGCATGCTGCTGGCCGACGCACTCGGTGCGGACATCCTGAGCATCAGCCTTGGCGGTCCATATGCCGACCGCACCAGCCAGCTCGCCACCCAGCAATGCGACGCGGATGGTGTACTGGTTGTAGTGGCCGCCGGCAACTGGAATACCAGCGCCCCCAGCTACCCGGGCTACTATCAGGACAGTTTCTGCGTGGGCGGTACTACCCTGGTCAATGCATCAGGTAACCAGGACTTCAGTCACACCATTGATACAAACGAGGATGCCAGCCCGGACACCATGCCGATGACCGGTCGCTTCGACGCGCGCGTTGGCTTTAGCAACTATGGTCCCTGGGTTGATATCGCCGCGCCGGCGGTTGAGATGCAGTCCACCACGGCTGGAGCCGATGATGGCTATGCCGGTGGGGGTGCCGGTACCAGCTTTGCCTGCCCGTCAGTGGCCGGCTGCGCCGCCCTGCTCTGGGAGTACATCGGCGAAGACGCGACAGCCGACCAGGTTCGCGGCCTGTTGCAGGGGACTGCCAACCCGCTGGCGACCAACGGCAATACAGCTAATCCGCGCTGCTTCATTGACGACAGCAGCAACGGCACTGTCGGATGCGTCAACCTCAAGGCGGCAATGGACCTCTACGACGAAGGGCAGGGGACAGCACCGACCATAAGCTGGGACAACCCGGTCAACGGCGTGACCCTGAGCGGGATGCAGGAGATCCGGGTAGCGGTCAGTGGCGGCAGCGGCAATGTGTACCGTGTTGACCTTGAGACTCCGACGCGCATCCTGGCCTCAGTTTACAGCCCCAGCGGCGGCTTCTACCGCTTTAACTGGGACACGAGCTTTGAGTTCAACCAGCCTCTGCCGCTGACGGCCAAGGCCTATGACGACCAGGGCCATATGGTGCGCAGCACCATTACCGTGCTGCCGGAAAACTCGCATGTTGTCCCGGCATGGAGCGCCAACTTCAGCGGCGTGGCCAATGACACTCTGCCCGCCGGCTGGTTCAGCTTTGACGGCAACCAGATTGGCGGCAACACCACCTGGGGTGCCACGGACGCGCTGGGTTCGGATTCCGCGCCCTGCATGCATACTGCCGGCACCGGCGACGACAACGCGTCGATGAGCAACAACTGGCTGTTCAGCCCGGTGCTGGATCTGCGCGGGCGCTCCAGCGCAAGTCTGAACTTCGATCTCCGCTATACCGGCGGCGAGGTCTACTTCCTCTACACCATCGACGATTCGACCTATTTCTATGACTATTGGAACGCTGGCGGCATGCACGAGTGGGAAACCAAGACTTACGATCTGACTTTCCTTTGCGGCCACGAGGTGCGCCTGCTCTGGACCCTGACCAGCGGCGCCGGCAGCGGCATCTGGCTTGACGACGTCAGTGTCAGTACTGCAGCAGGCACGGCCCCGACGGTTGAGATCACCAGTCCGGCCGAAGGCGCAGCAGTTAATGGTATGGTCCCGGTCAGCGTGACCATCAGCGACGATACAATCCAGCTCCGGGTTGAAGCTGAGCCGCCCACGCTGGGGCCGCTAACCTATGACGATCTTCCCGACAATGACCTGGCCAGCCCAACCAAGACTTTCACTTTTTACTGGGACAGCCGCTGGGTGTACGGCGGTACCGGCAGGCTGATTGTCACCGCACGCGACGATGAGGATGGTGATGACCAGGCCGACGACCTGGCCGCGCAGGACAGTGTTGGTCTTAGCCTGACCAACGCGGCCCGTAATCCAGACTTTTATGAGGACTTTGGGGGCATGCAGACCCTCGGCGGAACTCTGGAGGATGGCAGCCTGTTTGACGGCGACTGGTTCACCTGGGGCGGCGGACCCAGCATCTGGCGCCTGACCTCAGAGGATCCCCATTCCGGGGCGGCCAGTATCAGGTTTGGGCCGGACGGGGCAGGGACCTACGACAACAACGAGAATGACCAGCTCTTCAGCCCGATCCACAACTGCAGCGGAGCCACGCGTCCTTACCTGCGAATCTGGCAGAAGCTGGATGTCGAAGGCAATGGCACGGACGGCAATGACTTTGCCAAGATTCAGATGATGCGCTATCTGGGCCTGGAGGAGACCGTCACTACACTGGCGGAGTATCGGCATGACAGCGACCCGGCCGATGGCTGGATCGAGCAGGTTTTCGACCTCAGCGGCTACAAGGCTGCGCCCTTCCGCCTGAACTTCCTGTTCAGCAGCGATAACAACAGCATTGCAGGAAGTGGCTGGTTCATTGATTCCTATGAAATTCTGGATGCCGACCCATTGATTACCAGCCTGTCTCCCGGCCGGGCGCCGAAGAACAGCGACGTGACTGTTCTTGGCACCAATTTTGGCGCGCTGCAGGGTGGTTCAAGCATTAGCTTTGCCAAAGCCGGTGGCGGCCGCGTTGACGCAGCGGTGACCTCCTGGAGCAACAGCGCCATTACGGTCAAGGTTCCTGCAGATGCAGTCACCGGAGATGTCCTGGTCAAAGTGCTGGGCTTCAACAGCAATGGAAGCAACTTCAAGGTGATCCTGAGCGCCACTGCGCTCGGAGGCATCAGCCAACTCTAGCCCGGCACGTGATTTACAGATGCGATGCCCCGGTAAGCCGGCCCAGGCTGCCGCCCGAAAGCTTGCACATACTTTGGAAGATTTAACCTTAAGAACATAGCCAAAAGCAGCTGCAAGGCCCTAAAATCAGATTCCCAACTCGCTTTCAAGGCAGGCGCCAACTATGGCCCGCACATTCCCCGCTTTTGTTCTTTCCCTCCTGCTGCTTGCCCTGCTCGGCTGCGGCGGCGGGAGTGGAAGCCAATTGCAGCAGTTCCCTGCGCAGCAGCCTTCAGCGGATCAGGATTCTGATTTGCCTGCCGGCCTGCGCAGCGACCCGGGTGCGATCCCCGTTCCAGGCACCGCGGGACTCCTTGGCGGTGCCAGGGCAGTGCCGGATGCCGACGCGGAAGTGCCGGCCCCGCGCCGCACGGCCCAGGCCGGCGTTGATTTTGCCTCCAACCGCTTCATCGCCATCCTGGAAAATCAGCCGGAGCCTGACGCCATGGCGCCCTACATGGGCAACGGTACTGACGGCGGCGCGGACCTGCTGCGGGCCAGCGATAACGCGCCGCTTGTCCAGCACCCATTCTTCCGGCGGATCAGCAGCAATCTGGCGGCGGCCTATGGACTGAGTATCTATGGCCGGGTCTTTTACAAGGATGTCAACTTCGTTGTCCTGGAACTCCCCAGCGTCGAGACCGCTGCCGACTTGGACGCCATCATGTTGAAGGTGCTGGGCGAGAACCGCGGGCTGGTGCGCGAGGTTTGTTACGACATGTTCGCCGAAGCAGTGGGCGCGGTGGACGGCAATGGCCGCAAGCTGAGCCAGGCTGAGGTTGACGGCATCGTCGCCCGCCGCCCTGATGCGGCAGAACAGCAGCTGCGCGGGGCCATTCGCCGGGTCAGTACTCCGCCAAACGACCCGATGCACCTCAACCGCAACGGCACAAATGGCGGCACCTGGGCCAACTGGCGTGTCGGTGCCTTTGACACCTACAACGACGGTACGGCCTGGACGGGCTGTTATGGCAGCACGGTCGGCTCCAGCAACGTACTGGTAAGCGTGCTGGATACCGGCTGCCGTGTGACACACGAGGACCTCGTTGGCAACGTGATCGTGGCCTCGACTACACCGCCATACAACGCGCCGGGCATCCTGACCGATGTGGTCAACAAGGACAACGACCCGGCTGACGGTCACGGCCACGGCACCAACTGCTGCGGCTGCGTCGGTGCCGTGGGCAACAACGCCAAGGGCCTGTCAGGAATGTGTCAGACCGTAAAGATCCTGCCCATCAAAGTGCTCAGTGACGGTGGCGGCGGATCCGACAGCCAGATCGCCGAAGGCATGCTGCTGGCGGACTATCTTGGCGCCAACATCCTGAGCCTCAGCATTGGCGGACCCTTTGCCGACCGCACAACCCAGCTGGCGGTCAAGCAGTGCGACAGTGACGGACGCCTGGTGGTTATTGCTGCCGGCAACGAGAACACTTCGGCGCCCAGCTATCCCGGTTACTACAACGAGACTTTCTGCGTCGGAGCCACGACACTGGTCAACTCGGGCGGCAACCAGGATTTCAGCCATACGGTAGATACCAATGGGGATGCAGTCGCAGACAGCCTCCCCATCACTGGCCGCTTTGATGCCCGGGCATCATTCAGCAATTACGGTGCGTGGGTTGATATTGCTGCCCCGGGTGTGGAGGTCCGCACCACCAGCCGCGCCAGTGACACGAGCTATACCGCGGCGACAGCCGGAACCAGCTTCTCCTGCCCTTACACCGCAGGCTGCTCTGCGCTGCTTTGGAGCTATCTCGGGGCGAATGCCACTGCTTCCAAAGTGCGCGGTTTGCTGCAGAGCTCGGCCACCAGCATCGCAACCAACAACAACACCGCCAACCCGAAGTGCTTCATCGACAACAGCAGCAACGGCACGGTGGGCTTCTGCAACGTCAAGGCGGCCATTGACCTTTACAACACCAGCCCCGGCGGCGGACCGACCTTGAGCTGGGACAACCCGGTCAATAACGCCACGGTCAGCGGAGTGGTTGAGATCCGAGTCGCGGTCAGCGGCGGCAGTGGAACCGTAAGCAAGATCGAGTTCTTTACCCCCACGCGGCATCTGGGCACAGTGACAACGCCAAGCGGCGGCTTCTACCGGCTGAACTGGGACACGAGCTTTGAGTTCAACCGCAAATTCACGCTGAGCGCACGCGCCTTCGACAACAAGGGCAACATAGTGCTTAGCACGATCCAGGTCACGCCAAACAACGCCCACCTTGTCCCGAACTGGACTGAAAGCATGACCGGGGTGGCCAATAATGCTCTGCCCGCGGGCTGGACAATGCTGGACGGCAACCAGGGCAGCGGCAACACCTTCTGGGGCGCAGACGATGGCACCGGCAGCGCCGGGGCGCCCAGCCTGCACAGCAGTGGCACGACCGCCGACTTTGCCGCGCAAAGCAACGACTGGGTGTTTGCACCAATCATCGACTTGCGCGGCAAGGCCAGCGCCAGCCTGAGCTTCAATCTGCGCTATCGCCACTCGAACGCCGCGCTCTACTTCCTGTATACGATCGACGACTCAAGCTATTTCGGGGCCGGCTATGGCAGTGCCGGCCTGGTTGACTGGGCGCCCCAGACATTCGATCTCTCCTTCCTTGCTGGCCATGAAGTGCGGCTGATGTGGATCCTCCAGCGCGATGGCGGAGGCGGGTCAAGCGGCAGCGGCATGTGGATTGACGACGTTTCGGTTACATCTGCCAGCGGGACTCCGCCGACGCTGAGCATCACAGCCCCGGCCAATGGCGCCACGGTCAGCGGCATGGTGACCACCAACGTCACGGTCAGTGACGATGTGGTGCAGCTGCGCGTGGAAGCAGTGCCGCCGGTGCTGGGCACCGTTACCTACAGCAGCATCCCGGACAACGACCCGGGCAGTGGTAACAAGACCTTCAGCTTCAAGTGGGACAGCCGGCACACCTGGAACGGCCCCTGCCTGTTTACTGTCTACGCGCTGGACGATGAGGACGGCGATTCAACAGCTGACGATCTGATGGCGCAGCAGAGCATCTCGCTGACGGTCAACAATGCGCACAAAACACCCAACTGGTACGAAGGCTTTGAGTCGATTTCAACTCTTGGCGGAACCACCGGCGGCGGCAACAACTTTGATGGCGACTGGTATCTATGGGGCGGCGGCGCCAGCACCTGGCGCATCAACACCGCCAGCCCGCATAGTGGCACCAAGACGGCCAAGATGGGTCCGGCGGATACCAGCAACTACGGCGCCAACGAATTCGACCAGCTTTACAGCCCGACTGTCAGCTGCCCCAGCGCGGTGCATCCCTATCTGCGCTTCTTCCATAAGCTGGACGTCGAAGGCACAGGCGCCGGCGGCGATGTGGCAAAGCTGCTGCTTGTGCGCTACCTCGGCATCGACGACACGGAAGTCCCGCTGGCTGAATACCGGGCCGACACGACGCCCTCCGGCAGCTGGGTCGAACAGAGCTTCGACCTCAGCAAGTACAAGGCAGCGCCTTTCCGTTTCAACCTGCTCTTCGACAGCGATGGAGACAGCAATGCGGGCGCCGGCTGGTTCGTCGATAGTTTTGAAGTGCTCGACGCCAACCCCAGCATCACGAACATAACACCCAATCGCGGCACCCTGGGCTCCACGGTGACGATCAACGGCAGCAACTTCGGCTCAGTCCAGGGCAGCAGCACAGTGACCTTCCAAAAGGACGGTGGCGGGACGGTCAATGCCAATGTAACGAACTGGACCAACAGCGCACTGACTGTCACGGTGCCGGCCACTGCCGCCAAGGGCAACGTCACTGTGACCGTGCTCGGTTTTAGCAGCAATGCAGTGCCCTTTACGGTGATTCTCGGCCCGCCGAACCTGGGCGGCCTGGGCCAGCTGTAGGGGCCGCAGAAATGCGGGCCGCTGTAGGGGCGTGTCGAAGGCCCACCCTCATGGGAGCGCCAGGCAAAGCCTGGCGTCATGTCGCCAGCCCATGGCTGGCGCTCCTAGTCCGGCGCTCCCATTGGATCGCGGACTTTAGTCCACACTGCGACATGGGACAGCGGCAATCCAGCCGTCGCTACTAGCATCTATCATCTTCCCCATGCAGCCCCTCATCCTGCCCTACGGCGAGTTCATGCCGCAGATTGACCCGACCGCCTGGGTCGCGCCTGGCGCGGTGATCACCGGTGAAACGCGCCTCGGCGCGCATGTCACCGTGCTGTTCAACTGCGTCATCCGCGGAGACATCCAGCGCGTCGAGGTAGGGGAGGGCAGCAACATCCAGGACCTCTCGATGCTGCACGTCGCCGATGACTGGCCCTGCATCATCGGCCGCGAGGTCACCGTCGGACACTGCTGCCTGATCCACGGCTGTGTGGTCGAGGACGGCTGCCTGATCGGCATGGGGGCGCGCATACTTAACGGCGCGCGCATCGGGCGCGGCAGCATTGTCGCCGCCGGAGCTGTAGTGCCGGAGGGCATGCAGGTGCCGCCGGGCAGCCTGGTCGCCGGCCTGCCTGCGGTAGTTAAGGGCGAGGTGACGCAGCGCCATCTTGAACGCCTGGGGGCACTGGAGGCCGCAGCACAGGACACATCCATTCCCGAAGATCTGCGCGGACTGCCAGGAGTAGCCTTCGCCCGCAAGTACCGTCTGGTGGCCAGGTCCTACCAGGAGGGCAGTGCATTTCGCAGTACTGACATGGCTGGCGGACGTTAGTCAGGTTAAATCTGCGCGCCGGGCATTGCAAGTCAGGCGGCTAGGCGCTATATTTCAAGGCCTGCGCAGGCCCGCGCAGTGTCTCGGACCAGAAAGGTGGCGGTGCCACACCAGCGTTCAGGAGATTCGGAATGTTTGCCTCAGGTCCGCGAGCTGACTCGCGCTTGAGATACATGGGCCAGCCCAACACCAGACGCCGCGCTTTCGTGCGCGCCTGTTCCGGCGCAGTTTCGCGCGACAGAATTCCAACGAGACCTTTCCAATACTGATATTCCCGTTCCCTGGGGAATTACCGGCTGAAGCGTAGGGGGAGGCTGAGGGGGGCTGCGGTGCGGCCCCCTTCTCTTTGCCTGGCTTCACTCGCTGGTCACTGTGCGCTCTGAATGCTGTAGTGCAGGACCGGAGCAGCATCCCCGTCCGCCGCGATGGTCACCGGAATGACAAGCCGCGTGCTGTCAAAGAAGCACTGGCCACCGGTCTCCAGGTCGCAGTAAAAGACATAGCTGTCAAGGCTGAGTTTAAAACCCTCAGCGCTGCCCGGATCCAGGCTCAGACTCAGCTTGAACTGGCACTGGGCCAGCGTTTCAGGCGCGGATTCCTTGCCACCTGGGGCCAGGATCTCGACCGAGGCGATGTGCGCAGCGCTGGCCGGATCACCGCTGGCCAGCAACTGGCTGGGCGCCAGGTCGTTAAGGTGCGTCCCGGCGGGCAGGTCGACCAGCACGCGAATCTCGGTCGCCTGCGGGCTTAGTTTGAGCGCCGGCAGTTCGAGCGTGCGGTCGGGCTTTGGCGCTGCGGCCGCGGCCGCCGGGCCTCCGGCCATGCGCATCAGCTTGTCGGTGCCGCTCAGCTTCAGGGTGCTGAGCTGGCCGCTGACCAGGTCGAAGACCCGGATCAGGCCATTGTTGGTGTCGGCGATGTAGAGCTTCTCGCCCAGTCCCGCCACATCGTTGGGCTCGTTCAGCTGGGCAGAGAGGCCAGCGCCGTCCTTCATTCCCGGCTGGCCAGTGCCGATCAGGCTGCTCAGTTCGCCGGTGGATGGGTCAAACACCCTTACTTTGTGGTTGTAGGTATCGGCGACATACAGCTTGCCGTCAAAGTAGTGCACGCCAATGGGGTGCTGCAGACGGGCGCGCGGGTATCTGCCGTCAACATCGCCGAAATCGAAGAGCCCTTCACCGACCAGCGTGCGGACTTCCTTGCCCTGATAGTCCACCTGCCGCGCAGAGCTGGTCTCACTGTCGGCAAAAAAGAGCCGCCCGCCGCTGGTGGAGCTGCCGCTGCTGGTGATTCCGCTGGGCTGGGCCAGCGCGGCGTCGCGGGCACTGCCGTCTTCAATGTCTTCACGGCCGCTGCCCGCGAAGGGCTGCGCCGCGCCAGTCTTGGTATTGACTGTCCAAAGCTGGTGGCTGCCGGCCATTGCAATGTAAAGCAGGTCGCCGTCGAGAAGCAGATCCCAGGGGCTGCTAAGCGATACTTCTTTGCCCTGTCCCGGACGGGGAGGATAGCTGCTAGCCTGCTCGCCGCTTCCTGCCAGAGTGCTGACTATGCGTTGCTGAAGGTCGATCACTCGGATGGCGTGGTTTTCAGTATCGGCCACGAACAGTTTGGTGGCGTCCTTGTCGAAGCAGGTTCCCTGCGGATGCTTGAACTGTGCGCTTTCGAAATCGCCGTCCGTGAAGCCGTACTCGCCAGCGCCAATGACCTCCTGGATTTCGCCGTCCAGTCCCAGCAGCACGATCCGGTTGTTGCCGCTGTCGCTGAGCGCCAGACGCTGGCCAGCCTGGTCCAGGTCGAGCTTGCCTGGGAAGCTGAGCAGTCCGGCCGGAGCCTTATCCTTTTCCAGATGCAGCGGGATCTTCTTTTCACGGTCCAGCAGTCCCTGCTTGTCATACTGCTCGATAGCCTGCTTGAGCAGCGGCTGGAAACCGTCATACACCCCCTCGCCGCTGCGCCCGGTGACAATTCGCCCGGCTGGGTCAATCATCACCACCGATGGCCAGGAGCGCACGGTATAGCTGCTCCAGATCCCCATGTCCGCATCGTTGACCACAGGATGCTCGATGTCATAACGCAGGATCGCGCTGCGAATGTTGCCGCTTTGCTGTTCGTTGTTGAACTTGGCACTATGGACGCCGATAACGACCAGCTCATCCGGAAACTCGGCTTCCAGCCGCTTCAGATCTGGAATGATATGCATGCAGTTGATGCAGCAGTAGGTCCAGAAGTCCAGCAGTACGACCTTGCCGCGCAGGTCCTTGATGGACAAAGGCGCGTCTACGTTGAGCCACTGGGCAGCGGCTGGAAAGTCGGGAGCGTTCATCTTTCCCATCATAGACTCAGAGTCACCGGCGGCGGTGCCGCCTTGCGCTGCAGCCCGCGCACTGTGCTGCGGATTGCACGAACTGAAGAACATTGCCAGCAGTACAAGTGTCAGGCGCACTAGAACCCTGCTTGACGGGAAGACAAAGCCAGGGCCAGTCAAAGCGGTGCTGGGCCCCAGTGTCGATTTGCGGGTGTTCGTCAATTCTGTCATCCACCTTGTTTGGTTATGGGTGCACCTGGAGTGCGAGAAACCTGGCAGGCCACATGTCCGGCACTGACTTAACGCAATCCCACACTGCCAGAATGCTCGCCAGGTCAGAATACTACCCAGCGAATGACTGGTTACATGTGATTGCATACCTAACAGATGTATGGCAATAGTCACAACTCAGAGGCTCAAGTCATACATATATGGACTCGCGGCTTGAATCCATGAGCTTTCTCAGTTGCTTTGCGAAACATCCGCTTGCCTTGACCCCGTCTTGCACCCGCTGCTAGAATGACCATCGATTACGCAGGTTGCCAGCGAAGAGAGAGCGCGGGCGGCCTGCGGATTTGCGTTATCCGGCGGTGCCGGAGTGGCGAAAGCCAGGCGCGGCCGAGGAGGGAAGCCGCCGCGAAGGCGGCACGGGGATGAAACGGAGGTTCTGGTGGGCATCACAAAGGAGACAGTGACTACTGATCAGGCAAGTCCTGTGGAGCAGCAGCCGGCCGTCAAGCGGATCGGTCTGCCCCCTGAGGACGAGGCCTACCTTTGGTCGCATTACGACACCCGTGCGCGTGCGCGCATAATCGAGGCTTACCAGCCTCTGGTCTTCCACATCTTTGGCAAGCTCGGCCTGCGGCTGGGTGAAGAGGCCGTTGATGTGATCAGTGAAGGCACAGTCGGGCTGATTCACGCAGTCGACAACTTTGATTCCCACCGCGGCGTGCCGTTCAAGAGCTACGCCTATCTGCGAATCAAGGGATCCATGATTGACTATCTGCGCAGCCAGAAGATTGCCCTCAAGGGCGGCGAGCTGCGAGAGTTTGAGTTCTTCTCGGGTCTGGCCAGTGAAGGCGAGGACCGCATAAGCCTTGAGCGACTGGAGTTTCTCTTTGAGAGCCTCAAGCACCTCAGTCCGCGCGAAGCAGAGATCATCATGGGTATCTACCATGACGGCCTGAGCCAGAGCGAATTGGCGGCGCGCTTCAAGTGCACCCGCGCGAACGTGAGCATTCTGCACGGCCGCGCCCTCAAGCGCCTCAAGCACCTGATCTTCGATGCCCAGCGCGATGCTGTCGGCGCCGGACTGGCCTGGTTCAATCCCTGGTCCTAAAGCTGTAGCGCGGTTCGCCGCGGAGGAACTCTTATGAACAGCAGCCTGCGTATTCTTGCCGTAGTCTTTCTTGCCCTTCTCGCCAGTCTGGTATCCTGCAGCAGCGGCGGGGGCGGCAACCCTGACGAAAACACTGAGCAGACACTGACCCTTGATGACCGTGCCACCGGCGGCAGCGGAATCAGCCTGAACTTCCGTGGTCCCAACAGCGGGACCAGCACCGCGTTGACCTTTTATGTCTTTGGTTCCAACGAGAACCTCGGGGACAAGACCATTGTCCCGCTGGCCCCGCTACGCAAGGATGAAGCATCCTTCGGGCCATACGACTTCGGTGAGACTGCCAGCGACATTGATCTCAGCCCCTGGGCCGGCTACCAGTACATTTATGTGCGCTGCAATCCGGCTATCCCGCAGTACATCTTCCTGCTTCAGGAAGGCCACACCTACACGTTCAGCTCCACCTAGGCTCACGGCTCTTGAGTGAGCCGCGACCACGCGCGACGATAGGCCAGGCCGACTGCAATGGCTCTTGGCGCGCCTTGATAGTCAGCATTCCTCCTCCTTTTAACAAGAAATGATCCTCGCATTACGACAAGTGTCAACTTAATTTAACAAGGCCTCAGATTTTCTTCCTTGGTAGTTGACCTTGTAACGACAAAGCATATAATCCTAACTTAACTATAATCATGAAGAGTAGTTTACCGACTTAGGCTCTTCACGACGCAGCACAGCCAGCGAGTGAAACTTTGAAATAAGTCATCCATTATCCTAGATATCGTGGATATTTTCACGATATTATGGTAGGATGACGAGCCGGGTAAGCCGGACGGTTGAGATGTCTGGGGGAAATTTGAGCTGCGAGACCTGTTCATCAGGTCCGATGACGGGTGGAGACCTCCCGTCTTCAAGCGCCTTCAGGAGGCAAGCTATGAGACCGATTGGCAGAGGCAAGAGTAATCTCATCCTCTCCGTGCTGGCCTTCCCTGTTTTCGGACTGCTCATGGGCGGTTGTGCCGGTGTGCTGTCCGGCGACGGAGATGACAACAATGGGCCGGCTGCGAACCAGCCGCCCGTCATCATCGGAGATACCGTCACGGTGAATAACGTGGCTCCGGAAACGGGCCAGAGCATCACCCTTTCCATCACCACCAGCGATCCTGAGAATCAGGCGTTGACCTATGCGTGGGACGATGGAAACGCGACCGCTGGTGAGTTCACTGGTTCGGGCGCGTCGGTGTTCTGGAACACAACCGTGGCCGGGGCGTACGTTATCTCAGTTACCGTGACAGACACCAAGGGTGCGACAGACACAGAGACGGCATCACTGACCGTCACGCAGGCTGTTGTCAACACCCCCAACGACCCGCCGGCCTTCACGGACGCCGGAATCGCCAAGGACGTTACCGCGCCGGTCGCCGGTCAGAAGATCATCTTCACGGCCACGGCGGTCGACCCCAACGGCGACCCACTGTCCTTTATCTGGGAGGACAACACCGGTCAGGAGAACTTCGCTGATCCGGCGGTCGGAGCAGATGGCAAGGCCAAGATCTGGTGGACCGCGCCGGCCAGCGGCAGTTTCACCATTACCGCAATCGCCAACGATGGCCGCAGCGGTTCGCGAGTGATCAGCACCACGGTGGCTGTTGACACCGGCGTCAATGTTGGCGCCTTCCCATCCAGCTTCAACTTTGTGGGTGCCGAACACTGCTCCAACTGCCACCCGGACATCTACGCCACCGAGCAGATGACCTCGCATGCACATCGCGAGGACAACATGCAGGCGGCCGGCCTTGGCCGGCTGGAGTCCTGCCGCGGCTGCCACAACGTTGGCTGGCAGAACGGCGGCTACATTGACTATGAACTCACTCCGCAGTTCGCGAATGTCCAGTGCGAAAGCTGCCACGGCTCCGGCGTTGGCCACCCCGCCAACGGCAAGCTGCCGCTGAACTTTGACCCGGCCCAGTCTTGTGGCACCTGCCACATCGGCAGCCATCACCCGACCTACACCGAGTGGCAGACCTCAGGCCACGCCACCTTCGACATCTCGGCTGAAGCTGAGGAAGAGAACATCATCGAAGCGGCGTGTATCAAGTGCCACAACGGCGAATGGTTCGTGAAGATCCAGATTAACGGCGAGGCGCAGCCCGAAGAGGACCTGCCTGCCGGCAGTGGCGCTCACATCAGCTGCGCGACCTGCCACGATCCTCACGATGCCAAGTACGAATACCAGCTGCGTGTCGACCCCGAAGGTTCGGTCACGATCCCCTTCGATGACACTGTGGTCAGCGCAGGCGCTGCAAACACCTGCCTGATGTGCCACAACGGCCGCCGCAAGCGCAGCGACATGGAGAAGACCATTGCCCAGGGCGGCCGTGGATTCCACGGCAACAGCCAGGGCCCGATGATCTACGGTATCGGTGGCTATGAATTCGAGGGTGTGACCTACGACAAGGAGCACCCGCACAACACCTGGAACCAGGGCAAGTGCATCACCTGCCACATGTACACCGAAGAGTTCGTGAGCGAGGAAGACCCGGCGATCACCGGCCACAGCTTCAAGCCGCAGTTTGAATCCTGCTTGGCCTGCCACACCTTCGGCTCCGCCGAGGACATGCAGACCTATGTTGAGGCTTATCAGGAAGATACTGAGGTTCTGATCGCTGAGTTCGAAGCCGCCTGGCCTGCGGCCTGGAAAGAGACCGGCGAAGAAGGCATCGTCCTGCACAACGCCCCGGACAAGAACGATCCGCCGGCCTATGACGGCCCGCCGATCGGCGACCCCAACGGCGACCTCTATCGCGCCGCCTGGTGGAACTACAACTACGTCAAGGCTGATTCCAGCCGCGGCGTCCACAACCCGGCCTATTCCCGCAGCCTCCTGGAGTCTGCGATCGACAAGGTCAACGAGCTTAACGCTCTGCCGTAACGCAAATCACAGGGGCGGGGCCACGGATGGCCCCGCCTCTGAACTATCCTGCAGCCTCGCTGCAGAGCCCGCAAGGTGGCGGGCGGAGAGATGACTACAAACAGGCCCACGCAGCTGCTCCCCTGCGGGCCCCCCGAAGCCGGGGCCTCCGGCTCCCTATTCAGCCAATTCCGCTGCCCTTCTTTCCTTCGCACTTCTCAGATTCGATCTGGCCCGGTATCATTGCAGAGCCACATGCCGCCAGCGAATCAAGGTGAGGTAAGTCATGCGTAAGTTCATCCGCAAGCACCTGCTGCTCAGCATCCTGGTAATCCTGGTGTTGTTCTTCACTGGTTCATGGGGCGCGCTGGCCTATACCAACAACCCGAACTTTTGCACCAAGTGCCACGTGATGGACCCATACTGCAAGACCTGGGCCGCATCAACACATAAGAAGGTTGCGTGTGTGGACTGCCATTACGCGCCGGGAGACAAATACAAAATCTGGGTCAAGGCCAAGTCCCTGAATCAGGTTGCGGCCTATTGGACCGGGCATTACGACACCAAGTTCTATGCCGAAATCAAAGATGCCTCCTGTCTGGCCAGTGGCTGCCACAGCCTTGAGCAGATCAACAAGCCGCTCAAGTACAACGGCAACATCAAGTTTGATCACTCCAAGCACTATGGCAAGGAAGACCGCGGCATCACGCTGCTGTGCTCCAGCTGCCATAGCCACAACGAAAAAGACAAGCACATCAGTGTCAACAAGAATGCCTGCTACCTTTGTCATTTCCGTGGAGAGCTGAGCACATCAGTCCCGCAGAAGCAGGAATTCTGTACCAAATGCCACGATGTTCCAGACAAGGACATCGAGATATCCGGGCAAACCTACACGCATGCAACATACGTGGAACAGGGTGTTGACTGCCAGCGTTGCCATATGGACGCGGTAGAGGGGCAGGGCGACGTCGAGGTGCGGTCCTGCGAGGTCTGCCATGACGATCCCAAGCTGCCCGATACGGCAGCCGAGCGGGAAGAGTTACATCGCAACCACGTAACAGAGCATAAGGTTGACTGTTTCCGCTGCCACACCGATATTGATCACGGCGTCCGGCCGACCGGAAAACAGGTCAAGTTCTCTTGTGACCAGTGTCACAGCCAGGCACATGCGGGACCGCAGGAGCTTTACGCCGGAAAGGGTGGCCGCGGGGTCGATGAAATGCCGTCTGCGATGTACAAGGCGCAGGTGGACTGCATTGGCTGCCACCTTGAGGACCATAACTTTGGCGCAGAAGAGACCATGAAAGGTTCTGTCATGCGCCCCAGCGTTAAGGCCTGTGTTGAATGCCACGGCGATACCGGCAGCGAGTTCTTCACGATGTGGACGCAGATGCTGGCCGACTCCATCGCGGCGACGACCAAGGTGGTAAGCGCAGCCCAGGCCAAGGTGGATCTGGCGGATCCATCCAGCCCTGGGGCAGCTGAGGCAAAACGTCTGCTTGGCGACGCGCAGTACAACCTTGACTTCGTCCGCTTCGGCAAGGGTATCCACAACGTGGGTTATGCCACGGCCCTGCTGGACAAGTCGCAGGAGTTTGCCAATCAGGCGCTGGAAAAGATCGGCCAGCCGCCGGTGAGCCCCTAAGGCATCAGCAGTCTTTCAACAGTAGAAACAAACGGGGCGGCCATGAGGCCGCCCTCTTCTTTGCAACTGGTCGGTGTGCAACCTCGCGATGCCTGCGCCTGAAATCTGGTTTGAATTCCAGCTTCAGCAGCCGTGGCAGGATCGCAGGCATCCACAGCCCAGGATCCGGCTTTCCAGGAGATACAGAAAGGGCCGCCTTGCAGCGGCCCTTGTGTTTGTCCTGTATTCAGGCCTGTCCAATCTGTTTCATGGCTGTCAGATGGGCAGACTATTTCTTCCCCAGCACGTGCTTATCCATCCAGCCCTTGATTTCCTTCAGGCGGTGGATGCGGCGGTCAGTGCGTCCACCGCGGCTCATGCCATGCGGCTCATCGGGGTAGCGCACCATCTTGGTCGGCACGCCCTTCAGCTTGAGCTGGACGTAAACCTGCTCGCTCTGCTCGGTCGGGCAGCGCAGGTCCTGGTCCTGGAACAGCACCAGAGCCGGGGTCTTCGCCTTGTGCATGTGGCTGATCGGGCTCATCTCGATGAAGCGCTCGCGCTCTTCCCAGACACTGCGGCTCTCCTTGCCAAACTCGCGGTGGAAGAGGTAGCCGAAGTCGGAACTGCCAAAGAAGCTCATGAAGTTGGTCACCGCGCGGTCGACCACTGCTGCCTTGAAGCGGTGCGTGTGACCGATGATCCAGGCGGTCATGTAGCCGCCATAGCTGCCGCCGGCGCAGCCGATCTTCTCCTTGTCGATTGAGGGGAACTTGCGCAGCACATGGTCAGTGAACTTCATGATGTCGCTGTAGTCGCTCTGGCCCCAGGCACGGCTGATCGCAGCCTTATGGGCCTCGCCATAGCCGGTGCTGCCGCGCGGGTTGCAGTAGAAGACGATGTAACCCTGGCCGGCCAGATACTGAAACTCGTTCATATAGGCGCGGCTGTAGGCCATGTGCGGCCCGCCGTGGATGTACAGTACCGCGGGGTACTTGCGCCTGGGGTTGTAATTCGGCGGGGTCAGCACCCAGCCTTGAATCTTGTGGCCGCCTTCGCCCCGGGCCCAGGTCTCGGTCACTTCGCCGAGGCTCTTGCCGCTGACATAGGCCTCGCCGATACGGCTAAGCTGGCGCATCGAGGCACCTGTCGGAGCATCGCTGAGCTTGCGGACATATATATCGCCGGGATTGGTCTGGCTGGCATGGGCGACATACAGCAGGCCCTTAGCCTCGTCGACAGCAAAGCCAAGTGTCACGCCAGGCTCGCTGAAGATCGTGCGGCCCTTCCCGCTGGCGACATCAAAGGCCCAGACCTCATTACTGCCCTCACTGGTCAGAACTGTGTACAGAGTTGACCCGTCCCGGCTCCACTGCGGTGGCGCGGTTTCCGGTGTGCCAAAGGTGTCATTCAGGCAGGAGTTCTCCGGTGCGCGATCCAGGTCGCTGCCGAGCATCCGCGGGGCGGCCTTGCCGCTGAGTGGAACTAAGAACAGCTTGTTATCGGCCTCGCCCCAGAACTTGGACCCGTCTTCCCAGCCGCGGAAGGCAATCCACTTGCCGTCCGGGGAAACACTGGGGCCTTCGGCAGGTCCATCGAAGGTCGGGATCTGAGTTACCCTTCCGCCCTTGACCGGAATCTTCCACAGGCGGTTCTTCATCACCTCAAAGTCCGGGTCCTCGCTCTTGTTGCTGACAAACACGATTGTCTGGCCATCCGGCGTGAAGCAGGGGCTCGAGTTGTCCTTGCCGTCGGCCAGCAATACCCGGTCCTTGCCACTGGCCACATCAACTATGCGCAGCTCGGTGCTGCCGACTGCGCGCCAGCCCGCTGCGTCGAGGCGATAGAAGTAGCGCTCTATCTCCCGAACAGCGGGCTCGCTGAAGACCTTCTTGCCCTTCTTGCCGGCTTCCTCGCGCTCGATTGCTTCGGCATCTTTGGGCGTAAAGCAAAAGACCAGGCTCCTGCTGTCAGGGCTCCACTCAAAGTCACCGACGCTGCCCTTGAGTTTTGTCAGGGCCCAGCTTTCGCCGCCGTCGGTCGGGATCAGGTGCAGCTGGCTGCTCCCGCTGCGGTTGCTGAGGAAGGCGATATGCCGGCCGTCCGGGCTGAAGCGCGGACGTGCGTCGACATATTCGCCGCGGCTGAACTGCTTCATAGCGCCGCCGGCGGCCGTGGAACGGACGAAGAGGTTGGCGTACTTCTTGTTTTCGTCCTTGTTGTTGACAGCGCTGATACTGGTCAGCAGCAGCTTGCCGTCAGGGCTGAGCTGCAGCTCGGTAAAGACGCGCAGCTTGTAAAGGTCCTCGGGAAGGATTGGGTTTAGTTTTGCCGGCAAAGCGGTCCCCTTGACTCGGTAGAATGCGCCCAGATTCTAGCTTGTGCCGCACGGCCGCGGCTGCATTCCGGGCTAATCCTCGCTGACAATCTTGAGAGACCAGTCCGCTGAATCCTGCAGTTTGATCATCCGCTCACTGCTGCTCTTCCTGCCGCGCTCGCCCTTGGGACGGTTGTCGAGTACCAGGCCCAGGTGGCTCAGGCTGGCAAGGCGCCTGTCGCCAAAGGATACGCGGCACAGCAGGGCGAAGGCATGCTGGTCGCCCTCCGGCTGATCGAAGTATTTGGGCAGGCGGCCGTTGAAGCGCAACACATATTCGCCCTCAATCCCGGGCTCCAGCTCCAGCGCATCACTTTCGTTATTGAGCAGCACGTCGTCGCTGCCGGCGGCATAGCCCGCGCTGTAAGGACCGACCATACCGGCGACAATTCCCACACTGGGCAGCAGGCTGGTCTTGTTCTCGTCCACGCTGAAGCGCAGCTCCGCGCTGAAGCGCTCTTCGGGGTTGAAGTAGTTGGTTTCCTTGCCGGCCTCATTAAACAGGCGCAGACCTTCCAGCCGAAGCTTCGGTGCCGGTGGTCCCGTCAGTTTCAGCCCCAGTTTCTCCCGCGCCCCGCTGAAGCCCTTGGCGCTGATCTCGATGTCGACGCTGTAGTTCTGCTGTCCCAGCACTCCGTCAAGGCTGAGGACATCACTGAACTGGTATTCGCTTTCGCCGGGCAGCTGGTCATAGCTTTCCTTGATCTTGCGGACAACATTGCCCTCGGCGTCCGACACAGCGACAAAGACGCCGATGCGCCGGGCCTTGCCATCATTGGTGGCCAGCTTGACCTTCAGCAGCAGATCAAGCGACTGGCTGCTTTTGTGGCTGAATTCTCTAACGGGGCTGTCGGAAGCAGGCTTTCCGTGGTCGAAGACCTGTGCCCGGGTCAAGGTAATGACGCCAGGGGCGGGAGCTGCTGAAGCCGCCGTGTACAGCAACAGGCTCAGCAGCAACAGGGCAGCCGGCAGCAGGGGGACGAGTTGATACTTCTGCATGGCTGCAAATGATAGCAAGTCGACTGCGCGCAACGGATGCCGGTTCGGCCAGCGGGTTTCTTGTCTCAGAGCTGCGGCTGCATGCTAAAACAGAGGCATGTCTGAAGCCGTCCGCGGCATGTTCAATTCGCTGGCCCGGCGCTATGACCTGGGCAATGACCTGCTCAGCCTGGGTCTCCACCGCCGCTGGAAGCTGGCCGCCGCCGCGCGCGCTCTTGATGTCGCTCGTCTGCCCGAGCGCAGCGTGGCGGCCAGCGCAGAAAGTGTGCATCCGCCGCTGCGCATCCTTGACTGTGCCTGTGGCAGCGGTGATGTCGCACTGGCCATTGCTCGGCTGGCAGTCCGGCGCGGAGTAGGTGCCAGAATTTGCGGACTCGACTTCGCTGCGGAAATGCTGGAAGTAGCTTCACAGCGCTGCGCCGCCTGGTCCGCCCAGTCGGGTGTGAGCATAGGTCTGGAGCAGGGTGACCTGCTGGCTCTGCCCTACAGCAGCGAGAGTTTTGATGCCGCAACCATTGCCTTTGGTATTCGCAATGTCGATGACCCTGTTGTCGGCCTGCGGGAGATGGCTCGCGTTTTGCGCAGAAACGGCCGCGTGGTGGTGCTGGAGACCGGCCAGCCTGCCAATAAGCTATGGCGTGCTATATACAATATCTATGGGCATGTGATTATGGAGCCGCTGGGCGCTCTGGCTACCGGGCAGCGTGAGGCGTATACCTACCTTAACCGCACAGCCGCCAGCTTTCCCTGCGGCGAACGTTTTATGCATCTGATGCGTGGAGTGGAACTGGGTTCACGGCCCGTCTTCAGCTCGGTCAGCGGCCGGCCGCTTATGGGGGGCATTGCCTGGCTCTACGTAGCGATACGCGCATAGTTGTCTCGCGCTGCGGGCCCGCGTCTGCAACGTTATAATTACGGCCCGCCAGTGCTTCTGGCATGCTGTTGGGGAGTAGTGTAACGGTAGCACATCAGCCTTTGGAGCTGAGCGTCAAGGTTCGAATCCTTGCTCCCCAGCCACCTGACCACGCTGACTTCCTGGCACTTTCCAGGGTCGCAGCGTATGCTTGCTGCAGTCTAGAGATTCATAGCACGCGGCCTGCGCAGCAATAGAATTCCAAGAATGATCATCCACAAGAGCCAGAGCATGCTGCCGATCATGCCGGCCTCGGGCACTTGCGGGACGTCTGGGATAGCCGTGGCGAGCAGTTCGGTCTGGGCCAGAAAGTAGATGAAGGATGTCACAAAGCCAAACCAGGCCAGCCACTTCGGCATGAAACCTGAGCTCAGAATCGCAGCGCTGGCCAGCAGCATCCAGATGATGGTGAATATCTGGCCGATGTGTTCGCCGATCACCACGCCGCCGTACTGGTGGATGACCTGGAAACTAACCGCGGCGGCTTCGCGGGCAGCATCGCTGGACGCGGGATCTGTGTATACTCGCGCCAGCACCGGCACGACAAAGACCCAGCGCAATAAGCCGATTACCTGAGCCACGCCGCCTACCACGCCGGCAGCGGTTCCCAGCCGCAGATATGGAGTGTCCTCGCGCCCCAGCACCTTGTCCAGCAGAATGATGGCAAAAATCATCGGAAGCCCAAGCCAGGCAAAAGCCAGCCAGGTGTAGACCAGCCCCGCCCCGCCAGCCTGGAACTGGGTCAGAATATCGCCGGTGGGCTCACGCAGGATGTCGGGATAGCTGAAGTTGGCTATCAACAACGCGTAGGGGACGTTTACCAGCAGCGCGCCGAGGATGAAAAGCAGTCCCGTGAGCCGCCTGGTTTGTGTCTGATTCATTGCACCGCGACCATCCTTTATTGTTAGACCCCACCCGGATCCTTGAAAAACTGAAGCATGAAGCTAGTGTCCTGGTGAGTTGTTATGACTGCTAATCGTTGGATGATTGTACTACGACTTCAACAATGGGGAACTGCGGAAGGTGGCTTTCCGCCGCCAACAGCTTGCCTGACTCCAAACTGACCGGCTGTTTAGATGAATTTCCACAAATTCACGATAATTACTATCTCCTCTGTCATAAACATGACATCAGATTGAGGGGGTTTGAAAATGCGTCTCGAGAAAAAGGTTGCCATCGTTACCGGCGCGGGATCCGGCATCGGCAGAGGTATTGCTGAGGCATTCGTGCGGGAAGGCGCGCGAGTCGCATTGGCCGACTGGTCCGAACCAGGTGGGCAGGAGACACTTGGGCATATCGCCGCTGCTCATGGCGAAGCTGTGCTGGTGGTGGGCGACGTAAGCCACGCCAGCGACGCGAAGCGCATTGTTGATGCCTGCGTCGAGCGCTTCGGCCGGGTCGACATCCTGGTCAACAACGCCGGCATATTGCGCTATGGCCTGGTGCACGAGATGGACGAGGCCACCTGGGACAGCGTGATCGACGTCAACCTCAAAAGCGTCTATCTGCTCAGCCGCGCCGCGCTGCCCTCGATGCTGGCCCAGGGCCACGGGCGAATCGTCAACATCGCCTCGATCGCCGGTCTGCAGGGCTTTGAAAACCTGTCGGCCTACTGCGCATCCAAGGGCGGCATCATCGCCCTGACCCGCACAATGGCGGTGGACTACAGCCCGCGCGGGATCACGGTGAACTGCATCGCGCCGGGCCTGATCGCCAGCGCGATGACCGAAGGCATTCTGGAAGACGCCGCGGCGCGCGAGGCCTTCATCAGCAGCACGCCGACACACAGCGTGGGCCAGCCTGAAGACATCGCCCAGGCCGCGATTTACCTGTGCAGCGAAGAGAGCGGCTTTGTCACCGGCGAGGTGCTGGTGGTCGACGGCGGACTGAGCGTGAAGTAGCTCGGGCGTGAGCTGTCTCAGGCGCGGGCACCGGCGCTGGCACTGTGTTTCTGCTTCGACGCCGGCCGCGCGCCTGGATTGGTCGCAGCTGCCTTAGTTGCAGCTTTGGCCGCGGCCTTCGAAGCTGACTTCACGGCGTGACCATTTGATTTGGTCTGACTTTCGGGCTTCGCATTGCCATTGCCGTTGGCTGCCTTGCTGGCCGTCCTGGAGGCAGGCTTCGCAGCCTTGGCAGCGGTCTTGGTCGAGGTCTTGGCCGCGGTTTTGGCCGCAGCTTTCTTTATCGACTTCGCAGCTGACTTTGGCCTCGACGAGCTGGGCTTGCCTTTCAGGCTCTGCTCAAGGATGCTGGCCAGATCGCTCTCATCCGCCACTTCCTGCGCGGCCACCGGCGCCTGGACCTTGTACTTCTTGCCCTTGGCCCGCGCCTCGATTACCGCCAGCAGCTTCTCGATATAGGTGTTCTTGAACTCTGCCGGCTTGAAGGGCGCACTGAGCTGATCCACCAGCGCCAGCGCCATTTCCATTTCCCGCGGCTTCAGCTCGGTCTTGCCGGGGAGATCCAGCCCCCTTGTCGGCCGGATGTCCGCCGCGAAGCGCAGCTGGTTCAGCACCAGCACATCAGCCTCCGGCTGGATCACCCCGAGGTGTTCGCGCTCGCGCAGTACGAAGCTGGCGATGGCGACCTTCTTTGCCTTGCGCAGGGCTTCCCGCAGCAGAGCATAGGCCTTGGCGGCGTTCTTATCGGGCTCGACGTAGTACGGCTTTTCGTAGTAGATCGAGTCAATCTCCTGTGCGGGGCTGAAGCTGATGATCTCAATGAAACTGGTCTTGTGCGGATCGGCCTTCAGGAAGTCATCCGGCTCAAGGATCACGTACTGCCCGCGGCTGTACTTATAACCGCGCACGATATTGCGCCAGGGCACTACCTTGTCGGTTCCCTTGACCACACGCTGATAAGAGATTGGCCTGCCCGTGCCTTTCTCCAGCATATCCAGATCCAGCGTGTGTTCTGTGCTGGCGCTGTAAACCTTGACCGGGATGTTGATCAGGCCGAAGCTGAGAGAACCGGACCACAAAGCACGCATAGACATACTCCTCAGCCGCCCGGGTACAGACGCGACCGTGCCCGGGCAGCCGGTGCTTGTGACCCCGAGGCTCCGCGCGGGTTCCCGTGCCGCAGCCTGAATCCCAACAGAAAGGGCGGGTTTCCCCGCCCTCGCCAGGACTCTAAACGGGACACACTGAGGCCGCAGAAGCCTAGAAGCCCCAGATATATCGCAACTTGCCATTGGTCTGGTCGAAGTAGCTGACTGCCGGATGGCCAGCAACGACAGCCAGACTGGTGTACTTGCCGGTTAGCACCGCTGACTCATCGAGGATCACTCCGGTGCCCCAGCTCGCGCCATCAACATCTAGGGCGCTGATGTAGCGCAGATCGCCCCATAAACCGCTGTGATAGCTTATTGCGGGAACGCCATCGACGAGCTGCATCGAGCAAAAGGATCCACGGTCATCATCAAGGCCATCGAGCGTGATCGCCGCAGGCCAGGAACTGCCGGTAGCATCGTTTGAACGCATGTATCTCAGAGCCGAGTCGCTGCTGTCATAGAAAGATATGGCTGGCCGGCCGTTGACCATCAGCAGGGTGTTATGCAGACCGGCATTGTGCTCAGTATCCAAATCCTGGGGCAGCGCCCAAGTGCTGCCATCAGCGTCCATAGCACGGATGAAGCGCAGGTCGGCTGAACCGCCGGCTTCATATGCAATGGCCGGCGCCCCGCTGACTTCAGCGAGCGACGGGTACTGTCCGCAGTTGTTGTTTGCATCCAGCTGGACAGACGCGGGCCAGCTACCGCCCTGCGCATCGCTTGAACGGACATAGCGCAGACTGCCGTTGCCTTCATCATAGAACGCAACAGCGGGCTGTCCATTGACCACTGCCAGACAGCAATACTCGCCATCGGAATCGGCGCCGCTGCCAGCCAGGATCTTGGGGGCACCCCAGTTGTCGCCGATAGCATCGGTCGCGCGAACATAGCGTAACTCGTTATCCGTTGTGTTGTGGTAGGCAATGGCTGGGTTGCCATCAATCACCAGCATTGAGGCAAACAAACCAGTGTCGCCCTCGGCATCAACGATCTGAGATGGGCCCCAGGTCTGCCCGAAGGGGTCGCCGGCGCGGACATAGCGCAGGTCGTCGTTCTCCTGCTCATAATAGGCAATTGCCGGCCGCCCCTCAACCAGCACCATCGAGGTATAACCGCCGGAGGCGTCAACATCTCGCGCGCCGCCGGTAACGTCCAGGATGAGGTCGAGGCTCTCAACACCAATGCTGTCGCCGTCATAGGAGAGCACGGCAATGAACAGATCACCATTTCCCGGCCGGGCAAAGTCGCGGACACTGAGATCCAGATTAGTCACGGAGTCAGTTATCGGGCCGTAGATCGCCCACGAGTTGGTGACAAAGTCAGAGACAGCACACCAGACTTCCTCGCCGCTGTCGAGCGCCGTCGTGACGACACACCCTGTTGCATCCTGGGCAAAGCCGAACTGCCAGATGCCCCAGCTGTACTGTCCTGCGGCACTGGCCAATGCAAGGGAGCTTCCGTCGACTGTGGCCCCTGGGATGCTCGCGTTGTACTCAGAGCCGAGCTGGGAATACTGGACGATTGCCGATGAGCTGCGCAGGCTGGACGGAGATGGCAGTCCAGCCCGGGAACTAAGGGACTGGCTCGTCAGGACTGGAGCCACTCTGGACGGCGCTCCCAGTCGCAGGTTTTCCGTCCGGGAGACCTGCATGTCCTGAGAACTGTTGCCGCTGCAGGACACCAGTCCCAGGACAGCGGCGAAAGTGGCAGCGGCAGTGGAGATGCTTCGCATCATTTGACCCTCACTTGCTTCCAAATTGGAATGCGCGCTGCCACTATATCAGGTCTGGATAAGCCTGAACTCAGCTCAATCAGGAATTCACGGAAGCACGCGGTGGACCACCTGGCGCCTGAGTTTAGGCCGGTCAAACTGCTGTGCAGGTTGCGTGAGTTCCATTACTTCCCCAGGGCGCCATCCAGCGGCGGATCGTACTTGTACTCCGGGTGTTCCTTGATGTCGTCATAGAGCGGCTGGGCCGGGGTGCAGCCCGGCAGCGCTCCGTCGACGACGCTCATCGCAAAAATCTTGATCGCCGGGTTGTTCGGCAGAGTCAGCGTCTTTGACCCGGGAGGAATATCGATGCTGTAACGATACAGGTAGGTGTACTGGTAGATGTCATTACGACCGCCGATCAAGTGCCGGTGGCTGCAGAACCAGGCCACCGGGTCGCGGCGGGTATAGCCCGGACTGATCGACGCCAGTTTGAAGGGCCACTCAAAGGCCATCTCCGGCATGTCGCCCTGCCAGTTACGGCTGTCCCACTGGCCGACAAAGCCGCCCCAGTCCTGGATGCTTACCTTATGCACCTGGCCGTCTACGCTGAACTCACTGTCCGGCGCGTCGGGCGAAGAGGCGGCGATGAAACACAGCTTCGTCGCACTGCCGCCGGGCAGGCTGATCTGCTGGCCGCTGCAGGATACCGCGTTGCGGCTGCCATTGCCTGCCGGGGCCAGCATGAAATCCACACCGCCGTCGCGCAGCCTTAGCGGCAGCATCTCGGCGGCCAGACTGCGGCCGTCGGCATCGAAGCCGCCGGTGCTCAGCTCGCCATCGTTGGTGGCGGTCACGGTGTCGTAAGGCAGGGTCACCGGGGTGGATGCAGCAGTGCCGTGTGACTCGCCTTGCTGCGTCAGACTGATCTTATAGCTGCGCAGGTCGTAAGGCGCGAAGTCGATGCTCATGCTGTCCAGCGGGCCAGCCAGCCGCGGGTTGCCGCCGGTGGGACGCTCCTGGCCGTCGACTTCCTGCCAGTTGCTGATCTGCGAATTGAAAGAGAGCTCAACGCCCTCCTGCGGCGCGTTGTCGAGGTTGACCATCCGGATGACCAGTTCGTCACCGTCCTCGGCCTTCTTCAGCGCCAGCACGCGGATGCGGTCATTATTCAGCTTCAGCAGCGAGAACTCGCGCCCGAGAGGACCACTGTGACGCTCGGTCTCGAAGGCCACCAGCGGCTGATCAAGGCTGTAAGCCTGCCAGTCCGCGCCAGCCTTGCCGTAGTCACCCTGGTGGCCGACCAGCGCATAGCTGATCTCATGGCGGCCCCAGTCCTGGGTGCACTGGTCGGCATAGTCATAGCGCGGCTGGCCTTCCTTGCTCAGCACCGGACCGGGCGTGCGCAGGAGGGTCAGGCGCAGGGTGTTGTCCGTCGGCTTGTCGGAGCCGTACTTGCAGGGGCAGAGCACCGTCGCACCGAAGCTGCCGGACTTGTCCGTCAGGTCGAACCACTGGTGCGCCGGGACTTCATACTGCTTCTCATTGTTGGTCGGGCGCTGGATCGCCGAGACCTCCCAGTTGTAGGTCGCCAGCGGGTTGTTCGCCGTCAGCGGGAAGACCGCCTTGAGGCTGCAGCTCAGGGTGGTCCAGTCAATGCGGTTGCGGAACTCGACGCGCTCCCCGGCCTCGCCGCTGGCGAGGCTGATGGTCTGGACAAACTTGCTGCCGCGGGCGCTGCGGCTGACTTCCAGCGCCACCCGCGCCGGGCCGTTCTCGACCACCTTGATCTCCGCCGGGCCGTCGACATAGCCCACCGGCGGCGCGGACTGGTCATCCCAGTCGATGTTCCAGGCCGGCCAGTAGCCCGGCTGGTCATGGATGAAGGCCAGGCGATGCGGCTCGGACAGCAGTTCCTTGCCGGAGCGCTTATCAAAGATGCTGGCAACATCGCCGGCGGCGTTCAGGCTAACGCGATAGCAGGCGTTCTCCAGCGAGTTGTTGCTGACCTTCAGCTCTTCAATCTGTACCGCCGGCTGCTCCTCGGTCCAGTACTCAAGCTGGTAGACCGAGAAGCTGAGGGCCGGAACACTGGCGAGGAACTTGATCTTCGCGCGATTTCCTTCGAGATGCTCGATCTGGCAGGGCACGCGCTTGCCGTCGGGGCCGGTGGCCGAAACGCCAACGCCGTCCTCGGCGATCGCCACTTCAATGCTTACCATTTCCTGGCGCGCCACGTTCAGCGGGTTGTAAACCACCAGCGGGTTGGCCGGATTCTGGCCAGCGGGGCTCGACGTGTCGAGTCCCGCGGCCACTGCGGCGACGCTGTTCTGCAGCACATCGGCGAACTGGTTCAGCGCCAGTACTTCGTCATTCCAGGAGTAGTTATAGGCAATCGGAATGCTGGTGCCGGGCAGGATGTCGTGCATCTGGCTGCCCAGAGTCAGCTCCCAGGCCCGCATCAGCTTGTCGCTGGGGTATTGCGCGCCAGTCAGGAGCTGGGCTGTAACCGCAGCACGCTCGGCGGAGTCGGCGAGCTGCTCATTCATGTGGTTCCAGCGCTTCATGTAAGCCTGGCTGGAAACACTGCCCGAGCTGTGCTGGGTAAGCAGCAGGTCGCCCTTATAGCGCGGCAGTTTGGCGATCTGCTCGTCGGTGAGGTCAAGGAACATCTGCTCGGCGGTGCCGGAGACGACGCGCACCGCGCCCGTTCCGGCGACGCTCTTTTCAATCCACTCGACCGAGCTATCCACCGGCGGACCGCCAACGTCACCCGTGCCGAAGTAGTGATAGTCCACAAAGGCGCCAGACTTCGCGCCGGTCTCCTGAGTGCGCTTGAGCCATTCGGGGCTCTGGCTGAGGTCCTCGGTGACCTTGCCCACGTACGCGCCGGGGTTGAAGGCGCTGACCACGATGCTGCTGCCGTCGAGGCCTTCCCAGACGCCGACGTTGAAGGGAATGCCCATAGCAGAGCCCCAGGACAGCTTCTGGGTCGAGAAGCCCTTGATGCCGCAGTGGTCCAGGATGCAGGGCATGCTGGCCGGGAAGCCGAAGCAGTCCGGGATCATGAACTCGACGCTGCTCTCGTTGAACTCGGTCTCGAAGTAGCGGTTGCCGTACAGCACCTGGCGGATCAACGACTCGCTGGAAGGCACGTTGACATCGCACTCGTCCACGCTGCTGCCGCAGGGGAACCAGCGCCCGGCCTTGATATAGCCCTTGAGCTGCTCGTAGGCCTCGGGGTAGTACTCCTTCATCATCTGATAGCGCCGGGAGCCGCTGAAGTTGAAGATGTAGTTGGGGTACTTGTCGATCAGGCGGAAGTTGCCATACAAGGTGTCCGGGATGAACTCGCGGATCACCTGCGGGTAAGACCAGCGCCACTGGGTATCGAGGTGGGCATAGCCAACAACATAAAGCGTATTGTCTGTTTGCATCTCCATCAGGGTCAGCTCCGTAGGTCCGGTATGGGTAGAGTGCGCCAGCGCAGGCGTAGGGGTGCACAGCATGCGCCCACATACAACCAGGACAAGTGCCAGCAGGACCGGCAGGCGGCTCAGGGCAAAGGTTCGCTTCATGTTCGTACCTCGGCAGAGTTCAGATCGAGTTGCTCACTAAGCAGCTCGCAGATTGCAGCAGGATCAGACGCAGAGCTTAGCGCATCGCGGAATTCCTCGCGCATCAGACGGCGGGCCAGAGCAGCGAAGACCTTCAGATGCTGGTTGTCGGCTGCCCGGGCAGTGTCCGCCGCGGCGGCAGTTTGCTCTGGCATTGCGAGAAGGATCACTGTGTGCACCGGGGCGTTGTCCAGCGAGCCCCACTCCAGTGGCTGCGCCGGACGCATGACGGCCAGTGTGGCGTGGCTGACCGCGCTGCTCTTGCAGTGCGGGATGGCACAGCCATGGCCAAGCCCGGTCGAATAGGTCTGCTCGCGGGCCCACACGGCCGCTTCGACAGCGTCGGGGGTATCGCTGCGCCCCTGAGCAAAAAGTGCCTGTGTCAATTCATGAATCGCAGCGGCCTTGCTGGTCGAAGCGCTGTTCAGCAGCACCAGCTCTGGTGCCAGCAGGGGCAGCGCTTCAGTGCTTTGAGCAGCATGACCCGCCAGCAGCGCCTCGACTTCTTCGGCAGTAGTACAGTCGCAGGCGCGATCCAGCAGCTCACGACAGGCGACAGAATTCAGGCTGCGCAGTGCCCGCTTGCAGCCGGGAATACTGGGCGCAGACATGCTCAGCTCGTCCAGGCCAAGTCCGAGCAGCAGCGGAAGGTTCCGCGGGTCACCGGCCATTTCTCCGCACAGCCCGGTCCAGCAGCCGGCAGCACGCGTGCCCTCGCACAGCAGCCGCAGCAGTCGCAGAAAGGCCGGATGCCGCGTGTTGTGCAGGCCGGCCACGGCAGGGTTGCCGCGATCCGCAGCGAAGGTGTACTGGCACAGATCGTTGGAGCCGATGGAGACGAAATCCACGGCCTGGCTGATCTGCCCGGCGATCAGGGCGGCTGACGGGACTTCAATCATGACGCCGACCGCCACTGCATCATCGACAGACAGTCCTTCGCTGCGCAGCTGCTCCAGCCGGTCGTGAACCCTGCGTTTGAAGCCGGCGGCCTCCTCGAAGGTGCTGACCATTGGGGCCATGATCCTCATGCTGCCATAGGCCGCTGCCCGCAGCAGCGCCCTGAGTTGTGTGTCTATCAGCTCATGGTGTCGCTCGTAGATTCTGAGACCTCTAAAGCCCAGGAAAGGGTTAGCCTCGCGTGGCAGGTTCAGGTAGTCGAGCGGCTTGTCCCCGCCAATATCAATAGTGCGGAAGATCACGCTGCGGCCGGGCAGGGCCTGCAGTGTCGCACGATAGATCTCGAACTGCTCGTCCTCATCCGGCGCGCTGTCGCGGCCGTAAAACAAAAGCTCTGTGCGAAAGAGGCCCACGCCATCCGCGCCAGCCAGCAGCGCGCTTGCGGCCTCGGCCGCTGAGGCAATGTTGGCAGCAATCTCTACTGCCCGTCCGTCCTGGCTGCGCGCCGGGCCGGTCGCCGTCTCAAGCTCTCTGGCTGACCGCAGGGCCGCTGCCCGATCTTCTATCAGATAGTGTTTCTGCACGGCAGCTGACGGGCCGGGCAGGAGCAAGCCGCGTGCCCCATCCAGGATGCACGTCACATCAGTTGGCAATGCGAAGGCCGCCGGTGGGGCGCTGATTGCGGGGATGCCAAATGAGCGTGCCAGTATGGCCGCATGGCTGGTGGCTCCAGCCTCGCCCAGCAGCAGACCTGCCACAAAGCTGCGGTCCAGCGCCAGCAGCTGGCTGGGGGCAAGGGTGTCGGCTGCGATTATCACCGGGGCAGTCAGGGCCGGGGTCTGATCATGCTCGGCCTGCACACCCAGATGCGCCAGCAGCAGCAGGCCAATACCGCGCAGATCCGCAGCACGCTCACGAAGATAGGAACTGCTGGACTGGCCAACCTGCTGTGCGAAGTCCTCCAGCGCCGACACTACCGCGCCGGCTGCGCTGAGGCCCAGACCAAGCTGCTCATGCAGGCGGCGATCCAGCGCCGGGTCGCGCAGCAGGGCCAGACTCGCCCGCAGGATCTGCCGCTCATGTTCGTGGCCGGCCGATTCAAGCTGGGCGCTGAGCTCAAGCTCAACGCCGCCCATGGCCCGCTCCAGTTGGCCCAGCTCCAGCAAAGCGTCAGCGCAGCGCTGACTGCGCAGCTGCAGTGGCAAATGCGCACCTGAAAGCTGAAGCAGCTCCCCTGTAGCCAGGCCCGGGCTCAACGGCTGACCCTGAAGGCACGGTGTCTCCGGTTCTGCTGTCAGGGCCTCCATCAGCGCTGGGGAAAGCTGGTGTGATTGCAGCTCTGGCACGACCAGCGGCTCATCGCAATCCGCAAGCTGCCCGGTGATGAACTCGCTTAGCGCGCCAAAGGCCTCAGCGGCCCGCTCACCGTCTGCAGTCAAGCGGCAGGGATCTTCGAACAGCACGCCGGCAGCAACCAGCTCAATGACACTGCTGCAGTCTGCAGCCGTCCCGCTGCGCTCATTCACCAGCCTAAGTTTAGCCGGAAAGCGGCCCGCGATTTCCGCCAGCAGGCTGGCCGGCCGCGCGTGCAGGCCGCTGGGCAGAGGGCAGCGGAAGCGAAGTTCTAAGGTCATAGCGGCGAACGAATGGGAAACTACTGATCCAGCCTGGCAAAAATTGATTTAGGGTCCTTGATGGCCAGCGCCACCGGCACCTCGATGATACGCAGGCCGGCAAAGCGCTCGCGCTGTTCGACCTCGATATCGCAGGCTAAGATCGCCGCGTCGGCGCCGGCCAGGTCGCTGGCGCTGATCTCGTTCTCGATGCCCATCGCGCCCTGGGTCTCAACTTTGATGGTGTGGCCCAGTTCACGGCCGGTCTTCTCAAGCTGCTCAGCGGCCATGTATGTATGGGCGATGCCTGTAGGACAGGCGGTAACTGCGACGATCTTCAATCCTTTCTCCGTGTAGGGCCGCATGGCAATGCGGCCGTCTTCACTCTTTCGTCACGGCCGCACATCCGTGCGGCCCTACAAATCCTTATACCTGCGCTCCGGGGTCGACACCGGGCGCCACCGACAGCTTCGGCCGGCCGATGGCCTTCAGCGCATTGATCATCAGCGCCGTCACCAACGTGCCGACCAGGATTGCGACAACATACATCAGGCGGTTATCCACCACCGGTAAGACAATTGGTCCGCCGTGCGGTGCATGATCGCCGACCTTGCTCAGCATGCAGATCACGCTTGCGGTCATTGCGCCAACGATGATGGAAGGGATCACCCGCAGCGGGTCAGCGGCGGCGAAGGGAATCGCACCCTCGGTAATGCCGATCATGCCCATGGTCAGGGCGGCGATGCCGCTTTCGCGTTCTTCCTCGCTCCAGAGTTTCTTGTTGATCAGCGTCGCCAGGCCCATACCCAGCGGGGGAGTACAGATCGCCGCAGCCACCGCGCCCATCACCAGATAGTTGCCTTCAGCGATCAGACCTGACCCGAAGAAGAAAGCCGCCTTGTTGACAGGGCCGCCCATATCAAAGGCGATCATCGCGCCCAAAATCATGGCCAGCACGACAGCGTTTCCGGTTCCCATGGTCGTCAGCCAGACTTTGAGACCCTCGTTCATCGCCACTATCGGCGGCCCGATTACCAGCAGGACCAGCACACCGATGGCCAAACTGGAGAGGATCGGAATAATCAGGATCGGCATGATTGGTTTCAGGTATTTGCCGACCGGGATCTGCTTGACCAGATTGACGATGAAGCCCGCCAGCAGGCCGGCGACCAGGGCGCCGAGAAAGCCGGTAGACACCTCGGTTGGCCCGCCGTCAACCGGGCCGGCGATGGGGATGTGACCGCAGAGCCAGCCGCCGACAAAACCCGCCACCAGGCCGGGGCGCCCCGCGATGGCATAGCTGATGTAACCGGCGAGGATCGGCAAGAGCAGGCTGAAAGCCGCTACGCCGATAGTCAGCATCATACTCAGGACCGGACTGCCGCTGGGGTCCGGCCCGCTGCCTTCCTTCATCGGGGAGAAGGCCAGCGCGGCGGCGATCAGAATGCCGCCACAGGCGACAAAGGGTATCGCGTAGGACACACCGGTCAGCAGATACTGCCGGAGCTTCATCAGGCCACCCAGCGCCTTGTTCTCAGCCATCAGCCACCCCCAGGAAGTCCCTGAGGCCTAATTATATAAGGAAGGCACGGCGGCGCCGTCTGTGCGCTGCTATTGCAGAGGGGCCGCCGCGGTGATTGCCATGCAGCCGGCAAACACATGTTATACTTCCGGCCCCTGATATGAGTTTCATCTTCACCATCATTCTGGTGGCCGTGATAGCCGTTTCCGGCTTCATTGTCTTTGTCACGCTCTCGCTGAATACGAAGAGCGACGGCATTGGCGCGGCCATTACCGGGGCGTCCGATACCTACCGCGGTGCGGTGGGCGTCGAGGAGCAGAAGCGCAAGCTGCTGGGCAATCTGGGCTACACCTTCCTGGGTCTGTGCCTGCTGTATGCCATCCTCGGAACCTACCTCTAGACCAGCGGAGCCGGCATGGCCCAATTCCAGACACAATCGCGGCTGAATAGGCCCGCTTCTGCACGCGTCATTAACTTGCTCATGCCTGATCACCTCGAGGTTCCATGCCGCCCTGTATCTGGCCTTTTGCTCGGACGGTTTTGCCGCTGGGTGTCTGCTCTTCTGCTGGCAGGAATACTCTGTGGCCGCGCCTTACCTGCAGCGGCCGTGGATCTCAACGATCCTGACAACTACCGACTGGCCCAGGACATCATGCTGCGTCTGATCAACGAAGCCCGAGTCAAGGATGGCGCAGCACGAGTGGGCTTTGACGCCCAGGCCGCACAGGCAGCCAAGGCGCATGCGGATGACATGCTGGCAAATGACTACTTCAGCCACTGGGGCCTCGATGGCCGCAAGCCGACGCGACGCTGGAATTTGATGGGCTGCTATGACTCGCTGGCCGAGAACATTTATTACAAGAAAGGTGACCTCGGGGACATCGACCGGCTGCTGGAAGACGCGATGACCACGCTACTCAACAGCCCTGGCCACCGCAAGACCATGCTGAACCCTGACTACACCGATGTGGGAATCGGCTTCTCCATGAGCCCGAATGGCCGCGAGGTATTGGTAGCCCAGGAGTTTGTTACCCGCCTTGGCGGCGCCTACTACTGTCCTCTCTATGCCCGTGTGGGCGAACAGGTTGAACTCGTTGGCCGCTTCGACAGCGCGATCTTCAAGCTTGAGGCGGTGATTCTTGGTTATGAAGAACTGCCCAAAGCCCGGGATCGGCGCTGGCTGGCCAAGACTTCGGAGTACCGTGAAGCGGAGACCTTGTTTCAGGCGCTGACACCCGTGGATTCGCGCTTGCAGTTCAACAAGCTGCCGACTGAGCCGGTGGTCGAGATCGACAGCGTCGGCGGCTACTTCAAGTGCACGCCGCGGATGGACTACAAGGGCAAGCCCGGCACTTACTATCTGTTCGTCTGGCTGCGCGCGCGACAGGCTGACAAACCCTTCCTGGCCGCGGTAGCAACCGTTGAAGTTGAAAAGTAAACTGTAATAATCAGCATTCACTAGTTAAACAGACCGAAATATCAGGACAGCGAGTCAATAATTTACACAATAGGTTCCAAAAATTACTATCTCAGATATCGGGGATAAGTTCCTTATCTATGTTAATATTGGCCCGCTTCAGAGGGTTGAGCTAGGTTCCTGGTTTCCAGGTGGCAGACGCGGATAAGGAGGACTTAGCTTATGTTTGCAGTGGCAAAGCAGGTTGCTGCCGCTGTCGGGGCCCTGGTGTTCATGGCTACCAGTGGCTTCGTAAACACGCAGTTCGATAAAGTCGAAGGTGTCGATGCACCGGATGACGTCACAGGCGCTGATTGCACGATGTGCCACGGCGATGCTGCGACCAAATTCGAGTTCCATCACCAGCCGGCTTTTGAAGGCAAGTGCACAAGCTGCCACCTCGAGACCGGAACTGGCGGTCACGGTGGTCTTGTCAAAGCTGACCGTACCTTGTGCCTTGAGTGCCACCAGGACAAAGAGCAGCATTACCCGCTGGTGACTTGCTGGACTTCGGCTTGTCACAGCGAAGTACATGGCTCAAATATTGACGCCACTCTCAACCCGAGCCGCCAGGAGCCATACCCCGGCTTCGAAGCAGCCACTGCCGGAGCCGAATACACAGGCAGTGAGGCCTGCATGACCTGCCATACCGAGCAGTGCAGCTCCTGGAAGGAGTCTATGCACAGCCTCACCGACACCGACTGGCAGAAGGCACCGAATATGCGCGGCTGCGAAAGCTGCCATGGACCCGGCGGTAATCACTGGGGCCGCAAGGCCGGAATCGGCGCTTTCTCCTGCGCCAGCCCCGGCGAGGCCGATGCGGTCTGCCTGACCTGCCACAAGGATGAGACCTTCGCACCGGAATACAGCCGCAACACACATGTGAAGACCGGCGTCGGCTGCGTCGATTGTCATGATGTGCATTCGCAGCTAAACCAGCACAATCTGCGCGCCAGCGCCAACGAGGTCTGCCTGACCTGCCACCAGACTCAGCGCCTCGAGTTCGCCAAGTTCAGCCACCATCCCATTGACGACACAGATCCGCGCAGCGGTCTGAAGTGCGTTGAGTGCCATAACCCCCATGGCGGTGAAGGCAGGGCCATGCTGACGGCCAATAAGGATGAGCTGTGCTTCGTGTGTCACGTTGATAAGCAGGGCCCCTTCGTTTACGCCCATGCGGGCTACGAGGCCGGCCTGGGCCAGGGCTGCAGTACCTGCCATGACTCCCACGGCAGCAACAGCCCCAACCTGCTGAAGATGAGCGGACGCGGCCTGTGCCTGCAGTGCCACAGTGACCGGGTACAGCACTTCCCGGCACAGACCTGCTGGAGCACGGGCTGCCACAGCGACCATCACGGCAGTAACGAAGATTATTTCTTCTTCGACAATTAAGCTGGGGGAAGGAAGATGAGCCGAGGCTATGCATTTTGGGCGATGTTGATGCTGACCGGGCTTCTTGGTCTGGCATCAGCCGCCGCAGCTGAAGATTCGAGTGCGCCCGCCGCTCCGGCCAGTGCCGGCGCAGCCGAAACAGAAAAGGACTTCTACCAGCCCTTTGCCGCGGGCGCTGATGCGCAGGAAGGGACCGCAAGTTCCGCCGCGGCACCAGTCGGAGGCGATACGCAGGCGGGCACAGATCCTGCGGCCGGCAGCGAAGCCGAGATTGCCGCCAGCGCAGAAACCGCTGCCAGCGGCGACACGGCCCCCAGTGCGGAGGAGGATTCCTCCACTGCCGACGCCGCCGCTTCGTCCGATCCCAGTGGGTTTTACAGCAGCTTCATTCCAGGCGGCGCCCCCGGTGCTGGTGCAGATGCCGGCGCTGGTGGCGATGCTGCCGGGGCCGCCGGGGCTGCAGAGGCCGCTGCGTCGAGTGAAGGGGACAGCTCCGTTGCGATAGAAAGTACGCCGGCTGAAGGCATGACCGAAAGCTGGGGTGATGAGTGCTGCAAGCCGGCGCCGAACCTGGATCATGAGCATATCTTCGCGCCGGATCGCTGCTGCACCAAGTGCGGCTGCAAGGCCGAAGGCACCGGCAACTGGATCAGCTTCGCGGCGGTCTACGGCAATGTTGATGGCAACAGCGCCTCAGTGGACCAGTATGGCAACCTGCCCCGCGACTGGTACAGCTCTGGCAAGCTCTATTTTGGTGATCAGTATTTCAGCCGCAACCGTTTCGAGCTGCGCTGGGATGACATCAACCGCCGCTCGGGCCGCGCCTGGGGCCGCTTGACGCTCTGGCCGCTGACGATTGAGAGTGACAGCTATCTGCTCGCCGGCCATGCCTGGGACTCCTTCGGGAACAACCCGGCACTGGTGGAGCACGAGATTGCTGGGGACAACATTAAGCTGCGCTGGCATCGCGGGGAGTGGGACAACATGCTCCTCGAGTATCGCGATTTTGATGTGGACCGCAAGGCTATCACTCCGCTTGGCGACTACTCGCTCAGGCGCCTGGCCTATCAGTACAACTTTGATATTGGCTGCGACGTCAAGGGCCAGTTCCGCCAGACCGGCACAGCCTTCGATGCCTCCGCCACCGGCATCACCGGCGGCGAGATCGACAACAGCATGCTCAAGCTGGATGCCCAGCTTAATGCTGACTTCTCAGCCTACGGCAAGGTCAACGCGTCGGCTTATCAGTACGACCAGCTGCCGGACAGCGAGTTTGCCAGCCAGGACTACACGCTTGGGCTGCGCTATGCCCCCGACTGCAACTGGGAGTTCAGCGCGGAGTATCGCGCCAAGGAGAACGCGGACGACAACGTGGTCTCCAGCCATGTCGAGAACTTTGACGAGTTTGGCCTGGCTCTGACCTATGCCGGCGACAACGGCGGTCTCTATGAAGCAGGCTACAAGCACCGGGATCTGGACTACGCCAAGCTGAACATGCAGAACGCATTTGTCTTCAGCCTGCTGCGCAGCGGATCACTGGTTCGCCCGGTCGATGTGGCTGCGGCCACCACCGTCCTGACCCCGAAGTATGACGAGGCCTGGTTCAACATGCGCCAGGAGCTCGGTGAGGACTTCTTCTTCACCACGCGGGTTGATTACAGCCAGGGCGACATGCCCTCGACTGAGCTGACGGCCGCCGCAAGTCCGAGTCTGTTCTATGACCAGCGCCTGAGCCGGACCCACGGCCTGAGCTATGTCTACGATTGCAACAACCAGTTTGACTTCACTTTGCACAGCAGCGAGCTGGCCAATGACGGCCGGGCGACCAACTTTGACGAGAACTACTTCGAGACCTGCTGGACGCATGCGATGGATGACGGCCGCTATTTCTCGCTGGCCTATCGCGGCAGCCAGGCGGATCTCGAAATCCCCGGTGACACCACCGGCTACACGACCGACAGCACCGGCTACATCGCCAGCTACAGCAACGATGACGAGGATGTCAGCTACGCGCTGCGCCTGGCCCTCGACGATGGAACTGGCTCAGAGGAGTTTACCCAGACTTCGGCCGGGGCGGACTTCAAGTTCAAGTGCCTCGGCCCGATTGGCCTGAGCCTGGAATGGTATGACCGCAGCTACGGCAGGTTCCCGGGCCTGGATGCCACGGCTGTGACCGTCGCCGTGGATTACAAGCTGGAGTTCTAAACAGCCGCGGGATGCCGCGGCCATGCAGGCGCTCCAGGATTGGGGCAAGTTGGACCGTTTTGAATTAAACGGGACAAAAACGATATATTCGCGTCTGATTGAACGATATAATAGTCAGAGGCGTCATGGCTGTTGACTCCTCCTGGAGGTGTGTAATGAGCAAGGTGTTAGCCTGGGTGCTCCCCGCGCTGCTCGTCCTGGGGTTTGCATTCAGTTCGGTAGGCGCGGACGAGAATAAGTATGTTGGCGATCCTGAGAAGAACTGCAAGCTGTGCCACAAGGATCAGGTAGCGGCCTGGAGCAAGTGGCCGATGGCCAAGGCCTGGGATCGTCTGAACGACAAGCAGAAGAAGGACGACAAGTGCATCGGCTGCCATGTCACCGGCTACAAGAAGCCCGGCGGCTTCAGCAGCATTGACAAGACCCCCAAGCTGGTCGGCATCCAGTGCGAGTCCTGTCATGGCCCGGCCGGCGACCACATGAAGGTCCCGATGAACGACAAGGCCAAGAAGAAGAGCACCATGACAGTTCCGACCGAAGCTTCCTGCAAGGTTTGCCACGCCAAGGCTGGCAACCCGAACTTCAAGGAGTTCAAGTACAGCGACGCGGTCAAGAAGCTTGCCGATCACAAGCCCAAGAAGTAGCGGTCCACCGCAGCTTTGAGCTCAACCGGAACAAGATTACAGCCACGGCCTGTGCCGTGGCTGTTTTGTTTTGAGCTTGCACCGGGCCAGATGGCCGCAGAGTCGACTGGTCGCAGCCAGATCAGACTGCAGCAACTGTGCGCGGCTGGACCTTGCTTGGCAAACTCGTCGTCACGGAGTGACGCGTACTTCTGCCATCATGCCAAGCTCCTGATGATGCAGAATGTGGCAGTGATAGGGCCACAGGCCCGGGTAGCCGTCAAGACTGACCAGCACCTTGTACCAGTCTGTACCTTGTACTGAACCCGGTAGGTTGAGCGTGTCCTTCCACTCGCGGCTCTCAACTGGAACGTCATTTATCGCCACAAGCTGAAAGCGGAAGCCATGCAGGTGGAATGGGTGGTCCATGCCGGTGTGGTTATTGAGCCGCCACTCTTCAACGCTTCCAAGCTTCGCCTCGATTATCGGCACATTCGGGAAGGTCTCGCCATTGATTCTGAACTTCACTCCTGAAAGATCGCCATGACCGCCACTCGCTGTTTCGTGCAGTGTGGAAGCACTGCTGTGCTGGTCGCCAGGAACGATAGCGGTCAGCTGAAAGCCGCGTGACTGCACAGGTGCGGCAAACTCCGGGAAATCACGCAGCTGAGTGGGAAGAGGCTCCGGGTCAGGCATTGCTTCCCCGCTGTAGGACAGGTTCAAAAGGCCTCGATCTGGCTCAGGAGTGTAGGAGTCGACGAGGAAGAGCTGCTGGTAGCTAAGGTTGAGCAGTCTGCCTGAGGCAGCCTTATCGGGCGCATCCACAACCAGCTCGCAGCGTTCGCCCGGAGCCATCACCTGGCTGCTGATTTCAACTGGCTGCTCAATTAAGCCGCCATCAGAACCAACCTGCCAAAGACTTCCGCCTTCCAGCCCAAGCTTGAACACGCGGGCCGCAGCAGCATTGACCAGGTACCAGCGCTCGCGCCCGCCCCTCTGCATGTCCAGCTCCGCCTCAATCTGGCCATTAACCAGCAGCGTGTTGCCAATAGTGCCCAGTGAATGCTCAATCTCATCGTGTTCCCGCTCCGAGGCCGGAACTACCTGCCCATGGCTGTCCAGTTCAATATCGCTCAGCACGAGCACCCGGCTGGGCAGGTCTGCAAGGGGATCCGCCGGGTCGCGCACCAGGATCGTGCCATAGAGCCCGCGGCTGAACTGGTCATCCGCCGCCACATGCGGGTGGTACCAGTACAGTCCCGCGTCCGGCAGCGTGAAGCGGTATTCAAAGTTGCCACCGGGGGGCACAGGATCCTGGCTGGCGTGGCTGCCATCCATCGCCTGAGGCAGCCGGATACCGTGCCAGTGCACCATGGTCTCCATTGGCAGCTCGTTATGGAAGTGGACGATCAGTTCATCGCCGACCTGCGCCTCGATCTGCGGACCGGGAAGCTGACCGTTATAGGTCCAGACCTCGCTGGGATGTCCCGCGATGAATTCATACTGCGAAACCTCGGCAGTCAGATCGATCTCTATGACATGCGGGTCGTCATTCAGGTCAATAGCTGCCGCTGGCTCCCGCAAGTCCTGGCCCGCCACGCCGGTGCGGATGAACTCCGGCAGCGGCTTGCCGCCAGTGTTGCCGGTGGCGCAGCTCGACGCAACCAGCAGTAGCAGCCCTGTTATGGACCATAATTTCCTGAATGCAGTCACGGCAGAATTTTACTTCAGCATCGACTCCAGAGGGTCAGTTAGTTGTCAGATCCCTTGTCATAGCGCTGCGATTTCAGGATGTTGCAGCGCGGAGTGCGTCGGGGCCAAATTCCATCCCCGCCTGAAGCTGCAAAACAGCGCGTGGTGGTTGTTCGACAATGAACCAGGCATAGAAGCTCTGGGGCGCAGGGGCATAGCCATTAAAACTGAAAGCGACTATCTGGAGCAAGATCGGCCAGACAGCATCCCGCGCGCCAACTGCTCGCAGATGTGTGACTTGAAGCATCACTTTCGATTCTAGTCTGTTGGCCTTTCTTAGCACTCACACTTCTGCCAGCAGATTTCAATAGAAGTGCATGACAACAAAGTCTCGGCGCGCGCTGCTCTTGCGTTCGCTTTGTCGTGGCAGCTCACTGGGCTGCAAGAGGTCTGTAACTTCCACGCTGTCCCAGACCGTTTCAGGCGAACCTGCGCCAACGAACAAGACATACACGTGCTGGTCAACCTGAAGCTGCGGCTGACTCGTCTTGATTCCTGCTTCAATCTGGCGGTGATCGCCAGACTCAAGCCTCAGGTTATAGATATCAAGAATGGAAAAGACCGAAAGGGAATCCTCGCTGAAGTCGGAGTTTGGTACCGGGAGCGCATTGTCGGAGCCCGGTCCGCCCTTTAGAAAGTAAACGGCTGCAAACTGCTGCGGACCAGAACTGCCTGTCCTGGCGGTGAGCCGCAGGTACTGCGGCGTGCAATCAGCGCTCAACCGTCCGGGGTCGCGTGACGCGCAGGCACCCAGACCGGCGAGAAACGGAAGAACCACCAAAAGCTGAAATGCCCTCACGGCTGATGCTAGCACGCTGCTCCGAAAGCTCTGCAGGGCCGACTAGAATATGACCATGCCCCGCGGGCCCTCATTCCTGCATTTGCTGGCCGACTGCGCCGCGATCCTGCTCGGCTTCTGGCTGGCGTATCTGCTGCGCTTCAGCAGCGGGCTGATCGCGGCGCCGCTGGGGCAGATCAGCCCGGCGCAGTGGTGGCTGCTGGCCGGCATCAGCACAGCGCTGTGGTTACTGATCCTGGCCCTGCACGGAACCTACTACACGCGCCTAAAACAGAGCTTTGCCGCCGAGCTAGGCGCAGTGACGAGCTCGGTTGCCCAGGGCTTCGTGGCCACCATTGTGCTGACCTTCAGCCTGCGCGGCCTGCCCGACAGCCGACTGGCCCTGTTGCTGGCGGTGGCCTTCAGCTGGGTCTATCTTGCCGTATATCGCTGGGTCTTCAGCCGCGCCCGGGTCGGCCGGCTACGTGCTGTTCTGGTTGGCTCGGGGCCAATTGTCGAATATCTGGCCCGCCAGTTCGATTCGGGACGTAGCCGCTACAAGTTCCTGGCGCAGGCTGAGCTACAAGAAGCGCTGACTGATGACTGGCTCAGCAGAGCCGATGCGGTCTTTTGTGATGCTGTGCAGGCTGGTCGGGTAGTAACACGATTGGAAGAGTTGCATGGCGGGCAAATGCTGGCTGAGCTTCATGTGCTACCCAATACAGAGATTGCCAGCAACTCTGGACTTAGAGCAGAGAACATAGAGGGGACACTCGTCCTTTCACTCAAGAGTTCAGCGGATCTTGCCGTGATGCGGCGGATCAAGCGTGCCGTGGACATCCCCGTCGCCCTGCTCTGCATGGTGTTGACCTCGCCGCTGTGGCTGTTGTGCATTCTCGGCATCGCGCTGACGATGCCCGGCCCGCTGTTTTTCCAGCACAAGCGCCGCGGTCTCTTCGGCCGGCCCTTTGGGCTCTACAAGTTCCGGAGCATGGTCAAGGACGCGCACCTGATCAAGGTTGAGGACATGAGCGGCTTTGACGACAAGTACAAGCTGAAGAACGACCCGCGCATCACGCCCTTTGGCAAGTTTATGCGGCGCATGAGCCTCGACGAGCTGCCGCAGTTCCTCAACATCCTGCGTGGCGAGCTGAGCCTCGTCGGCCCGCGGCCGATCGTGGAGGCCGAGCTGGAGAAGTACGGCATCTGGGGCGGTCTGCTGAACACAGTGCCGCCGGGGCTGTCGGGCTTGTGGCAGGTCTCCGGCCGAAGCGATACGAGCTATCAGGAGCGCATTGACTTCGACCTCTACTACATCAACAACTGGAGCCTGGGCCTCGACGTGCTGATCCTGCTTAGGACCATTCCGGCGGTGCTAAGCCGCAAGGGGGCATACTGATTTTCAACACAGAGAACACAGAGAACACAGAGTGAGGCAAGCGTAAGGAAACTGAAATGGATGCAAACGACGCGGTTGTTAGGGATACACTTACTGAGGCAGTTATTGGTGCTGCCATCGAGGTTCACCGCACAATCGGCCTTGGAATGCTGGAAAACGCCTATAGCCAGTGTCTTTGCCACGAACTATATCTCCGTCAATTGGCGTTTCAACGCGAGGTTCCTCTGCCACTGAACTACAAGGGTATCCGTCTGGATTGCGGTTATCGACTGGACATTGTTGTGGAAGGACGGTTAGTGCTGGAACTCAAAGCAATCGACAAAGTCCTGCCTGTCCATAAACAGCAGCTGCTCTCCTATCTGCGAATGGGCGGATACAAGACCGGATTGCTTATCAATTTCGCGGCCTACAAGCTTGTCAACGGCATCACCAGGTTAGTTCTTTAGTCTTGCTCGGTGTTCTCAGTGTTCTCTGTGTTGAGAATTTGTTTTCTTTCAAGCAGCTTGTCCGAATACCGGATCACCTCATGCTCCCGCGCGCCGATCACACGGCGGCGGACAAGTGTGAACTCCACGCTGCCCTTGCCGCCCGTCTGCGCCTTGATGCCGCGGGCGATGCCAAGGTAGGTCGCCGGCTCGGGGAAGGGTGGGGTGTTCAGGCGCTTGAAACACCAGCTGTAGATATCCAGCTCATAATCGTTGAAGTCGATCTGCTTTAGCTGCGCCTGCACCTCATCCGGCAGGGCATCCCGTGCCACCCTGTCCATGTAGACATAGCCCTTGTCGATGTTGCCGCAGTACAGCGCGGAGCTGAAGTAGGCCGGCCAGAGGTTCCACAGGCTCAGCAGTGGCAACATGATGAACAGCAGCAGGCTCAGCAGCTGCGGCCAGCTCTGCAGGCGCAGCCGTGGCAGCAAGAGCTCGCGGGTGCTCCAGCGCGCCGGGCCGCCGAAGAGCACCAGCAAAAGCAGGATCATCACCACATTCCAGGGCCAGACCACCGTGTTCCAGTTGTGCCCCAGTGGCCCCAGCAGGCCAAGGATTGAAAGGTGCATGGCAATGCCGCCGATGATCCCGGCCCAGCGCAGGCCGGGAATACACAGGAGCACGCCAAGCAGCATTTCCATGATCGGAACCGCGATGGTCAGCGGGCCGGTCAGTCCGGCAGCCAGACCGCCGTGCAGCTTGTCCAGCGGCTGCAGCATCCAGGCCAGCACGTCGGGGCCAAACTCAGGCGTGAACTTCTGCAGGCCGCTATAGAAGTAGGTCCCGATGATGATCAGTCGCGCGCCATGCAGGGCGCAGCGCTGCCCTTCACGGTGCAGGACATCAGTGCCGGCCTGCTGGCCGGACTGGCGGCAGTAGAGGAAGAGCATCGCAGCCATGGCGGTATAGCCATAGACCCAGGGCTGGCAGCGCAGGATGTCCCCGGCGCAGAGCAGCGCGATGACCAGCAGAAAGATTGGGCCGGTGAGGCGGCGCGGGCCCAGCCCAGCGGCCAGCGCGAAGGCGACCATGGGCAGGGCGACTGAGAGCATTCCACTGAGCGGAGTTAGCCATTCAAGGCCAGGCAGCGGCACGTTGACCAGGTCACTGCGGGTCTGCCAAAGAGACGAACTGAGCACTTTGCCCAGCATCAGCCCGATCAGCACCAGCAGCAGGGCAGTTTCTGCCCGCGCATCTTCACTGACCCAGGCCAGCAGTGGGACAGTGCCAGTTTGCGCGCTTTTCTGCTGCGCTGCTGCCTGCCCCGATTGATCCCGCTGCGTGGGACTGGATTCCAAGGCTCAAGGTTAGCAGGAGTAAAGACTCTCCATCAAAGTTACAGGTCGTCAACAGCAAAAGGGGCGGCACTGCTGCCGCCCCCCATTTCGGTTGCTTGTGATTCACGCGCTCAGCGAACTGAGCCTGCCCCTACTTCTTCAGCCCGCCCAGTTCCTGCTTGTACTGCTCGATCTGCGGCTTCAGGCTCTGGATCGCCCCGGCCCAGAACTCCGGCTTCGTGCAGTCTTCGCCGAGGCTGCGCATCACTACCTCTTCCACCGTCGCGCTGCCGGTCAGGCGCAGGAAGTCTTCATACTTCGGCAGGAAGCTCGCCCCCTCCGCCCGCAGCTTGTTGGCCAGGGTGCGCGCCAGCATCCAGCCGACGGTGTAGGGGAAGTTGTAGAAGGTCGCGCCGCTGATGTAGAAGTGCAGCTTGGAGGCCCAGAAGAGCGGATCTTCGCCGCCCGGCTCCAGGGCGTCACCCCAGATGCGCTGCTGGGTCTCGACCATCAGCTCCTTGAGGCGGCTGACCGAGACCTCACCCTTCATCCGCTCCTCATGGAAGGCGCGCTCAAACTCATAGCGCACCGCGATATCCAGAATGATGATCGCAGCGCCGGAGAGCGACTCGTCCAGCATCATCAGCTTCTGGCTGGAAGGGATTTCGCTGTTGCCTTCGATACCCTGGGCCAGAATGTGCTCGGCGAAGATGCTCGCGGTTTCGGCCAGCGTGCTGGGGTACATCCGGGCGACCGGGCGCATTTCCTTAAGGATGTGGCTGTGCCAGGCATGGCCCATCTCATGCGCCAGCGTTCCGACATCGCCCAGCGTGCCGTTGAAGGTCATGTAGACGCGCTGCTCGCGGGTCAGTGATGAGCCGGTGCAGTAGGCACCGGGGCGTTTGCCGCCCCGGCTCTCGCTTTCCATCCAGCGCTTGTCCAGGAAGTCCTGATAGTACTCAGCCAGTCCGGGATAGGCCGCGCCGAAGGCGCCGGCGACCATGTCGCTGCCTTCCTGCCAGCTATAGCTGCGGCTGTCTTCCAGCGCCAGCTGAGCCTCGCGTTCAAAAAACCAGACCGCCTTGCGACCGCTGAAGCGCGCCTTGGCAAGGTAGTACTCGCGGGGCACATCAATGTTGTCGTAAATCGCCTTATACATCGCATCGACCGACTCGGCGCTGATGCCATTGTTAAACAGCGCGATATCGAGGAAGTGCTTGAAGCCACGGCGCTTGTTAAGGGTCAGGCGCCAGCCGGCGATGCCGTTGAGCGCGGCGGCGCAGGTGTCGGCCACACTCTCCCAGGTAGCGTTGCCGCCCTCGAAGGCCGCCCTTCCAACTTCATAGTCGGTATCGGCCATCAGCGCGCGCCAGCGGCTGATCGGCAGGCTCTCCACCTTGCCGTCCGGCCAGGCCATCTTGAAGCTCAGCTTGCCGGTGATCTTGTCGTACAGCCGTCCCCAGGCATGGATGCCATCCACAGCCAGGTCGGCGTTCAGCTTCTCTTCCGCCGGGCTCATGCTGTGGCGGGCCAGGAAGCGCTGGCGCCGCAGGAGGTACTCAGCTCCCCTGGCCGCATCTGTCGCCAGGAAGGCCTCAAAGTCGGCGTCGGTGCAGTCCTTCAGCCCGCGCTGGAACTCAACATCGATCTTCGCCGAAGCAGCGCCAAGCACGGCCAGCGCGGCCAGGGCCTGGGGGTACTCCTCGTTGCTGGTGTCCGCAGAGCTAAGGTTGTTGAGATAGCTGCCAAGGTGCCCGCGGCGGACGACGAGGTCCTCTATGGCGCCAAACACAGCCCCCCAATCAGCGAGGTTCTCGGCGTTCAGGGTGTCGAGCGCGGAGGCCCGGGCCTGCAGTGCATGGATGTCGTCTTCGAGCTGCTTTTTGAAAGCCTGGATTTCCGGTCCGTCAAAGCTTGGGAAATAGCTGCTCAGGTCCCAGGTAACGCCCTGGGAGGCCATGGATGCTGCGCTGCTCATCAGAATGCCCCTTGGTCAGGTTATGAAGTTAAAGATAATACACAATGACTTTTGCCGTCAGCCTTCCTGCCGCGTGATTCAATGAGACTGTGACAGAACTCATACTCGCCTCGGCCTCGCCGCGCCGCCGCGAACTGCTTGCCGGGCTGGGCCTCAGCTTTCGCATTGAGGCGGCCAGCGGTATCGACGAGGCTGCGCTGCTTGAACAGGCCTACGAGCATTACAGCGGTCTGCCCGGCGAAGCGCTGCCGCTGGAACAGCTCGCGGAGGCCAAGGGCCGCCTGATTGCGGCACGCTTCCCTGAGGCAATCGTTCTAAGCGCAGACACCGAAGTATTCATCGACCGCACCCTTGAAGCCGGACACGTGGCCGGCGAGCCTGTGCAGGACTATGGAGGCGGCAAGCCCCACCCAGTCCGGCCGCTGCTGCGTGAGCACCTGGGTAAACCCGCCGACCGAGCAGCGGCGATTGCCATGCTGCAGAGGCTTAGCGGCCGGGTGCATCAGGTCGATACAGCCGTAGTCCTGCAGCAGGCCAGCAGCGGGCTCTTGCTGCGCGGTACCGAGAGCACGCGCCTGCGCTTTCGCGAGCTGAGCGAGGCTGAGATAGTCGGATATGTCGATCGCGAGCACCCTTACGACAAGGCCGGCGGCTATGCGGTGCAGGAGATCGGCGACAGCTTCGTAGCCGAGATGCAGGGGGACTACAGCAATGTGGTCGGCCTGCCACTGGAGCTGACAAGGCGACTGCTGTTGATTGCTGGCCTTAACGTATAGGCTGCAAGCCCGCTGCGGGATTAATCCTCAACGCGGCCCAGCCCGGTGCGCATGTCCTACAATACCGGCCCGGCCGGCAAGGCCAGTCAACCTGACGGTTGTGCTTTCAATGGAGACCATCATGAGCAAGACACCCATCACAGTCGCGTATGGCGACGGCATCGGCCCGGAGATCATGCGCGCGACGCTGGACATCATAACGGCGGCTGGCGCGCAGCTCGAGCTGCACGAGATTGAGATCGGCGAAAAAGTCTATGCGCGCGGCGTTACCGCCGGCATCGACCCGGAATCCTGGGACACGCTTCTGAGCACCAAGGTGTTCCTCAAGGCGCCGATCACCACGCCCCAGGGTGGCGGATTCAAGAGCCTGAACGTGACCGCGCGAAAGACCCTGGGCCTGTATGCAAATGTTCGTCCGGCAGTGGCCTACGCCCCCTTCGTCGAGACCAAGCATCCCGGAATGGATGTGGTGATGGTCCGCGAAAACGAAGAGGACACCTATGCCGGCATTGAGCACCGCCAGAGCGTTGAGGTCATGCAGTGCCTGAAGCTGATCTCGCGCCCGGGCTGCGAGAAGATCGTCCGCTACGCCTTCGAATACGCGCGGGCCAACGGGCGCAAGAAGGTTACCTGTTTCACCAAAGACAACATCATGAAGATGACCGACGGCCTGTTCCATAAGGTATTCGATGAGATCGCGCCCCTGTATCCGGACATCGAGAACGAGCACTGGATCGTGGACATCGGCGCGGCGAAGCTGGCCGACACGCCGGAGATCTTCGACGTTATCGTTACGCTCAACCTCTATGGCGATATCCTGTCGGATGTAACCGCCCAGATTGCCGGCAGCGTGGGTCTCGCCGGCAGCGCCAACATCGGCGAGAAGGCGGCGATGTTTGAGGCGATCCACGGCTCCGCGCCGCGCCGCGCCGGCCAGAACGTCGCCAACCCCAGCGGCCTGCTGCACGGCGCGATCCTGATGCTGGTGCATATCGGCCAGAACGATGTGGCGACCAAAGTCCACAATGCCTGGCTGCGGACGATCGAGGACGGCGTCCACACCTACGATGTCTACAGCGAAGCCCACAGCACTGAAAAGGTCGGCACCCACGAGTTCGCCCAGGCAGTCATCGCCCGCCTCGGACAGAGCCCGCAGACCCTGAAGGCCGTCGAGTACAAGGCCGGCTCAGGCAACGTCGATGCAGACTACAAGGAGCAGGTCACCGCAGTCGTCAAGCAGGAAATCGTCGGCGTGGATCTGTTTATACAGAAGGCTGGCGTAACCCCTGACGAGATGGGCGCCATCATGCAGCAGCTCGACGGCGAAGGGCTGCATGTGCGGATGCTCAGCAACCGCGGCGTCAAGGTCTGGCCGGAAGGCAACGCAGCCACGGGCACCGTCGATCACTGGCGCTGCCGCTACTATGCCGATAACCCGATCACGCAGCAGGAGATCGTGAACCTTATGCAGCGCGCAATCAATGCCGGCTTGTATTTCAACCACATGGAAGCCCTGCAGACCTTTGACGGCGAAAAAGCTTTCAGCCTTGGACAGGGCGAATAAGTTAGTCGCGCCAGGCGAGGGTATTAGTTCAGTCGGCCTTGCCGGCAGCCCACACAACTCAAAGCACTGAGCTGGAGATTAACATGACCAATTCTGAAGGCGTTCACGTTGCCATTCTCATGGGCAGCGCTTCCGACTGGGACGTAATGCAGCACAGCGCCAAGACGCTAAGCGAATTCGGCGTCAGCAATGAGGCGCGTGTCCTTAGCGCTCACCGCGTTCCTGAAGCTGTGGCTGAATATGTGAAGACAGCGCCGCAGCGCGGCACGAAGGTCTTCATCGCCGCGGCCGGCATGGCGGCGCACCTGGCCGGCGCGGTCGCCGCCAATACTGTGCTGCCCGTGCTCGGCGTTCCCCTGGCCAGCGGTGCGCTGAACGGCATCGACGCGCTCTACAGCACGGTGATGATGCCCCCGGGCATCCCTGTCGGCACCGTTGCAGTCGGCAAGCCCGGGGCGATCAACGCCGCCCTGCTGGCAATCAGCATCCTTGGCACCTCTGACCCGGCGCTGCTGCAGAAGCTGACTGACTACCGCAAGGAAAATGCGGCCAAGATCCTGGCCACCGAGCTGCCTGCCCCGGTCTAGCCTGCTCGGCTGCGTGGTCCGCAGCTTGGTATAACTAGGCATGCCGACCTCATTTCCTCAAACTCTGCTGCGCGGGCTGCACTTGCTGCTTTGCCTGCCGCTGGTTGCGTGCGCCTCGGTCAGTGCTGGGGAGAACACGCACAGCAGCGTCAGCCCACACGGGCCGGATGCCAGTCCGCTGCCCAGCCTGACTCGGCTTGAAGACAGGTCCCAGGCTGGCAGTCCACGCAGCACCTCGGATATCACGCACGACCTGCTGGAATCGGCACCGCTGGATATGTCGGCGTCTGCCACTTACGACGCTGGCAGCAACTCGCTGAATCTCAGTCCGGTGGGCGACGCAAGTTCATGGGCCGTCTTCAGCGTCAGCGGCCTGCCCACTGATGGCAGTCGCTATCCGCTGCGCGTCAATGCAAGTGCTGACAGCAGCTATTACATCTTTGTCAGCGATTTTGACGCGGGCCGCTGGCGCACGCTTAGTTACAGCGCCCAGGGCATCTACAACATCGCCGACGGAGCCTCCCTGGTGTCTGCGGCAGGCAGCACTTACGTTGCGGTGCTGGCGTGGAAGACCCAGCCCGGCTTTGCTGGCCTGACACTGACCACCAATGAGGATGTGGTTGTACCGCCGGTGGAGCACGAGCTGTGGTACTACGAGCAGACCAACCTGCAGGTGGATGCAAACCTGACCGACGCCATTGCGCGGCTCAATTCAGCCGCAGCAGCGGGATACACAAGCGTCGTTTACGCTGACTCCAAGCTCGAGTTTATCGATCTGGCCAGCGACCATTACCTCCAGAACCTCGCTGCCTACAAAGCGGCGGCAGATGCCGCCGGCGTAAAGATCGTGCCGAACATGGTCAGTCCGGGTTATGCCAATGGCCTGCTGCTGCATGATCCGAATCTGATCGAGGGCCAGCCCGTCGTTGATGCCCCCTTCCTGGTGCAGAACGGCTTTGCCGGCAACTTCGCGGGTGTCAAGCAGAACCCAGCAACCAACATCGCCAACGGCGACTTTGAAGCTCACAGCGGTGACGACTTCGATGCCTGGAACCAGATTGACGGGGCCGGCCTCAGCACCTTCTTTGACGTCAACGGCCACGATGGCAGCGCTGGCTGCATCCGCTTTGAGAACTTCAGCTCGGGCAGCAACGGCAACAACGACCGCATAACCCAGCAGATCACGGTGGATCCCTGGCAGGTCTACGGCATCAGCTTCTGGCTCAAGACCGACAACCCGGAACCAATCGGGCAGCTCTGGGCGCGGGTCTTTGCAGAAGACGACTTCCGGCTGCTGACCTTCAACACCTTCCCGATTGCGTCCTCCCAGGACTGGACGCAGTACCACCTGATATTCAACAGCCAGGAAAAGTCCAGTGTGCTGCTCTACCTTGGCCTCTGGGGCGGTCAGAGCGGCCGCTTCTGGATCGACGACGTGCATATTGAGCACGCCGGCCTGATGAACCTGATCCGCCGCCCGGGCGCGCCGTTCAAAGTGACAAATGAAGACGGCAGCATCACCTACACAGAAGGAGTGGACTTTGCGGCGGTCAAAGACGACGGCATGGGCTTTGTCGAAGGCTATGGCGGGACTTATGACCTGTGGCATGCCTCCCCGCTGATCCAGCAGATCGGCGGCAGTATCCAGATCGGCGACATCCTGAAGGTCAGCTACTACACAGCGGTCTTCACCGATGATCTGAAGCCAGCCTGCGCGCTTGAGGAGCAAGGTGTTTACGACATCCTCGGCGAGGTATTGAGCGTGATCGACACCCAGCTCGACCCGGAGATGATCATGATCGGAGTCGATGAGCATCGCGCCGCCGGCTGGAGCGAGCCGGGCTTCAGCGCCAGCAAGAGCGCCGGAGCATCTCTGGCCAGTTTCACCCAGGAGGTGGACAGCATCGCCGCGCAGATCAACCCGGACTGGAAGATCGTCACCTGGAGCGACATGTATGACCCCTACCACAACGCGACAGCCGACTACTACCTGACGCGTGGCGGGATGGCTGAGGCGGCGGCGGGCCTGCCGGCGAACTGGGAGGTGCTGAACTGGCATTTCTTTGACATCGGGGGCGACCCGCCATCCGACAACGCCCTGGCGCTGCAGCACTTCGCCGGCCGCGGCAACCGCCAGATCCTCAGCGGATACTATGACGACCCGGGCGGCTTTGCCGCCACGCTCAGCAGCTGGCTCGACAGCTCTAAGGACCAGCCCGGCGTCTACGCCGTGATGTACACCACCTGGAACGGTGACTACAGCAAGCTGGCCGAGTTCGCGACCACGGTCAGGGACTGGGAGGCCGCCCAGTAGGGGCGGAGCATGCTCCGCCCGTCCTGTAGGGCGTGGGCTTGTCCCCGCCCGTGTTGTGGGCCCGCATGGCAGATTGAGATTCAAACGGACCATGGACAACAACTACGAGCTAACCGGCCTGATCGTCCTCTGCAGCACGACAGCGCTAGCGGTGATTGCACTTTACTGTGTCTGGCTCAACCGCAAGGCAGCCTTTGGCGCTTTTGGCGGATCGCGTGTCATTCGGATGGCCTGGGCTGACTATGTAGCACTTGGCCTTGTCCTGCTGCCCAGTCTGCTGCACCTTGGGCTGAATGGTTGGAAGGCTGATTTCTCGACCCCCTTCAGCTGGGACTTATACGCAATGTGGGGCGGCTGGCTGGCTGGACTGGTACTGCTGGCCTGGAACCACTGGGACGACCCGGAGTTCTGGCAGCCCAGGCCAGGACTCCAGATCTGAATTCAGGTTGACAAGGGGTTACAGCGCGGTTAAACTCTGGTTAACCACTGCGGGCGCAGCCTGCACTGGTCAGGACGGAGGGGCAAGAGATGACCGCGATGATTCGAAGCATGATTCTGGGGCTGCTGGCTGTAACACTGCTTTGCACAAGCTGCGGTGGCGACACTGCCGCGTCGCAAACAGCAAGCGATCTGCTCCTTCCCTCTCCTGTCGCCGATGAGGATGTCTCCAGCGGCATCAGCTTCGAAAACCAGGCCGCCGACGAAGACAGTATCGGCAGCGCGATGAGCAACTAGCTCAGCGCAATACGGAATCAGCCTCATATCCATCGACCGCCCACTGTTGCACTGCTTTGAGCAGCAGCCGGCAGATACCCATGCCATTAGGGCTCTAACTTAGTTTCCGGGCTTTTTCATCCTTTTCCGCGCCAGCCTTGGCAGACCCGCTTCAGGCGCTACAATTCCGCCCCGTGCCAGTCTTTTATATCGATCCGAGCCTGAATCTCAGTCTCGATGAGGTGGCCTCCCAGCCGCCCAAGCTTGACGTGCTGGTCTTCGGACCGCATCCCGACGACGCCGAGATCGGCTGCGGCGGCATTCTGCTCAAAATGGCAGCACTGGGCTACAAGTGCGGCATCGTCGACCTGACGGCCGGCGAGATGGGCACCGGCGGCGATGTTGCAACCCGCCGGGAGGAAAGCCGCGATGCTGCCCGGGTGCTGAAGCTGGCGGTGCGCGAGTGTCTCGAACTGCCGGACTGTGGCCTGGAAGACAGCTTCGACATGCGCGCTGAGGTGGCTCGCGCAGTGCAGAAGTACCGCCCGGAGGTTGTGCTGGGGCCCTATTACGATCTGCCACCCGGACGCGGGCTGGGTCACAACGACCATATCAAGGGCGGCTTGATGGTGGCCCATGGCGTCAACTATGCCCACCTGAAGAAGCTTGAGTCGACCTACCAGCCCTGGTATCCCAAGGCGGTGTATTACTACTTCCTGCCGATGGACCTGATGCCGACATTTGTCGTTGACGTCAGCGAGCACTTCGACGGCTGGATTGAAAGCATCATGTGCCATGTCAGCCAGTTCGGCCGGCCGGAACAGAACAGCGGCATCCGCCCCTTCTTTGAAAGCCTGGCCACCCGCTGGGGCCGCTGGGCCGGCGGGCGCTATGCCCAGGCCTTCTATACGCCCTGGCCGCTGTCATGCCGCGATGTGCTCAGCGCAGCGCGGGTCTTCGGCCCGCCGGATCCCAAAGTCGGCGACGAAGTCTAATCGCCGTCCCCTTGGGCAATTCATCCAGTTTTTACCGCACATATTCGCAATTCGGATAGCCTTGACAGATATAATCGCTGAGTGAGGCGGGGCAGACTGGGGCACTACAACGGCTCCTTTTATGCCGGCGTAGACGGGTCGGGGGATCAGTCCGGCGTGGGGGCAATACTCAAGCACTGCAAGGTGATGCTTGAACGCGTCCCGATCGGCTGCCTTGTCTATGATGCGAACTTCAAACTCGTCTTCTCCAACCCCGCCGCCAGTCTCGTTTTTGGCTACAGCGCCGAGGAGCTGCTGGGTACGCCGCCCGAATTCCTGGTTGCCAACACAGAAAGTGAAAAGCTGGATCGTGTCCTTGAGCGCCTGATGCAGGGCGAGAGCGATACCATGAGCCTGAACCGCAACCGCCGCAAGGATGGCTCGGTTATTACCTGCTCCTGGATCAACACCCCCTTGTTCGATGCGCACGACAATTACGCCGGCATGCTCGCGATGATCCGCGACATCAGCGGCAACATCAGACTGGTTGAAGACCTCAAGCAGATGGTAGAGCGCTATGAGACGCTGACCAACAGCATGGCCGAAGGCATGGTAATCGCGGACCGCGACGGACGCTATATCTACGCCAACCCGGCCATGGAAAAGATCTATGGCGGCCCGCTGAGCGAGATCATCGGCCGCCGCTCCGAGGACTTTGTCGTTGAGTCTGAGCATGACCAGGTCGCCCGCCAGCTGGCGCTGCGAAAGGCCGGCGAGTCCAGCAGTTATCGAACAGAAATCCGGGCTGCCGATGGTTCGCGCCGGGTCGTCGAAGTCAGCGGAGCTCCGCGTTACGACGCAGAAGGGCAGTATGACGGCCTGGTCGCTCTGATTCAGGACGTAACCGATCGTGTGCACGCAGAACAAGCTATTAAGGAAAGTGAGCAGAAGTACCGGCTGCTGTTTGACGATAACCCGCAGCCAATCCTGTTCTGTGATGTTGAACATGCGACGGTGCTGATGGCAAATGCAGCTGCGGTGGAACTCTACGGTTATTCGCACGAGGAGTTTGCCGGAAAGAAGCTGATTGAACTGCGACCCGGTGCATTCAGGGACGATTTCCTCAACACCTGGGCCAGCCTGGCGGGCCAGAAGACCTGGAAGGGCAGCGCGGAGCACGTCAAGAAGAACGGCGAGCAGCTGTTTGTTGAAATCCATCTGAGCGAGATGGACTTTGACGGCCGCAGCTCGCGGCTGGTGGTTATCCATGACATAACTGACCGCCGCCGCGCCGAGGAACGCATCCATGCCTCAGAGAAGCTTGCGGCCGCGGTGATTGAAAACTCGCCAATTGGCATAACTGTCCGCGATTCGCAGGGCAAGCTCCTGTTGCACAATGAGGCCTGGGAGAGGATGTGGGCGGTCGGTGCTGAAAACCTGCGCTACCATCGCGAGATTTCTCCTGAGCAGTTTGAAAACATGATTCAGGGCTTCTTCGGTGTTGAGGCCGACCGCATCCTTAAAGTCTACAAGGAAGGCGGCAGCGCGGTCCAGACGGAGATAGAGCTTGATCATGACCGCGCGCAGGTCAACTGGATATCTCAGTACCTCTATGCCATCCTGAGCAGAGAGGGCGCGGTCGAGCGGGTCGTGACCCTGACCGAGGATATCAGCGAGACCAAGCGCGAGGAAGAACTTCGCCGGGCCGCCGAGAAACTCGCCCAGTCAGTAATCGACAATTCCCCGCTGGCGATCTCAGTACGCAACAACGCAGGCCAGCTGATACTCTCCAACGAAACCTGGCGCAAACTCTATCGAATGAGTGAGGCAGAGCTGCAGCGGGCCTCCACCCAAACTTTCGAGGAATTCCTGGCCGCCAGCAAGAAGTACTACAGTGCGGAGGACCAGCAGCTTCTGATCCAGCTCTACGCCGAAGGCGGGGAGCATCTGGGCGGAGAGGAGTGCGTTAATAAGGACCGCGAACCGCAGGAGTACCGCTGGGTGGCGCGGCATAACTACGCAATAAGTGATGCCCAGGGGCGGGTTCAGTTCGTGGTCACGCTGACACGGGACATAACAGAAGAAAAACAGGCCGCGGAAAAGCTGCGCAGCAGTGAGCAGCTTAACCGCGCCATCGTCGATAACTCACCCCTTGGAATCTGCGTCCGCAGCAGTTGCGGCCTGCTGCTTAACTACAATCAGGCCTGGCAGAGGATTCGCGGACTCAGTGATGCTGCCATTGAACAGCAGAAAAGCAGCAACGCCGAGCAGCGCAGGCTGGATATCCTGAATTACTATGGACCAGAGGTCGGTCCCCAGGTCCTTGATATCTACGACCGGGGGGGCAGCCTTTTCCTGGAGAGGCTGCGGCTGCATGAACCGCCGCCCGGTGCTGCAACCCACATTTCGCAGCATATGTACTCCCTCCAGGGCCCTGACGGGCGGGTGGAACGGGTAGTCATTCTCACCCAGGACGTCAGTGACGCCTATGCTGCCGCAGAGCAGATCAAGCATAACGAGGAGCGCTTCCGTCTTGCTGCGGCAGTCACCTCGGATGCCCTTTACGAATGGGATGCTGAACTGCAGCACACCTGGCGCAGCGACAGTTACTTCAAACTCTTTGGACTGCCGGTACCGGCCGACAATCTGACGGAAGCATGGTTTACCAGCCATCTTCACCCTGAGGATCGCGAGCGCACGATCAGCAGCCTGCGTCAGGCACTGGCCAGCGGCGAAAGTGAGTGGTCGGCCGAATACCGCTTCATGGACGGTCAGGGAGGCTACAGGGACATCTCTGACCGTGGCCGCATTGTTTATGGCGACGATGGCAGGCCCCAGAAAATGGTGGGTGCCATCAGTGATATTACCCAGCAGAAGCTAGCCGCCCTGCAGCGCGAAATGGCGGAGCAGCTCTCCTCACTGGTGATCGAGAGTGCGCCGGTCGGTATCACCGTTCGCTCGTCGACCGGCCGACTTCTTCTGCACAATGACCGTTGGCGGGAAATCTGGGGAGTTCAGGAAGATGAACTTCAAAAGAACCTGGCCTTTGACCTCAGCGAGACCCGGCAAATGCTTCTCGAAACCTTCGGGCCTGTCGAAGCTGAAGCGGTAATGGCCCTGTTCGAGCGCGCCGGAAGTCATCGCATTAACGAGGTTCGCTGGGAAAGAAATGGCGACCCCAATGACGTGCGCTGGATCTCCATGCACTTCAGTTCGGTAGCCGACAGTGCCGGCAGGGTTACACAGATGGTGTCCCTCACGGTGGACAACACAGATGTTGCCACAGCCGAGCATCGACTGCGGGCCAGCGAGCGGACGCTGCTTGCCACCCAGGCGCTGGGCCGCATCGGCAGTTGGCATCTCACCCTCGCCAGCGGTGAACTTGAATGGACGCCGACACTTTATGAGATCTTTGGCCTGGATCCGACAGGGGAACGGATCACCATGGAGCTTTATGAGTCCATGCTCCATCAGGAAGACTACGCCGATCTGAAAGGCCGCGCCGAGCAGGCTTATCACGATGCCGGCGAGTTTCATGTTCTACACCGCATGACCCGGGCCGACGGCGAGCTGCGCTACCTGGACAGCCGCGGCCGCTGGCTGCTCAATGCCGAAGGTGAACCGACCCACAGTATTGGCCTCACCCGTGATGTCACCGAACAGGTTCTGGCCGAGCGGGCGCTCAGAGACAGCCAGGATAGGCTTCTGGAAGCACAGGCCATCGGACGTTTCGGCAGCTGGGAACTTGACATTAACAACGGCGCATTAACCTGGTCCCCGGAGGTTTACAGAATCTTCGGCTGTGACCCCGTCAGCTTCACACCGACGCTGGAGAGTTTTGAGTCGCTGGTGCACCCGGACGACAAGGACCGCGTGCTGGCCGCCAATCAGGAGGTTCTTTCCTCCCGGCTGCCCAGCAGTATGGAGCACCGGATCGTTCGCCCTGACGGCACCGTCCGCTGGATCAGTGTTGAAGGGCGCTTTGACATGTCAGTAGACGGCAGAGTCGAGCTGTGCCGCGGCATCTGCCAGGATGTAACCGAGCGTATCCTGGCCCAGCAGGCACTGCGCGACAGCGAGGAGCGCTATCGCACCCTGCTTGAACTGGTGCCGGACGGAATCACCGTGATTCAGGATGGCCGCTTCAAGTTTGCCAACCGTGCCGCACTGCAAATGGCCGGCTGCACCTCGGCAGAAGAATTGATGGGCCGAGCAGTAATCGATTTCGTCATCCCGGAGCACCGGGAAAACCTGCATGATCGATGGAGCGAGGGCGCCAGCGCCGAGCGGCTCCTGCCTGTTGAGAGTGAAGCCCTGCTCCCTGACGGCAGTCGCCTGAGCGTTGAATCAGTAACTGCCCAGATCAGCTATGAGGGCCAGGCGGCTTTCCTTACCGTCGTCCGCGACATCTCTGAAAGGCGCGAAGCACAGGCCTCGCTGCGTTTGCGAGACGACATGCTTGAGGCAATTGCCTACTCGGCGCCTCAGTTTACTGCCGGCAGCCTCGACGACGCCAAGGTACAGGACCTCCTCTCGCGTCTTGGTCTGGCAGCACGTGTGGGCCGGGTGTATCTTCTTGAGCGCGTATCCGGCGAAGATGCAGCAGTTGAGCTGCGGTCACGGCTGCAATGGTCTGCTGACGGTGCAGTTGAATGCCTTAAGCTGCCATATGACCAGCTGGATTTGTCCAACCTCGAGGCGCTCTTCCGCCGGGCCCAGCCTGCCTCCGGCCTGCTTTCGGACCTGGATGCCGCTGCCCGCGAAGCCTTCGAAGCCTGCGGCACTCTTTCATTCCTGATGGTGCCGCTGTTTATCGGACAGGAATGGTGGGGGTTTATTGCGGTTGAAGATTTGGCGCGGGAGCGCGATTGGTCAACCGCGGAGATCGATGTACTCAAACTGGCCGCCAACCTGCTTGGCGCAGCCATGGCCCGCTCGAGGGCCCTGGATCAGCTGCTGCAAAGCGAAGAGCGTTACCGCAGTCTGGTAAATGTGGCCCCGGATGGCGTTTATGTGGCAAGTGGCGGGGTGTTCCGCTTCGCCAATCCGACCCTGGTGGCAATGCTCGGTCTGAACTCTTCAGACGATCTGGTTGGACGTCGAGTAGCGGACTTTGTGCATCCCGACTATCTGAATCTGTCGCGCGATCGCCGGGCTCAGTTGGAAGAACAAGGCGGAATCCTGCCGGTTGTTGAAGAGGTTTTCCTTCGGGCTGATGGTACGCCGCTCACAGTTGAAGTTGCCTCGACTACCATCCGCTATGCCGACGAACCGGCAGCGATCGTGGTCCTGCGTGACGTCACCGAACGTAAGCAAACTCAAAGCCTGCTGCGTCTGCGCGATGACATCCTTAAGGCCATTGCTTACTCGGCGCCGGAATTCCTGGCTGATGAAGGTTGGTCTGAGCAGCTGGCCCGCATGCTCGAAGGCCTCGGACGTGCTGCCGGAGTCAGCCGTGTGTTCGTCTTCGAGCGCCGGCTTGACCGTCATGAAACAGAATTGGCGATCCTGCGAGGGGAATGGTCCGGCACAGGTGTGGTTTCCTGGAACGAGATAGCGGCCCTAAAAGAATTTGATGTAGCTGGTTCGATTTTCGAGGATTCGCTGCGGCGGGTTGAAGCCGGCGAGGTTGTCCAAAAGAGTCGAAGCACGGTCAACACTTCTGGCCAGGCCTGCATGGAGTTCACCGGCAGCCAGTCTCTGCTGATGGTCCCGATTTATGAGGGCCGGGACCACTGGGGCTTCATCGGCTTCGATGAGCAGGACAAGGAGCGTAACTGGTCCGATGCCGAGGTTGACGCGCTGCGGCTGGCTTCCAGCCTGATTGGAGCGTCGATTGCGCGTCAGCGCAGTAATGAAAAGTTGCGGCTGAGCGAGGAGCGCTACCGCAGTCTGGTGGACGTATCACCTGACGGCGTGCTGGTGTGCCGCAGCGGCAAGGTCGAGTTCGCCAACACCACGATGGCGCGCCTGATCGGTGCTGACAACGGTAACCAGCTCGTTGGCCGCCCGCTGCTCAGCCTTGTCCATCCCGACTATCGTGATCTTGCCGGTGAGCGCTTCAGGCTGCAGCTGGAGCAGATGGGGAGTATGCCCGGACTGGACGAGCGCTGGCTGCGTCTGGACGGCACTGCAATAGATGTCGAAGTGGCCTCAGCGCTGATCGAACAGGATGATGAGGCCCAGTCCATTGTCGTCGTAAGGGATATCACTGATCGAAAGCAGGCCCAGAGTTCGCTGCGCATGCGCGACGCGATCCTCGAGGCGATTGCCAAAGTCGCCCCGAAACTGCTCGCAGGACCGCTGAGTCGGGATCTGCGCAACGAACTGCTTGAAGGTATTGGCCGCGCGGCGAACGTAAGCCGGGTGGCTGTCTACGAGATTGACAGCGACGAAGCCGGTGCAAGACTGGTCAGCTGCCGCAGTGAATGGGTCGCGGCAGGCATCCAGCGCTATATCGACAACCCCTGGATGCAGGACCAGGAGTTCAGCAGCTCGCCAAGCTCACTGTGGCAGGATGACCTGCGCCAGGGCGGAACTGTTCAGGGCTCAATCTCCTCCTTCCCCGAAGCGATCCAGGAATCGCTGGCCTTCCTGGAAATCAAATCACTCCTGCTCGCCCCCATTTTTGTCGGCGATGAATGGTGGGGCAATATCGGTTTTGACGACTGTACCCGAGAGCGGGAATGGTCGTATGCTGAGGTGGATGCACTCAAGCTGGCGGCCAGCCTGATCGGCGCCGCTGTGCAGCGCGAACGTGCGCAGCTGGAACTGCAGACCAGTGAAGAACGACTCAGCATGGTCAATGCTGCTACCAGCGATGCCCTGTATGACTGGGACATACAGCGTCAGCTTGTCTGGCGCAGCGCTTCGTACTACGAGTTCTTCAACCTCGCTGCTCCCGATGACTCGGATTCCGAATACTGGTGGGATGAGCACGTCCATCCGGATGACCGCGAGTATGCCGCCAGCAGCCTGAACGACGCTCTTGCACTCGGGGCGGAACGCTGGTCCTGCGAGTATCGTTTCCGCCGCGGCGACGGCAGCTATGCCGAGGTTTCAGACCGCGGTCTGATCCTGCGGGATGCGGCCGGCCGGCCGCTGCGCATGATCGGCGCCATCAGCGACATCACCGCCCGCAGCCAGAGCGAACGCCGGCTGAAGGAAAGTGAGGAACGCTATCGACTGCTGGCTGAGAACAGCAGCGACATGATCTCCAAGAACACGCCGGAAGGAATCTTCACCTATGTCTCGGATTCCTGTTACGACCTGCTGGGCTACCGCAAGGAGGAAATGCTCGGCACCTCAACCTATGATTATTTCCACCCCGACGACCTCGAGCAGGTAGCCCGGTCGCATTCCGCTGTCCTGCGTGGCCAGAGCGTCCAGAGCATCACCTACCGCTTCCGCCGCAAGGACGGCAGCTACGTCTGGTTTGAGACTCTGACCCGGCCGGCCCAGGATGACGGCGGCGTCCCAGGCGTGGAGATCATTGCTACTTCCCGCGACGTTACAGAGCGGCGTCAGGCCGAGCTGGCACTGCGCGAAAGCGAGCAGCGCTACCGTACGCTCTACAACAACACACCGGTCATGCTGCACTCGATCGACCGCGAAGGCCGGATCATCAGCGTGTCGGATTACTGGCTTTCAGTGATGGGCTATACGCGTGGCGAGGTCCTGGGCCGCAATGCACTCGAGTTCGTGTCCGACCAGTCCAGCCGCGACGCTGAGGCCATGATGAGTTCATTCATGGCGGACGGCTACTGCCAGGATGTCGAACTACAGTTCATCCGGCGCAGCGGGGAGCGTATCGACGTACTGATGAGCGCGATAGCCGAGCGCAACGAGGACGGCAGCCTGCAGCGCGGACTGGCTGTGATGGCCGACATTACCGATCGCAAGCGCGCCCAGCGCCAGTTGCAGCAGACTGTCGACCAGCTGAAGAACATTTATGACTTCAGCCATATTTGTGGCCAGAGCGGCAGCCAGGAAGAGCTGCTGGCCGCGGCGCTGGATGCGCTGCGCAACACCATCCAGCCGCTCAAAGCCGGTCTGCTGCTGACCCGCAACGAGTCCCTGCCGCGCTTTACTGCCTGGCTTGGCCTTGGCCCGGACAGCCGCCAGCAGGTTGAGAACTTCGCGGCCTGGAATGCTTCCCTTGAAGAAGCACTGCTGGTCGACGACATAAGCAGCGGCGGTATTTTTGAGAATGCCAGTGAAGCTCTGTTAAGGGAGGGTGTTCGCTCGGTTGCTTATCTGCCGGTGCGCCATCTTAACCGCGTGATCGGATGGTGCCTGCTGGGTTACGAGCGGGCGCATGCCTTCACCCGCGAGGAGCGCCAGCTTGCCGAGACAATCCTCAGCCAGCTTGGCAGCGCCATCGAGCGTCGGCGCAGCGAAATGGAGCTGCGGGAAAGTGAGCGCGGCCTGGCTCGCGCGCAGGAACTGGCGCACCTTGGTTCCTGGCAATGGGGTATCGAGTCGGGCCAGACCATCTGGAGCGATGAGCTGTTCCGTATCCTCGGCCTTGAGCCCGGCCACTTCATTCCGCGGGGCCTGACCATCCTTGAATACGTCCATCCGGAAGACCAGGAAGGTGTCCATGCCGCCCTGCAGTCGGTGCTGGACGAGGGCCAGCCGGCTTCGCTGGACTTCCGGATTCTGCGGCCCTCGGGTGAAGAGGTCTATGTCCACGCCGAGTGTATCCCTGAGCTAAGCCCACTGGGGCAGATATTGCGTGTCGGCGGAACGATTCAGGACATTACCGAGCGGATCCAGGCAGAGAACGAGCTGCTCCTGGCGCGTGATCAGGCCGACCAGAACCGTATGCGTGCCAGCGCAATCCTGGACGCGGCACCGGAAGCGATCATCATGATCGACGAAAACGGTGTGGTTGATACCTACAGCGAAGGCGCCGAACGCATTTTCGGATACAAAGCCGAAGAAACGATTGGCCAGCGTCTCAATCTCCTCATGCACGATGAGGATGTAATCCGCCATGAAGAGGCCATTCAGCGGGTTTCCGATCTGGGGCGCGCGCGGCAGGTCAACCAGTCCCGGGAAGTCGTCGGCCGCCACAAGGACGGTCATGCGATTGACCTCGACCTGACGATCCGAGACACCTACCTTGGCGGCCGGCGAATGTTCGTCGGTGTTATGCGCGACATTTCCGACCGCAAGCGCATGCAGTCCCAGCTGCGCCAGAGCCAGAAGATGGAAGCCATCGGAACGCTGGCGGGCGGTATTGCCCACGACTTCAACAACATTCTGCAGTCCATCCTGGGTTACACAGGCCTGGCCCGCGACAGCATCGAGACCGGCCATGAGGCCGAGGAATACCTCAGCGTCGTGATGAAGGCAGGCCTGCGCGCCCGCGACCTCGTCCAGCAGATTCTGGCCTTCAGCCGCCAGTCGGATCTGCAGCTCAGCGTGGTGGACCTTTCGCTGATCGTCCGCGAATCGACCAAGCTGATGCGCGCGGCGATGCCGTCCACGATAAACATCCGCACCGAAATGATGGACCGCGATGTCCACGTCCTGGGCGACCCGGTGCAGCTGCACCAGGTGCTGATGAATCTCTGCACGAACGGCGGCTATGCGATGCGCGACACCGGGGGGACGCTGACGGTCAGTCTGCGCCGCGTCTTCTGGGATGCCGAGTTCGCCCGCTTCTATCCCGACCTGCACCCGGGACTGCATGCGGAGCTGCTGGTCAGCGACACCGGCTCGGGCATGAGCAAGGAAGTGCTGGAGCGCATCTTCGAGCCTTTCTACACGACCAAGCCAGTGGGCGAGGGAACCGGCATGGGCCTTTCAGTGGTTCACGGCATCATCCACAGCCTTGGCGGCGCCATTCATGTCACCTCCGATCTCGGCAAGGGCACAACCTTTAAGGTCTTCCTGCCGATGGTCGAGGCGGCAGTGGAAGTCGAGGAGCGCAGCGAGCCCGAAGCGCCCATCGGCAACGAGCGGATCCTGCTGGTCGACGACGAGGAAGCCATCGCCGAAATGGTCAGCATCATGCTCGGCCGCCTCGGCTACCGTGTGACCCGCTTCACCGACCCGCGCCAGGCGCTGCGGGAGTTCACTGAGCATCCCCAGGACTTCGACCTGCTGATCACCGACCAGACCATGCCCTTCATGACCGGCGCTTCGCTGTCCTCACGCCTGCTTGAACAGCGCTCTGACCTGCCGATCATCGTCTGCACCGGCTACAGCGAGATGTTCACTCCGGAACAGGCTCAGGAGATGGGCGTCCAGGCTTATCTCTTCAAACCTGTCGGCATGATGGACCTGGCCCAGACTATTCGTCAGGTGCTGTCCCGCATCCGCCCGGCTGTCGATCAGCCCCACGACTAGGGCTAAACTGCGCGGGTGCAGCCTAAGCCCCGCCACATCCTCATCACCGGAGCTTCCTCCGGCATCGGCGCCGCCTGTGCGCGCCTGCTGTCATCCTCCGCGTCCGGCCGCCCCCTGCGCCTGAGCCTGGCCGCACGACGGCTGGAAGTGCTGGAGGAACTGGCGACGGCCCTGCGTCGCCCGGGGCTGGAGATTTATTGCCAGCGCTGCGATGTCAGTCGCCGCGAGGAAGTGTTTACGCTGGCGCAAAGCGCGCGGCGGGCTGGAGGCGAGATCGATGTCTGGATCAGCAATGCCGGCGCCGGTGTACGCCATCACCTGCTGGAAGCCAGCGAAGAGCTGATGATTGAGCAATTCCGCCTTAACTGCCTTGGCGCGCTGTGGGCCTATCAGGCCCTGCTGCCGCAGTGGCTGGCCAGCGGCCATCCCGGGCAGATCATCGATATCTGCAGCCTCGGCGGGCGCAGCGGCTATGCCTATAACGGCGCCTACAGTGCAGCCAAGCACGGCATGAGCGCCATCGGAGACACCCTGCGCCAGGAGCTGCAGCACAGCACGGCAGGCCGGAAGATCTGCATCACCACGGTCTATCCTGGGCCGACGGTCAGCGAGTTTGGCGCAAACGCACCGGACCTCACGGGCGGCACAGCAGTCAGCTCGGTCCAGCGCTCACGCCGCAGCAGCAATCCGCTGGCGCGTGGCATTTCGAGCCGTCAAGGCACAGACCAGGTGGCGCGCGCCGTAATCCGCGCGATTGCTACACGCCGGCCGACTGTTTATCCGCATGCCTGGGGGACCTTCGGCGTGCTGCTCAACGCTCTGCTCCCGGGCCTGATCCTGAAGCTCTACGCCCGTTCCGCCGGACGCTGAGGCCTGTGCGGGTTTCGAAAGCTCAGGGCTGCTCCTCGCCCGGCTCAATCCAGTCATGGGCGGCCGGGTCGCTGTCGAAACTGCCAAAGTTGTGCGCCCAGTACAGCGTGCCGAAGTAATTGCGCCAGACCCCGATGCCAACGTAGTCAGCGTCTTCCAGCAGCATGTTCATCCGGTGGCCGTCGCTGTTAATCCAGCCGGTGGTTACGTCCTCAGGGCTTTGATAGCCTACGGCAATGTTCTCGGCCCAGAGCAGCCAGAAGGGCGGGTCCATCGCATCCAGCCGCTCGCCGGGATCCATTCCCTCCGGGCTGTCATGCTCAAAGTACAGGCGCGAAGCCATGTCGCGGCAGTGCGCGCAGGACTGTGCATCCAGATGCTCTTCGCGCAGCAGCGGGTCCAGGCCGTTCTCTGCGCGAAAAGTGTTGAGCCGCTCGAAAACCTCGTCGGCCATCATGCGCTCCGCCGATCCCTGATAAACGCCGTCTGCGCCGCCCAGCAAAGGCAGCGGCAGATACCAGCTCTTCAGCCAGGCCGTGCGCAGTGGTTTGTTGCCTGCCGGCCAGTCGTTTTGTGCATCCGCCCCCGTGACAACCAGGGTCGCCTGGTCAACGGTCACGGCATCACCGTAGGCGATTAGCGCGGCATAGGCCTCGCCATCGGCATTGATATAGTCCGCCCCCGCCATCGGTAGGCCCAGCGACTGCGTGAAGGGCCCGCGGATGTCCCAGCGCCCGGCGCCAAAATCCGCCAGGGCGACCCAGAAGCCACTCGGGCCGAGCTCCGAAACCTCAAGCGCGAGTCCGCTTTGCGTGCGGCCCTCCGCGCGGAAGGCATAGACTGCGATCGCTGAGCCGCCGGATTCGGGCTGCAGAATCAGATCACCGCTGTTCCAGGACTGCGGCCCGATCAGCATGGCGGCTTCAGTCCCAGCCAGGTTGAGGTTCAGGGTGGAGCTCAGGCCCCTGAGTTGGCCCAGCCCCGGCAGGCCGCGAGTGTCAGGTAACTGCCGGCGCTGGATCAGCGCCGTGCCGATCTCAGCCTTTCCGGCCACAGGTGCTTCAGCGCTGCCGCAGCCGCTAAGCAGGATGAGCCCGGCGCAGATCATTGCCGCCGGCAAAACAGCACTGCGGCTGCCTGTCTGCTGATGGAGCATTACTGAGTCTACCGCGGCTAACTGGCGAAGACAAGAATGCGGCTGTTGTCAGGGTCGCAGACATACAGCCAGCCGGTCAGCGGATCCAGCGCAAGTCCTGCCGGGCCACCCGCGCCGAGCTCCACCACCAGACTGCCCTGCGAGCCAAAGCTGAACAGCTCGGCACCGCTGCTGTCCAGCACACGGACGCAGCGCCCTGGCGGGTCCGAGACATAAACCTGGCCGCGGAAATCCTCGGCCAGACCGGCCGGCGTCAACGGTCCTGTCAGCAGCGGATCAAGGGTGATCGGCGTGGCCGGGGCCATGTCGTCGCCAAAGCCCGCCAGCCGCAGGTTACCCGTATCGGCGATCAGCAGACCACCAGCGCCCTGGATCAACAGCGCCTGCGGATCAAGCAGCTGCCCGTCCTGCGACCCCGCCATCGCCAGGGTGCGCAGATAAACGCCCAGCGGCGTAAAGACCTGCAGGTTGTCGTTCCCACGGTCGGCGACCAGCACTTCATCGCCCCAGATGCAGATCGCGCTGGGGCTGGCGAACTCGCCGGCCGCCGCGCCCTCCTGCCCAAAGGTGCCGACAAGCGAATAGGGCGGGGCCGGGTTATCGGTGCCCGCGTTCAGCAGATAGATGCTGTGCGTCCCGGAATCGCCAACGTAGAGCCGCTCAAGCGTGCTGTCGTAGGCCAGCGCGCTGGGAACGGCGCCTTCAATACTGCCATAGCGGTAAAAGCTCCCCAGCAGCTTGCCGCCGGTGCTGAAGACATACACATCTCCGGCATAGGGGTCGGCGACAAACAGGCGCCCGCCAGCGGAGTCCAGAGCCAGGCTGGTGGGCCGCCGCAGGCCGGCAGCCTTGTCGCTGCCAAACTCAAACAGGACATCAAACACAACCGCCGGACTGGCGAGTGTCGTGCCCGGCAGGCTCTCCAGGCTCTGCGCCGCGTCATTCTCGGGCCAGACGCTGGTGACGTAGTAAAGGTAGCCTCCCGCTGCGCTGAGTTGGTCGCTTATTGTCGTCTCGGCCAGCAGCGCGCTGTTGATCTTGCTGAAGCTCGGCTCGGCGATCCCGGTATCCGCCGCACGGTAAAGGTTGTAGCCGGCTGCTCCGGGGACTGGCAGCCAGCTCAGTCGCCGGACCTGCGTGGAAGCTGCCAGCAGTTTCAAGCCCGTCGGGGCTGGCGGCGGAAGTTCGTCCGCCTTGAGGCTGTAGAAACCATAGCGCCCAAAATCGGCCGCACTGAAAACAAGCTCCGTGCCATCCTCACTCGTCGCCGCACTCAGGCTGCCGGCCTCGTAGCGCTGCGATACTTCGTTGAAGGTGTAGATCGGAACCGTCAGGCCCGGGGCCAGCGCAGGCTGAAGCTGGAAGCGAATTTCAATCGGCAGCTCGAGGCTGGCAACCGGCACCTCTGGAGTATCAGTTCCGCTGCCCGTGCCACCAGCACCGCTGCCGGTTCCGGCACCGCCTGCGCTGCTGTCATTGCTGGGGACGACTGTCCCGGACAGATCAACGGACATCAGCAGGCTGCGGCCGTCAGGTCCTGGCACACTGGCATCCATCTCGGTGCTGTTGACCAGCAACAGGCGGACCGCATCCGTCACGGCGGCCGGTGGCACAATGGCCTTGATTCGCTTATCCGGGGTCAGCAAAGTTGTCGGCTGCTCGCTGTCCGGCGGCAGCTCAACGCTCAGCTTGCTGGCGCCGCCGCAGGCGCTGCTGCTCAAAGCCAGCACAATCGCCAGACATAGCGTCGCCAGGCCGCGATGGCCGCGCGGGCCGTAAGGTAGATAACGCATCCAATTCTCCCCAGGACGCTAGCCGGTCACAATCTCCGGCAAATAGACTTCCAGTACTTTGCCATAGTGGGCATCAATCAGCTCGCCGATACCCGCGATGACGGCCTCCTTGAATGAGGCCTTGCCTTCGGGTGAAGACAACTCCGAGGCGGTGCGCCGGTTGATCTCATCGATCACCATGTCCCGCACCTCAACCGCCTTTTCGTCGAGCTGCTTAGCGAAGATCGTCTGCGGCAGCGGCACCTCTTCCGGCAGCTTGGGCGGCTCGGCCTTCTTCTCACCGTGGCCGGCCGGGATAGCCCCCGTCGGATACTCGGATGGATCGACCGGCATCTCTGCGCTCGTCAGATACTGCTGGGCACCAGGTGCCGCGGGGCTCTGAGGAGCCGGGCTGAAAGACGCCATAGTCACCTTCAGCTCATCTTCGCCCGGTTCACCTGGCATGGATGCGTGTCCTTCCTTGCCCTTCTTTTTCGGCTTGCCGGACTCATCCACCTCGCCGCGCTGATACTGGTTGTAGAACTCCAGCTGATGGTTGTAAGCCTCCATCATGCCTTCATAGGTGGCCCAGTCCTCGCTGCTGTAGAAACTCTCCAGTGAAAGCGCGATGGTCATGGTCGCATGCCGGCCGTCGGATGTATTGGCGGTGAACTTGCCAAGCTCATATGTAACTTCAGCAGGTTCTTCGCGGATATCCTCGGCGTGCGAGACTTCTTCCTCCGCCGCCGGCTCAAGACCCCGTGGCTGTACCCCGCCTTCAATCGCGACCTTCTTCTTCAGTCCCTGCATCTGGACAAACAGGAATCCCGCCGCCGCCAGTGCCAGCACGGCCACGGCTCCTGCGATGATCAGAACAATGGGTGCGCCGCCACGGCGTGATCTGGGGCGCGCAAGACAAGCCAGCACCTCAAGGCACATTCCAGGCAGCTTCTTTATGAGCGCGCTCAAATCAGTCTCCTCCCCCGGCCGCAGCACAGTTCAAAAGTGCTTATCGGCTGGTCGCGGCCAGTCTTGAATCAGCCCTGCCTATGGCCCGGGCTTATAGCCCTTGAACTTCGATAAGGTCTTGGCATCCTTGATCCAGACCCGGTCCCCCACCGGTATGGCGCTGACATAACGGCTCTCGTTGGGCCAGTAGAGCTGGCGGCGCGAGTCGGCGACAAACATATAGTCTGAAGCGCCTGCCGGGACACCGGCCTGCTTCATCAGCGGATCACCAAAGCCAGGATCGCTGTTACATGTGCTGGCGGTCAGACAAAGGCCCAGAGCCAGAGTCAGCCCGACCAGCAGCAGCAGCTTCAGCAGCAGCTCGTCCAGTCCCGGGCTTTTAGTGCCCGTGTCCGCTTGCGGTTCCGTGCTCGTTCCTGCCTGCATGTCCTTCATCCTGCGACTCCGTGTCCGCGGGCCGCTGCTTGTCGTCGGCCTCATCGGCCGGCGCGTGGTTCTGCGTTTCTTCGGCACCTGATCCGTGAGCTTCAGGCTTCGCGGCGTCTGAAGCTCGCCCGGTTTCGTCCTGACTGTCTCTCGGCTCGGCTTGCGGGCTGGGTCCCGGCGCCGATATGCCTTCACTCTGCTGGCGCAGGATGACAATCTCCACCCTGCGGTTACGGGCCCGGCCTTCAGGTGTGCCGTTGTCTCCCAGGGGCCGCGTGTCGGCGTAGCCCGCTGCGCTCAGCCGTGCGGGGTCCAGTCCCAGGTTCTGGAGCTGGCGGATCACCGCGCCAGCGCGCGCCGCCGAGAGCTCCCAGTTACTGGGGTAGGCCGCGGTGCTGATTGGCAGGCCGTCGGTATGGCCCTGCACTTCGATGTCATTGGGCAGGCGCGCGAACTGCTGGGCAAGCACCTTGAGCACGTCCTTGAAGGCCGGCTTCAGTGCGGCGGACCCGGGGTCAAACAAGATCTGGTCCGGATGGATCTCGATAACTATCCCGCGCTCGTTGTGGGTCACGGACAGCCCGCCTTCCAGCTCACCCATGCCCAGCTGGCGCTCGGCCTGCTCCAGCGCCTCGTCGACAATCTCATCCAGCTGTTCGCGCAGTTCGCTGTTATCTTCCATCATCTGCGCGAACTGGAAGATCTGAATCGGGCTCTGCTTGGCAGCGAACATCTCCAGCGGGCTGTCGCCGCCGGTGCTCTTGTCCAGAATCACGTTATCGCCGGCGCCGCCGGTGTTCTCGTTGTCCACCGGGGCCATGTTTGGGGTGCTGGCGCCGAAGCCTTCCGACAGGCTCTGGCTGAGGGCCTCGAACTTGGCCAGGTCCTGCTGGGCTGTGGAGTAAAGAATGATGAACAGCACCAGCAGCAGGGTGATCATGTCCGCGTAGGAAATCAGCCAGCGCTCACCGCCGCCCTCGCCATGGCTGTGCTGGGGACATTGCGGTATTAGCATGGCTGCCCCCGTTATTCCTTGTTGCCTTCAGTGTTCAGTTTGGCGCGGTCACTGGGAGGCAGGAAGGCGGAGAGCTTCTCCTTGACGATACGCGGGTTGTCGCCGGCCTGGATACTGAGAATGCCCTCAATCATGATCTCGCGCATCATGGCTTCTTCGCTCGAGGCATGCCGCAGCTTGGTCGCCAGGGGCAGGAAGATCGCGTTCGCGCTGAATACGCCATACAGAGTCGCGATGAACGCCGCGGCGACCGCGCCGCCCAGGCTGGACGGATCGGACAGGTTGCTCAGTACGAGCACCAGGCCCATGACCGTTCCGACGATGCCGAAAGTCGGGGCAAAGCCGCCCATGTTCTCAAAGTAGTGGGCGCCCTCATGGTGGCGTTCCTGCAGGTGCTTGACTTCGGTGCGCAGGATATCCTTGACCAGATCTGTGTCGTTGCCATCGATTACCAGCTGGAGGCCGCTCTTCAGGAAAGGGTCATGCTCGTTATTGGCGTCTTCTTCCAGCACCAGCAGGCCCTCACGGCGTACCTTTTCGGCATAGGCCACAAACTTCTCGATAACGTGTTTGGGGTCGGTATGGCCACGCATGAAGCCCTTCATGGCCGTTTTGCCGATACCGATGGTCTGGCCCAGAGGCGCGCAGAACATGGCAGCACCGATGGTTCCGCCGAAGACAATGACTGCCGCCGACAGCTGGGCCAGCATGCCGGGATTACCGCCTTCCATGGCGAAGCCGGCCAGCAGGCCGCCAATGCACAGGACAATTCCGATTATGCTTCCAAGATCCATTTCGATTCAAGCCGGCCAGTCGGTGATCGCGAGACTCTGCTTTGCAGGTCGCACCCTATAATTCACGCATGCACTTAGTGCGACAGGTGCTGGCATTTGTCTTCGTGCCGCTGGCCGTGGCTATCCTCTTTAACGGCGCTTTCTGGCTCTTCTCCACCTATCTCAGTGGAATCCTGCCCTGGTAGTCAGTCCACCGAACTTAGGCTGATACCGTGTCCACCCAGCCGTCCTCAAAGGTGCGCAGGATCTCGCCCAGGTTGTAGATGCTGCCGCAAATCACCGCCGGTGCGAGCTCATCCGACAGGCTCAGCCCGTGGCGCACGCATTCAATCCAGCCGGTGATGTTGTCCGGCGGGTCGCATTCGGTCACATGCCCGATAGCGTAATCGGCAGGAATCGGCCGCGCTTCAAAGCCCGCCGGCAGGCTGACCGCAATGCCCAGCTCAGCGGCGGCGGCCACAATCTGCTCGACGGGGCAGGGGTGCAGCACCGGCAGGCAGATCGGCACGAGAACGTCGATAACATCCTTCAGCGCCGCCAGCGTGTCCCGGGGGTCCTTGGTCGCCTGCTGGCCAAAGATGAAGGGGCGCCGCTCGCCGGCCAGGCTCTGGGCCAGCCAGCGCAGGCTGTCGGGGTTATGTGCGGCGTCCAGCAGCACCGGCCTGCCAGCCAGGCGCGTCAGCTCCATCCGCCCGCGGTAGTGCGCAGCGCTCATGCCGGCGGTGTATTCCAGCACGTCCAGCGGGAAGCCGGCCTGACCCAGCCTGGTCCAGGCACTGACCAGCAGGACGCCGGTATCCAGCGGCAGCTTGAGGGGCTGGCCGGAGGCACGGCGCTCCTCCATGCTGCGCTCCATTTCGTCCAGCCGGTCCACTGGCGCCGCCACCAGCTCCGCGCCGATATCGTCCACCACCTCGCGGATCACCGGCAGGTAGCGCAGATAGTCGTTATGCCAGCCCTTGCGCGGGGGGCCGAGGATCAGCGGGCGTCCCGGCCGCGCGATGTGCGCCTTGTCGAAGGCGATCTCCTCCAGGGTGTTGCCCAGGATGTGCTGGTGGTCGTACTGCACGTTGGTGATGATGCTGATCAGCGGGTCGACCAGGTTGCAGGCGTCTTCCCGCCCGCCAAGGCCGACCTCCCAGACCACGATGTCCACGCCCTCCCCGGCCCAGAGGAGGGCGGCGAGCAGGACATTGGCCTCGAAGAAACTGATCTCCTCGCCGGTCTCGGCCTTGTGCTCCTCGATCAGGTCGCAGGCGGCATTGGCATAGTGCACGAACTGCTGCGGGCTGATGTCCTCGTCGTTGACCCGCCAGCGCTCGCGGATGCTCTTGAGATGCGGCTTGACAAAGGCCCCGGTGCGATAGCGCTGGCTCAGCACACTGCTCAGCAGGGTCACCAGGCGGCCCTTGCCGTTGGTTCCGCCGATCAGGATGCCCGGTACCCGCAGGTGCGGGTCGCCGGCGCGGCGCAGCACATTGCGCAGGCGCTCGCGCCCCGGCAGCATCCGTCCCTGGCCAAGGGCAAACAGGCGCTCAAGGGCTGCGCGGTACTCCGGGCTGCAGGGCATGAAGCTCACCGGAGCAGTTTAGGCGATGCGCCCGGCCGCTTCAGCGATCAGCCCGCCGCAAAGCAAAAGGCGCCGGTTTCCCGGCGCCTTGTCTGCATCAATCGTAATGCCCCCGTCTAGGCCGGCGGTACGCCATGGGCGCTGTAGATATTCCCGTCAGGGCTGTTGAAGACGAAGTAGGGCACATCGCCAATCGCCGCCACCGCCAGGTTGTCGCCCATTTGAAGATACTGGCCCGGTCCGCCGCTGGGCACACGCAGCTTCTGGATTGTCCAGGTGCCGTTGTCGAGCACACCGAGGTACCAGGATACCGGGCTGTTGGCCAGGTAGGTCAGGTAAAGCTGCGTGCTGCCGGCCGCCATGCCTGTGCGGGCGATAAAGCCGTGACCGCCATCCACTGTGTTCAGCGTCCAGCTGCCGGCGCTGTTATCCATCACGCTGACATCACCAGTCGCGGTATCAACGGTCGGCGTGTAAAGGAAACCGTCGAAGACCGTCAGGCTGTTCCAGGAGCCGTTGCCCGGCGTCGGGTTGATATCGGTCCAGTTGAAGCTGTCGCTCTCGGTGCCGTACTGGAACAGGTTGTCCAGGGGCTGCTTGTTCAGCATATGGATCGTGCCACCGTGCCAGACCATGCTCTCATAGACCGGCAGCTCGTCGATCGTCCGGATCGTGCTGATGCTCCAGGATCCGCCAACGAAGGGTCGCTTGTGGAAGAGAATCTTGCGGAAGCTCTCGTTGCCGGAGTAACTGATTTCAGTGTGTGCCACCACCCAGTTGCTGTCGGTGGCTGCGCAGCAGATGTCAAAGCCGCTCAGTGAGGAGCCGATGGCCGTGCTGCCGTTGCCGTTGATCCGCACGGGGGTCCAGGAGCCGCCGACCTGGCCTTCGCTGCCCCACAGGTCGCCAGTGTCGATCTCCTGGGTGAAGACCATGTACTTGTCGTCAGCGCTGTCATGGGCCAGCTTCACATAGGCGCCCATGTGCGTCTCGAGGCCGATCTGCTCCGAGCTCCAGGTGCCGGCATTGCGGCGCGCCAGCCGCACCTTGCCAGTGGCCGTCTCGAATACATAGGCCGCGGTCAGATCGCTGGCCGCATGCTGCAGGGAGATCGGCCCGATTCCGGCGCCGATGGTTTCGAGGCCGTCCATCGTCCAGTATGTCGATGCAGTGATCGGCATCGCCTCGGTCAGGCGGCCGCGCTTGAAATTCGAGTTCATGCCGCAGACGCGCACGTAGCGCGTTAGTCCCGGCGGCAGGTTCTGGATCAGATACGTCGTCGAAGTTGCGTCAATATCCACCGGGCCGCCATCAAAGTACGGCGGCTCGATCTTGAAATCCGGAACTGTGCGGACATAGATCCGGTAGTAGGTCGGCGGGTTGAGCGGATCGGGCCAGTCCCAGGCGATGCGGCACTCGTCCGCGACCTGCGACACGATGTGCAGGTTAACCGGTGCCGGCATATCAATGTCCGGCACGAAAACGCTGACTATTGGGGTCGGCGCGCTTTCCAGGGCCTGGTATCTTGAGGTCAGGCGATAGTAGTTGACATTGCCAACTACCGGCGACAAGTCATCAAAGGACGAGCCGGTCGCGATGCCGATGCTGACCTGGTTGCTCATATCCGACTTGCTCGCCCGGTAGACGTTGTAGCCGGTAGCGCCGCCAGCGGGAGTCCAGGTAAGATTGGCCGAGCTGGTCGTCGCTGTACCCGCCAGGTCTGCCGGAGGCTGCAGATCCAGCGTGCCCGTGGTCAGCTCAACTACATTACTGTAATCCGAGGCCACAGGACGGTAGGCCCGGATGGCGTAGTAATAGGTCGTCTCCGGGGAGATGTTTTTGATGTCGGTGTACTGGTTCGTAAGCACCGGGGCCGAAGTTTGCTTGATCGCCCCCGCCATATCGGGCTGGCTGCTGCGGAAGACATGGTAGCCCTGCACGCCCGGCACCGGGTCCCAGGTCAGGTCGCAGGAGAACCAAGTCGCAGTACCCTGCAGGTTCTGGGGCGCATCCGGCTTGGCCCCGGCGCCGACGCGGTTAAAGGACACTGTGTCAAGCTGTCCGCTGCCGTTGCCGTTCAGGACCACGGCCACGCTGCAGCTGCCGCCGGCCGAGACGTAGTCGGCGATGTTTGCCGGTGCGATGTGCAGGTCAGTCGGATCGCCGGTGAACCAGTCCCAGCGTCCGCTTGCATAGTTGCTCAGGCCGAAGTAGAAACCCAGTCCCGCTGGCGGGCTGGCCTGGAGCGAGAAGGTTACGTCGATCGACTCCAGGGCGACATCCGCGCCGAAGCCGCCAAGGGTATAAATCGCAAAGTTCAGGCGCTCAGTGCTGCCGAACAGCAGGCTGGGGTCACTGTTGGTCGTATCCCCGCCCTTACTGGCATAGTCCGTGCCATCCAGCGGATAGAAGTCGTCGCTGGTTATGCGCTGCTTAGCCTCAGCCGGGGGCCAGGGAAGCCCCGGCGAATCATTGGTAACCGGGCTTGCATTGCGGCTGCCTGGCACGGTGTAGACACCCGGTCGAAGGTCCTGGGCCGCTCGCTGCGCTGCGCCGGAGCAGGCGCTCACTGCAGCAAGCAGGACAATCGCCAGCGCTGTTGACACGCGCTTCGCGGTCAGGGACCACTGACTTGCACCAGTGTTCATATCTCCTCCATCAGCCGGGAGTTCCGGGTTGCCAGCCAGATGCGCCCGCATCTGCCGGCCGGCAATCCAGCAAGATTATACCGAGCCTGTTGCGCCGGTGTTTAGGTCGGCGGCGGTACCAGTTTTGAACAGTGGATTTCATCCACAACCTGATCATCAAAGAGCAGGTAGAAGTCGTTGTCCACGACCGCCAGATCCATCGCCTGGGAGAACACGTCAGTGGGTTCAAAGATTGGCTGGGAGTTCCAGCTCGTACTTGCACTGTCATAGAAGTACAGATGCCAGGCTGAGCGGCTCAGGATCCGGCAGACGATCATGATGTCGTTACCGCGGGTGGCAACTCTGGCCCGGTCAGGGTTACCGGAAAGGTTATCAACGGTTTCACTGGTCCAGGTCCCGGCATCCTCGTGATAGAGCTCCAGGGTCTCGGCTGTGGCGTTGCAGCTCGGGGTCAGCCAGCCGCCGTTGAACACCTCAAGGTCGTTGAACAGGCCGGCGGTTTCGCCCGGGGTAAGCAGGATGTTGCTCCAGCCAGCGAAGTCATCGGCATTGGACCCAAAGAACAGGCCCGGGCTGTCGAGGTCCCGGCGCAGCACAAAGAACTCGCCGTCGCGGGCCACCAGGCTCTGGTTCAGCGGCTGGCGCTGGGTTGTGTTAAAGGTATAGATCCGCTCCCAGGGGCCACCGCTGATCGGACGGGTATGGAAGGTCAGTTTGTTGGTCTCCTCGGCCGGAGTTCCAGGGATGAAGATGATCTCCATGCTCGAAACGGCCCAGGTGTCGTCCGTAGCGGCAACCTTGCAGTAAAAGCCGTTTTCCGGCGAGAACACGTCAGGATCGTCCGTCCCGTCAATCAGTTCAGTGGTCCAGCCTTCGCCGGGCCGACCGACCGCACCATAAAGGTCAAAGGGTCTTTCCATCACGCTGGTAACCATATAGGGGCCCCCCGGGGCGGGGCTGCGAGTTATATCGAGATAAGTGGTGAAGACCTCAGTATCCACCGACAAGGCTGGCTCAGTGGTCCAGCCGTTATCGCCGTCGCGGCGGGAAACAACTACATCCGGGCCGTTGAAGAAAGCCGCGGTAAGGTCGCCTTCTTCGCTGAGCAGGCGCATTGCAGGCTTGCCCGGTCCAAGCGTCTGCGGCGGATCCAGGGTCCAATAGCCGTCGGCAACAATCTCCAGGGTCTCGGACATATAGCCAGGCAGGTTGCTGATGGTCGTTGCGCAGACCCGCACATAATAGTGCTTGCCGCTTTCCAGACCCGTCAGGTTGTCTTCCCGCTTGTCGCCGCCAAGTACATTCAGATGGAAGTAGGGAGGCTCAATCTGGAAATCAGGCACTTCTTTAACCATTACCCGGAAGTGCCCGGGATTCGTGCCGGCCCAGTCCCATGCAATAGTCGCCTGATCCGCTGCCGCCACAACCAGTCGCAGGTTCTGAGGCGCCGGCAGGTTGACGACCGGCGCAAAGAGCGACAGAGTATCGCTCTTCGGGCCCTCACCGGTTCTTGTCGCTGCTACCCGGTAATAGTTGTACAGCCCGGGCTGGGCGTCAAAATCCTGGTAGACGGTCGACTTGATCGGAGTGCCATTGATCTTAAACTCATTGGACAGGTTCGACTTGGTGGAGCGATAGACGTTATAGCCCGTCGCGCCCACCACCGGGTCCCAGCTCAGGTCAACCTCATCAGGTGTCACCGTCGCGGCCAGATTCTGTGGTGCGGTCAGGGCTTCCGGCTGTGTAGAAAGCGGGAAAGGAACACTCTGTTCCCCAATCACCTGGCGCACTGCGGCTACGGCATAGAAATAGTCCGAGTCCGAGTTGACCGCCAGGTCGGTGTAATTGGTCACGAGCACCGGGCTCTGAGTTATGCGTGTCAGGTTCTTGCCCTGGGCGTCCGTCGTGCGGTAAACCAGATAGCCGACAGCGCCAGGAACGCTGGTCCACTCCACCGTTGCTGAATAGAAGGTCGACGAGCCGCCGGTGATGGTCGGGGCTTCGGGCTTGGCCCCCGCACCAACACGCGAGAAGCTCAGCTTGCTGATTACACCCTGTCCATCGCCGTTCAATACGGCAACAATGTGCACAAAGCCTGTCGGTGAAACGTAGTCGCTTGAGACTGCCGTGGTGAAGACGAACTCCGTTGGCGTTGCCGGGAGGATCTCCCAGGCCTGCTTGGCGTAGTTCGCCATGGCAAACCACATGCCGGCCGCAGGCGTATCATCAACAACTGCGTTGAACTCCACGCTGACACTTTCCAGCATGTCGTCCTCGGCAAAGCCGCCCAAAGAATAATGCGCCCAGGGCCGGCCAAGATTGGTGATCAGCACAGCGCTGCTGCCGTTGGGCGTGACATTGCCGAAGCTGTCGACGTAGGCTGAGCCGTCCATCGGATAGATGTCATCGCTTGTGCCTCGGGCTGGGAGACTGACTTCTCCGTCCGCAGGAGGCCAGGTGAACTGCATCCCGGCTGGTTCCAGCTGCGGCCCGGCCGACAGGCTGTCCGCAGGAGACTGGTCAAGACCGGAATCGGAGGAGCCGCAGGCTGCGGCCGTCAATGCGAGCAGCATAGCCAGCAGCAGGCCCACCCCGCGTGACCCGCAGAAGTGCCGCGCCGGGCAGTGCTTCGCCTGCGGCTGAAGGCTGAATTGCCTTGAATCCATGTGATCCTCCCACTTGTCTCCCCCGGGCGCCGGTGTTGCCCGGGTCATTTTCAGCCGTTATGTTATAATTCCCGCCCGCGCTGGGGACTCGTCTAATGGTAGGACGACTGACTCTGGATCAGTTAGTCGAGGTTCGAATCCTCGGTCCCCAGTTTTAGCCGGCCGGGCCAGCTCTCTCCTGATTATACTTCCGCGCAGGGATACTGCCCAAAATCCCGTCGCAGTTGCTGCGGAACCCCTCCCAATGCCATCGCTGGAGGCAAAGCAGTGGAAAGCTGTTAGAATCCCGCCATGCGTGCGCTTGCCCTCCTGACACTTCTGGCCCTTGTCCCGCTGCTGGCTTCCTGCCCGGGCAGCGAGTTTGTTCCGCTTCCGCCCGGCAGCGGCCAGGGCGACTATGTCGGCCGTTTCACCAATGATGATGAAAGTGAGATCTATGGTGAGTTCGAGCTGACTATTGACCAGAACGGAGCTGTGGATGGTGATGGACTGCTGCTTGACCGCCAGGTGGATATTGAGGGCATACTGAGCGGAAGCGGAGAGTTCACCGGCTTCCTGACCGACCGTCTGACCCAGCTTGGCGGAACTTTCGACGGCAATCTGATCAACAACACGCTTATCGGGGACTTCCGGATGCAGCAGGTCGGCGGCGCGGACGACCTTGAAGGTCTCTGGGATGGGGTGCTGCAGCCCTAGTCAGGCTGCGTCCTGAGCGCGTAGCTCAGGGCTGGTCGCGATCCTGCCCGCTTGTCATGCGGCCCGGAGTTGCCGCCGGCCTGCGCGGCTGCCCGCCCTTTGTCTTTCCAGTGTCAGCTTTGCTTTGCGGGTTTTGCGCGGGACGCATACCCTTGCCCAGCCCGGCTGGCTGACGGCCACGGCCACTGGGCGTGTCACTCCCGCTTTTAGGGTCAATAGGCGGGGCAGCCCACTGGGCGGCGCTGCCAGGGCGCTGGGTCAGGATGTCGCCATACCAGCTCATGAAGGCCACAAAGCCAAGGTTGCTGTCGGCCATATCATTGCCGGACGGATCGGCGAGGATCATCTCCAGCTGAGATGCCAGGTGTGGCCCGGTGGCTTCCTCTGCGGTCTTCCCTTCCTGCTCCTTGCCGTCCGCCGCGGCGCTGGGGGCGTCAGCCTGGCTCGCCAGCAGGTCAATTCGAGTGGAGCGGTCTACGAGCAGCAAAGCGTAGCTAACCTCAAAGTCCTCTCCGTTTAACACCTGCGATTTCTGCATCGCCGGCAGGCTGATCGACTTTGCAGTGTCAAGGCCCTCGAAGGCCCGGGCCAGCTTGAGCAGCAGCGGCAGGCATGCCCCGCTGTCCCGCGACAGGCTCTCGACCAGAGCAAAGCCGTCAAGCTGTTCGACGCTAAGCGGGGCGAAAGTGCTGCGCGGGACCGACAGCATCTTGAAGCCGTCGTCGCTGCGCCCCGAGCCGCCTTGATCAATATAGCGCTTCAGGCCGTCGGCCAGCCGCAGAGTGTCGTTGATCTGGGCCAGCTCCGCCTCGGCTAGACTTACCCGGCTGGATATCACGCTGCGTTCCAGCAATGTCCTGGGGCTCAGATCAAGGCTGCCTGATCCAATCGAGGGCAACTGGCCGCCTCCCGCGGGCGGAGTGAAAGGCTGGCGCCCGATGCTCGGCCGGCCGCCCACACGCTCCAGCCACTGGCGTGACTGGGCCAGCTCCTGCTGCAGTTCCTCCTGCCGCAGGACCCAGTTCTGACGCATCCGCAAAAGCTGCTTTGTGCCGCCTTCCTGGACGGTCGAACTGTCGCCCAGTTGAATCAGACTTTCTATCCGCGGCTTGGGCAGTTTGGCCAGGGTCATTTGCAGCTCAAAGCTGGCCAGCATCTGGTCCATGCTGGCAGCTTCGGCCTGGTAATACAGGCGTTTAAGCTCAATCTGGTCCACGGTCTCGGCCTGCAGCGCCGCCGGCATGTCGTCCACCAGATCGGCATAGTCATGCTGTACGCGCTCAACCCAGTCGGCAAAGGCGCCTTCCGACAGCTCCTGACGAGTGAAAGCCAGCGGCTGGGATGCCAGGCGGCGCGCCTTCAGCGGCTCGCTGGAGTCCTGCTCGCGGGCCAGTCGCAGCTGGTTCGCGGCCATGTTTTCCTGATCCACGCGCTGCCGGATTGACTGCAGAAACTCACTGAGGAACAGGTCGCTTTCGGATGGCGCGCTGATCTCGACCAGATAGACCGCGCCACGTGTGTCGCCGACAGCAGCCGCCGGATCACGGTCGACATAGCCATAGACGAGGCCGCGCTGGACGTCGGAGGTAAAGACGAACTCATTGTTCTGGCTGAAATAGCCCAGGCTGGCCGGCGAGACGAAGTACTGACCGGCGGGCAGGTCGAGGCGCAGCAGCGACGGCGCGCGGACCGACAGGCGCACCTGGGCATAGCGCACGGGCACGGCGAGGCCCTGGTCGCCTGCCTGCGGCGGCGTAAGCATCAGCAGGCCCAAGATAAGGGCAATGCCGGCGAGCAGGGGCTGGATGCGGCTGTGCGGAGCGCCGGCCCGGCCAGCGCGGGGCTGGCGGGTCGTATTTAACCCTGGCCCGGAAGCTGTGCTGGAATGCCGCACTAGCCTCCTGCCACCCCCAGTGTGCTGTCTGTCCTCTCGGGACTGCATGTATCCCCTTCGTTCTCAACACCCTCGAACGCACTAACCTTGACGCCGGTGATCCGCACCCGGCTGAACTGCCCCGGCTCAAGTCGGCTGCCGGGCAGATGGACCGGCTTGTTGAAAGCCGTCCGCGCGACCACACCATTATCATCGCGCTGCTCAATGATTACTTCAAGATCCTGGCCCAGATAGCGCCTGCTGCGCTCGGCGCTCTGCGCGCGCTGCTGGGCGATCAGCAGGCTCAGCCGCCGCACCTTCTCCTCCCGCGGCAGCACGTCGGGATAGACGCGCACGCTGTGCGTCCCCGGCCGCGGGCTGTAGGCAAACATGAAGGCGTCGTCGAAGCCGATCTCGGCGGCGAAGTCCAGGGTCTGCTGGAAATCCTCCTCAGTCTCGGTCGGGAAGCCCACCAGCAGGTCGGTGGTCAGGTACAAATCCGGGCGCAGTTCGCGCGCCAGCTTGACCATCCGGCGGAACTGCGCGGTGTCATACTGCCGGCGCATCTCGTCCAGAACCTTGTCAGAGCCGCTCTGCACCGGCAGGTGCAGCAGCGGGGTGATCCGCGGGTTGGCGATCACCTTTTCAATCACGCGTTCGTTCATGTCGCAGGCCAGGCTGGTCAGGTAGGTGATCCAGCGGAAGTCGGTCTGCTCCAGCAGCGCCTCCATCAGGTCGGTGAAGTCCGGATGCGGCTGAACGCTGGCCTTGCCATAGGCCATGATGCTCTGGCCCAGGATGGTGATGTCAGGCGCGCCGGCCGCCTCATACTGCTGGGCCTGGGCGATGATCTCACCCATGGGCACATCGCGCTGCGGTCCGCGGGCCCAGGGCACCACGCAAAAACTGCAGCGGTGATTGCAGCCGCGGATCGCGGTGACGAAGCTCATCTGGCAGCGCCCGCTCTCCAGCATCGGCGGATAGCTGTCCTCGATCACCCTTCCAGCCAGCGGCGGGAAGCGGTCCAGCAGCTCGGCCATCACGATGTCGGGGTCGCTGTAGTTCACCAGCAGGTCGACATGCGGAAATGTATCTTCAATGTGCTTGCGGCTTTTGGGGATAACACAGCCCATGGCCACCACGAAGGGCTTGCGCCGCGGCGCGATCTCGCGCAGGTCCTGGGGCGCAGCGGCCTGCGGCTCACGCTCGGCGACCGCGGTGCTTGTGCCGGCAGCGGCGGCGATTCCCGCTCCGCCTTCCAGCAGGCCGGCGATCCGCCCGCCGGGGCGGCCCCCCGGCCCAAGGTGCTTCAGGCCCCCGATAAAGCTCATCGCCTTATCCTCGGCCTTTTGACGAACCGTGCAAGTGTTGATCAGGATCAGGTCGGCCTGCTCGGGGCGGCTGACTTCCTCGCCGCCGTGCGCGGCCAGCCGCGCGGACAGGTCGTCGATGTCCGCGACATTCATCTGGCAGCCGAACACACGGCTGAAATATGTAAAAGCTGGCCTTGTCATACTGACACTTTGATTATAGCCAAGACCGCGCGTGAAAACGCCCTGCGTCTTGGAGTCCCGAAGGAATGCGGCCTGCGCCGGCCTTTGCGCGGCTGCGGCATAAACATTGGATGTCATGTTTTGTGAGAATCGTCTTGTGAAACCGCAATTGCGGGTATGCTCTTTCGGACGGCGGTATAATCGCCGTGCCAAGGTTATGGTGCTGGTGCGCACAGGCCGCGCTTGACGCAATCAGCCACGGGCCTTATAGTCTGGAACATCTCTCAGCACGAGGTAGGTTGTATGCAAAAGGTAGGACTCATCCTCCTGGCCGTGGTATCGGCGCTGGCCCTGTTTGGCTGCGGTACCGAGAACATTGGCCAGACCAATCTTCCGGACAAGAATGCCGCCAGCTTTAAGCTCGACGTGTCGGAAGACAGCTACCTCTTCGGCGCTTCGGCCTCCGGCTTCGCGGTTAATGTGGAAGAACATGGCCAGGACGTGCTCGTCAACATCAATGTTGAAGACGCGACCCGCCTGACGGCTGTTTACTTTGATCTGCAGTACGATCCTGAGCAGTACCGTCCCCTTACCGCCCTGCCCACGGATGCCATGGGCAGCCGCGAGGACATGCTGCGCATGAACTTCATGAAGGATCGCGGCGTGGTCCACTATGGTCAGCTTCTGACCAACCCCCAGCTGCGTACCGGTTTCACCGGCACCGGCACCGTGGCCCAGGTGATGTTCCGCAAGGAAGCCACCCCGCAGGTCCGCACGGTCAGCACCCCGCCGAGCAGCGCGCAGTCCAACCCCCTGCTGACTATCAACGGCGCGGGCGACACCCTGAGCTGGGGCTTCTATAATCAGGGCGACTATGACCAGAACGGCCGCGTGGCGGTTCAGGACCTGACCCCGATCGGCCTGAACTTCCAGGATGCCGTGACGGATGCCCCGGACGGACCGAAGGCGGTTGTCGATGGTAACAACGACGGCACCATCTCCGTGCAGGACCTGACTCCGATCGGCGTCAACTTCGGCCGCCGCCTCGAGAGCTACAACGTCTATGCCTCGGCCAACGCCTCGGACAAGAACGCAACCAACTCTGATCCCAGCACCATCGCTGAGCAGCAGAACGTTCTGATCTCCGCTGCCACCGCCAATCCGGTGGCCGGCGGCCGCAAGCTCTTCACCGCGACCGTCCCCGTTGATAACACGATGCTCTACTGGGTTCGTGCCGCGGATGAAACCGGTGCAGAAGGTTCGACCAGCAACCTCGTCACTAATGACCCTGGCGCACTGCCGGCCCTGGTCTTCTCTCAGGCTGGTTCAACGCCAGGTGATGGCCTGACTGCCGGCACTCCTGAGGAGCTGACTGCAGGCGACACATATCAGATCATTGTGAACAGCCCTGCTCCTGTCACCGATGTTTCGGTCGATCCAGATACCGTGATCACGCTCGGCTCCGTTAACCGCACTGGCGGCGCGACCGATCCTACGCTGACCGTAGGTGCCACCCAGGTCGACCTGGCAGTTCCGGCTGACTTTGCAGGTACATTCCAGATCAGCGCTACCTATCAGACCGTCCAGACGCAGCCGCAGACTCTCTTCTTCAGCGTGGGCGGCATCATCCCGGGCGGCGACCTCTTCATCCGCCCGCTGCCGGGTGACCCGAACTGGGCCGGCGTGCCGAACTTCGGCGATGCCAATGCCGGAACCACCTCTGCTGATGCCTACGTGATGCACGACTCCACCTTCAACACGGTGGATGAGGGCGACGGCACCTTCAGCCTCGAGTTCCCGCTGGAGGCCAGCGACGTTGATACCTTCGCCAACGATCTCGCGGAGAACACCCTGGACTGGGCGGTCTTCCCTCCCGACAGCGGTCCGCAGTTCCTGGTCGAGTGGGTCAACACTCCTGAGGACGGCATCTTCAAGGTCAACTTCCTGACCAACTGCGAGATCATCGCGGTGGATGGCGACCAGAACGAGAGCAACCACATCTTCATCTTCAGCCAGCTGGATCAGTAGTCCAGCCCTGAAAGCCGGACCTCCGGGGACGGCAACAAAGATGGATTAACCGAGCCCCCGCGCAAGCGGGGGCTCTTTCTGTTCCAGGTAGCAGCGCGGCCCCGTCCGCGCGTTCCACCACCGAGCAGCAGCGCCTGCCCTGTCCACGTGTGTATATGTAGTGGCGCACTGCGTGCGCCTTCCTGCTTCTTCTGTCTCTCTATGGAAAGCGGGTTATCGCTGCGCGATGGGCCTGCGCCTATGTGGTAGAAAAAGGAGATGCCAGACTTTGTCTGGCGGTCCCAGGGAGCGCCGAGTTGCACCCGGCATCTTTACAGCGACAACAGGCGCACGCAGTGCGCCGCTACGGTTATGCCGGTGCCAGCAGGCACGCGCAGTGCGCCCCAGCGTTTATGTCCGATGCGCCCAGGCGCACGCAGTGCGCCACTATGCCAGCCATCCGCCATCCGCCAACGGTATCAGCCTGGCGCCATGTGTCAGGGCTTATCGCCGCCGAAGGTGATCCGCGGGCGGCCTTCGCTGTCCAGGCCGGAATCGTGCTGGCGGGCCTCGGCGCCAAAGAGGCGGTCGATGCTGGAAAGCTGCTCGCTGCCGGCCTGGGGCGACAGGCCGCCAGGAGGCGTCATGCTGCTCAGTGGCTGCGCCGCCTGTGGGGTCTGCGCTGATGACTGGGGGCCGAACTGCGGCGCGGCCTGCGGCGCCTGTTGCGGCGCCTGCTGCGGGGCCGGCTGAGGCGCTGCCGTGGCCTGCGTCTCAAGCGCTCCGTGGCGCAGGCCGTCATCGGGCCAGCTGATGCCGCTGGGCTGCTCCTGCTGCGGCCCGCTGTCAGGATAAAGCGGCTCCGGGGCTGCATCGCGGCCGCCCAGCGTCGCAATCAGCTGCTCGGCCTGGGCCCGGGGCTGCAGTCGCGCCTCGTCTTCTGCTTCTTCTACCGCTGCTGCGGGCATTTCGGCCTGGGCCGGATGCTGGCCGATCGCCTGCGGCGCAGTGCTTCCCATCACGGGGCCCGGCGCTGCGCCGGACACGCCAGGTTCGGGCAGCAGGGTCAGCCGGGCATGCGCAGCGCCGTCGGCGTCATTGCCGGCCTGTGGCTCTGCGGCGGGGCCTGCGCTGGGCGCTGGGCTTGCCGCCGGTGTAGGGCCTCCGACCGGTGCGGGGCTGCTTACCGGGGCGGCTGCTGCAGGAGCCGCTGCTGCCGGTGCAGCTGCAGCCGGTGACGCGGCTGGGGCGCTCGGCGCTGCCGCAGCGCTGGCGGTTGGTGCGCCGGGTCCTTTGGGCAGCTCCAGGTTTGGAACCAGGCCCGCCGGAACCGCCGCAATCGCCTCGCCGAGGTCAACATACAGGGTCCACATCTCGGCGTGGCGCTGGGTGAATTCTTCAATGTGCTTCTCGATCTCTTCCGGGGTAAGCTCGGCGACCTCAACATAGTCCTCGCCCATGATCCGCTGGCGGCGGCGCTTGTCCAGCTGTTCGTTGAACTTCTGGCGCACCGGGCGCAGCGCGGCCCACAGGCCGTAAGCCGTCTTATACAGCTTCACCGCCTCGGGGCGCTTGAAGATGTTGTTGCCCTCATCCCAGTAAGGGCTGATCAGGGCCAGCATCCGCGAGATGTTCTGCCCGATGCCGAGCAGGGTGTTAAAGGAGCTCAGCGATTCTGTGGTCCACAGATGCGCGGCCCGGACCTCCAGCACCAGACGGCGGGTGGTCTCCAGGAGGTCCAGCACCTGCTGGCGATCCTGCTCAAGAGCGCTCTTCAGATCGAGGACATCGGACATGCTTGAAGCTTACCACGCCCAATAAGCCTAAGCAATACGATTAACTCACCTTTAGCCGCCCGCTTCGGGCCAGGCTGCGCCCAGGGCCCTATCTGGCAGACGAGACATAGGCGTCGATACCCCTCGCGATACCTGCCGCCAGCTTGCGGCGATAGGCATCGCTGGCCAGCAGCTCGCACTCCTGCTTGTTGGTCATGAAGCCGGTTTCGATCAGGATCGCCGGCATCACCGTCTCGCGCAGAACAAAGAAGTCCGCCTCGCGCACGCCTTTGTCTTCGGCGCCCGTCGCGCTGATGATGGCGTCCTGCACACTGGCCGCCAGTGCCCGGGCCTCCTTGCCGGCAAAGGGATAGTTGAAGGTCATCACGCCCTTGTGCCCCGGGCTGTTGTCCATTGCGTTGCAGTGGATGCTGACAAACACATAGGGCAGGGTGTAGTTGGCATAGTCGCCGCGCTGGCCGAGGCTGACGAAGCGGTCGTCCTTGCGGGTCTGCAGCACTGTATAGCCCATGGCCTCAAGCTGCTCTTCGACCATCTTGGAGATGGCCAGCGTGTTGGCGGCCTCTTTGCTGCCGCTGATCACTCCGATGGCCCCCGGGTCAGAGCCGCCGTGACCGGCGTCCAGCATGATCGCCATGCCGCGGCGTTTCTGCGCCGGCTTCAGCCCCGGCAGGTCGCTCGGCGGCAGGAGCTGCACAAACAGCCGGGCGCCGTTGTCCTTGCTCAGCACGCGATAGTCCAGACGCTGGCTGAGATCCAGCACCACGCGCACGCGGCCGGGCTCCGGCGCGCCGACACGGATGCTCTCAACGTGGCCCACGCCGACCTTGATGTTCTGGCTGGCCTCCTCGAAGCGCACATCCTCAAAGTCCATCACCAGCCGCGGCGGGTCGCTGAGCACCTGCACTTCATGCTCGGCCGGCGCGCCAAGCTGCACATTGATGCTGATTTCGCCGGAGCTGGTCTGGCGATAGCTGGCCAGCTGGAAATAGTTGCCAAAACGGATACGGGCAAAGCCCACCAGGCTGTCGCTGGCCAGGGCAAAGCCGGTACGCCGGGGCTGGCGCAGATAAAGATAACTGCGTCCGCTGCCCTCGACGTTCTTGAAGCCTACGCGGGTCACCGGGCCGCCGCCGGGCAGGTCCATGGAATCCGTGCTGCCGAAATAGGCGCCGTCGACGATCAGTGTGGTCAGCTCCGGCTGAGCGCCCCCGGGCTGCCGGCCGGCCGGCGCCGTGCTGCCCTTCAGTGCCCGGGCATCCTCCGGCGCAGCGTTACGCGCCTTGACCTTCTCCGGTGACAGTTCCTCGCGCAGGCTCATCGGCGTCAGCGAAGCCAGCGTGACGCTCTCATCCCGGGGGTCGTAGTTCACCTTGTAGACGCGGCCGATAAGCTGCGGCAGTTCCTGGTCGGGGTCATAGGCCAGCCGCAGGCCGAGGCGTGACAAAGTGGAAGCTGCCAGATACCGCCCAAAGCCGGTGTCGAGGGTCTCTCCTGCGGAGGCGGGCTTGCCGTCCACCAGCACGCTCAGCGTCTCGCCGCTGCTCACCTGCAGTTCGTGGTCCGCCAGCTGAAAGCGCTGCATGTCATCCGCCACCATGCGGGTAACTTCGTCATCCTCGCTGCCGGCTCCGGCTTTCAGGCTGGCATTGTGGTTCAGCCCAAGCTGTCCGAGGACCTCGAGGCTGACATAGCGCCGTCCCTCGGCTTCAAGCATTGGCGGGTGGTCAAAGCTCTCCAGCCGGGTGCCCAGCAGCATGTGGTAACTCGCCGCCTGAGCGGCACCGGGCTGCAGCAGGGCGGCCCAGAAGCACAGGCTCAGCAGCAGGGTGCGGCCCAGCGTCATTAGTTCTCCTCCCAGCGGGTCAGCAGATCCGCCGCCACGACTTCCGCCGCCGGCGGGCTCGGCGGGCTGCAGCGCGGCGCATCCCAGACGCGCCCCAGCCAGTCCAGCACCACAACGCCAGTGGCGCCGGCCTGCGGCAGGATCTGCCCCTGGCCGCGCTGGACCAGCAGGGCTGCGTTGCCATACTGCTGGCGATCGGCATGCTGCGGATCCGGGACCAGCAGGCACTGCGGCCCGCTGGAGATCAATTCGCCCACGGTGGCCGCGCCGCTGCGGCCGAGGTAGAAGTCGGCAGCGGCGAAAGCGCCGGGAGCATCGTGAAGATAGTCCACGCGACAGTACTGGATCGGGCCGCCGGGACCACCTTCGGTCTCGCGCAGCTTGTCCATCAGCTCAGGGCGCTCGCCGCCACAGTTCAGCACGGCAAGCTGCTCCCAGCGCGGGTCGCGGCTCTCGCGTGCCGCGCCGAGGGTCTCGGCCAGCAGCCGGTGCACAGCTCCGCTTCCCAGACTTCCACCCATCACCAGCATTAATCGCCTCTGGGGCTCGATTCCGTAAGCCTGGCAGACCTCTTCCCTGCTGCGCTGGGGCAGCATGGCCGGGCAGCCGCTGATGCGCAGCTTGGCGGCGCTGCAGCGTCCATGGAAGCCCTCGGCGCTGGCAGGGCTGATGCAGTAGACGCGCCAGGCCTCCGGGGCGAACCACCAGTTGACCAGGCCCGGCGGGTCATTGATCTCAAGCAGGGCGACCGGGATGTGCTGCTGCTGGGCAGCCCAGATGGCCGGGGCGGACACATAACCGCCGGCCGCCAGCACCAGATCCGGATTGAACTCGCTGAGTACCTGGCTGGCCTGCTGAAAGGGGCGGCCAAGCAGAATTGGCAGGATATGCCGGCGGTAATAGCCCAGATTGCCGGGGGTAGGGCGGCGCCAGGAGAAGCGGATGTCAATCTGGCGGAAGGCCACGCCGGCCTCAGGGACGATGCTGCTCTCGATTCGCTCGGAGCCCAGCCACAGCGCTTCCGGCCTGGCCTGCTGCTCCAGGGCGCGCAGGACGGCCAGCAGCGGGTAAACGTGCCCGCCCGTGCCACCGCCGGCCAGCATGATGCGCATCGAATCCCAACCCTCCGCACGCTCCGCGTGCGGTCTCATTTTAACCTAACCGCCCCGGCTGGACTACTTGTGCTAAAACGGCGGAATCTTGCCCGGACGGGCACCAGGCGCCGCCCGGCGCGGGTAATATCTGAGAACGCCAGTGTCGCAGCTTCCAAAGTAGTGCTGTTACAGGACGTGACTTGCAGGAATGTGCAGATGAAGTCTCGGCGCTCAAGATCAGGGGAGTCTGCAATTTGCAAAATAGGCAGATGGGAATCAATTTGTAAAAGGGTCATTCCCGGTGCTTTTTAAGCTTCTAAAGTTAAATCATCCCGCCAGGCAGGCTGAAAACCGTGATTCCACGTCTGTTCTAGGGTCCTCAGGTTAAAACTGCTGGGCTTCGGCATCCGGGCCGTGAGCAGCTGCGAGGTCAATTAATTGTACAAATCTGCAACATATGCAGTGGGTGGCACTGTCAGCGGCAGGGTCGGACTGAGACGCTCAGGTCTGGAGCAGTGCTCCGCAGGTAAAATCAGCTATGCCCAGAAGTAAGTACCTGCGTCAGGCGGCTCTGGCGGCTGCGGCGGTTTTGCCCGCCCTGGCTGTCCTGCCGGCGCCAAGTCAGGCGGTGGATGACCCCTTCGCCCCGCTTTACAGTGCGGTCTATGTCGCGGCGCGGGACGTCGAAGCCGAGGTACCCTGCGGCTCTTTCAGCATCGAAGACGGCGTGGTCTGCTTTCTGCCGGGACAGGACAAGCGCAAGGAAGGCATGTTCATCGGCGATATGGACCTGGAGCTCAGCCAGCTTCCACGGGAGGAGGCAGTGGTGAACCGCTTCGCCGAGGAGGCCCTGGCCCGCGGCGAGCATGAACCCCGCAGCCTGGTGTTCCAGGTCAGCGCGGCCTATGTGAATGCCTCGCTGGATTCGGACAGCACAGTGCTGCCCGGCGGCCGCGCTGTGACGATCCGCAGCTGGGACGAACTGGACAGCGGCGAACAGACGCAGTTCCGTGAGCTTTTTGAAGCCGGGCTGGAGCGCGGCTGGCACCCGGAGGACGACTCAGCTCAGAAGCGCGACCCCCGGGGCCGCGAGTTTTATGCCACCTTCTGGTGTGAAGAGGAACGGGATGGCGAGCTGAGCCGCTATGACCTGCGGGTTGATGAGAGCGGCCACAGCCTGGCGATTGAAGATGCCCGGACGGATACGGAGATGTTTAAGGCCGAGAACCTGAAGCAGGCCAACTAGCCTCATTTCAGGCTGCGATCGGCCCGTTCAGGGCGGTCGGACTTGCATTTCAGGGGCTTCAGGCTGACCTTGCCGACAGACGGATGGCCGGTCCAGAAGCAGCGCCAGGCCAGAGTGTCCTGGAAGCTGAAACCGACCCGGGTAGTCCAGCTGATCGGCGGCGGGCTGAAGTCCGGCGGTCGAAAAAGGCGCAGACTGCCGATCTCGTCCTCTCCTGGATAATCGATCCCGGAGCCGACCGCGACGGCCGGGTCGCCGATCAGCAGCGGCATACCGCTGCAGTGGCGGTCAAGCTGCAGGGTCTGGCAGATCAGACCGGGCCCGCTGAGCCGCGGTGGTGGTTGTGCGGCAGTCAGCCTGCTGTCGGCAGATGCTGGAAGAGCAGGTGAGCCATACAGCGCCGCGGCCCGCAGCAGGACGGCGGCTGCTGTGCCCTCGGCTTCGCAGACTATGTTGGCGCAGTGCCACATGCCATAGGTGAAATAGACATACATCCGGCCCGGCGGCCCGAACATCACTGCGGTCCGCGGTGTCCTGCCGCGATGAGCATGGCAGCCCGGCTCAGACTGGTGATAGGCCTCCAGCTCCACCAGCTGGACCTGGATGGAGGTGCCGTCCGGCAGCCGCCGCTCCAGCACGCAGCCCAGCAGCCCGGCTGCAGCCTGGACCACGTCGCCGGCCAGAAGATCAGACAAGGGCAGGGCCGCGGCGGCAAGTTGCAGTTCCGGTGGGGGAGGCTGGGGGCTGGGCGGGTCGATCACTGCCGCAGTATCGCATCCGAAGTGAGTAGCCGCTAGAATCTCAGCGCGGATTCAATCGCGGCTGAAGGTGGATCAAGAATGCAGACCCATACAAACTCGCGCCGGTCAGTGGCCCTGAGGCTGATACTCGGCGCTGCCCTGTTGCTGCTTGGCGGAATTGCGGCCGCCTGCAACAAAGGCCCCAAAGAAGGTGCAGGTGACAGCCCCGGTGTAAACATTTCTGACGGCAACAAGTCAGGCAAGGCTCCTAAGCCATCCGAGCTGGCAAACATGGATATTGCCGAGCGTATCGCCCTCGGCCGCGAGCTGAGCTGGTTCAAGGGAACGCCGCTGAGTTCGGATGTGCCGGATGCGGTTGATCTCAGTCGTGACGGCAACACACTGTTTGTCCACGGCAAGAACCAGACCAGCGGCGATTTCTACGTCGCCCGCATCCCGGTTCTTGAAGACGCTCTTGGGCCTGGTCAGGTAATGATCGAGGATCCCCAGCTGATCCGCACTTTCGTAGCCGCCCACCCCCGCGGCAAGGAAGCAATTGGTGCGGAGTACTTCCAGAGCAGCCGCCAGTCGCCGATTGTTGACCTCTACAGCCGCTTCAGCCCTGATTTTCCTGAAGAGGCGGAAGGCCGTTCAAACGTGCCATACAACCTCGTCCCCGGCTTCCCGATGGAGCAGCTTGGCGAATCCGCCATGGATGTTTCACCCTTCTATAACTGGGTTGGCGACAAGGTCATTGTCCCGCTCAAGCAGCTGGGTGTCTGCATCGTACCCGTCTCCGGCACTAACTTTCGCTACGTGCCATACCCGGACTTTCCGGGCGGCTTCGGCGGGCTGGCGATGGGCAACCTGCCCGATGACCGCAAGAACCAGTATCTATGGCTGTCCATGTGGATTGCGCAAGGCCCCAAGGACACCTGCCGGATTTTCGTACTAGACCTGCAGACTGAGAAATGGCAGCAAGTCGCTGAGCTCGACTGGGTGGTCAACGACATCGGCACCAGCAGTGTCTGGGACAACCCCTGGCTGATCAGCGGCTCGCGATCTCCGGCGGCCAGCAACGCCGAGGGCGAGTACTACGCCCCTCAGGAAGGCCAGACCGGTGTGCGCGTCCCGAAGCTGGGTCGCCTGATCCCTGGTACAGGAATGACGGAGATGGTGCCCTATCAGGGCAACCCGGTCTGGGATGTCGGCATTGACCCAACCGGCAGTTACATCGCTTACATGGATCGACGCCGCCACGCTATGGTCCGGGTGGAGCCTGCCACCGGCAAGGTTGATATCGACCCGCGCTGGTGGACCGACGACACCGAGCTGAAGGTCTTTGTCAGCGAGGGCGGCGGATCGGTCTTGTTCTGGCGCAGCGATATCCTGATCCGGGGCAAATGGACAGAGCACGACGACGGCACCGGCTATGAAGAGGCTCTGCCTTCAACCGATGTAGAAAATGACGACGATATCCGCCCCTCTGCCGCTGACCTGCCAGAAGAGGATCCTGCGGCGGAAACGGAAGACGCATCCGGCAAGTAATAGTCCGCAGCCATCGCGCTGCACCTCAGAGGTGCCAAGCTGGATCTGCATCTGGGCTGGAGCTGGGAAGAACTGGTACGCCTGCTGCTGGCCGTAGCGCTTGGCGTGGTGGTCGGCTTTGAGCGCGAGCTGCAGCACAAGCCCGCCGGAGTACGCACCATTGGAATTGTCACGCTGGGGTCCTGCCTGATCATGATGCTCGGCCTGCGGCTGAGCGAGGCCTTCACTCCCCACAGCGATCCGGCCAGAATGGCGGCCCAGGTCATCAGCGGCATCGGCTTCCTCTGCGCCGGAGTGATCATCCAGACGCGTATGCATGTTCAGGGCCTGACCACCGCTGCGGTAGTCTGGATGATGGCGGCGGTCGGCCTGGCAATCGGCGCTGGCTGGTACGTGGTCGGGATATCCGCGGCCCTGCTGGCCTGGCTGGGGCTGATCCTTGACCCCCTGATCAACCGGCTGGTCAACTGGCGCCTGAAACAAATGGGCCGCCCGACCCGCGATGGGTCTGGCGATGAAAACGCAACTGACGACTAGGCCGCTCCCTGGTTGGCCCGGACTGTCGCTGACGCCAGCCTGTTAAGTTTCGGTAGCTTAATGCATCAGACGGGCGGCAGGGTTAGAATCTGCTGGCAATTACAATGTTCCAGTAAGCCATGACACAACCCACGGAAAGTGTGACCGGAAAACCAGGGGCAGCGCAGACACAGGACGCGGCAGAAGAGCTGGAACTGCTCAGGCGCGAGCTGCGCGAGACTCAGGCGCAGCTTTACAGCATCCTGCGTGCTTCGACCGGTTATGGAATTGTGCTGATGGACGCCGACTACCGCGTCCTGCACTTCAATGCTGCCGCTGACGCGCTGTTCCAGATCGCTGCGGATGCCGCCATTAACGAGCCGCTCAGCGATGAGCGGATCGCCCTGATCCTTCGCGCGCCCAACCTTGATGAGGTGCGGGCGGCGCTGGGGACTGGCGGGCGCTGGGAGGCGGAGGTCGAACACGACCGGGTTAAGGACTATGAAGGCTATCCGCGCCTGGTGCAGATTGTCATCACCTCAACCCACAGCCGTGCGGCCGACACACTTTCCCGGGGTTATCTGCTGATAGCCCGCGACATCACCGACCAGCGCCGCCGTGAACGCAGCCTGCTGGAGAGCCAGCGGATGGATTCCATCGGTCTGCTCGCCGGCGGTATTGCCCACGACTTCAACAACATCCTGATGGGAATCCTGGGCTATTCCAGTCTGGTCAAGGACATGCTCGGCCCGGCTCATAGCGCTTTCAGGATGCTGGACACGATTGAGAAGGCCGCCGAGCGCGCAGTCAGCCTGACCAACCAGCTGCTGGCCTACAGCCGCGGCGGCAAGCTGCAGAGCGTCTACGTCAACCTCGACCAGATGGTTACGGACATGCTCAACATCATCGGCTCGAACATCAGCAAGCAGATCAACATGGTGCATGAGCCCGCCGATGAGCTGCCCTGGGTGGTGGTTGATCCGGTCCAGCTGCAGCAGGTGATCATGAACCTCTGCATCAACTCGTCCGAGGCCATCGCCGAGAAGAACAGCCAGATGCCGCCGGAAGAGCAGGGCGGGACCATCACTCTCAGCACGGGAGTCAGCCAGTTTGATCTCGACCGCCGGCGTTTTCGCGGTATCGGCGACGTTCAGATTACCGGCGAGTTTGTGTATCTGCGGGTAGAGGACGATGGCTGCGGCCTGACCCCTGAAACCCTGGCCCGAATCTTCGAGCCCTTTTTCACCACCAAGTTCACCGGCCGGGGGCTGGGTCTATCGGCGGTGGAGGGCATTGTGCGGAATCACGGCGGGGCGATGTCTGTCGTAAGCCGTCGCGGACAGGGCTCGGTCTTCACGATCTACCTGCCAGCCAAACGCACTATCGTCATGGAAGGCGAGGACAGCGATCTGCCCAAGCCGCTGCAGGGCACTGAGACCATCCTCTTCGTCGACGATGAGCCGGTGGCCCGCCAGCTCGGACTTCTCACTCTGGCTAACCTTGGCTACCGCGTGCTGCTGGCGGAGAACGGGCGCATCGGTCTCGATGCCTACAAAGAGAATGTCGAGGACATCTCGATTGTCATTCTCGACCTGACCATGCCGGAGATGAACGGAGAAGAAGTGCTTACCGCCATGGCCGAGCTGCACAGCCTCAGTGGACGTGAGTTCGCAACTCCGATCCTGCTGACCAGCGGCTATGACGAGTCGGCGATGGACGAGCTTAGCCATCGCAGTTCGGCGACCAGCTTCCTGCAGAAGCCCTACACGCCGGAGCAGCTTTCGCGCGCGGTGCGCGAGCTGCTGGACCGCGTTTCGCGCCTCACGGTGTAGAAACAAAAAAAGACCGCCATTGGTGAGATGGCGGTCCCGCTTGGAAAAGGAACAGGTGGATAGCAAGGTTAGGAGAAAACAGGCGCGCCCTCCGTGGCACGCCCTAGCCACAATTGCCGCTGGTAATGCACCAGCAGACTCAGATAGCGACTTGATTGCCCGCAGGCCATATGGTCCCACAGCTTGGCGACCAGCAGTGCAGTTGTCGTTTGCGTCAGCATCAGTGTTCCTAAATCAGCTCCAGCTCGCCCACCAGGGCGCCGGAGGCTGAGAGAGCCTCAAAGATCGCCACCACGTCGCTGGGGCTCAGGCGCAGCTTGGCCAGCCCAAGAGCGACTTGCTCCGCCGTGGTGGACCCGTCCAGTACTTCGCCTTCCAGCTCGGAAGGGTTGCCGGCGGCCGAGCCCCGGCCACCTTCCTCGGCCTTGCTGCCCTTGAGGCTGCGGCCGAAACTTAGCGTCATTCCGCCGTGGGTCACGGCGCTCGGAAGGATCTCGACTTCCTGGCCCAGCACGATGGTGCCGGTCCGCTGGTTGATCACAACCTTTGCCAGCTGCCCGGGCTCCACATCAAGATCCTGCAACAGGGCGATGAAGGGCACCAGGTCGTCGGTGGCCTTGGCCGGGACTTTCACGCTGACGGTTCCGCCGTCTTCCGCCCGGGCCAGCTTGCCGCCGAGCGCCGCGTTGATCGCCTCACTCAGCCGGGCCGCAGTAGTGAAGTCCGGCTCGCGCAGGTTCAGCTTGATCGCCCCGTCGCCTTTAAGCATGGTGCTCGGCACTTCGTTCTCCACCAGCGCCCCCTCAGGGATGCGGCCGGTAGTCAGGTGCGGCTTGGCGCTGCGGCCACCACTGCCGCTGGCGCCAACCTGGGCCCCCAGGCTGACTTCGCCCTGGGCCGCGGCATAGACCTTGCCGTCCGCACCTTTCAGCAGGGTCTGGTACAGCACTCCACCGGACAGGCTCTTGGATGAGCCGATGGCGCTGATGGTCACATCCAGCGTATCGCCGCTGCTTACAAAAGGCGGCAGGTCGGCGGTGACCAGCACCGCGGCAAAGTTCTTGACATTGATCCGGGCCGCCTCGACATTAAAGCCCTGGCTGCCCAGCAGATTGGCGATGGCCTCCGCCGTATAAGGCGCGCTTTTCGGGTCGTCGCCGGTGCCGGTCAGTCCGCCGACCAGACCAAAGCCGATCAGCTGGTTGCTGCGCACCCCGTCGACCTGGGCCAGGTCCTTGACCTTCGCGGCGCTGGCCGGCTGCCAGCACGCGAGGCTCAGGGCCAGGGCCGCGATCCCGATTGTGATGATCTTCGTATTCATGGTCATGCTCGTCTTTCCTTTTCCAGCTGGCCCATCCCGGGCCTTCAGTTCCTTCGTCGCTCTATGTCTTGTGTCTGCCTTAGCCTGCGCTGCCCTAGAACAGGGCGTCAAGCACCCGGCTGAAGAAGCCCGGCTTGGACTTCTTGCTGAGCTGGCCGGCGCCGACATACTCGATCTCGGCATCCGCCACCAGGTCGCTGTCGATCATGCGGTCCTGATCCAGGTCCCGCGGATCGAGCACACCGCGCACCACCACGGTCTGCGTCTCGGCATTGATCTTCACGTTCTTGCGTCCCTCGATCACCAGCATCCCGCTGTCTAGGCGCTCGATTACCAGCGCGGTCACCACTGCGTCCATCCGCATGCTGCGGTCAGTGGAGCCACTGTCCTTAAACTCGCCCTTGCTGCCGCTGCTGATGTCGCCGGGGCTGAAAAGGTCCAGCGCTTTGCCCAGCAGCTTGCCAAACAGGCCGCCGCTCTTGCTGATGCTCATGTCCTGCTTGCTCTCGTCCTTGGTGTTAACCGCCAGGTCAACGGTGGCCGAGCTCTTTTCACGGATTTTGACCTTCACCACGTCACCGATCTCTACCTTGGGCAGGTGCAGGCCATAAATCCCTCGGCCGTCCTCGCCAGCGGCTTCGTCGGTGTTCATCAGGCTGTCGGCCTGGGCCGCGGCGCTGAGCGCCAG
>CAZEJB010000001.1:4703-23565 GCA_964512635.1 uncultured Planctomycetales bacterium | reverse complement strand
CGGCTTCGTCGGTGTTCATCAGGCTGTCGGCCTGGGCCGCGGCGCTGAGCGCCAGCCAGCAGCAGACAGCAAGAAGGATAGTCTTGTTGCGCAGGCCCTTCATCAGCGGCCCCCTTCGCTTTCCACCAGTACCGCCGGTCCTTCAACCAGGGTGCCGCTGAAGCGGGCGTTGTCGCCGAGACGCTTGATCGTCACGCGCTGGCCGAGGTAGGCATTCCCCTGAGCGACGCCCTGGGCGCTCATGCTGACGCCTTCGCCTTCGACTACGAGGCTGATGGTGTCGCCGCGCTGGACATCCCAGGCCTTTTGCACACGGCTGGCAAAGAGCAGATCGCCCTTGCGCAGCCGGACCCGGTTCATGAAGCCCTTGAGTTCGTCGGCATTGATGATCAGCGGGCTGCCGGCCGGCAGAAGCTGTGTGCTGCTCTCCAGCCAGGCGGGGTCGAGCAGGGTGTTGACGGCCAGATCGGTGTTGGTCGACACGGCCGTGACTTCGAATTCAATATAGCGTTTCAGGGGCAGGTTGCCGACAAGGCGGCCGTCGTAGATAAAGCGCAGGCTCTCGGGCAGCCAGTCGCCCTGGCGGGTGACCTCGCGCAGCTCAACCTTGTCATAGCTTTCGGGCAGCCGTGGGCGTGGGGCGCCCTCCTTGGGCCGCACCGCGACATCCACGCCCAGCCGCTGCTCGGTCTGGACTTCGATTTCCTTGTAGATCTGGCGCAGCTGCTCTTCGGTGGCCTCGGAACTGTTGGCCGGGCCGACCTTGATCAGGGCCAGCAGCACACAGACCACGCCGAGAGCCAGGCCGGCCAGGGCGTTATAGCTGTGTGTGCGGTTGCGTTCCGCAGCTGCGCTCATCTGGCGGCTGACCTCTTCGGCGGCCTCCAGGCTCAGGTTGTCCCACTGGGTGATTTTCGGAAGCTTGAACATGGTCTTCCCCTTCGTTCCTTTTCCTTTTCCAAGCGTCGGCCGTACCACGGCCGTGTCAGTCATGGGCTACTAGCGCTTCAGGTTGACTGCAACCTGCAGCATGTCGTCACTGGTCTGGACACTCTTGCTGTTGGCCTCAAAGGCGCGCTGGCTGACAATCAGCTGCACCAGCTCGTCGACCACGGTCACGTTGGAGTTCTCGTAAGCGCCCTGGAGCAGCTCGCCATAGCCAAGCTGGCCGGGAGTGCCCTCCAGCGCCGGGCCGCTGGCGTCAGTTTCGACAAACAGGTTGTTGCCGATCGACTTCAGCCCCTGCGGGTTGGCGAAGCGGACTGTGACGATCGAGGCAAGCTGCTGAGTAGCGGAAGAATCGCCATTGAGTTCAGCGTTGACCGTTCCGTCTGGTGAGATAGTCAAGGCGGTGGTTTCCGCGGGGATGTTAAGGGGAGGGTCCAGATAGTTTCCCTGGGCATTCACAACATTGCCGTCCCTATCGCGCTTGAAGGTGCCATCGCGGGTATAGGCCGAGCTGCCGTCGGGCATGGTCATCTTGAAAAAGCCCTCACCCATGATCATCACATCAAGAGGCTGCTGGGTGTCGATGGGGTTGGCAACCGTGAAGTCCGTTGCAGTGCCTGTGGCTTTGACGCCGAGGCCGACCTGGAGGGGAGTGGGCCACTGCGTTCCGGTGGCACTGGTGCCGCCGGCGGTACGCAGCTGCTGGTACAGCAGGTCGGCGAACTCAGCCCGAGAGCCCTTAAAGCCCGCCGTGTTGACATTGGCCAGGTTGTTGCTGACCACGTCTATGCGCATCTGCTGCCCCTGCATACCGCTCGCGCCGGTAAAGAGTGAACGCATCATGTCCGTTTATCTCCCTGCGGCTCCGCCGCCAGTTCCCGTTCCTTACTGATTGACCGGCCGGCCAATCTGGTTGACAACAATGTTCAGGGTGCTGTCAGCCGTCTGCACTACCTTCTGCGAAGCCTCGTAGTGCCGGAGGTTCTGGATCAGCTCAACGAGGCTCGTCACCGCGCTGGCGTTGCTGCGCTCCACGCAGCCCTGCGCCAGCCGCCCGTTGCCATCCAGGGAATTGCCTGTCGGTGCGGTCGCACCGGTCTCGTTCTTGATTCGCCAGAGGTTGTCGCCGTGCTTCTCAAGCTGCTGCTGCGGGTCATCAAAGGGCGCCAGGCTGATCCGCCCGACGGGCTCCTTGTTGATGCTCACATTGCCGGAGGAGTCGATCTCGGTGGCCGAGGCGTCGCTGATCGGTATGTCCCCCGCTTCACCCTGGACGCGGCGGCCCTGGTTGTCCACCAGGAAGCCGTCGTTGCTGACCTTTAACTGGCCGTCGCGACTGTAGAAGACCTCGCCGGCGCCCGGTCCGCTTTGCGGAATCACCCGCAGCATGCTGACGGTGGTCGCGCCGGGGCCGTCATCAATCGCGACGTCCAGCGGGTTTCCGGTGGAAACGGCCTGGCCGCTGCTGAAGTCGCGCCAGATCTGAATGTCTGTCACGCCCGCATTGGTCAGACCGATGTACTGGGGCACTGGATAGCCCTGGCTGTTCGCGGTTGAAGGGTCGCCGATACGCCAGGTGTGGATGCCCGGGGCGGAAGTGTAGGTCAGCAGGTCGCTCTTGAATCCGGCCGTGTCAACGTTCGCCAGGTTATTGGCTGTGACTGCGGTCCGCTCCTCAAGTGTGAGCATTCCGGCGGCGGCTGCATAGAGTCCTCGCACCATTTCACTTTCTCCCACACGGCTTATCGGCGCGCTCATGCAGGCCCTTGAATCCCTGCAGGCAAAGTTTCAGTTAAAGAGGCTAGGCTTTGGGAAAATGCAAAGCAGAGGGCCCGAAGTGGCGATAGAACTAAGGGGACGCAGGGACGGCGTCCGGCGACAACTACAAGCAGCACAGGAGGTGCCAGCCATGCCACTCAGCGGCGTTATTGACCTGGACGGGGGAGAGACCATCTGCGCGGAAGCGCAGTTCATCAGCGACCGTGACGACTATGTGAAGTTCATGGAACGCATGTACCGCGAGGAAGGCATCGACCTCAGCCAGTACAAGCAGAACCAGATGCGCCGGCGGATCAACATGTCGGTGCGCGCGAGCGGACTCAAGAGCTACTGCGCCTACCTGGACAAGATCCGCCAGAGCGCGGACGACTACCGCAAGTTCATTGACCGCATCACCATCAACGTGACCGAGTTCATGCGCAACCCAGAGAAGTACGCGATGCTCGAGACGCGTTTCCTGGTGCCGATGCTCAAGCGCAAGCCGAACCTGAAGATCTGGAGCGCCGGCTGCAGCAGCGGCGAAGAGCCCTATTCTCTGGCCCTGCTGCTGGAGAAACACGGCGCCCCCGCCGGAGCCCGGATCATGGGCTGGGACTTCGACAAGCTGATCCTGGCCCGGGCGCAGGAGGGCATCTATGACGCCAAGACCCTGGCGCTGGTGCCAAAGGACATGATCAAGCGCTACTTCAATGCGCTGCCCGACGGCCGCTTCCAGGTCGGTCCCGAACTGCGCCGCCGCGTCAGCTTTGAGCGCCATAACCTGCTGGAAGACAACTTCCCCGGCGGGGTCGACCTGGTCCTCTGCCGCAATGTTGTGATCTACTTCAAGGACAAGACGAAGGAAGATCTCTACATTCGCTTCGCGCGGGCCCTGGACCCCGAAGGCGTCTTCATGATCGGTGCCAGCGAGCGTATCTCCAACGCGGACCAGGCCGGCCTGGCCAGCCCGGAGCCCTTCTTCTATGTGCGCAAGGATTCCAGCCACATGAAGAACGTCCCGGCTCCGCGCAGCGCCCGCCCGCTCGCCAGCTAAGACTTTACGTTAGAATCTGCGCTCCCTGATCGCGCAACCAGCGCGAAGGAAAGCGCAATGTCAGACGAACAAGAGCAGCATCCGGGTACGCCCCCGGCGCAGGATCACAGCCCCGCTGAGGGCGCCAGCCATCACGAGCTGCGCGCCATCAAGCTTGGCAAGCTGGAAGCCCTGCGCGCCGCGGGCCGCGACCCATATCGCCATGTGCGCTGGGACCGCACGCACAGCTGCGGCGCCATCGCCCCGGCCTTCGAGCAGCTCGAGGGCCAGGAGGTGACGCTCGCCGGGCGCGTGATGAGCAAGCGTGACATGGGCAAGGCCGCCTTCCTCGATATCCAGGACGAGGCCGGCCGCGTGCAGCTCTATTTCAAGAAGGACAACATCGACGCCCTGCTCGGCGAGGGCAGCTTTGACGCGGCCATGCTGCTTGACCTGGGCGACATCCTCGGCGTCAGCGGCGGGGTCTTCAAGACCCGCACCGGCCAGCCCAGCATTGAAGTGCGCGGCTATGAGCTGCTGTGCAAGACCCTCGAGACCCTGCCCGAGAAGTGGCACGGACTGACCGATACCGAGCAGCGCTTCCGCCAGCGCTATGTGGACATGATCGTCAACCGCGAGAGCCTGGCGCGCCTGACCCAGCGCAGCCGCGCGGTGGCTGAAGTGCGACGCTTCCTCGACAACCGTGGGTTCCTCGAGGTGGAGACGCCGGTGCTGCACGCGATCTGCGGCGGCGCGACCGCCGAGCCCTTTGTCACGCACTGGAACGCCCTGAAGGCCGACTACTACCTGCGCATCGCCCTCGAGCTTCACCTCAAGCGGCTGATTGTCGGCGGCATGGAGCGGGTTTACGAGATCGGCCGGGTCTTCCGCAATGAGGGCGTCAGCACGAAGCACAACCCCGAGTTCACCATGCTGGAGCTCTACTGGGCCTATGTGGACTACAGCGACATCATGCAGCTTACCGAGGACCTTGTCGTGCACCTGGCCGAAGCCGTGTTCGGGGCCAGTGAGGTCACATATGGCGACTATGAGCTGAAGATTCAGGCGCCCTTCGCGAAGATGACCTTCGACGAGGCGCTCGGCCGCTATGCCGGCGCGAGCCTTAAGGACCTGCTGACGGTTGAGCAGGTGCGCGCGCACGGCGAAAAGCTGGGCCTGCACATGCCCAAGGACCGGGGTTATGAAAAGAGCCTCGACGAAATCTTCAAGGAGAAGGTCGAGCCGCATCTAGTGCAACCTACCTTTATCTATGACTATCCCAAGGGTCTCAGCCCGCTGGCCAAGAGCATGCCGCGCGATATCGCGCGCGAAAAGGGCTACCCGGACGAGGTGGAAATCTGCTACCGCTTCGAGCTCTTCATGGCGACGATGGAGCTGGCCAACAGCTTCAGCGAGCTGAACGACCCCATCGACCAGCGTGAGCGGATGGAAAGCCAGGTGGCGGATAAGGCCGAGGGCATCGCCGAAGTGGATGAGGACTTCCTGACCGCCCTGGAATACGGCATGCCGCCGACCGGCGGCCTTGGCGTCGGCATCGACCGCCTTGTGATGGTGCTGTCGGGTACACCGAGCATCCGCGAGGTGCTGGCTTTCCCGCAGCTAAGGGATAAGAAGTAGGAATCTCGCCACCAAAACACAAAAGCACCAAAAAGACATATCCATGTTATAATCTGGCAATGTCGAATGTAATCGTTGCGGTCATGCCAGAGGAACTGGATCGGTTGGCCAGGACTAGTGTGGATGCTGCCTACTGCGTCCACAAGGCGATTGGTCCTGGCCTGCTGGAGTCGGTATACGAAGTCTGTCTGGCGCATGAACTTCGAAAGCGCGGATTACATGTCGACACCCAGGTTCAGTTGCCAGTTACCTATGATTCAGTACGGTTGGAAGCTGGACTGAGAATTGACATCCTGGTTGAAAGGCAACTGGTACTGGAACTAAAGTCGGTCCTGCAAATGCATCCAGTCTTTGAAGCACAGCTCTTGAGCTATCTCAAGCTTGCCAATCTGAGACTTGGCCTTCTGATCAACTTCAACGTGCGCAACATTGGCGACGGAATAAAGCGCCTGGCTCGCTAAGACCATTTGGTGCTTTGGTGCTTTGGTGGTGAAAGTTCTTTATTCTCCTCCAGCGGGGCTGCCACTACAATAGGCCCGTGGGGCATCAAGAGGGGCAAAGCTTCACGGACATCCGGTTTCCCGGCATCATCGCTGAGCCGCTGGACCCGGGCCGTCCGTTTGCAGTCAGCGCGCAGGCGACCATTCTGCGCTACTTCAAGGAAGTGCTGGACGCCCGTCCGCACGTCATGGCCAACGACGACATCGAGGCCGTGCACGAGATCCGCGTCGCCGCCCGGCGCACCCGGACCGCGCTGCAGACCTTCAGCACCCTGTGGCCGGAGAAGGATGTCCGGCACTGGCTGGACTATCTGGCGAAGATCGCGGATGCCTTCACCATCGCCCGCGACACGGATGTGCTGATCGAGTATCTCGAGAAACAGCTCAAGGGCGCCGCCGGCAAGGACGAACAGGCGCACCGCGCGGCGGCGATGGCCTGGCTGCTGGAGCGGGCCAGGCAGCGGCGCTCGAAGGAGCAGCCGATACTGGAAAAGCTGCTGCGCAAAAGCGAGAAGGACCACAGCGCCGAGGCCTTTGTCGGCTTCTTTTCACTGAAGCCGGTGAACCTCTGGCAGTTCGACCAGCTCCCCCCTGAGCCGGAGCCGGAGCCGGAGCCTGAGACCGAGCTTGAGGAAGTTGCTGGACTGGAAGTGAATGACGATTCCGGCACGGCATCAGAGCGGCCCGATCCATCATCAACAAGTCCTGTTGTGGATTCAGACTCCGGTTCTGTGTCGGATGAGCATTCCGGGACTGACTTGGCCAGGCAGGATGATGCCTCCGACGGCTTGGATGAAGAAGACCAGCCTGAGACGGCGCCGGCGCCGCTTCCGGGAGGCGAACTTAATCCCTGGCTGAGCACGACGCGCTCGCAGTTTGAAGACGGCGGCCAGCCCCGTCAGGAGGCGCCCAATGGCTAAGGCCAATCCCGTTTACGGGCTGGATGTCTATGCCGAGACGCGCTACAGCCTGCCGGCGATCTTCAGCGCGCGTATCGCTGAGCTGTGGTCCTGGGCCCCGCATATCCACGACCCGGCGAATGTCAGCGAGCTGCACGACATGCGCATCGCCGCCAAGCGCCTGCGCTACTGCTTCGAATTCTTCGCTCCGCTCTTCGGCAAGGCCTTCAAGCCCACGCTGGACACTTTTAAGAAGCTCCAGGACTTTCTCGGCGAGATCCACGACTGCGATGTCTGGGTCGACTACCTGCGCTCCGAGCTTGAGGACGCCTACAAGCGCCTGAGTCGCAGCGGCCGGCGCCTTGAGCATCACGTCGGCGCCAGCTCGGCGCTCGGTCGCGACGCGGCCCGGATGCTCGAGTTGCTGGACAACGGCCCGCTATCCGGACTGCTTACCATGCTGGTAGAGGTCTGCGAGCGCCGGGCGCGGCTGTTCGATGAGCTGCAGGTCTTCTGGCGCGAGCTGGAAGCCCGGGACTTCCGTGCGGAACTGCTGCAGGCTGTTTCGCGGGCCACGCTGGCCCGGCCGCAAGTGATTGAGGAACCCGCGGAGCAGGCACCGGCTCAGCCTGCTGCAGCAGTCGATGACTCCGAGGCTGAAACAGCAGCGCCCAATGCCGCATTGCAGGAAGAAAGCGAGATCTCACAGGAGGGCGGGAGCCCAGAGGATCGGACTGCTGCAGCCGAGGAAGGCCCGGCAGAACTGATTGAAGCCGACAATTCCGGGAATAATGCCGGGGTGCAGGAGGCTGCTGCCGAGTCTGCGCACGAAGAAACCACGGACCCTGCCCCGGAGGGGACTGACGAAAGCTGGAACATATGAGCATCAAAGCCGCAATTGACGTCGGCAGCAACTCGGTGAAGCTGCTGGTTCTCGACCTGCAGGACAACGGCGATTACCGCATCCTGCTTGACCGCAGCACGGTCACCGGTCTTTCCCGCGGTCTGACCGAAAGCGGCGGCCTCGGCCAGCGCGCAATCGACGACACTATGGAGTGCCTGCGCAGCATGGTGGCCAAGGCCCGCGAGCTGGGTGCTGAAGAAATCCATGCGGCAGGCACGGCGGCTCTGCGCAGTGCCTCGGACAGCGAGCGCCTGACCGGGCCGGCGCGCAGTGAACTGGGACTCGACATCCGAGTCATCAGCGGCGATGAGGAAGCGCGGCTTTCCCGTGCCGTCGCCCTGCGTGAGCTGACTCAGGTCTTTGGCGGCGCGGCACCTCGCGATGTGATCTTCTTTGATGTCGGCGGCGGCAGCACGGAGCTCACCTGGTGCCGCAAGGGTGTGGTCGCCGATTCCGCCAGTCTGGCGCTGGGCGCCCGGCGCTGCACCGAGCTTGCCGGCCTCCGCCATCCCGTCAGTCTCGAAATGCTCGGCCGCCTGCATGAACTGCTCGACCGTGTGATGGACGAGGAAGCCCCCGTGGTGACCGGCAATGATTCGCCGGAGGATGACCGACTGGCCCCGCCGCCTGATGACGATTTCAACTACCCCGAGCAGGGCGTCTGCCTCGCCGGGCTTGGCGGTACGGCCAGCAATGTGGTCTGGCTGCTGCAGGGCCGGGCCGGCAAGGATGCAGGCGATCCCCACGGCCAGCGCGTGCGCCTCAGCCAGCTTGACGAGCTGCTGCACTTCCTCGCCCCGCTGAGCCCCGAGCAGGTGCTGGAGGTACCAAACCTCGACCCCGGCCGCGCGGACATCATTTACGCCGGTATCAGCATCCTGGCCACGCTGTGCGACTTCTACAAGGCCGAAGAGTTCATCGTGATCGACCGCGGCCTGCGCTTCGGCCTGCTGCTGGGCTAGTTCGCTGCGCTGGGCGAGGAATGTTGCTTGATAGACACATTGCTCACGAGTCAGCAGTTCTGCGTCCTGAGTCCTGCGTCCCTTTAGCCCAGTTCGAAGATCTTGCAGCAATGCAGCACCGTTCTGGAGTGAGTTCTTGAATTGCGGAGGAGTTTTCAGCTCTCCAGGACTCTGGACTCAGGACGCGGGACACTTCTCCTTGACTCCCCCCGCCGCCCCGCCTACAATCGCCTCGGCCCGGAATGGGCCGTGGAGGAAGGCTTGAGCGCTGTTGCGCGTCCGCATAAGCGGCAAAGCTATAAGTTTGGGGCCAGCATGAATGCCGCAGGCCGGGCGGACGTCGCTATCTGCATGCGGATATTCAGCCTGATCCTTGCACTGGCCGTGCTGGCTCTCGCCGGCTGCTCGGCCTCGAGCCCCTACGAGTCGCCCAAGTCGGTCTTCCTCGTGCCGATCCCCACTGTCGACAGCGGCGTGATCAGCCTGGTCAACGGCAACTTCGATATCGGTGGCGATGCCGGCAGCGGCGGCGTGATCCCCGGCGACAGCGCGCTGCCCCGGGTCTTCATCCCCAACGACACCATCCTTCGTTCGCCGGAGCAGATCTACGACCTCGACGGCGACCGCGACCTGGACTATGTGGTGGTCACATTGCGGGCCCTGTCGGCCCAGGCTGCTCTCAGCAATACAGCGGTCAAAGCTGGCGTGCCGGTCTTCGTCGACGACTTCATCAAGGTGGGCGGAGCCTCGATCCAGCCCCACGACCTGCGCACCAGCGAACCCTGCGAAATCACCCTGCCGGTTAACTCGCTTAACACTGACACAACCCTGGAGCTCTACAAGCTGACCGAAGTGGACCGCGATGATCTGGATGGCGCCCTCTCCGGCGGCCGCCAGACCTCCGGTCTGCCCAGTGTCGTCGGCAAGTGGGTCTTTGTGGAAAACCTGACACCCAACACCGACGGCTCGGTGACCTTTGAAGTCGGCGGCGACGGCGACCTCGAGGCCGACTTCGGCCAGTTCTGCGTCGTCTCGCAGGACATCCCGACCGGTGCGCCCTAGCCCGGGAACTGGAACAACGACAAGCCCATGAAAAACTCAACGCTCAGCCGCCTTGTAAGCGCCATCGCCGCGCCAGCCCTATGCCTGGCCAGCCTGGCCCTGCCGGCCTGGGCCGGTGAATCCCAGTCTTCGCCCAATGTCGACGGCGTCAGCGGCATCCTGAACACGCCAACCGCGGAGGTGGTGCAGGACGGCGAGGCGGTGTTCACCCTCGGACGCAGCCTCGTGCGCTCGGTGCTGGGCCGCAGCAATGTGGTCGCCAGAACCTACAGCGCCACCCTGGGCTATCTGCCGGGCCTCGAAATCACTGCCCGCCTGACCGACTATCCCGAGGTTCCGGACGAGGGGGCCGATCTGGCCAACTTCCAGGACCGCTCGGCCAGCGCGAAGTACCAGTTCTATAAGGATGATGAGTGGTCCCTGGCGGCCGGCGTGATCGACCTCGGCGGTGAAAGCCAGCTCGAGACCAGCTATTACGGTGTCGCGACCTACAGCGGCTGGGGCGATGTGCAGGTCAGCGCCGGCGTCGGCACCGAGAAGTTCGACGGCGCCTTCGGCTCCGTGCGCTGGCAGCCAGTGGAGTATGCAGCCCTGCTGGCCGAGTACGACAGCCAGGACCTGAACTACGGCGTGGAGCTCAAGCCGAACCACGGCCTGTCCGTCAAGGCCGGCAAGGCCAACAACCACGGCATCTTTACCGCCAGCTACAGCTTCCCGCTGGATCCGCGCGGCAAGGACACGCCCTGCTGTCCGACGGATCTGACGCTCTGCGACCGCGAGTACGACGAGCCCTGCGACATGACCGCTGCCGTGCGCGACGCCCTGAGGGCTGAGAGCTTCGAGAACGTGCTGGTCGGCTCGGATGGCCAGACCCTGTTTGTCGAGTTTGAGAACCGCCGCTTCCGGGAGGAGCTCGACGCCATTGCCGTGGCGACCCTTGTTTCCGCGCGCTGCGCCGGCCAGGGCATCAGCCAGATCGTGGTCAGCCCCAAGGTGGAGGACGTGCCCCAGGCCACGGTCAGCGTGGCGGTTGAGGACCTGTTGGCCTACCTGCAGGACCCGGCCACCGACCCGGGCGTGTTCTGTGTCTCAAGCTATCACCCCGGCGGCTATCCGTCCGACGCCCTGTTTGCCCCCGAAGCGGGCAAGAAGAACGGCGGCGGCCAGGTCATGCTTCGCGCGACCAGCACAGTCGACGTGGCCCGCAACGGCCAGCCGACCTGGCGGACCACCGCCGGACTCGGCCTGACCGAGGAGATTTATCTCGGTCGCGGTTTGCGGGCCCAGCTGCGCCAGGACTGGCCGATCTTCAACGATATCAATGACAAGACCGACCCGGTCAACCGCGATGCCTTCCTGACCTACCTCGACAGCTGGACGCCGAATCTGCACACCTTCGCCACCGCGGGCTATTACGGCGGCGAAGTTTATGGCGCGACAGCCGAGGCGGGCTATTTCTTTGAGCCCGGCCGCTGGAAACTCGGTGGGCGTTACTACTATTTTAAGGATGAAAGTGAGGGCGAATCCGATACGACTGACGGTGTAGCCCTGGCCGACCTGAGTTATTTTGAGCCCTGTATCGACTGGGAGCTGACCCTGATGGGCGGCCAGTTCGCCGATGGCGACCAGGGCGTGCGGGTGGAAAGCCGGCGCTATTTCGGCCCCACCGAGCTGACCTTCTTCGCCTATGACACCGATGCCTCGGAGCCCCACGGCGGGTTCCGGGCCTTCGTTCCGCTGCCCTGGTTCTCCGAAAAACGCCATAACAAATGGCGGGCGGATTTCGCGCCCTACTTCGGTTACCAGTACCGCACGGATGCTGATCCCAACGGCGATGTGCCCCTGGCGGGCGTAGATCTGGCCGCGGCCCGCAAGCGCCTGCGCCCGGACTACATCGCGGCGAATCTGCAATATTTCCGTCGCGCCGCTCTGCTGTATCTCGGCGGGGAATAGCCCTTTAGCCGGGCCCGCGTCTGCCGATTCATCAATAGCGCGCCAATAAAAGGGGCAATTAGACCCCCGGGGCCCGCAATGACCCCCTGGTCCTGCTAAAACCCGTCAGCGCGGTTATAATTAAACGAGGCTGAAATCCGGCGGGTGTTAGGAGGTGCCAATGGGCGCTGGGACTTGATTCCATGCCAGTGGGGGTTGTTGCGTTTCCACTATCTATGGTATATACTTGCTCGACTCGAACCCTTGTTCCAATACCTGGTTAGGTAAGGAGGAAAGTTGTGAGGAAACTCGTTGCACTGGCGGCTCTCGGACTGGGAATCCTGTTCACGGGCTGCGACACACTGAACGTTGGTGGCGACCTGCCGACCTTTGGGCCGCAGATCACTTCGTTCACGGTGACCCCGGCTGATCCGGCTGGTCTCTTCGGTAACGAAAACGCGACCTTCAACGTTGCGTTCCAGAACGGTACGGCTCCGTACACCATCGCGATTGACTTCGGTGGTGCGGCGGTTCCGAACATTTCTGGCGTTCCGGCGACCAGCCCCTTCAGCACGACGGTCACTCTTGTTGACCTGGCGGCGGCGCAGACCTTTACCGCCACCGCTCGCGTGACGGATGCCACCGGTATTACCGGTAACCCCGCCACTCTGACCCTCAATGTCGGCGCGACCCGCAATGCCGCCCCGAGCATCGACAGCATTGTCGTCAATGGTGCCACTGTCACCGTTACCGTCAGCGATCCTGATGGCGACACCGTGACCGTCAACCTCGACAGCGCTACCGGTGGTCTGCAGGGCACTCCTGCGAGCCGTTCTGGCAGTGGTGACTTCACCTTTGCCGCCAGCGATGTCTTCGCCGGCGCCACTGGTACGGCCACCTTCATCGCGGATGACGGCAACGGTGGTACCGATACCGATACCTCCGGCACCATCACCATCGCGGGCCTGGTCCTGGCGAACGATCAGCTGGGAGCGATCCCGCTGGTGACGAGCGCTACGACCGCTGACACCGTCAAGGTTATCGTTGCTACCGGCCCCGTCGCCAACCCCTTCCAGTTCATGACCGGCGTTTCGGTTGTGTTCCCGGCGGGCTGCGACTACAGCGGTAACAGCTATGACTACGGCGCGCCGGTTGCCGGCGATCCGGGCCTGAACCCGGTCGAGGACAAGGACCAGGAGACCGTTGACGGTATCTGGACCACTGTCAATCCGGCCGCGGGCTTCCTGGGCGTTGGCGACAACCTGCTGGTGCCTGACACCGCTCTGCCGGCCCCGTTCACGGGCAGCAGCGCGATCGACTTCAACATCACCCCGCTGGGCGGCTCCGATGCTCCGGCTGGTACTGCTGGTCAGCTGTTTAACTTCAACCTGGAGTTCAGCGCTGCCGGTAGCTACAAGCTCGACTTCCTGCTGTTCGACGAGGTGAACCGCACCTACTACCAGGATGGCAGCCAGACTGTCTACCAGTGGGGCGACATCAGCAATAACGTCACCCAGAACACCGTCACCGTCAGCTAATACAGCTGACAGCCGGAGAGCTGGATTGACAACTGCTAACAGGTAACGGAACCAGGCCCGGTCCGGAAGCGTCTCTTCCGGGCCGGGCTTGGTCATATCAGGCCCGATCTCTCAGCAAGGGCAGCAGGAATTGCTGCAAGTGACGATGAATATCAGTAATCTCAACGCGAGGAGAGGAGAGGCGATGAATATCAGCCTTCGTCTAACAGGCTGGCTCGGTCTCATCCTGCTGCTGGTGTTGGCGAGTTGCGGTACCAGCAACATCGGCGACATCAACGCCCAGGATATCCAGCACACCGGCTCAGGTGTCAAGCTGGGTGGTTTCGAGGTCTTCCGCTATGCCGCGGATACAGGGACCTACGATTCCTCCCTGAATGACACCCTGTCGCTGAAGCTGGAAGAGGCCAATGGCCAGCAGGCACTGGTTATCTCGATCAAGGATGACGAGAACACCAGCAGTGTGTGCCTGGATGTGCGCTACGACGCCGCCCAGGTTCACCCCGTGCGGGCTCAGATTGATGACCTGATCGGCGGCGAGAGCGGCGCGATCGAGGCTTCCTTCCTGAATCATGCCGGCGTGGCGGGCATCGGCCAGGTGGCGACCCCGGGTAACAACCCGGTCAGCCTGAACGGCCGCTTTGCCACCCTTTACTTCGAGCGCGGCGCCATGCGCACCGCCTCCGCCAGCGGCGATGTCTATCGCAACACCCTCGGTGTCGGCACGACTCACCAGAGCCTGCCCAACCTGAGTACTGCGACCGATACCGGCGCCGGTACCGCTTTCGTCGAATTCACCAACTGCTGGATGCGCGGTGATGGTGACAGCAACGGACGTGTGAACGTCAACGACCTGTCCCCCATCGGTATCCACTTCAACAAGCAGGTTTCCACCAACTGGTCGGGCCTGCCCGCTGACTACAACGACGACGACTTCGTCAAGGCCAGCGACCTCTCCACCATCGGCTTCCACTATCTGGAGCAGACCGACTCGTATTCGCTTGGCATCGCTGACAGCTCCAGCGGCACTCCCACTGAGTTCGCTGTGATCAACTTCGCCGACAAGCAGGCTGCTACAGACAAGAACAACGCCACCCCGGGCCCGCTCAAGCAGGCATCGGACTTCTGGCGTTATGACTTCACCACCACCTCCGATTTCGACACTACCGAAATGGCTGCGGCCGACACGAACGCTGACGGTAACGTCTTTATCTTCGTGACCCCGAAGCGCGCCGCGGGCAGCGGAGCAAGTTCGGTTCTGGATGGTGCGGTGGCCTCGATCGAAGTTGAGGTTCCGAACGGCGGAACGCCGCAGCCGGGCAACCTGAACATCACCAGCTTTAAGATCAGTCTGGTTGACGATCAGTCCAACGAAGTCATCGTGGACAACTCCAATGCCCAGGCCGCCGTTGTAGCCAATCAGGGCTACACCTTCACCCTGTCCTCCATCTCCGGTACCTGGACCAGTTCCGAGGGCACCGGCGACTTCGAGGGCCCGGTGATCGACGACCAAGACACTGCGTTCGCCAACGCGGACATGGAGCAGAGTGACTACGACCAGGCCTTCGCCGCCGCAGTTACCAACACCACCTGGGACTTCACGCTGGGCGGCGCCGCCGGCCTGCGTACCGCCGACCCGGACTGCACCTGGATTGCCTTTGCCGGCACCTCGCCGATCACCGGCAACCCGGGCGCGGGCATCATCTTCCCTGATGATGATCCGGAGAGCGACACTGCCAACCCCGAGGGTCTGGCGGTTGTAACCCTGCCGAACGCGGGTACCTACCCGAACAACACCGAGCTGAAGGTCAGCGTCCCGGTGGACGTCGTGCTGAACACCAGCTATGACGTTACCGTTGATGAGACGGCCGCTCTGCTGGCCAGCCCGACCGACGGCATCAACCCCGTCACCGAGCTGACCCTGCAGGTTGACTCGCCGATGTCGATGCTGCTGACCTGGGGCACCCCGGGCGCGCCGCTGGATGTCACCCAGACCCAGCTGCAGCTCTGCGAGGGCGACAACCCGGACGGCTGCTTCACCCCGCTGATCGACTTCACCTTCAACGATGAGTCGGTCAACCCGCTCGACGGTGGCGAGTTCAACGTCGTCGACCGCGGTAACGACATCTTCTCCTGCGACTGCGTGGTTCCGGGCGTGCAGCTCAACCCGGGCAAGTACTACGTCTTCCGCTTCAACAACAGCTCTGTCTGGAGTTCGCTGAACAAGATGGGTGATGGTACTGCTCTCGAGACCGCGCCGCCGCCGCCGGCCCAGGATCTGATCGTGGTTCCGGACGCCGTGGCCAACGTGGCCCAGGGCGGCCCGAACTTTGTTCAGGTCTTCTGGGATAACGCCAAGATCCGCCGCGACGACCGCATCCAGATCAACCTGGCCGAAGGCACGGTTGACCCGGTTGACCCCGAAGGCTACAACGACGTCCTCAAGGAGGGCGACGAGTTCCTGATCCAGTTCCAGCAGGGTCAGGGTACCTTCCCGCGCTGCTACATGATTGAGGGCAGCGATGCCGAAGGCATCGTCTGGGATGATCCGGCCAACCTCGAAGGCCAGTTCAGCACGGTTGCTCAGTATACGCAGCCCGGCCGCATCGTCATCGACATCGCGGCCCTGCGCAATATCGGCGACCTTGAGGGTACTGTGACCTTCGGCTTCAAGTTCTTCGACAAGGCCGAGCGCGCAATCGGCCAGGGCACCTTCACGAAGACCGCGCTGGGCGGATTCACCGCTCCGCTGGCGGGCGTTGACTGGGGCATGAATGCCTATAACCGTACGGGCCAGACCACCAAGAACTCGATCAGCTTCGCTGACAAGTCGGTGGAAGGCAACACGGTCGGCACTCCGGCCCCGGACGTTATCTTCGCCCAGTTCAGCGGCGGCTGGGTCTTCAACTATGAAGACGACGCCAACCCGAACGTCTACATGTATATCGAGAACATTGACGCCGGTCAGAACGCCAAGATGAAGCTGAACCTGCAGATCACGGGCATCACCAACGATGGTGACTACCTCGCGATGCACGTGATGAACGGCTTCGACTTCTTCGACGGCGTCGGCCCGGGCCAGCTCATCGCCGGCCAGACCTACGATGTCTATCTCGACTACAACGCGAACCCGGTGGCGGCCTTCTACTTCGGCGCCAGCAAGCGTATGACCGTGTCGAGCGGCCTGCCCTAAAGCCAGGGCAGGGCCCTCATCGCGACAGGCCTGGGGCTGTCTCCGCTATGCGGGGGCAGCCCCTTTCTCTTTGCAGGGCGAATAGCAGGGCTGGGGGCAGGGGACAGGGGATAGGGACCAGGGACCAGGGACCAGGGACCAGGGAGCAGGGAGCAGGGAAAGCAAATTCAAAGTTCAGAAGTCACAAAGCAGAAACCAGAGAACAAAGCAGAAACCAGAGAACAAGGCAGACGCCGGGAGTGGGCGGCTTGAAGCAGGAGGAGTCCTCATTTGCAGTGGCGCACTGAGTGCACCAGCGCTGGCATCCGCGTGGAGCGCAAGCGAAACGGAGCCCTTGCGTCCTCGTATGTAATGCTCTTTCATTCTTTGATTGTGTGCCGCGTCAGCTCGATCTGCCATCCAGGCGAGGCATCCGCCTTTTACTTGCGAATGCCCCAGATCACGCGCTCGATGCCGGAAAAGTCGTGCACACCCTTGCCGCGCTGCAGGCTGTGCACCCGGTCAAAGGCGCAGCGCGCCGGCCAGGCCGTGTCATAGCCCACCTCAACGGCGAACAGGCCGCCAGAGCCAAGATGGCTGACCGCCTTGCGGGCCAGGCGGAAGAAGAACTCCTCGGGCTCCTCGTCAAGGAACAGCGCGATGGAGGGCTCATGCTCGCGCACGCTGGCCGCCAGGCGCGGGTCGTCGCGGCGCGTCACATAGGGCGGGTTGCAGAGGATCAGCTCAAAGCGCTCACGGCGGCGGGCCCAGGCGAACCAGTCGCCGCTGCGGAACTGGCAGCGCTCGATCACCCCGAGCCGCCGGGCGTTCTCCTCGGCCACTCCCAGAGCGGGCTCAGACACATCCGCCAGCACGACGCGCAGAGTCGGGAACTGCAGCGCGAGGCTGATGCCGATGGCGCCGGAGCCGCAGCCCAGGTCGAGCAGGATCGGATGGCCGTCGGCCAGCACCTTGTCGCGGTTGAAACGGCGCAGGAGCTGGTCCTCCAGCCACTCGGCGCCGCGGCTGACCAGGATCTCGGTCTCCGGGCGCGGGATCAGTACATCCGGCGTGACCACGAAGCTGTGCCCGCAGAAGTCGGCGCGCCCGGTGCAGTAGGCCAGGGGCAGGCCGGTCTCGCGCCGGCTCATCACTTCCTCGATCCCGGCGGCGGCGCCTTCCGCGACCTCGCCGCGACCAAACTGCAGCCGCTCGGCCGGGCTGAGGCCCAGCTTGTGGCGGAAGATCGCGTCAGCCTCGGCCTTGGCGTCCACCACATCGGGCAGGCCGCCAAGACGCTGCTTCAGCGCCGTATATAGCTCTACAACCTGGATAGCCGCTCTCCTTCGTCATGCGTACGCAGGGCCTGCAACATTTCGCCGATGTCGCCGCCCAGGAAGCCTTCCACATTGTAGACCTTCATCCCGATCCGGTGGTCGGCAATGCGGCCGTCGGGGAAGTTGTAGGTGCGGATCTTCTCGGAGCGGTCCCCGGAGCCCACCAGGCTGCGGCGCTCGCTGGCCTGGGCCGCGTTGATCTGCTGCTGCTGCTGCTCATAAAGCCGCGCGCGCAGCACCTTAAAAGCCTTTTCCTTGTTCTGCAGCTGGCTGCGCTCGTCCTGGCAGGTTACAACCAGTCCGGTGGGCAGGTGTGTCAGGCGGATGGCCGAGCTGGTCTTGTTGACGTGCTGGCCGCCGGCGCCGCTGGAGCGGTAGACGTCGACCCGCACTTCCGAATCCTTGATTTCCACATCCATGTCCTCCACCACCGGAAGCACGGCCACGGTGGCGGTGCTGGTGTGGATCCGGCCGGCGCTCTCGGTGGCCGGCACGCGCTGGACGCGGTGGACGCCGCTCTCGAACTTCAGCCAGCCATAGGCGCCGCGGCCGCGGACTTCCATCACCGCTTCCTTGATGCCCTTCAGCCCGCTTTCGGTCTCGTCGATGAGCTCGCAGCTCCAGCCCTTGGACCGGGCGAAGTTCATATACATCTGCAGAAGCTCGGAGGCGAACAGGCTGGCCTCGTCGCCGCCGGCGCCGGCCCGGACTTCCAGGATGCAGTCCTTGGCGTCCGCCGGGTCGCGCGGCGCGATCAGCCGCCGCAGCTCCACTTCCATCTCTTCCAGCCGCGGCTCCAGCTCGGCGATGTCGTGCTTGAGCATCTCGCGCAGCTCTTCATCGCTGGCCTCGCGCAGCTCCTCGCGGCTCTGCTCAAGGCGCTGCTTGACCTGCAGCGCCAGGCGGTAAGGCCCGACGATCTCTTCCAGTTCCGAGCTGTCGCGCCCGAGCTGAGCGATGCGCACAGGGTCGACGGCCGCCTCGGGCGAGGCCATCTCTTCCTGCAGCGCCCTATAGCGCTCCTCAATTGCTTCGAGTTTGTCCCACATAGCGAGCGAGTGATTATAAGGGTTACCTGTCAGCGTCCCAGTAACCAGTGACCAGTTAACAGTTACCAGTTACCAGTGACCAGTGACCAGTGACCAGTGACCAGTGACCAGTGACCAGTGACCAGTGACCAGT
>CAZEJB010000001.1:0-4603 GCA_964512635.1 uncultured Planctomycetales bacterium | reverse complement strand
ACCAGTGACCAGTGACCAGTGACCAGTGACCAGTGACCAGTGACCAGTGACCAGTGCACGCACTATCAGAAATCTGGCTTGGATTGGATACTCTTCAACAGACCGTGAAGCAGCCGACCGACTTCGCGGATCTGTGGTTCGACCGCATCAAGTTCTCCGCGCGGGAGGAAGCCAAGCTCGCACGCGATGTGCAGCTGGGTCTCTAACTCCATAAGTGAGCCATGCGCGATCATCAGGTATCGTGCAAGCTCGCGTGGAGAGTACCTTCCATGTCCTTCAGCAATGTTAGAGGGAATCGAGCAGGCGGCCCTGCGCGCCTGACTGGTTAGTCCATAGATCTCTTCACGCGGCCACACGGCGCTTAGCTGGTAGACACTCTTGACCAGTGTCACGGCTTTCTGCCAGACAACCAGGTCCTTGAAGTGCTGAACTCCAGTCATATCAGTTACCTCGAGTAGCAGCCCTGAGGCCGGCCTTGTTTTCCTGATGTGCAAATCCGTCCGGGCTAACTGTCTACATCCGCTTGCAGGCTCTTCTTGCTGACTGGTGACTGTTAACTGGTGACTGTTAACTGGTAACTGTTAGCTGTTAACCTGACCTTCTGTCAGATCCTTGACGCGGTTGAAAGAGGCCAGGCTGACTTCCACCTGATCATCCGCCGGGCGGCGGACGGTCAGCACCTGGAACAGCATGCCGAACTTCAGCAGCGGCCGCACGAAGGGGTTGCCGAAATAGCGGAAGGCCGAGCGGATGACCTCATAGCTCAGCCCGCTGAGCGGGATGATGCCAATGATGCGCAGCGGCCAGCGGATGTACCACAGGGGGATGTTGCGCACCGGGTCGGTAAACTGCGGCAGGTAAGTAACCACCGCCCAGTCGATCACCGTAAAAAGGATGATGCTGAGCAGGATCATGATTGCGATAAAGCTGGTGCCGCAGCGCGGGTGTGCCACGCCATGGCTCTGGATGAACTTCATCTCCTGGTTCTTCGGGTCGTCCTCATAAGCGTTGATCACGATGTGCTCGGCGCCGTGATACTCAAACAGGCGTTTGACATCCGGCATCCGGCCGATCAGCCAGACATAGCCCACAAAGATCCCGAACTTGATCAGGCCCTCGATGGTGTTGACGATCAGCTGCAGGCTGAAGCTGGGCGCCGCGGCATAGCCGACTTCAAAGCCGATCCGCGCCTTGTGGGCCACGATGCCGGCAATGCCCATCCAGCCGCTGATGTAGGTCGCGGCGATGGCCGGCAGCACCTTGAACATCGTCAGGCTGATCAGCAGGCTGATGGAAAGCATGGCGATCTCGCCGCCGCTGAAGCTGGTCTGCCCCGAGGGGCCCTTGCCTGCCGCGCGGGCGGCGGCCTCCGCGGCCGCATCGGCCTCGGACTTGGCCTGGGCTTCGGCGCGGTTCTGGGCCAGCCTGGCGCTGGCGTCGGCGTCACCTGCCGCCGCGCGGGTCTCCAGCAGCTTCTCTTCCTCGGCCGCGACCATGTCGATCTCATAGCGCTTGCCGCTCTCGCGCAGGGCCCAGAAGCCCAGCAGCATCATGTCCATCAGGATCAGGGTACCGCGGACGAAGGGCACGTTGACCAGTCCGGGGAAGCGGCTGACCACCTCGCGCTCCAGCAGCTCGATCCGGCCGCTGCGCCGGCGCATCGCCAGTGCCGCGTGCGCCTTGCCCTTCATCAGCACGCCTTCGATGGCGGCCTGGCCGCCGTAGGGCACGGCCGGGGCGAGCAGCATCGGGATCAGGCTTGCCGGGCGCAGCCAGGCGCTCAGCGCCGTCAGCGGGCGGCGGCGCGGGGCAGTATGCAAAGCGCGGCTCTCCGCCGAGCTTTGTGCAGTGCTGGCGTGGGAGCCGCGCTTCATGTGCATAGTGTTTCCAGTAGGTGAAATGTGCGGGCCATGCCCGCCGGGACCAGCCTTTGCCTGGCTAATCCTGTATGAGCCAACCCTGCCTGGGCTAACCCTTCTTGGGCTTGATCTTCTGACCGTAGCTGGAGGCGCCGCCCGCCTTGCCGGCACGGTTGATGAAGCGCTCGACGCGGCCGGCGGTGTCAACCACGCGCTTCTGGCCGGTGAAGAAGGGATGGCACATGCTGCAGACTTCAACGTTGATGCTGTCGCGGACCGACAGTGTCTGGAAGCTGTTGCCGCAAAGGCACTTCACCGTGATCTCTTTGACCTTGGGATGAATCGCGTCGCGCATTGAAAACCCCTTGTATCCGCCTATGTTTACCGCGCGAGTCTACGCGGCAGGCGAACGGGAATGATACCACAAGCCCCGCCTGAGTAATCTATTCGCATGTGGGGTGATTTTGCAGGGCCGCGCGGATGAGCGCCCGCAATAAGCCTGTGGTCTGTGTGTTCTCTGTGGTTGACTAAAACCGCAACCACTTACCGAGATGCAAGTACTTACCGGGCTCAGCTAATGCGACCTGCCAGTCCTCAGCCCACCACCGTCAGCTCGGTCCCCAGCTGGTTGAAGCTGCGCACGCCGTCATCGGTGAACCAGATCAGGTTCTCGATCCGCACGCCGCCCTCGCCGGGGATATAGATTCCCGGCTCCAGGCTGGTCACGTTCCCCGGCTCCAGGATGCGCTTTTCGGCCTGGCTCAGGCGCGGGCTCTCATGGATCTGGATGCCGACGCCATGCCCCAGTCCATGGCCGAAGTGCTCGCCATAGCCGCCGGCCTCGATCACTTCGCGGGCATAGCTGTCGCCCTCGCGCCCGGTCACGCCCGGCCGCAGGCGCTCAAAGGCCGTGCGCTGCGCGAGGTCGACCAGGTTGTAAATCTGCTCCCACTTCTGCGGGCAGTCCTTGAAGAAAACCGTCCGCGTCATGTCGCTGCAGTAGCCGTCCAGCACCACGCCAAGGTCAATCGTCAGGGGAGTGCCGGGCACCAACTTTTCGCCGCTGTAGCCCGCGTGCGGCATGGAGCTGTGTACGCCGCTGGCGATGATCGGACTGAAGCTGCAGGCGCTGGCGCCATGGCGCCGTGCGCGGTATTCGATCTCGGCGGCGATGTCGGCCTCGGTCGTATCGGGGCCCAGCAGGGGCAGCAGCTCGCTGAAGATCCGCTCACCGAGGCTTTCGGCTGCCTGCAATGTCTCGATCTCTCCGGCATCCTTGACCCGGCGCAGGTCCTCGACCCAGCCGCGGGTTGGCACATACTCCGGCCCGCCGGCCTTCTGCAGCTCCAGATACAGCGCCAGGTTCATGTGCTCGGCTTCCAGGCCGATGCGGCCGAGCTGATGGCGCGCCGCCAGCTGTGGCAGCAGCTCGCGCAGGGGAGAGTTCGAGTTATCTTCAATTTCCCAGCCCCCACTGGTCTGACTGCGAACACGGCCGTGGTAGCGGAAGTCTGTCACGAAGAGACGCTGGTGGGGCGTCAGCAGCAGTGCAGCGCTGGACCCGGTAAAGCCTGACAGATAAAAGATGTTCGGCAGGCTGCTGATCAGCAGTGCGTCCAGACCTTCGCGCTGCAGGCGTTCGATCAGTCCAAGGATTCTCGTTTCGCGCATGTCTTACTCCGGCGGCACAGCTGCCGCGCCGCGGCAGTCCAGTGGGTCGGCCGCACGGCCCCTTGGGGGGCCCAAGTCAAAGGAGCCCCGTGTCAACTAATATGGTAATGGCAGTGATGGCAAAATACGCAGAAGGGGCGGCAGACGGCCGCGAAGCCCTGGCCGGTCTGGCCCGCCGTATGGCGCGGGTCAACAACCTCTATCTCTTCGCCTGGATCTGCGCGGTGGCCCTGCCGGTCGGCCTGCAGCTGCTGGTGTCGAATGTGGAGGATGTGCGGGACTACCTTGGTGAATACCTCGGCCTGCCCACTCTGTTCTTCTTCTTCGTTTCGGTCTACGGCTTCACCACCATCTTCGTGGCCTACTACGAGCTCTCCGGCCTGCGCCGCGCCGGCACCCTCGACATGCTGCGCATCAGCCGCCTGCGGCCCCTGGAACTGGTCAGCGGCCTGTTCCTGCAGCTTCAAGGCCTGCTGGCACCGCCGGTCCTGGCCTTCCTGGCCCTGCTGGCCGTCTATGCCTTCTGGATCGAGCCGCAGCGCGCGGCCCAGGGCGCCATGCTGCTGCCGCTTTCGCTGGTGGCGGGCGCGGCGCTGAGCATCCTGCTTAACCAGGCCATCCTCTGCGCCATCATCCTCACCGGCCTGTTCCGCAATGAGGCGGTCAGCTCCCTGCTGGCCCTGCTGGCGGCGGGCATCCTGAACCTAAGCCCGATGCTGCTCTTCTTTACCCCCATCCCCTGGTGGGCCTTCTTTCTGGCCCAGCTCACTTTGCTCATGCTCCTGCTCTGGACGGCTCTGCGCAATTTGGAGCGGCTCTGGCCGGCGCAGATGCTGCAGCGCAAGGGAACTTAAAGTAGGGGCGCACTGCGTGCGCCCGAGACAGAGCGCCGGCTCTAGCCTGCATCTCTTCCAGGATTGGGGCTCGTCCCACCCGCCTCAGTCGCTGCATGCTTGCGCCTGACGCTGACTGCTTCCCACCGCATCGCGTTATAATTTTCCCAGGCGAGCCGGCTGAAATTGATCTCGGGGGTGGGCCATGGGCCTGCATATTGCTAAGTTGTTACGCGCTGC